>CAVGIM010000020.1:0-33750 GCA_963629575.1 Candidatus Methanomethylophilaceae archaeon
ATTCAACAGTTGGCAGGATTAAGCGTTATAAGCAATGGTTTTCATGGATTCGAAGCCGATGATTTTTCGGGAAAAACGATTACTCTTGCTGCCGATTTAAAGAAGGAAGATGTCCAACCTTATATGTGGTGGCCAATCGGCGAAAACAGCAATCACCCTTTTGCAGGAACATTCTTTGGAAATAAAAAGAGTATCGAAGGATTAAATACCGATACGCTTGCTTACTTTAGTTCCCTGTTTGGCGTTTTAGAAGGGACCGTTAAATCTTTATCCTTGACGGAGATTGATTTTGGCGGTTCATGGGGTGCGGGCGTTGCCATAAAGAACAAGGGCATGATCGATAGCTGTATTGTAAACGGCACAATAAAAAACCGTATAGGCGCTACAGGAATAGCCTTGTTGAACGAAACACAGGCAACCATAAAAAATAGTTCCTTTGATGGAACCGTAGAAATACATACTCCGGATACATCGTTATCATGGAACTATTTTGTAGATACATATAACAAAACCGATCTTGTTGTATCGGGAATTGTCGGCAAAAATTACGGATTGATAGAAAACGTCTCGGCAAATGGATTTGTATTTACAAATGTTTCTGATGCTCCGCCTAATGATGGGAAAACAGCCGAACTTAAAACATATCAAGGCGGGATTGCCGCCAAAAATTTCAAGACAGGAATCGTAAAGAAATCTGTATCCAAGGCAGTCTTGAATGATTTGAAACGAATAGTGATAAGAAAGTACTACTATGACACCTTATTCTCAGGAGGAATATGCGGCTATAATGCAGGAACTTTGCACGAGGTATCGGCAGAGTCGGACTCGCTACTTTTTTTGGCGACATATGCAGGGGGCATTGTGGGGTACAACAGCGGAAACATTAATCGAGCCTACAACAATGTAGGCAACATCAAAACAAATAGCCACTATATTGGGGGAATTGCCGGATATGCAGATTCCACCAGCGTAATTAAAAATTCCTATAATAAAGGGCATATAAAAAAAAGCATAATTGGTGATATTAACCAAACCGCCCTAGTTAACACGAGATATGGCGGAATTGTTGCAGTCGGACACTCAACATCGCTTATACAAAATTCATTTAATATCGACAATTTTTCTGTTCCTGTTTATAAATCCAAAAATGATAATTATCTTGAATTTGTTTCTTGTGAAAAGAATACTGGCATGTGCGATGGTTATAACGTAACCTATATAAAAGGGATTGGAGCAGGAAGGATATACAATAGTTTTAATTTAGGAGTCTTTGCAGATAATAATGATTTTAGCGCTCTAGGTGATTGGAGTCGTCAAAGCTATAGTCGGATTGGAGGAACATCTGTATTTAATTCCTATACGGTGTCCTTGCCAGAAGATTCAACTGTAGGCAAATACAATACGGATCGCTATACCGATTCCTATACATTTAGTAAGGCGGCGGCAAAAGGATCGGAAGAAATGGCTTTTTATGACTTGGAAGCAAGCGATGAAGCTTCTGGAACTTTGCTCAAAGCTCTAAACAGTTGGGTACAGTACCAAAACGAAAATTTCGGTTCAGAATTTGACTTATGGAAACAAGGTGAAGAATATCCGGAATTTGATGTTGACTTAGATTTTCCCACAATCTCATCCAGCAGTTCCACACCGAGTAGTTCTTCCGCTGAAAACGGAAGCAGTTCCTCTTCAAAAGAACCGGATGCTATTTGGAAAACCGTACAGCCCTCGTTCCATCTCGCGGTGGAAGGCATGACCGTCACACTGTCCAACACACAAGGTGGCGTAGTCCGCGTCTTTGATGCACTCGGTCACCTGGTCGTCTCCAAACCGCTTGCCGGAGCAACGACGAGCATCACGCTACAGACTCCGGGAAATTACATCGTCCGCGTGAACGGAACAAGCCGGATGGCAACCTTAAAATAAGAGTAAGGCATCATGTCAAATCCGAAAAAAATTCTCTTTTGGCCTGATGTCTATAAAGAACAGGGCCACTGGCTCCCGACCCTCGCATGGGCCGATTGCCTGGATTCAATGAAGGACTCCAACGATGAAAAATTGTTTGACATTGAATACATGGGCATTGCCGATTGCGAGGAATTGATCCTTTCCTACAATAAAAAGAACGGGACGGATTTTAAATACAGCAACATATTCTATGTTCCCGAAGAGACAAAGGAATCCATTTATCCTCCCGGTTACACAAATGAATGCCGGACAACTCCGGGAAACCGATGGAAAACGGACCATATATGGGCATTGGCCTATGCGGGCTTTGACAATAAGGACAACATCGTTAAAGCCGGCGCACCTAAAAATTCTGTCATGTACAGGAATGCAGTCGAATTTAGAGAAAGATGGAAGAAAATCAAGCCGAACTTGATGGTTTCCGGTTATTTCACCGCACTGGAAGCGTTAATCATCTATTATCATCACAAATTCGATTCCGACGTCTTTACAGGCAAGACGAAATTTGCCATATCCACAACATATCTTCGACATCCTAGCGAAAATCCCGCCTCACGCGCTTTGCAGAATTTAATGGCGTTCACGCCAGACGAACAAAGAAAACTGATAAACATGGTGGCAAAGGATAAATGCGACCCGGGTGAATACATGGAGGATTACGGGATAACTCCCGAACAGTTTGTAGAACCGCTAAGGAGTTTTCCTGAATATATTCCATGTCCTAAAAAATTCGATTACGCCCACTATTCTCACGGGAATCTGGTCTCGTATGGGGAACCTTGCATTACCAAGGAACTGGAAAGGATCGAAGACGATTCCTCAGGGATTCCATGGGAAGAAATTCTAAGCAAGGATAAAATCATCTATGTGACAGCGGGTTCGCAGGTGCTCGACTACGCAGAAAGCGCCTTGTCCTTGTTTATGGCGATGATTAGCGCGATGCAGTCGTCGGACATGAAAGGCTATCACCTGATTCTGTGCGTGGGATCGACTCTCATTCAAAATCACTGGGACGAATATGAGAACGTAACCGTTTGCGGTTGGGCGCCACAAAGGCGGATTCTTCAAGCGATTGCCGAAAAGAAAGAAAAGAACGGCTGCGCCATTATCCATGGCGGACTTGCCACTATTAAGGAATGCATCTATTACGAAGTTCCGTTCCTTGTGCTGCCGCTAGGAAAAGACCAGATGGACAACGCCTTGAGACTGGAAGATTGCGGAATCAAGAACCGGTTCCATATCGAATACATAAAACCCAAGTGCTTGCGGTATTTCATCAACCAGATTTTGCAAGATTATACTTCTCTCCAAAGCCTAAAAAAGCTGAGCCATATATTCCGAAACGAAGAGACAAAACATCCTACAGCCCGAAAAATCGCCCAATATGCGTTAGAAAAATAGGCAAGTTGGCCTGCAAAAAATTCTAACTTTGGGCCACTATGCCATACAACTTGACGCAAGGCGGCATCCTGAAGAACATCGCCGTCTTTTCGGTTCCTTTTTTCATTTCCTATTTTCTGCAAACGCTCTACGGTCTCGCCGATCTCGTTATCGTCGGGCAATTTGAACGCGCCGAAGCGATTACCGCGGTCGCTGTCGGAAGCCAGGTGATGCATTTCCTGACAGTCATCATCGTCGGACTTGCGATGGGAACGACGGTCCTCGTCGGGCGCGCGGTCGGGGCGAAAAACTTTCGGAGCGTTTCGCGCATTACCGGGAACACGATTACCTTGTTCGGAATCCTTTCCATCATTCTCACCGGGCTTCTGCTCTTTTTCTGCAAGGACATTATCGGTTTGTTAAGGACGCCTCCCGAAGCCATCGACGGAACCGTTCGCTATTTGCAAGTGTGCTTTATCGGGATTCCCTTCATCGTCGCCTACAACGTCATCGCTTCCGTCTTTCGCGGAATGGGAGACTCTAGGCATCCGATGTATTTCATTGCGCTCGCATGCCTTTTCAACATCGTGCTGGATTACGCGTTCATCGGAGTTTTTCGCCTCGGAGCGGAGGGAGCGGCACTCGCCACGGTCATCGCGCAAACACTGAGCGTTATCGTCTCTTTAGTCGCCGCGAAAAAAGCCAAGTTCGGTGTGCAGGTTTCCAAGCGCGACTTGCGTCCGAACAAGACCATTTTCCGCGGAATTTTCGGCATCGGAGCCCCGGTCGCCGCCCAAGACGGATTCATCCAGGTTTCCTTTCTCTTCATCACGATGATAGCGAACAGCCGCGGTCTCGAAATCGCTGCAGCGGTCGGCATTGTCGAAAAGATTATCTGCTTTCTGTTCCTCGTTCCCTCTTCGATGCTTTCGACGGTTTCCGCTATCGCCGCGCAGAACATCGGGGCCGGAGAAACTCTCCGAGCGAAAAAAACGCTCTGGGCAGGAATTGGAATCGCCGCAGGTTTCGGGGCTTTCTTTGCCCTGGGATTCCAGTGGATTTCGGAACCGGTTCTCGAAATCTTTACGGACGATATCGCCGTAATCCGATACGGTACGGAATATCTGCGTACATACGTTCTCGACTGCCTCGTCGCCGCTATTCATTTCAGTTTCAGCGGATACTTCTGCGCCCGCGGGCTCTCCTTCGTTTCGTTTATCCACAATGCGCTTTCCATCGTCATCTTCCGCATCCCGGGAACATGGCTTGCCGCCAGGTATTTTCCCGAAACGCTCGCTCCGATGGGACTTGCGGCGCCTGTCGGTTCGCTGTTTTCCGTTATCGTGTGCCTTGTCGTGTATCGGATGCTCGGCAAGCGGGAAAGGAAAGCTTTTGCCGGTTGAACTGGACACAATCCGCATAGCGCGTTCCCGATCCGCCGAAAATATCGAGCGAACTGCCAATAGTCAAGTCAACGCGATCTTCGGAAATCTCGCTGCAACGCGCTAGATCCGAAACGCTTTGAGCACCTCCGGCGTATGTGACGGGAATCGGACTCCTCTTCGCGAGAAAGCGAATCAGCGGTTCGTCCATTCCGCGAGAAAGTCCTTCCACATCCGCCGCATGGATAAGGAATTCGTCGCAATAACCGGATAGCGTATCCAAAAGCTTCTCCGAAACTTCGGAATCGGTGACCGTCTGCCAGCGGTTCGTCGCCACGTTCCATCCTGTCCCCGCTTTCCGGCAGCTCAGATCCAGAACGAGTTTTTCTTTCCCTACCGTCCGAGAAAGCTCCTTGACCCTCTCCAAGTCGAGATGCGCACCGTCAAAGATCCAGCTCGTGACTATCACATGGCTCGCTCCCGCAGAAAGAAATTCCCGCGCATTCTCGGGCGAAATTCCCCCGCCGACCTGGAGACCGCCCGGGTAAGCGGAAAGAGCCTTCCTAGCGGCATCCGCATTCCCCTTTCCAAGCATAATCACATGCCCACCCTTCAAGCCGTCGCATCGATAGAGGTTCGCATAATAGTCGGGAGACTTTTCGCTCGTAAAATGCGTCAAGGGCGTTTCGGCATCGGAAAGCGTTCCGCCGACAATCTGCTTGACCTTTCCTTGGTGGATGTCGATACAGGGACGAAAAAGGGTCATGCCAATATTATAGAAACTTTAGGTCACTTCCAAGAATTCAACCAACGCGCTATTCGAATATCGCAACATAGGCGACGCCGTCAACAGGGTTTACAAGACGCGGATTCGACGTAGAGCCATCCTCCCACGACACGAATTTCGCCCCCGAAACGGGAACCGCCAAAAGCTCCATCGCATTGCCGCCAAAGAACTTCCCGGTAAAGGAGCTCGGAAGCGTCTTTCCCTCCAGGCTTACCGAACCTTTTCCCTGGGCAACAATCGAAACCGAGATGTCTTCGCCAAGCCCAAACTCTTCGACATATTCGTCATGGACCGTACCATCGCGACTTGCCGCCCACGACTTGATGCACGACCCGGACTTGCTGAATCCCCCTCTACACGAATTTGAGTAATAGCGATTCGACTGCTCGAACTTTTTGATGTCCCGCGTCATTTCGTCCGCATCGATCGTCCCGACCATCGCATCGACCGTCTTTTCGACATTTGCCGCGTTCAGGTAGTTTTCGAGCATCATCGCCGAACGGTTGATGAACAGCCGCCGGAAATCGGGATTCTGGATAAGCTTTACGTACAAGGTATGAAAGCACTCTCCCGATGTACTGGAAAAGCATTTTCCCAAATAGGAACCGCCGTTTCGAATCCAGTCAAACATGTTCGTGCTTTGACCAAATCCATCGGTTGCCCACGTCCAATCGTATCCGTGGTCCAAGTCATAGACCATGAATTTCCAGGTCTGCTCCGGACTTTTCCACGCACGGACATTGTTGTTTGGCCAGTCCCCGTTGTGCGAGTAAATTTCCGCCGCCATGTAGTCCGCAAAGTTTCCGACATCCATCTGCGCCTTGATCTGTTCGTAGGCGGCATTGTTTTCCCCGGAAAGATCGCTCTGCGCCACAAACGCCAGAAGATTTTCGTAATCGTCCGTCGTCCCGTTGCTCGCCGTAACCGTGCGATTGATATGCTTGACAAGATTCACCGAAGAGGCGTCATAGCCATAATTCGTTTCGACAAAATTCTTGTTGAAACGTTCCCGCATGTCGTGGATGCCCCAGTAATTCCCGTTATAGAATACGACGACCTGCCTGCTTCTCTGGTAGTCCACGCCACTGCCTTCGAGAATCGCGCCACCCATCGCATCCTCGATATAATCGCTGACAAAGCGATTGCCGTTGTTTCGCAGGTTAAAAGCCTTGTACCTGCTGTTCGTCGCCTTGCGGGTTTCGAACAGGGGGTAGCTGAGCCACCCGGAATTATACTCTTCGCCCATCTTGATCGCTACGGATTTTTTCCTTTCCAGGCGACTGTAATTTCCCATTAGCGAGATTCCCGCGTCCGCTTCCCAGGCCTTTTCCGAGCTTTCGCTTCCTTCCGCAAAGTATTCCACATGGATGGGGAACTCGACATCGGCAAAAAGCCCCGTCTTGTTCGGATCCGCGGAACTTGGAGAAGTGGCTAAAGTCTGTACGTAATGCTTTCTGAAAAAGACGGAATCCACGCTGATGGCGACAACGGGCATTTTCACCGTTTCGTCGATAAAGTAAGTGTTCGTCACCACCTTGTTCGTAATCAGCCCGCTTTGAAAGGCAGCGCAGCGCACAACCGTATTCGATTTCAAGATTTTCACTTCACGCATTTCCTCTGTCGAATCGCCTGGCACGGAACCGTCGAACGTGCAACGGACAACCGCACCGCTTTCCGCCGATGGCGGCACCAGCACGACGGAATCCCTGTAAAAGCCGCCGCTACTTTCAAATACGGGAGTCGAGACAAAGCCGTCGAAACCGTCGCTTTTCGCATTGTCTTTTTCCGGAGTCGGCGTGGCAAAATATTTCCATCCATCCGGGGTCTTGCCCCAGCTTATGCCCCCGTCGAGAGCCGGATACGAAACCGAATCGAGAACGCCGCAATTTTCATCGACAAGAAAGAGGCTTCCTCCGGAATCCTTCAGTTTCCAGCTCGTATGGGAACGGAAATGCAGCGAATCGGAATCGTCGCCTGCAAGGGGAGTGGGCAAGTCTCGCTTCGAGGCAAAGACGATGCGAAAGCCTTTTGCCGGAATCGTATCGTCGCCAAAGACCCATTTCCGCGGACGGGATGTTTCCTTGACCAGAGCGAGGCCGCGAAGGGACACGGGTTTCGCCGACGAATTGTAAAGCTCCACCCAGCCGGGATCGTTCCCCAAGTCATCCAGCCAATCGATATTTCCGGGCAGGATCTCGTTGACGAGAATTGTGGAATTTCCCTGCCAGAATGCATCGCAGCGCACTTCCTCGCTTGAACTACTGGCATCCTTTTCCGTTCCCGAACTCGACAAACCCGAAGAGTTTGACGAACCGGAAGACATCCCGTTCGTCCAGTCGGAATCCGAAGAGAGGAGCGGATTTACCTCGGCGCGGGACGGATCATCCGAGCAAGCGGTCAAAATTCCAAAAGCGGTCGCCAAAATAGCGGATCGAATCGTTTTCATTGAATCTCCAAAGCGAACCACAACAATCCCGCTTTAAATCTATACGAAACCTTCCTGTCTATCATCAAAAAATGCGTTAAATTTTGGTTTACAACGATTTTCCCTTGACAATTTCTCGACAATAGGCTAAATTTGGTCTATCAAATGGCTCTGTAGCTCAGTTGGTAGAGCAGAGGACTGAAAATCCTCGTGTCACTGGTTCAATTCCTGTCGGAGCCACTCCAAAAACCCTGGAATCTTCTAGGGTTTTTGTTTTGGAGGAATAGGCTAATTGGTAAGTCAGCGGTCTTGAAAACCGCCGCCGCAAGGCTTGGGGGTTCGAGTCCCTCTTCCTCCGCTACACGTTCCATTCCATCGAGGAATCCGCGGCAAAATCGATTCTTGCCGTTGCGCTTTCTTCGAGTAGCAACGTACAGATCTTGGCTCGGCCCGCCAGATTTTCCTTTTCCAGAGCATACAGGCACGCGCTAGTCGTCGCTCCCGTCGTAAACACGTCATCGACAATGACGGGCGTATAGCCATCGGGCCAGGAATTCCGCATTTTCCATCCAAAAGCTCCCGCGACATTGCTCGCCCGTCCCGTTTTCGAGAGGGTTGTCTGCGAAACGCGAAACGTTTTCCGAAAAAGCGAGCGAAAAACGAGGCCGCCCGTCTTTCCGGCAAGGGAACAGGCTAGTTTTTCCGCCTGGTTGTAGCCTCTCTCCCGCATTCGGGCCGTGTGAAGCGGAACCGGAACAAAGGCAAGCTTCATGCCCCAGCTCCGAATGATTTCGCATGTTTCCAAATCCCGCAACGCATTCTCCACCAGATAGCCGGCAAGCCCCGGCATGTTTCCATATTTCAATCCATGGACAAGCGACTTCGTCAAGGGCGTCATCGCATACAGGCAAAGAACGTCCGGATTCGGCTGTCGCGGGCTTTTCGCGAGACGGCGCAGCTCGTCTCGACAGTCCGGGCAAAGCCATGGATCGAGCGGAACTCCGGCGCGCCGACAGGCAAGACATCCGTTTCCAAAGAAAAAACTTGAAATTCCATTTCGCAAAGACATGGGAACCTCCCTTTTCAATGTTCCAAAAGGGATAACGCTCCGAACTTTCCAAAAGGGAATCTTTATTTAAAAATCAGTCATAGTTGCTTTCGAGCTGGCTTCCCTGGTAGCGCATATTGACCAAAAGCCCGACAAGCATCATGCAAGTCAGGAGGAACGATCCGCCATACGAAAGAAACGGCAACGGAAGCCCGGTCACGGGCATCATTCCGAGCGTCATCGAAATATTCACCGTAATGTGAAAGAGAAAAATCGTACAGGCGCCCGATACGACATGGTTCACGAACGGATCGAGGTGCAGCCGACAAATCGAAATGGCCCGCCAGAGAAACAGGAAGTACAGGCCAAGCAGCGCAATGCAGCCGACAAAGCCGAACTGTTCGCCCAGGACGCTGAAAATAAAGTCCGTATGTTCCTCCGGCAAGAAAGCCAGATTGGTCTGCGTCCCTTCCCCGAACCCCTTTCCGAAAAGGCCTCCGCTGCCAATCGCCACTTCGGACTGTATGACCTGATATCCCGCACCCTTCGGATCGCGCATCGGATCGACAAAGGTCATCACACGATTTCTCTGGTGGTCTTCCAAAGAATTCCAGACCGTCATGCTCGCATAGCCACAGACGATGTTCAGCGAAAGAATGACGATGACGAATTTCTTCGGCAACTTTCGAGACAGAAGCACCAGGAAAACGACGCAGAGAAGAAGTCCCCAAAGCACCTGGGAATACGGAATGTGCGGATAGGAAAGAATCACCGAAGCGACAGGACTGAGGAGCAGGAAAAGGTCGGAAAGCGTCAGTCCCGCCCAGTAAAGCCCAACGATTGTCACTGCGGTAAACACGAGCGCCGTGCTTAAATCGGGCTGCTTGAGAACCAGCACAAAGGGAACAAAGAAGATTATGGCAGGCACGATGAACGTTTTTGCCCGCAAGATGTTTACCCGATGCGTCGATAGCCACTTCGACATCGCAAGCAAGAAGGCAATCTTCGCAAATTCGGATGGCTGGATCTTGATAACGCCCAAGTCAATCCAGCGCCCGGCTCCCTTCGCCGCATCGCCACCGCCAAACGCGATAAACATCAGCAGAAGGACAACGACAAAATACAGGAGATAGGCGAAACGCTGCAAGTAATCGATACGCACCAGGGCAATCAGCAAGGCGAGCAGGCTTCCACCGAAAAAATACACGATCTGGCGAGCCCAGCAAGCCGTGTACCAGACAGCCGTCGAATTCGCCGTCGCCGAATAGACCAAAAGGATTCCTATCGAAGTCAAGACAAGGACCAGCGCAAGAAAGAGCCAGTCGATCTTCATCTTGTTGTTCAGAAAACGCCCGGAACCTCTCACTTCTCCGCCTCCGGCAAAATTCCTTTCGACGCAAAGTAGGCTTCCATCACCTTCCGACAAATCGGTGCCGACTTCGCTCCGCCACCGCCCGCCGCTTCCTGGACTACGGCCACGGCGATTTCAGGGTCGTAAAGCGGCGCAACCGCCACAAACCAGGCATGGGTCTTTTCTCCCTTTTTCCATTCCGCCGACCCGGACTTTCCCCCAACGCGAATACCTGGAATCGCCGCCCGGCGACCTGTTCCTCCTGGATGGTTCACCACGGAATCGAGTCCCGCGAGAAGCGTCTCGTGAGTCATTTCGCTCATCTTGCCGTCAAAGATTTTTTCGGGAATGTAACGCCCGACCACATTGCCGTCGGAATCCCGCAGTTCCTTCATCAAGTGCGGACGAAAGACGCCCTTTCCCGTTGCCATCGCACCGGCGAGAACGGCTTCCTGGAGAGGCGTCACAAGCTGTCCCTGCCCAATCGCAAGGTTCAATATCAGCCCGCGAGCCCACCGCCAACCGTTCCGCTTGTTTCGGGCGTTGAACGAGGCGGAATCCGGGAGCCAGCCGCTCTTTTCTCCGGGAATATCGATTCCCAGTTGATGTCCCAAGCCAAAGCGTTCCCCAAATTCGTTGATCCGCTCCATGCCGAGCATCAGTCCCAGCTGGTAAAAATACACGTCGCAAGAAAGGCGCAGCGCGTTCACCAGGTCCAGGTTCCCATGCGCTCCCCAGCATTTCTGGTAGCGAGCGCCAAACGTAAAGCCTCCTGTGCAAGACTTCGGAAAATGCGTGACGCCCCGGACCAGCCCGTTTTCCAGCCCCGCGCCCGCAGTGACTAGCTTGAAGGGAGACGCCGGCGGATACACTCCCGAAACCGCCCGGTTCATCAGGGGACGCGTCGAATCCAGAGCGACTTTCGCCCATCCCTTGTTGCGTTCTCGACGCTTGAGCGAAAAGATGTTCGGATCGAGGCGCGGCGACGAAACCATCGCAAGGATTTCTCCGTTTCGCGGATCGATAGCGACTACGGCTCCGCGAATCGAATCGGGCAAGGCTTCCTCGGCCGCCTTCTGGACTTCCAAATCGACCGTGGTAATCATCCCGTAGCCAGGAACCGCGTCAACATGCTGCATTCCCTCGATATGCCCGACTTCGCGCCCATAGGCATCGACTTCGACAAACTTTATCCCGTCCTCACCCCGAAACTCTTCGTCATACTGCTTTTCAAGCCCCTTCTGCCCAATCCGGTCTCCCGGCGAATACTTGGAAAACTCGGGTCTTTCCAGCTGTTCGTCCGAAATTTCTCCGGTATATCCAAGCAAATGCGCGGCAAGCGTACCGTAAGGATAGGAACGCCTCGATTCCACGACGGTTGTCACGCCGGGAAATTCCGCTGCGCGTTCCTCGACAATCGAAACCTGTTCGACCGAAGCGTCTTCCAGAATCCGGAGCACTCCGTGAGACCTCCACCCGCTCCGCTGAAACATCGTATCGACCACAGCCGAATCAAAAATGGCCTCTCCATGAAAGTCTTTCAGATGGATCAAGCGCTTGAACAGGGAATCCTTTGCCCCGGACGACATTTTCCGGATTTCCGCAGGCAGCACGACTATCTGGTAAGACGGCCTGTTCCCCACCAAGAGCTTTCCGTTCCTGTCGTAAATCAGACCGCGTTCCGCCTTCAAGACGACGCGACGCAAGCGGTTCTCGTCCGAACTCTGCAAATTCTGCTCGTATCGGACCGATTGCAAATAGAACAACCGAACCGACAGGCAAAAGAATATCAGCCCGACCGTCGCCATAAAGACAAGCGACTTGACATTGCGAACCGAAAGATCGTTCTGGACTTGCTTAAGGGACATGTCGTCGCGTGCGTTCGAAACGATTCAACAGATAAAAGAGAAGATAGCCGAATACCATCGTATAGACGCATTCCGGAAGAGTCGTCGTCACAAGGAATGTTCCCACGTTTTCGATGGGAATTTCGACAAGCGCGTAATAGACAAGATCGTTCAGGAAAAACGCCAACCCGAGCAATGCGACTTTCGATGCCAGATTCAGCCGGAGAAATTTTTCTTCCAGTTGTCCCACGCCAAACCCGACACAGGTGAACGCAATCGTCTGCGCCCCCAGCCATTCCACCGGAGAATAGACATCCTCGGAAAATCCGGCAAAAAATCCCCACAGCATTCCCGAAACAGGACCGTGGGAAATCGCGAGAACCACCACGAAAATCAAGACGAAATCCGGCTCCACGCCGCAAAAGGAAATCCACGAAGCAAGCGACGTCTGCAAGACCATGGCAAGAACAAACAGCAGAAGATGTTTAATGAACTTCAGCATTGCCAAGCATCTCCTGTGTTATCCAGTCCGGTTCCTTCTGCATGATGAAAACTTCCTCGAGCCGCATGAATTTCTGGAACGGATCGATTTCGAGATCTGTCACCACTTCGACGTCGCCCTTGCGCAGAGACCGCACGACTCCGACGCCGATTCCCTTCGGATAAATTCCCCCCAGTCCCGACGTGACGATCGTATCGCCTTCACGCACTCCGGTATAGGAAGGAACCATCGCCTGCAGATAGTTCACGGAGCCTCCGTTCAGAAAGCCGACCACCCGCGTTCTCTGGACCATCACGGAAACGTGCAATGCCGGATCGGGCAAGAGCTGCACCTTCGCGTGGGTTTTCGAAACCGCGGAAATTCGCCCGACCAGTCCACGCGTCGTAAAGACCGGCATATTCAAGTCGATTCCGTGATCCGTCCCACGGTTTACCACGAATGTCGTCAAGAACCTTCCCGGATTTTTCCCGATAACGCGCGCCGTCACAATGGAATACTTCCACACGTTGTCGAAATGTACAAGCTCCCGCAAGCGATTCGTCTCTTCGAGTCCCTCCCGCAAATTGTCCCTTTCCATTTTCAGCAAGGCGTTTTCCCGCTTCAGGCTGTCATTTTCATAGGAGATGGAATGGATGAGGTTTACCGAAGAAGCGACCACCTGTGCCGGATAATAGACCGAAGAAAGCGCCCCGGCGACAAACGACTCCTTTTCTCCCTTTTCCAAGTGGCGAATGCCGAAACCAAATCCCAAGAGCAGAAGAAAGAGAACCAGTCCATGCCCTTTGGAAAGAAAGCTACCCAAGAAACGGAAAAGCTTCATCTTCTATCGGAAAGACCTTACACAGTGGAAGAAATAAGCACAGGACGATACTTGTCGAGATCTTCGAGAATGCGGGCAGCGCCCTTGCATACGCAAAGCAGCGGATCGTCTATCACGTTTACGGAAAGTCCCGTTTCCTTGCGAATTCGGGCGTCGAGGCCACGGAGCTTCGAGCCGCCTCCCGACATGATGATACCCCGATCGAGAATGTCCGCACCAAGCGCCGGCGGAGTCAGAGCCAAGGCCTGCTTCACCGCATCGACAATCGACGTTACCGGCTCGTTCAGCGCTTCGCGAATCTCCTGGCTCGTAATCGTCATCGTACGGGGAAGCCCGGCCATGACATCGCCACCCTTGACTTCCATCGTCAATTCCTCTTCCAAGGGGAACGCGGAACCTATCTGCATCTTGATGCGTTCCGCGGAACTTTCATCGACCACCAGGTTGTATGTCTTGCGCAGATAGTTCACGATAGCTTCATCCATCTCGTCGCCGCCGACACGAACGGACGCGTTGCAGACAATGCCGCTCAGGGCGATGACAGCGATATCCGACGTTCCTCCGCCGATATCGACAATCATATTGCCTACAGGACCATCGACCGGAATGCCCATGCCAATGGCAGCCGCCATCGGCTCGTGCACCAGATGCACTTCCTTTGCGCCGGCCATCCGCGCCGCATCCGTCACCGCGCGCTTTTCCACTTCCGTGATCCCCGAAGGAACGCCGATTACGATTCGGGGCTTTACCAGGAACAGCGGATATTTCTGGACCCGCTTGATAAACGTCGATAGCAGGATTTCCACCAGCTGGAAATCGGCAATGACGCCATCCTTCATCGGACGGATAGCCGCGTTTGCCCCCGGTGTACGTCCCAGCATCTTTTTCGCTTCGTTGCCTATCGCAATGACCCGATCGTTTTTGCGATCCATCGCAACGACCGTCGGTTCGTTGATGACAATCCCTTGCCCAGCAACATGGACCAGGGTATTTGCCGTTCCAAGATCAACACCAATATCGCAAGAGAATAGTCCGAACAAAATGAAATTCCTTTCTTGATTTTGTTAAAAAATATAGCATAAAAGCGGGCAAGGCTTTTACTTTCTGTCCACATCCTCTCCAAAATGCCACTTTTTCAAATAGCGGTCCCAATGCAAGTACGTGTTGTCGTAGCGATATTTCCGCTCCTCGTACATCTTGATGTCCCGGTAGATGAAAAACTCCACGTTCGCATAGGCGGAATACATCTTGGAGTGTTCCTTGTCAAAAAAGCGCAAGTCCCGAATCTTGTAATAGGGCGAATCCAAAAGCGCGCTTCGGTCTCCGCTCGCCTTGAGAGTCTGGGCAACCATGAACTTCAAGTCGTCCTGCAGATAGGACGACAGTTTTTTTTCGATGTTTCCCCGGGGTTCCGAGCAGCCGAGGAAAAGAAGACAGGGCAATAGGACAACAAGCAACCGCAACATATTTTAAATATAAAAAAGCGCCGTTTTCAAGAGAACAGCGCCGAGAAAGATTCTAGAACGAATAGGTCGCATCGACTCGGGAGAACCAGCGACCCTCCCCCTGGAAAAGATTCCGGAACAGCAGATCTTCCGCAATCGTCACGTCGATTTTCAGCTTTTCCTCGATGTTGATGCCGAATCCCCAGCCGATATGGTCGTCAATCGTTCCGTTTCCAACAGGATTTGTCGAGAAGAACGTTCCATTGTCCGAGCAGATACCGCTATTTCCCGCGTTATGCGGATCCTGGTCGCATTCCGTATAGAGAATCGCCTTCTGTCCGCCAACGCGAATGACAAACCAGTCCCACCAGATGTTGCGTTCGATGCCGAAGCTGATGACGCCTCCGATGTCTTTCCGCTCGTCCCAGAAGGAGCCTTCGTTTTGCGAATCGTAGGTTGACTCCCCGGTTCTGTAGTCGAAGGTCCAGTCGCGGGCCTCTTCGCGATTCCAGACAAAGTCTCCGCCCAGCCAGAAAAATCCCCTGTCGAGTCCGACATTGATGCCTAGACCGACCTGAGCCCGCGTATTCTTGATCCCTGGAGCCTTGATAAAATGCGCCTTCATCGCAGGAACCAGTTCCCCGTCAATCGCATCCAGCGTAAAGAACGCGCGCGACGAGACTAGATACGAAAAGTCTCCGTCATCGAAGAAATTCTTGTGTTCCGGACCGTATTGCACCCGGGCCAGACCGCCGGAAAGTTCATAGTCGATAGTACTCGAAAGCTGCAAGTTGATACCGCCATCGGCGCGAATTACCGAAGCGTAGGAATTCGCATCGACCTGGTAGGAACCGCTTTCCGTTTCGTATCCGCCGTCCTGGTGAGCGATATAGACATGCAGCCCCAAAGCGTTCCCGTTCGGAAGGGTTCCACCCAGAAAGCCGTCAAAATTCGTCACGGTCTTTGGCAGGGAGTGGACGATGCCCTTGTCATCGACATAATATGTCGGAAGAAAACGGAAAAGTTCCGAATCTTCGCGCCCAAAAAGTCCACCAATCGAAATGCGAGGGTCAGGAGATTCCTCGCTCCCCAGGCCAAGCGAAAAGATTCCGCCAAATGTCGGATGTTGCGGATCCCTGTTCGTCCCGGTTTCCACATCGTCCAGGTAGGCGCCAAAGCCTCCAATCAAGTAGTTCGGGTAAAGGTTGATGTTGGCGGGGTTGTCGAAAATGCTTACGTCATCCATGATATATGTCGTATTCTTGCCCATCGATTCGACACGGGCAAAGGTGGCAAAAGCCGATCCGACGCCCAAAAGACCAAAAGTCAGCCCTAACGCGGCAGCTGTTCTCTTTTTCATCAATCAACTCCTATTTTATGCTAAAACTAATTCATCCAATTCCTTTTCGCAAGGGAAAAAATAAAAAGAGCCGAAAACTCCGTTTTCGGCTCTTCATTTCGATAAAACGGCAACTATTCCGAGAAGGTAAACGGAATCGTAACCGTCGTGTTGCCCGACTTGATCTTGCTAAAGGTCCAGCGCTTCACCGCATTCTTCACCGCGTTGTCGAACTCGCCGAAACCGGTGGTCGAAGAGGCTATTGAAATGCTGATGATGTCGCCACCCGGCGCAATGGTAAAGCGGAGCGTTACCTTGCCGGCAAACCCGGGCTGTTTCTTCAGGAACTTGTTGTAGATGTGACGCAGACCCGGTGTACGCTGACGGACGACCTTCATGATGTCCGCCGCGCTACGAGAACCGCCACCGGCACCCATGTCGATATCGCGGGCAGACGGGGTCTTGATCGTTCCCTTGGCGCGTGTAGCGATTCCGCCACCGCCACCGCCGAGAAGACTTCCGAGACCGTCTCCGATACCGCCGGAACCGCCTTCGCCATAGCCTTCATTGAAGCCGCCGTCCGTCTTGCCGCGACGACCGCCGAGAACGGTCTTGCCCGTCGTCTGGAGGCCGGCAACGTCCTTCAGCACCTTATTGATGTCCTTGGAGAACTTTTGGTCCTTCATCAGATCGTAAGCTGCGTAATTGGACTTTGTCGTCTGAGCGGTCAGTAGCTTGAGAACGCCGCGGGTCTGGGGCGCGTTCGGCTGTCCCTTTCCACGGGGCTTTCCGCCACCGCCGGCTTTCTTGCGAGGCTTTTTCGGCTCTTCCTTTTTCTTCTCTTCCTTTTTCTCTTCCTTCTTTTCTTCGATCTTCATCGTTGTCGTCAGTTCTTCCGCAGCGGTTTCTTCGAAGATGACTTCGTCAACCACGGCTTCGTACATGGACGCCCAAAGAGAAAAGCAGACCGCGACGAGAACAGAGATCACCGCGACGCCGACAAAGCGCTTGTCGGATTCCGGCATCAAGGATTCTACAAAAGGATCCAGCTTCTTTTTCGTAGCCATTTATTCCTCCCCGTTGTTTTTCATCGACACGGCAAAAGCGATGTTCGTGTAGCCTGAGAAGCCACAGGTGGCCATCACCTTGTACATGACGTCATAAGGGATGTTTTTGTCGATCTGGATGATGATGTTGCCAGCTTCATCCGCCGGAAGTCCCGCTTTCAAGGCGTGTTCGCGTTCCGTTTCGCGACGAATCTTCAGCACGGAATCGACTCGGGCAATCAAAAGGTCTTCCTGAAGCTTTACTTCTTCGGTCGGAATGATTTTCTGATTGTCCACCACGACATACCCGGCATCGACCACCACGGAAAGCGAAACCTCCTTGGGTTGCACCTTTGAAGTGGAGACCGGCAGCACCAGGTTTTCCGCCTGGGTAATCAGCTGACCTTCCGCGTCGAGGTTCTTGATAAGGAACACCAGAATGATGGTCATCATGTCCATCATCGAAGTCAGGGAGAACGGAACGTCCTCGCCGTACTTGCGCATTTTTCTAGCCATATTCCTAACCTCCCAGCTTGGCAAGATTGACCTTGACGAATCCCGCGGATTTTGCGCGGTCCATCAATGCGATAATCTTGTCGAATTGAACGTCGTCGTTCGCCACGATGATGATGTTGTCCACATCTTCCAGGTCGATAAACGCCGTGTGAATCTGAATCAGCTGCTTTGCGATTTCGTCGTAGGCCGAAAGGGGATAGACAATCAGCTTCGCCGCATCTTCCGGCTTGAGCTTGCGCGCGGAATTCGGCGTAAGCGTCGCCACGCCAACACCCGCGCCCGGTTTCTTGAGAGCGGCCGGCGGAGTAAGTCCGCCATCGCCTTCACCGGCAAGAGCGAGGAATGCGTTGTTGCCATCGACCAGAATGCTGTCCGGCTGGTTTTCTTCCTGCGACGTGTAGATGCCCCAGAACAAGCGACCCGGATCTTCTTCCGAAGTCTTCTCGATCATGGCGAGCTCGATTCTTTCGATCTGGTGGGTATAGTTTTCCTTGTCCATCTCGCGTCCGTCCTTGCACTTCGGTGCAGAGCCGGCCTTGATGGCGGACTTTACCTCGTCGGCAGCATACTTGACTATCTGCCCGTCGGACTTGCAGCGGAACACCCAAAATTCCTTGAAATAGACATTGGGCTGGAAACCGCCACGTGCACCGATAACGAGATATTCGTCTGTAATGGCCAAGGAAAGATTCAATGCTTGCTCGTCCGGAGGCGGAGGAGTCTGGTCGTCCATTTGCATCATACTGCGTTCGGGCAGATTGACTTCGACGATAGCCAACTTCTGGAACGACGTCATGGAGAGCAGCATCGGAATCAAAATTGTGAACAGGCCCATCGCCGGAAGCAAATCCGGTTCTTCGACCTTTGCTGATGGTTTGATTTCTTTTGCCATTTTATCTCCTATCTAGATAATTGCCTTTTCTTGGTAACAATTACGACAGGGCATTGATAATCTTGAGGCCTTTTTCTTCCATTTCCTGGATCAGACGTTCGCTGTTCATGTTCAGGATACCGACGATGACAAGCAGAGGAACCGCGCAGAGAAGTCCGAGAAGAGTCGTTCCCATAGCGATAGCGATACCGTCAGCCAGAGCCTTCGGACGTTCAGCGGCCGGCTTGTTAGCCACGGCGTCGAACGTGAAGATCAGACCGTAAATCGTACCCATCAGTCCAAGAAGAGTGGAGATAGAAGCCATCACGGAAATAATCGAGACATAGCGGGTAAGACGCGGAGCTTCGGTAAGGAAAACGGCGTCCGACGCATTTTGCATGGCGTCACGGCCAGCATCGTGATTGCTGACGATGGCGGCGACCACTTTCGCAATCGGGAGCTTCGAAGAGTTCGCGAGGCTCAGCGCCTGGTCATACTGCTTCGCGCTGATGAGCTGACCAAACTTCTGCAGGAACTTGGCACGACCCTTGCCGCTTTTGACGATGATGGTGATGATGCGTTCAATCGAAAAGCCAAGGCCAATCAGACCGACCGCAAGAATGATCCACATGAACTGCCAACCATCAGCGGACGGGTTGAACGATTCGAGCATTTTAGACATTAGGGTACTCCTTTTTTTACAAGTGATGAGATGTTTGTTTCCTGTATCCGCATATTTATTTTTTTTTTTGCCTTTTGGAATGGGTATCGGCTGTAAAATTTTCATTACTCCATAAAAAAAGGAAGATCCCCGCTTTTTTTTGCAGGAATCTTCCTTTTTGTAAAAATAGAATTACGCAAGAACCGTTGTTACGGACTGGTCGAAGGATTTACCGCCGGAGGCGCCAGGCGAGCCTGGAGTTCGGCAAGTTCGGCCCGGAGCTTTTCGTTTTCGCTTTGGGCATCCTTCAGGATTTCCTGGTAGGTAGCGAGCTGTTCCTGCTTGGTCATGACCTTGGACGCCCTGACCTGATCCAGACGCGCCTTCGTCTTGAAGTAGCTCGGATCCTTGAAGAGCTTCGTCGCGTCGAACTTGGTGATCTTTATCTGAAGCGCTTCGTTCTGTTCGTCGAGTTCGCGCAAGGCCTCGTAAAGCTTCTGCGTCCACTGGTTGTCGATTCCATAATGCTCGGAAGCGCGGATTCCCGTTGCGCAACGCGGAACGGCCGCTTCGCGCGCAGCCTGCGAACGCGACTCGAGTTCTTCGCGATACGCCTGCAGGTCTTCACCGGCAGCCATCTCGGCGTCTTCCTTGGTCATTCCTTCGTATTCTACATACTGGGTCACGATTTCCACGCTATCGGGAAGCGGAGACTTCGCAAAGGCATCGCCCACTTCGACAAACACGGCGCATCCCTGGTAATACATTTCGATGTAGCCTTCTTCGGCGGCAATCACGTCGGCATTGTAGAATCCCTGGTCGCGGGCAAGATCGATATTCTTCTGGAAAATCGGCTGAGCCTGGTCATAATAGCCCGGAAGCTGCTGCACAATTCCGATACGTTCGGCAAAGCGCTCTTCATCCGTCTTGCCGTTGAGCTCCTGTTCCCGAATCTTCGCCGCCATCGTGACAAAGAGGAAACCGATCTTGTTCGTCGCACGGAAGGTCCACTTTTCCGAAGCGTAAGTCGCCGACTTCGAATAGTGGCCGACAGCGACCTTCAGAACTTCCGTGAGCTTCTTGACTGCAGCCGTCTTCGCCTTTTCGTTGCCGGTTACCGCAATCGGCTCCATCTTGGCAAATTCCATTTCGCCGAGATAGAACGCGGCCTCGGCAGGAACTCCCGGATCCGCATTCTTGATCTGCAAGCCATACTTGTCGTAGGAGTCGATCGTTTTCTTGTAATACTCCGCAGCGTTCTTGTCGTCCTTGAGTTCGCGGTAGGCGCGCGCCGTTCCGATGTAGGCGGCGATGAGCTTTTCCTTGTCTGCCGTGTAGTTCTTGGCGAACGTGATGTAGGCATCTGCCGCTTCGGACCAGCGCTTTGCGTTCTGGTAGGCGACCGGAATGCTGAACGCGGCGTCGAGAGCGTAAGAACTCTTTGGATAGTCGCGGACAAGATCCTTCGAGCAGCGAATGGCTTCTTCGGGCAGCTGCGCTTCGTCGTAAGTCAAGCAAGCGCTATAGAGCATTCCCGGAGTCTTTTCGTGATTCGGATACTTCTTGTAGGCGAGTTCGTAGGTCTGGGCCGCCAATTTCTTGTTGGGAATCGAATCGTATGTCGATGCGGCAAAGCCGATTGCGGCATACGCCATGGAATCCTTTTCGAAATTGTTCGTAATGAACAGGAATGTCTGGGCGGCCTGTTCCGGCTTGCCAGCCTTCTTGTAGTTCATCGCGGCGCGCAAGATGCCGCGGATCGTCAGAGGCGACTTTCCGTAACTTTGCGGAAGCATCATGAATGTCTGGGCGGCCTTTTCATAGTTATTGGCCTTTTCGTAGGCATTGCCGGCTTCAAAGACGGCCTTGTCGGCAAACGATTCCATCGGATAGAGCTTCACCAAGTTCAGGTAGGCGAGAGCGCCCTGTTCGAACTGTCCGTTTTTCACCGACTTGTCCGCTTTCTGGAAGAGCACTGCGGCAATCGATGTCCGAATGACCTTGGCCATCGAATCGTTGCGGGTTTCCTTGACTTCGGCATACTGCTTGTACAGCCATTCGAATTCCTTCTGGGATTCGTCAAGCTGTTCCGATTCGAGCAGGGACTGGGCAAGCATACGGCTGATGAGCAAGATATACTGGTTCTTGGGATAGTTGGTCTTCAGATTGCGGAAATCGACCACCGCTTCCTTATACTGCTTTGCCTGGTAGCGAACGATCGCCGCGTTGTAGGCAAGCTCCACCGCTTCCTTCTGCTTCGCGAACTTGGCCATGTACTTATCGACCTGCGCAAAGTAGGCCTTGGTTTCGGGAAGGCTGTACGCCTTGACCGGATCGTCGCCAGCCTTGCTCTGCTGGGCGGCCGCACGGGCCTTGTCCATCATGATGACCGCATTGTAGCCGGCATCTTCCTTCTTGTAGGGAGCGGCAGAGCCAAGCGCTCTACGACCGTAACGGTTTGTATCGGCATCGACAATCTTGTTGAACATTTCCGCAGCTTTCGCGAACTGGTTCATCTCCTGATAGACCAGCGCCAAATTCGCATAGACCTTGTATTCGTCCCAGGTCGGCTCGTTCTTATACTGTTTCAAGAAATCGTTGTATCCCTGGATTGCTATCTGGTAGCGCTTTTTGGCGGCTTCCGTATCGCCTTCCTTCATCAGCTTGGCGGCCTGGGCGTGATCGTACTGGGGAATATCGAGCATCGCGGCGCGAATCGCCTTTTCCGCGTTTTCGACAGAAGCCGGATACTGCTTGTTCTTCTTGAACCACGAAGAGTTCTTGCTGTAACGCTTCACGACCAGCTTGCGCTGTTCCTGAGCTTCGTCGAACTTCTGCTGGATGATGAGAATTTCGACCATCGCGACATCCGCAAGCGGAGCATCTACGTAATCCGGGTTGATGTCCAGCAAGTACTTGAAGGACTGCACCGCTTCTTCGTTGCGGTCATGATCCTTGTTCTTCATACCGATGCGGTAATAGAGGGAATCCTTGAATTTGACCTTCTTGTCCTTGAGGAACTTGGCCGCAACACGAACACCGTCGTCGATATCGGAGAAAGCCGCCGCCATGAAGTCCATCGCTTCCAGACGCAAGTCGCTCGGGTATTTCCCCTTGTCGGAACCATCGATATAGGTGAAATAAGTCTTGGCCGCCGTTTCGTATTCCGCGATATTGTAATAGGATTCCGCCAAGTGATACATGGCGAGAGCGGCTTCCTTGCCGGTCAGGTTCTCGAATCCCGTTACGCGCTTGTACGCATCGATAGCGTCGCGGAACTTGCGGTTCATGAAGTGATATTCCGCGATTCGGAGCCAGGTCTTTGGCACAAGCCCGTTATCCGGAAATTCCTTTACCAGGCGCATTCTCAGCTTATAGGCCTTTTCCTCTTCGCCGCTCGCTTCGTAAACAAACGAAGCCTGGTACATCACGTTCGGAGTCCTTGCCTCTTTCGGATACTTGTCGATGTATTCCAGGAAGTATCCGAGCGACTTCGAGTGATCAACCTTCGGCCCCGCACCGAGATTCTTGCACTTGGCCGGTTCGTTGTCGCGATCTTCGCACCAGGCGATATCGGATTCATACTGGGCCATCGCATCGACCTGGTGTTTCTCTTCCAGGCGATACTGGTAGTTTCCAAGCTGCTGGAGAGCGCTGGCGCAACGGGAACTTTGCTTTCCCTTGCAACGATCCACCTGGGTACGCCACTGCTTGATGGCGGACTGCATTTCGCTTTCGTCCATGCCGCCCGATCGGCAAGCCTGCTGCGCCTGGGTTTTCAAAAGATTATAGGAGCTAGCGCACTGTTTGTAGTCGCGAGAACCTTTCTGCATCGCCTTGCACTTGGCAAGCATCGTTTTCGCTTCGTTCGTCTTGTCCTTGCAAGGATCCGCATAAGAAACTCCGGCAATGGTGCAGAGCGATAAAGCGATTATAAATAGTTTTTTCATTTGAATTTTCTACCTACCACTTTTAAAACAAGGACAGACCCGGTTATCCAGGTCTATCCCCCGTTGTTAAATTACTCCAAATCTTCCAGGTTTTCCAGTTCCTGAAGCTCTTGAGAGTTCGCCGAGCCCGATCCCGAACCACCACCGCTTTCCGCCTTCTTCGTCTTGACGGTTGCGAGCGTAAAGCCTGCATCGTCGAGAACGCGCTTGCGGTTGGATTCAAAGCGATCGCTTTGCTGGGAACGCTGCATGAACTTTGCGTAATCGTCAATCGCGGCGTTCGCCTTGTCAAAGTCCGGACGCAACTGGGCGCGCTTCATTTCGACGCGAGGCGTCGGCAACTGGCGGGAAAGGTCGAGAGCCTTGGCCTGGACGCTGTCAAAGTGAGCCTCGTTGTCTTCGTAGGCCTTGCGAGCGCTATCGCGAGCCGCCATGGAAACCACCGGCTGCTTGGTAAGCTCTTCCGCGTGGGTCAAGGAACGATCCGCATTTTCATAGTCTTTCTTCATGTAGTAGCAATACCCTTCGACAAGGTAGGCTTCCGACAGCAAGAAGGAATTCGGCATGTTCTTGATGATCCACTGGGCATACTTGATCGCCTCATCCGGCTTGTTCACCTTGAGGAAAGACCACCCCAAGGCAAGCATCGCTTCGTCATAGACGGGGGAACCGGGCTTGACCTGTCCATAAAGTCCAGCCGCTTCCGGAATATTCGGCGTTTCGCCAGAGAAGTAGATATGTCCCAGCTTGACCTTTGCCGCATCCTGGAGATCCATTTCGGACTGGTTGGATGCCGGCTGGTCGATGATGTCGCGGAAACAGTTTTCCGCTTCGTCCCACTTGCCCATGCGGCTATTGGCAATGCCCATTGTATAGCGCGCATAGAAGTAGTTGGCATTGCCCGGAAGAATCGCCGAGAGCAAGTCGATGGATTCCTGATAGAGCCCCTGTTCGAACTTGATCTGACCCGCGATATAGTCGGCATCCGCCTTCACGTCGCTTTCGCTATAATGCTGCACGATATACTGGTACTTGACCATCGCATCGTTATACTTGCCTTCCTTGTAGTCGATGTTCATCAGCTGGAAGTGATACTTGGCACGCTGGTCGCTTTGCGGATAGCGCTTGATGGCATCTTCATAGACAGACTTGGCCGCCTTGTGCATCCGCATGTTCTCGAAGGACTTTCCCTTGTAGAACGCCGCCTGGTCCACCAGGTGGAAAGCCGGATACTTGGTCTGGACCTTGCCAAACGCATAGGCGGCTTCCAGGAACTGGCGATTCAGATAAAGACGCATCGCCGCGCGGTAGTCGTTTTCCGGTTCAATCTTCAAGCGACGGTAACGATCTTCGCCGATGTTTTCTTCACGCGTGTTGCCGAAACGCGACGTGAGCTTCACCGCCCAGATAAATCCGCGGTTCTTCTTTTCGACAATGTCGTCATGGGACATTTCCAGGTCGAGAGCCAGATAGCGGAAGAACGTCACGTCCTTGACATTCACCGTCGCGCCCAGCACCGGATACCCTTCCTTCGTGAAGCGAAGACGAACGCCCAGGTGAGAGCTCAGGTAATAGGTCAAGGTAAAGCTCGTTTCAAGGTTCATTCCGTCACCGCCTTCATCGCTATCGTGGATAACGTCGATGAGGGAAAGTTCCGCTTTCGCTTCGAGCAACCGGTTGAATCCGCGGTAGAAGAGCGAGAAGTTCAGGTTGCTCGGAACCTTGTAGGATTCGCTCGCCCCCATGAACACGAAATGATACGAGGTGTTTTCTTCCTCGGTGCTTATCGCCGGGGCAATCGCGTTCTGGAACGCCACGCCGACAGTCAGGCTTCCGAATCGGGAATTGGAAATCGGATTCCAGGCGATACCGATGTCCGCACCCATCGTAAACTGCTTGTTCATGTCGAACTGGTTTATCTGGAGAATCGAAAGATCGACGCCCAAGGCCAGGCAGTGCATCAGACGATAGGCATAACCGATCATGTAGGCGTTTTCGGTGTAGGAATAGCCGCCATCGATGGTTGCGCCATTTTCAAAGAACGAAATGCCCAACGTGTGGTTATAGCCAAACGGAATCGTCAAGGAACCGTATTCCTGGGCGGCTTCGCCACTGATCGTGCTGAAATAGCCAATGGAAAGCTCGATTTGATCCGTTTCCGCGATTCCGGCCGGGTTCACATACATCGCCGTATTGTTGCTGCCAAATTCCCCGAACCAATCGTTCTGCTGGTACTTGTGCGGAGAATACGTGGGAGAAGCGAACGCTGCACTCGTGCAGATAAGCCCTACAGCTGTTGTCTTGATGAAGCTAAAGCGTGTCATCACCTAACCTTCTCCTTACTTGATATCCGTGCGGATAAATTCAATGCGGCGGTTCTGGGCACGACCTTCCGGAGTCTTGTTGGAAGCCTTCGGTTGCGTATCGCCAGCACCACGAGTTACCATACGATTGTCGGCAATTCCGTTTTCGACAAGGAAGCCCTTGACGGCGGCGGCACGGTCGGCAGAGAGCTGCTTGTTCTTGGCCGAGTTGCCGACATTGTCCGTGTGACCGACAATTTCAAAAGTCGTTTCCGGGAAAGCTTCCATGATATCGACGACCTTGCGCAAGGAAACTTCGGAATCCTTGGTAATCGTCGCCTTTCCGGATTCAAAATTCACGCCTTCGAGAACAAAGACTTTCTTCGGCGGAACAGGAACTTCGTCCGGGCAGCCGTCTTCGTCCTTGTAGCCGTTCAATGATTCGGGATTGTCCGGGCAGGCATCCGCCCCCTTGCAAGTGTGCGCATACTTGTCGAGAAGTCCGCTAGCCTCGACCCATGGGTCGCAAATGCCGTCACGATCGTTGTCCGGATCCGGGCAACCGTCGTCGTCCTGGAATCCATCGACATCTTCCGCATCTTCCGGGCAGTTGTCGATGCCCGAGCAAACGGCGGCATATTTTTCGGAAAGACCTTCTTCGGAGACCCACGGATCGCAGAGACCGTCACCGTCCGTATCCGGGTTGCGGGTTTCCGCCACTTCCTCTTCCTTTTCGGTAACCACGTCATGCGCCAAGAGGCCGATATCGAGCTTTCCCTTGCCGCGCTTGAGCATCGGGGACTTGGAATTGCAGAAGAAATTCGGCTTGGAAAGAGACGGACTGATGAATTTCGGATCCAGGGAAACGTTCGTGCGGTTCACCTTGATGAATCGGTTGAACGGGTAGTAGTTCTTGTAAATGTTGTTATACTCGATCTTTGTCTGCCCCGCGGCAGGATCGGCAAAGACACCGTAGTAATGGTTTTCCATGAAGATGTTGTTGCGAGCGACGATATTCGACGGCCCCTTCAGGGCGAGTCCCGAATATCCGTTGCGAAGGACCACGTTCTGTTCGACATAGGCGTCGAGCGACTTTGCGCCCCAAGCGAGAATGCCGGACCAGCGGTTCCCATACACCACGTTGTTGCGAAGGTTGGGCAAGGAAATGAATGCGGCAATGCCGGTCGCCTTGTTGTCCATCACGTAGCAGTGGTGGATATAGGGAGCGGCGTTTTCGCAAAGGATGCCTTCGATACCGTTCCGAATGGTGAAGTGGGACATTTCCGCCCCGGATGTTCCCATGACGGTCGGTCCACGGCGTCCACCGTCAATAATCGTCGTCAAAGGGTCTTCGCCCTTTAGAACTACGCCCATGACAAGCGTGATGTTTTCATTGTAGGTTCCACGCTTAACGTAAATGGTATCGCCAGCGTCTGCGTTGCCCAGAGCGTCCGCAATCTTTTCGTAATCGCCCGGCACGTTAATAGCCTTTGCCGAAGCATATCCTGAAAAGAGCATAGCCCCAGCAAGAACTACGAATACTTTCTTTAGGGTCATACTGCTAGAGTTCTCCAATCATGAAACATAAATTCACCATAGTCCATTCGGATCAGCGACAAGGGAACTTCCCTGTGCAACAAATCACATTGTGGAATATACCTTCAAAAATAGCTTTAGTCAAACCCTTTTCATGATAAATCTTTGCAAAAAAGCATTTTTTCATGGTATTTCCCATTGTTCTGTCGCCTGTTCTAGGACAAGTCTCCTTCTTCTTGACTTTTTTTCGGCTCGGAATCCTTCTTGACGCCTTGGATGGAGACTCGAAGTTCCTGGCAGGAACGCTTGATATCCTGTAGGACCTTGCGGGCGCGAGTTCCTGCCGATTTATTGCCTTTCTCGAACTTTTCGTACTCGCGCTTGAAAGCTTCGAGTTCCTGTTCCAGTTGCTGAACCAAGTCCATAAAGACTCCCTTGAAAATGATACTTTGGGAAAATAAATAAAGTTTTGGCCAAAATATCGCCATTCCGTAAAAATATTTTTTACAATCGTCGTTTTTCGTTTCGAGAAAGCCGTTTGTTTTTGTTTTTTTACAAAGAGGCGTGCCGCGACAGGATTTCGAGAGCCTTTTGGCCCGAAATTCCTATTTCGCGCGTAAAGTCGGAAACGAAGAGGCGGATGTGCCGCTCGATAACGGAATCGTCCGCGATCTGCGCCTTTTCCCGAATGAATTCCGAGACAAGATTTTTCCTCGAACGCGCCCAGTCCAGGCTTTTCCGAATTTCACGCTCGACGGCGAGAATCGCCTCTTCGCCCAGCGATTTTTTGGCAACGGCGCATCCCAGGGGAATCGGCGAACTTGTACGGGATTCCCAGAATGCGCCCAGATCGGTCAAAAGGCCCAGGTTGTCTTCTGCCCAGGTAAAACGCTTTTCGTGAATGACGACGCCTTGCCTGTTTCGGCTTGAACACAAGGAGGAATAGACCTCGTCGAAGAACGCGTAGGAGACTTTCGGCCGAGAAATGCCGTACATTTCCGACGCCCAGAATCGAAAAAGAAGCGCGGCGGTCGTGTTCTTTCCGGGCAAGAGCGTTTCTTCGTCGGGATGAAAGGATTCTCCCTTCCGAGACGCAAGCAGGAGAGGTCCACAGCCAAATCCCATGGCTCCGCCACAGGAAAGCAAGCGGTAGGCGTCCTGGATGAACGGCAAGACGCCGCAGCTCACCTTGGCGACATCTAAAGCGCCCTGCAGAACCATTTCGTTCAGCGTCTGCACATCGGCAAACGTGACGCGCCACTCGAAGGGAGAGCCTTCCTGCCCAAAAATCAGGGATTCATAGATGTAGGTGTCGTTCGGACACGTGGAAATTCCCAGGCGGAGAGGGATCACGCGATACCATCCAGAATCATCGGTTCGAGAATGTTCCTCGCAAGGCCGCGGAGCGAATGGCGCAAGTTCCACCTTGATTCGTCCAGGTCTCCCGTGAAATTGCTGATCGTGCGAATTTCAAACACCTCGACATGCATCGCGTTCGCAATGGCAAAAGCGGAAGCGCCTTCCATCGCCTCGATTTTTGCGCCAAAAAACCTTGCGCGGCAATCCAGGATTTGGGAACTTGCCGTCAGCGTATTGACGGAGACGCCTCGAACGCCCGAAAGAGCGGCAATCTGCGGAGGCGCCTTGCAAACCGGCGAAGCCCGAAAAAGGTTCGGCCGGCGAAAATACGGCTTGAAGGTATCCAAATGGAGATAGCCCTCGTCGCCCACGCACTCTTCATCGACGCGGACCGTGTCCGCAAGGGAAAGGCCGCTCCCGGGAAGCGCACCGGCAATGCCGACGACTATCACGCGAAAATATTCTCGCCGGAGCAAGAGCTCTGCCAGGTGTCCGCCAAAGTTCACGAGCCCGATACCCAGACAAGCCGCATCGAACCGAGGATTCAGTTGCAGCGGCCGCTCTACCGTTTTGCCAAACGGCTCTTTCGGATAGAGGACCTTCCACTCCATCGGCGACGGAACCGCTATCAGCGTTTTCTTCCTTTCCATGTCAGTCCGCAATTTTTTCGACCAAGGGAAGAAGGTCCGATTCCAGTGCGGAAACGCGTCCTAAGTCGATGTTCCACGGGCGATCGACTTCGCAGCGGGCCGCAGAGACCGCAGCGGCTTTTGCCAGGCGATCCGAAATGGGAAGCCCGAGGAAGTCCGCGGCAAGCCAGCCGGCGAGAAACGCGTCGCCCGCGCCGATGTCGTTTACCAGCTTGACGGCAGGCGGCTTGACGCTTAACCCCATGAACTTTCCTTCCTGCATGTAAAACACATGGATAGGGGCATCCTCGTCGGTCACGACCAGATTTCCAATCGGCAAGCGTTCAAGAAGCGTCGAGGCGGTCATTTTCCAGAACTGGGGACTAGACGTTATCTGCGGAATGCCGAACCGCTGCAAGAGTTTGCAATATTCGGACAGATTGATCTTGAGGAGTTCCACGCCGGATTCGAGCCACGTGTCAAAGCCTTCGATCGCATCGATAAAGAGGCGCTTTCCCGTCAGATCCAGCCGAGAAAGGTTTTCTAGCTGGAATCCTAGAGGGAGCGAGCCGCAGAGAACGACATTCGTCACGTCGCTCCAGATTTCTCCAATCGTCTGCAAAAAGTCCCTGTTCTCGGATTCCGTGATTTTCGGCGACGGTTCGATGAGTTCCGTGGTGTCGCCCTTGCTCATGATAGTCGTGCTGATTCGCGTCGAAGCCCCGATCCAGATGGGAATCTGTCGGATTCCCGCTGCAGCGACTTCGTCGCAAATGGACACGCTGCGGTCGCCGCCCAAAAAGTGCGAAAGGATGAAGTCCCCGCCGAGGACCCGAAGGACGCGGGCGCAGTTGATGCCCTTGCCCGAAGCGAATTCCTCGACACGGGAAAGGCGGTTGACCTCTCCGGGCCTAAATTCATCGACAAGGAAGAGACGCTGCCACGTCGGGTTCAGCCCGAGGATCAGGGTGTCGCCTGTCATCAGAAGTTCACCTTGAAGAAGTTTCGCTTGCCGACCTGGACTAGCAACCTGTCTGCGCCCTGGATCTTGCATTCGAGCATCGGATCGGAAACCTTTTCCCCGGAAATTCGCACACCGCCGTTCTGGACCATGCGCCGGGCTTCGCCCTTGGACGCAAAGGCCTTTATTTCAACAAGAAGATCGACCGCTTTGTAGGTTCCCGGTGCGACGGAGCATTCCTTCGCATCGGACGGGATGGCGTTTCCGCTGTGGATTTCCTTTTCCTTTTTCGCGGCGGCGTCCGCGGCTTCCTTTCCGTAATACTGCGAAACAATGTCTTTCGCGAGAATGTCCTTTACGACATTCGGGTTGAGGGTTCCCGCCTGGATTTCCGCCATCATCTTCTGGATTTCCGCCATCGGGACGTCGGTCAAGAGTTCAAACCAGTTCTCGACAATGGAATCCGCCAGATTGTAAATCTTGTGATACATCACGTCGGCAGGTTCGCTCACGCCGACATAGTTTCCGAGGCTCTTGCTCATCTTGGCCTTGCCGTCCGTTCCAAGCAGAATCGGCATGAACATCCCGATCTGGAGCGGCATCTTTTCGTACATCTGCAGGTCGCGCCCGCGGCAAACGTTGAACTTCTGGTCCGTTCCGCCGAGTTCCACGTCGCTTTTGATGGCGACGGAATCGTAGCCTTGCATCATCGGATACATGAACTCGTGCAGGCTGATGGGACTGTTCGACGCATAGCGGTTGTGGAAATCCTCGCGTTCGAGCATCTGCGCCACGGTAAACTGCCCCATGAGTTCCGTGACTTTCGAAAACGGGAGCTTGTCGAACCATTCGCCGTTGTAATGGATTTCGACGCGGTCTTCGCGGACGACGCGGAAAAACTGCTGCTGGTATTCCTTTGCGTTTTCCAGAACCTTTTCGTGCGAAAGGCGAGGACGCGCCTTGTTCCTTCCGGAAGGGTCGCCGATTTGCGCCGTGTAGTCGCCGACGATCAGGACAACGGTATGCCCGAGATCCTGGAACTGGCGAAGCTTGCGCATGACAACGGTATGCCCCAGATGCACGTCCGGAGCCGTCGGATCGACACCCAGCTTGACCCGCAGAGGGATTCCCGAATCATAAGACTTTTGAAGCTTCTGTTCGAGTTCGTCGGCAGGGATTATCTCCGAGACACCGCGGAGCAGAATGTCCATCTGTTCTTTCACTGGAGGAAATTGCATCGTTCAAAGATCCTTTGAAATAATTTTCCCCTCAATGTAGCAAATTAAACTCTCGATGGACTTGTTTCGGCTTTTTCCAACTTTTGCCTGTCAAAAAAGCATGAAATTGACGATTCCGCCGACAAAAAGCGAAAACAGTACAACAAATACGATGTAGAGGACAAAATTTCGAAATCCCAGGACGGTTTTCAGCGCCCCGAGATTCGTGATTTTCGTCGCGGGTCCGGTGAGCATGAACGCGGCAGCCGATCCAGGGCTCATTCCGTTCGAAAGCCATTCCAGCAACAAGGGTATCGTTCCGCCTCCGCACACGTAAAGCGGGACGCCCGCACCGGCGGCGAGCAGAATTCCAAATCCTTCGTTTTCGCCAAAAAGCTTTCCAATCGCTTCGCCGGGAACATAGCGCTGGAATACGGCGGACAGGGCGATTCCGAGCAAGAACCAGGGACCGGTCGCGCGGACATTGCGCCAGATATTTTTGACAAAGCGCAAAGCGATATTCGGGTCGGTATCGTGGCTTTGCGGTTCGCCGAATCCCGAAAAATCGAAGAAACGTCTGTCGGGTTTCTTGCAGACAAAAATACGGACAAGCATCCCGGCGGCAATTCCGCAGAGAAAGCAGGAAACAATCCGCGTCCACAGAAGTCCTGTCCCAAGTGCGGCACTGTAGGCGATAAGCTGCGGATTCAACAGGACGCTCGACATCATGAACGCCGCGAGAAAATCCTCCTTGACGCCTTTTTTCGCAAAGGCGGCGCAAATGGGAATCGTACCATACATGCAGAGCGGCGAAGCGATTCCGAGAGCGCTCGCCGCGATAATCGCGATAATGCCGGGAACCTTGTCCGCGATTCGTTCCGCCCAACGATGAATCGAATTCTTGAAGAATACCGAGACGCACGATCCGAGAACGATTCCGAAAACCCAGAACCAGAATATTTCCCGAATCTGCAAGTCAAGGTAAAACCAAAGATAGACGGCTTCGCGCTGGATGATTTCGAAGACAGGGTTCACGGTGATTTCCTTAATCCAAAACGACTAGGCGGTACTTTCTTGATCCCTTGCCAAGACCGATCTTTTCCGCATGTTCCAACGTGTGACGGCCCTTGCGGCTCTCGATGCGTTCCACGAGCTTCTTGGAGTCCTTCGCGGTAAAGACCAGATCGATGCTCGCCTGGTCAATCGCAAGCGGGTCGGTCGAAGCCAGGATGCCGATGTCGTGCATGTCGGGTTCTTCGGGATTTCCGTTGCAGTCGCAATCGACGCTCAGACGATTCAGGACGTTCACGAAAGCGATGCCTTTTTCGTTTCCCATGTAGTCGCAGACGCCTTTTGCGGCTTCCGCCATCGATTCCAGAAACTTCAACTGGTTTTCATCGCCTCGCGTGAGTTCGAACCAGCTGCTTCTAAAGTTTCCGGCATCGGCACGACCTGCGGTATGGATCAGAGCCTTGCCCGATTTTTTTGCGGATTCCCCGCTGCCGAATCCGATCGAAAGGTTCTTGATCGCTCCGCCGAAGCCACCCATCGCGTGACCCTTGAAATGGCTCAGCACCAAGTAAGAGTCGTAGTTCTTGAAGTGGCTTCCGACGTAATCGAACTTTAGGTTCTTTCCGCCCGTTACCGGTATTTTCATGTAATCTTCCTCGTCGAGCAAATCGAACGGGGCGATGTCCAGAAATCCGTGATCCTTGACGACCTGCCGATGCATTGCGCTCGAAGCCCGACCGCCCCCGTACGCCGTGTTGCATTCCACGATGGTCGCGCCGAGTTCATTCTTCACCAGGTTCTTGATGAGAGAAGGGCGAAGATAGTTGGACGCGGGAGGCTCTCCCGTGCTGATTTTCACACCGACCTTTCCATGAGGCTTCCAACCCATCGCCCGATAGACCTTGACAAGGCCTTCCGGCGAAATGTCCCGCGTGAAATAGACGACGGGAACGTTCTTGTCTTCAGTCTCGTAAGTTTTGTAATCCTTGACTTCTGCCGAAGCAAGCGTCGCCGAAAGTAGCAATGCCGAAACAGAAGCAAGCCCTGTTAATTTGTGTGTATTCTGCATAGATTTTTCCTTTGTCTTCATGCTTAAATTCATAAAGTGTTTCCTTTGGTTTTCAGTTTTTGCGAAACGAAGTAAAACGCGCTGCCGCAGCAGACGACAATCAATCCGAGAAAGAAATCTTCCTTGCTCAAGTCCAGAAAACTTTCCCCGTTCATCATCGCCGCAAAGCCGTCAACGCTCCACATCAGGCTTGCGCCAAAAAACACGAGAAACGTCGTCTTCGCACTTTTCGAATCCAGATTTCGCTTGGACCGGGAAACGAAAAGTTTCAGATAGGCAAGCGTTGCCAGAACGGAAAGAATCAGACACATAGGCCCTCCGCATTTTTTC
>CAVGIM010000020.1:33760-44763 GCA_963629575.1 Candidatus Methanomethylophilaceae archaeon
GACGCTGCCGGATTTTTTTCTTCAGGGCACCCGCTCCGAGCCACAAAGCCCACACCGCAGTCGTCAAAGCGGCCATTCCGACACCACTTGTCGCCATTTCCCTGAGCATTACCGCAGTCTCCGCAGAAGACTCCATCGCGGTCAGGAAAGGCGGAACGACCGTCAGCTCTCCATGGTAAAAATGTTCCACGGCGAGCAAGAAGCTCCCGCCATAGAGCATCTTTTCCAGAACGGAAACTTTTTCGCTTATCTTCTGGACCGTTTCGCTTGCCTCCTTGCCGGAACGCAAAGCGACCCGCTTCACCGCCGAAACAGCGATTCCTTCTGCGAGTGGAACTAACAAACAAGCCATATGGGACCTCCGTGGTTGAATGATGGTTGTTTTTCGTTTAAAAACTTTTCAGCGATGCCGAAGACTTTTTGATAGACAGCATCAAACGGCAAGCCTCTTTCCAGGCTCACCGTTTTCACGCTTTCGTATTCGGGATAGATTTTTAGAACATCGCCTATCCGGACGACTTTAACGCGAACATTTCCCCATTCCGTCGAAACGGAAACTTCTGTCCGCGGCAAAACGACGCGATCCTTCTCCGCAACACGGATTCCAATCGCCGTCGTATGCAGAAAGACAAGCTTTTCCAGAGACTTTACATTTTCCGCCTTGCAGAGAACCGTGAGCCTATTCGCCGGACGATTCTTCTTCATAAAGCACGGTGTAAATGTCACATCCAACGCTCCGTTTTGCAAGAGAAGTTCAGAGAGAAATCCCAGATTTTCCCCGGTGCAGTCGTCGATGTTGGTGTTCAGTTCAAAAACTTTATCGCTCAAGAAAGAAGGTTTTTCGCCAAAACTTTCAACAGGAGATTCTTCGATTAGAAAAACCCTTAAAATGCTCGGGCGATTGTAATTTCTTTTCCCGGCGCCAAGCCCGACCTGGCAAATTTCAAACCTATCCGGAAGCTTTTCGCCTGTCTTCACCGCGGCGGCAAAGGCGGCTCCCGTCGGCGTGACAAATTCACCTTCTTCGTCGATGAAGGAAAGCTTCAATGCATTTTCCTGCGCAATGTTTGCGACAGCCGGCACGGGAATCGGCAAAATTCCATGGGCGCAGCGAACGGTTCCGCGCCCTTCGCAAAGAAACGGCACATAGATGTTTTGAACCTGAAATCTTTCTTTTAAATCGTCCAGGCATACGGAAAGCGCAATGACGTCCACAATCGAATCGACCGCGCCGACTTCGTGAAAATGAACACGCTCCACAGGAATTCCGTGCGCCTTGGCTTCCGCCCGAGCGATAATTTCAAAAATCCTTCCGGCAAGCGATCGGGCATTTTCCGACATGTCCGTTTTCTGGATAATTTCCCTGATTTCCTGAAGACCGCGATGTTCGTGATGATGGGAATGTTCGCGATGATGATGTTCCTTCCCAAAAAGAAACTCCATGTCATGGTCGTGATTTTCATGCGACGCATCCAGGACGACGTCGAAATCGTTACAGTCGATTCCGCTTTTCTGGACGCGGGAAATCTTAATCTGGAAACCATCTACGGGAATCGTCTCCAACGTTTTCCGCAAAGCCTCCCTGTCCGCCCCGAGATCTATCATTGCGGCGACAGCCATGTCTCCGCTGATTCCAGAATTACATTCAAAGTAAAGACTTTTCATCGGATACCTTCCGCCAGGCGATTAATTTGTGTGGCAATATATCCCGCTCCGAATCCGTTGTCGATATTGACAACAGAAATTCCGTTTGCGCAGGAATTGATCATCGAAAGCAGTGTGGAAATGCCGTTCAGGTTCGCCCCGTACCCCACCGAAGTCGGAACGCCAATCACCGGCACCTTGACAAGGCCTCCCAAGACAGACGCCAAGGCGCCTTCCATTCCGGCTACAGCGATTACGACATTCGCCTTCCGAATTTCGTTTACCTTGTCTAGAAGGCGATGAATTCCGGCAACTCCAATGTCAAAGAAGCGATGTACATTTCCGCCGAAATACTCCGCCGTTCCTGCAGCCTCTTCCGCAACCGGAATATCCGCCGTCCCCGCCGAACAGACGGCGATATTTCCGATGCCGCTCTGGACTGAAGATTCGCCTTGAATTTTCAAGAGCCGGGAGATTCGGTCGTATTTCACCTCTTTTCCCAGTTCGTTTTGAAGCATTTCGGCCTGTTCGCTCGAAGCGCGCGTTCCAAAGACTTTGCTATTTTTTTCAAGCAATGTCTTGCATATTTGGACAAGATGCTCGTCGTTTTTCCCTTGGCAAAAAACGACCTCGGGAAATCCCGTCCGATTTTCACGGTCCAAATCCAATTTGGCAAATTTCAAATCTTCTGTTTTTTTCATTTTACCCTCAGAAATTCACGTTCATCGAACCGCTTTTAAAACCGCACAGATCCACAGTCACATAGTCAAAGCGCAACGCCTTTAACTTGTCTGTAATCTCGGAACGCATTCGGAAAACCTTTTCAAGGTCCTGCGGCAAGACTTCTACCCGCGCAAGATTTTGGTGAACTCGGACGCGGATTTGACGAAATCCTTTTGAAAGGAAAAAATCCTCGGCCTTTTCTACCCTTTCGAGATTTTCTCGGGTCAGCGGCTCTCCATAGACAAAACGGCTCGCGAGACAGGCAAACGAAGGATTGTCCCAGGTTTTCAACCCGACAAGTCTTGACGCCTCGCGAATGTCCGCCTTGGTAAATCCCAATTCTCGGAGCGGGCTTTGGATGTGGAGTTCAGAAAGCGCCAGAAGTCCCGGACGATAATCTCCCGCGTCGTCGGCATTCGTTCCATCGATGACCGCAAACAAATTCTCTCTTTTCGCGATTTGGCAAATATTTTCAAAAATGCTCTTTTTGCAAAGGTAGCAGCGATTTTTAGGATTTTCCCGAACTCCGCCAATTTCAAGCGGATCTACCAAGAGAACTTCCTGCCGGATTTTTTCTTCCTCGCAAAAACGCTTTGCCGAAAGGCGCTCTCTTTCGGGAACAAGGCAAGACGAAACCGTTACGGCAAGCGCCTTTTCTCCCAAGACATCATGCGCTGTTTTCAGCAGGAACGAGGAATCGACGCCACCCGAAAAGGCAACCGCGACACTTTTCAAGTCCGCGAGATACGTTCTCAATCGGGAGAGTTTCTCTAGTTCCAACATTTGCAAACTTCCTTGCCAAAAGTTTTCATCTCGTATAATTTACGACTTAGAGCTTACTCTAAGGCAAGGCTTTTTCGATTTTTTTTTTGCAAATTTCCAAAAATTGCTTTGGTCAAGAAAATTGGAATGAGAGTGGAGTGTTGAGAGTGGAGAGTGGAGTGTTCGCTAAGCGATCTGTAAAGGTTTGTAAGGTAAACCGTCATCCTGGAGCGCGGTCAGAGCCTAGAGCTTGGAGCTTAGATCTGAGTTTCGCAGACGTTTAGGTTCAAATGTAAAGCGGATCGCTCTGCGTCTCTAAGCTCTAAGTTCTCCCGACTAAACTCTGGCACGCCCCTCGCCGGGTAGGCGCCCCCTCCGCCGCCAGGCGGAAACAGGTCGCTCCGCGACAAAAAGCCTAGACGTGAAACGTCAAAAGCCTTTCGGCAAAAAGTAACAGCCCGCTCCACAATTCTAAGCTCTAAGTTCTCTGGACTAAGCTCTGAACGCCGCCAGGCGCTCAGGCGTGCGAGCGCCAAGCCATCAAATTTCACTTACAACTGGACTTCAGCTGTTCATACAGCGCCTTTCGCGAAGCTTCATCGGAACCGAGCGCATCGTTCTTATAGACCGTCACCAGCCATTCGCCTTCGCAGCGGAACTCCATGTCCTCCGTATTCGTGGAAACGTCCAAAACCGTCTGGCAAAAGTTCTCGGACGGCTGCTTCTGCTTGATGACCCATTCCGAATCGCCCACTTCGCCTTCGAAAACGCAACTCGCCGTTGTCGGCAAGGTGCTTGAGCTGGAAAGATTCACCTTTGAAGAACTCGAATTTTCCATTGAAGAGCTAGACGATTCCGCATCGTTTGCGCTGTTCGAACTTCCGCTGTCCCCGCAAGCGACAAGCAAAGCACCGAAAACAACCGGACAAATCTTTTTCAACATATTCACCATCCTTTTCTTGATTTGCCAAATTATATACAAAAAAAACGTTTTTGTCTATAATTTTACAAAGCGACGATTGCCGTGAGGGAAAAATTTTCACTCTGAGGATTTTCGAACACGGTAAAGGCATCCGGCGCCCAGCCGTAAGAACTAGTCGTCAAGGCGTTCGCCACGATGTTTTCCGACTTTTCCACGTCCTGCCAAAAAATTTTCCCGGAAGAGGAATAGTAGCGAAGCATCCCGAGAGATTCCAGGCATTCCGGATAACGGTCGATAAAGGAATAGGCGCATTTCATCCACGAGCTTTCGGAAACCTTCACCACCTTGTAAAGCCTTTTCGGCGAAAGAAATTCCCGAAGATCTCGCTCGTCCGTCGCAATTCGGGCATCGCCGCGAAAAAAGTTCAAGAGTTCGCCAAAAACCACCGAATCGCTTTTCAAAAGCGGAGAACGTTCACGGATAATTTGTTCGATATTCGACATTGAAAAAAAAATTAGAAAACGGAAACCCACAAAAAAAAGCGCCCGTCAAAAAAAGACGAACGCTCTGCTTTGTTCGCGTCAAACAATTAGGCGCGATGATGCTTGAAATACCAGCGGATAAGACCGTTCGTGCTCGAATCGTGGGAAAGCTCCACGTTCGGGTCCTTTTCGCCCTTTTCGAGTTCCGGGATGATCTTCTTCGCGAGCTGCTTGCCGAGTTCGACGCCCCACTGGTCGAAGCTGTTGATGTTCCAGATAACGCCCTGCGTGAAGATCTTGTGTTCGTAGAGAGCGATCAGCGCGCCGAGAGTCTTCGGATCGATCGTATCGACAAAGAGGCTGTTTGTCGGCTTGTTGCCTTCGAAGACCTTGTGCGGAGCGAGCATCTGGACTTCTTCCTCGGACTTTCCCGCCGCACGGAGTTCTTCCGTCGCCTCGGCGAGGGTCTTGCCGTTCATCAGGGCTTCGGGCTGGGCAAAGAAGTTCGAAAGGAGCTTGCGATGGTGATCGCCGACCGGGTTCAGGGAGTTTGCCGGCGCGATAAAGTCGCACGGGATAAGCTTTGTCCCCTGGTGAATCAGCTGGTAGAAGGCGTGCTGGCCATTTGTCCCCGGTTCGCCCCAGAGAATCGGACCGGTCTGGTAATCGACTCGCTTCGAATCGCGATCGACCGTCTTGCCGTTCGATTCCATGTCCGCCTGCTGGAAATAAGCCGTGAAGCGGTGCATATACTGGTCGTAGGGCAAAATCGCATAGGACTGCGCACCCATGAAGTTGTCGTACCAGACGCCGAGCAACGCGAGAATCACCGGAAGGTTCTTCTCGATCGGAGCGTTCTTGAAATGTTCGTCCATTTCGTAGGCGCCCTGGTGGAGCAGCATGTAGTTATCGAAACCGATGCGGAGAGCAATGGAAAGCCCGATGGCGGACCACAGGGAATAGCGACCGCCGACCCAGTTCCAGAATTCGAACATGTTCGCCGTATCGATTCCGAATTCGGAGACCGCTTTGGCGTTTGTCGAAAGGGCGACGAAATGCCTGGCGATAGACTTCTTGTCTCCGTTGAACGCCTTGAGAACGGCATCCTTTGCCGTGTTCGCGTTCGTCATCGTTTCGAGCGTCGTGAACGTCTTGGATGCGACGATGAAAAGCGTTTCTTCGATATTCACCTTTTTCAGGGTTTCCGCGATATGCGTTCCGTCGATGTTCGACACAAAGTAAACTTCGGGAGAATCCGGAGTCGCAAAATGCCGCAGAGCTTCCGTCACCATCACCGGTCCGAGGTCGGAACCGCCAATGCCGATGTTCACCACGGAACGAATCTTCTTGCCGGTGTAGCCCAGCCACTTTCCGCTGCGGACCAGGTTTGTAAACTCTTCCATGTGCTTGAGCACCGCGCGGACTTCGGGCATGACATCCTTGCCATCGACGAGAATCGGCGAGTTTCCCTTGTAGCGAAGCGCCGTGTGCAAGACCGCACGATTTTCCGTCGTATTGATCTTTTCGCCCGAAAAGAACTTCTTGCGCATCGCGTCGAAACCAGTGAACGAAAGAAGCCCGCGAAGCTTCGCCATCGCATCGTCGTCGATCAGGTTCTTGGAATAGTCGAGAAAGATTCCACACGCTTCCGCGCTGAACTTTTCGGCACGCTGCGCGTCATCCTTGAACATTTTGCGCATATTCCAGGTTTTCGCTTCGGAAGCTTTCGCCTCGAGCGCTTTCCATTCATTCGATTCGGTCAAACGGCTCATAGAGTGTCCTTGTTAAATGTTTGGAAACAAGTATAGCTTTTTTGGGGAAAATTTTTCATGCAAAGAGCAGATTGCTATCTTTGAAAAAAGTCTTGACGATACGGACAATGGAATTCTTGCTTGGTATTTTTGCCGGTCTTTCGCTACCGATCCAGACGAGTTTCAATACGGAACTTCGTCGGCACATCGGTTCTCCCTATCTGGCCCTCCTCGTTTCCTCTATCATTGCCTGGGTGTTTCTCGTTGTCCTTTTCGCTTTCGGGGATAGCGCTTTTTTTTCGTCCGGCACCTTGGATAACGAACCCTGGTGGATTTTTTCCGGTGGACTTTTCGGAGCCGTCTTTCTCGTCGGGAACATTTTCCTGTTTTCAAGACTCGGCGGGACCCTGGCGGTGATCCTTCCCATCCTGGGACAGATTATCATGGGATTCGGCATCGACACATTCGGACTTTTCCATTGCGCACAAATTCCCATCACCACAAGCCGAGTCTTGGGAATCCTGGCTGTCATCGTCGGGACCTTTTTCACCATCATCGATTTCGGAAAGGTGCCCGCATCAAGCGCTGCGGAGAAGAACGTTCTCTGGAAAATTTTCGGCATTCTTGCCGGAATGTCCAGTGCGGTACAGACAGCCGTAAACGGGAGGCTGGGCGTTTTGCTGCATTACCCGCTAGAAGCCGCCCTGATTTCGTTTTCCGTCGGGATCCTTCTCCTGGCTCTCGTGAGCCTTGTCTTTACTTTCCGAAACATTTCTTCGCCTTCGTCGGATAGAATTTCCCCGAAAAGCTTTCGCGGTCCCTGGTGGATGTTTGCCGGAGGGATTCTCGGCGCAATTTTCGTCCTCACCAACATCTTTCTCGTAAAACGCATCGGGGCAGGCCTTTCCATTGTCAGCACGATTACCGGCATGATTCTCGGAGGCCTCGCGATTGACGCCCTGGGACTTTTTCACGCCCCTGTCAAGAAAATCCACAAGACAAGAATTCTCGGAATCGCCATCCTGGTTATCGGAATTTTGGGGATAAAACTCGGTTAAGGGATTTTGCGATGATTTCCATTCTCTTTGTCTGCCACGGAAACATTTGCCGCAGCCCGATGGCGGAATTTGTCATGAAACGGTTCGCCAAGGAAGCTGGTCGGCAAGACGAAATCACTATCGAAAGCGCGGCGACGAGCACCGAGGAAATCGGAAACCCCGTCTATCCGCCGGCCAAAAGGCTTCTCGCCCGGCACGGCATCGACTGCTCGGGCAAGAGGGCGCGACAGATGACCGTGCGCGACTTCGAAACATTTGACTACATCGTTCTGATGGACAAGAACAATCTGCGGAACCTGCGCTGGATCTTGCCGAAAGAGACTTACCGGCGGGAATGCGAAGCGTTTATCGACAAGCCTGCAGAACGCCGCCTTCGAAAAGTCTCCCTGCTCCTCGACTATGCGGAAACTCCCCGCGATGTCGCGGACCCTTGGTACACGGGCGATTTCGAAACCACGTGGAACGACGTGCAAAAAGGCTGCCAAGGGCTTCTCGCCCTTCTATAGGTTATAGAAAAAAACTATAACCAAATATCAAAAAACAGTATTGGACAAAACGCCTTCCGCGTTCTAATTTATTGCGCGTAAACAATCAACGGCGAAAGCGCCAAGGAGATTCGCACAATGACGATACCCAACAAGAAATACCGCTTTGAAACGCTCCAGCTTCACGTCGGCCAGGAACACGCCGATCCGGTCACCGATTCCCGCGCAGTCCCCATCTACGCGACAACCTCTTACGTATTCCACAACGCGCAACACGCCGCCGACCGCTTTGGACTTCGCGATGCGGGAAATATCTACGGTCGATTGACCAATTCCACCCAGGGAGTTTTCGAGCAGCGCATCGCCGCCCTGGAAGGAGGCGCTTCGGGACTTGCCGTCGCAAGCGGAGCCGCAGCCATCACCTACACGATCGAAGCCTTGGCACAGGCCGGCGATCACATCGTCGCGCAGAAGACGATTTACGGCGGGACCTCGAACCTGCTCGAACACACGCTCCCCCAGTTCGGCATCCAGACGACTTTCGTCGATGCGCACAACCTGTCGGAACTCGAAAAGGCGATTCAGGAAAACACGAAGGCGGTCTATATCGAAACCTTGGGAAACCCCAATTCCGACATTCCCGACATTGACGCGATTGCGGAAATCGCCCACAGGCACGGGCTCCCGCTCGTCGTCGATAATACGTTCGGAACGCCTTACCTAATCCGTCCCATCGAGCACGGCGCAGACATCGTCGTCCACTCGGCGACAAAGTTTATCGGCGGGCACGGAACAACTCTCGGCGGAGTCATCGTCGAATCCGGAAAGTTCGACTGGAAGAAGTCCGGCAAGTACGCTCCCATCGCGGCACCCAATCCGAGCTACCACGGCATTTCCTTTGCGGACGCCGTAGGGCCGGCCGCCTTTACGACATACATCCGGGCCATTCTCCTTCGCGACGAAGGGGCGACGATTTCTCCGTTTGCCGCGTTCCTCCTCTTGCAGGGGACCGAAACGCTTTCGCTCCGGCTTGACCGCCATATCGAAAACACGAAGAAGGTCGTCGAATTCCTTGCGCACCATCCGAAAGTGGAAAAGGTGAACCATCCGTCTCTCTCCGAGCATCCGGACCATGCCCTCTACCAGAAATACTTCCCGAACGGCGGCGCATCCATCTTTACGTTCGAAGTCAAGGGCGGGCAGAAGGAAGCGTTCCGGTTTATCGACAGCCTGGAGATCTTCTCGCTCCTCGCCAATGTCGCCGACGTAAAGAGCCTAGTCATCCACCCGGCCTCCACGACGCATTCCCAGCTGACCGAAGCCGAACTTCTCGACCAGGGAATCAAGCCGAACACGATTCGCCTTTCGATCGGAACGGAAAACGTCGAGGACATTATCGAGGATCTTTCGCAGGCACTCGACAAGATTTAACCGGAGCCTTTAAAAACGCAAACGAACGCACGGTCGTGCGTTCGCTTTTGCTTTTGGGAATCCTTGTCAATCCTTGACGCAGCGGACAGGGACCTGTCTATCACTGTAGTGGGAATCAAGCAATACGGTTTCTCCATCAACTATTATCAAAACCCAGCTTCTATTATTATCTCCATCCTTGTCTTGCGAGGATGTTTGAAACATGCCATAGAGCTGATAACCCACAAGAGGCGCTTCCTCATTCAGCCCGGCTATCAAAGCGCCAAAGCCATAATCGTCCGTACCGGAAAAGTCTCTCGAAGTAAGCGCCTGGAGAACTTTTAGACTGTCCTCATCTTGCGTTTCTTCCCGGACAAAATCCAGCAAAAGTGTCCATTCCGCCGTATCCGGCAAATGGAAGCCTTCCGGGCAAACGCCACGGACCACACCGCTAGCCTCGCACTCCACCTCGTAACCGCAACCCATGCCGGCTTCCCCATATACCGCCGCGGAATCCATCGCCGAAGACCAGGTATAGGCACGTCCAAACCGATCGCAATACTCTTCGAGCATTCCATAGCAAGAACTGCCGTTCCCCGCAGAATAGTCGAAGTTCAGGTTTTCCGCCATCCAGGTCTGCGTACCGATTTTCACCGTGCGATACGCCTGGCTGTCTCGGATATCGGTGAATATTTCGTATTCAATCTCCGGATTCATGCGATTCCAGACAGACGCCTTGTTTCTGTAAACCTCTTCGTCCTGGCAAACGTCCTTTCCGACCGAATAGATTTTGTCGCCGCACTTGGCATAGACCGCGTTTTCGTAGCAGAATTCGGAATCCGTCTTGTAGGGAACGTCTCCGCAGAGCGCGATGTGGATGGTCGTCGAATCGTCGCCGCAAACCTGCACAAGCGTTCCGTCGCCATTGTCCGCAAGCGAACAGCCGTTTGCATCCGAACCGTTCTTGATGACGCCGACCGAATCTTCTCCACAGACGATTTTGTAGCCCGAGCTGTCGGAAAGCATTTTCGCCGTACAGGAAGCGCCATCGTTTCCTTCGGAATTTTTCGAAAGCGAAAGCCAGCCCGAATCCGCGCAAACATAGGCCGCGTTTTCGTCGGAAGCGAACATCATCTTCCCGATAGTGGAAGAGTCGCACTTTGCGAAATCTTCGGCAGAAGCGGCGACTTCCATGCCGGAAACTTCGTTTGTCACGTTCGTGACCTTGGTGACGTCGTCGCCACAGGCGGAAAGAGCGAGGACACCGCTGACGAGAGTGCCACCTAGAATGTAGGATGTTAGGGTCTTTTTCATCTGGTTTCTCCTAATATTTCGAGACATAGTGAAAATGTACAAAAAAAAAACAGGTTTGTCAATAAAAAGCAAGGAGTTTCCCCAATTCCGTGATTTTCTCCAAATTTTATGGTTTGTTTCTTGTTGCTTTCTGGCCGAAAGGCTTTGGACGTTGCACGTCTAGGCTTTTGTCGCGGAGCGACCTGTTTGGCCTGCCTGTCGGCAGACAGGCCTACCCGGCGAGGGGCGTGCCAGAGTTTAGTCGGGAGAACTTAGATCTTAGAACAGTGAACGTTTAAGCTTCTTGTATGCAGAACATAGATGTCTGAAAATCTCAGTTCTAAAATCTCAGTTCTAAGTTCTGATTTCCCTTCCTTGCATCCACCCCCAGGGCCACGCGGTGTCAGAGCTTAGTTTGGAGAACTTAGAGCTTAGAGACGCAGAGCGATCCGCTTTACATTTGAACCTAAACG
>CAVGIM010000021.1:0-42139 GCA_963629575.1 Candidatus Methanomethylophilaceae archaeon
CTGTCTGCCGACAGGCAGGCGCACCCTCCGCCGCCAGGCGGAAACAGGTCGCTTGGCGACAAAAGCCTTTCAGCAAGAAATAAAACGCCCGCTTCCCGAAAGCTTAAATGTCCGCAGAATCAACATTCCGCAGACATCGCTCACAACCTAACGAACCAACGCTTTGGAAAGCCCTTCCACATTGGATTCGCCGACGACATTCGGATACGCTTTTTTCAATGCATTGGCGAGACTTTTGGCATCTTTCGACTGCGAAGCGAGCCGTTTCAAATTTTCCAAATAGGAAATTTTAAACTCCACGGCATCTTTTGTCGCAGCCCCGCCGTGGCCGCCCACAAAAAGCTCCGCTCCAGACGAAAGCGATGCTTTTGCCGCAGCAATTTCCGCATCAATCGCAGCGAGACTTGAAATCTGCAACGGCGAAGGGTGCGATTTGGAAGGCGCCCAATGCGTCATGTAAACCTTTCCGCCGATAAGAATGCTCGCCGCAGGAAAATCGCTCAAAGCGCCTTTTTCAAACCGGAAATCAACGCCAGCCAACGTAACCGTTTTCCCAAACAAAATTTCCGTCGCGGAATCCACATCCGGCAACATCACCATCCTATCGCCCCACTGTTTCTGAAAACCGGCAATCATTCCGCCATAGACAGGACCGACAAGAAAAGACTTCATCCCTTCCGCTACATAGAGCTTCGCCTTTTGCCGTGCGCCCTCGTGATAATCCGCAATCACGGCAACAACAGGTTTCCCGATTTTTGACACATAGACGTCAAATTCCTTCGCATTTTCCTTGAACAGCGGCACTTCCAAAAGCGCAAGCTCTTTCTCGCCCTCTACGATATAGCTCGCATCAGCCATCACATCTCCGGAATCATACACATGCAATTTGAATGTACCGTAATCGTAGGATGTGAAATTTCCCGCCTGGGCTATCATAGCCGAAATCATCGTTGCCGCAATCGTTGTCTTTGTCATATAGACTTCCTTTGTTAATGTTTTGTATCTTTTTTAGAGTTACTCTCTAAAAGACAGCGCTAATTTAACACAAGATATATTCAAAAACAAGAAGGCACAAAAATGTGCGGTACAAACCAAAGCGTAACCTTTGAAAAATTGTGAAAATTTTACAGAGTTACTCTCTAAAAAAAATTTTAGTATTTTTTTGATAGTAGCACTCAAAAAGGAATCATCATGGCTAAAATAGAAATACTGGACAAGAATTTTCCGACATGCCCGATCCGAAATGTCCTCAGCCGCATCGGAGACAAATGGTCGATTCTCATCCTCTACACCCTAAACCAAAAAGACAAGACCCGCTTCAAGGAACTTCATCGCAGCATTCCCGACATTTCCCAAAAGATGCTCACTTCCACACTCAAAACGCTTGAATCCGACGGTCTCGTCGAACGCAAGGCCTATCCCGAAGTGCCGCCCCGCGTTGAATATTCCATTTCCAAACGCGGCAACACGCTGATTCCCATTATCCAAGAATTGATTATCTGGGCATCCCAAAATATGAAGAAAATTGTCAAGGACCGGAAAGAGTCGGTGGAGGTGTGAGAGGAATAGAAATTTTAACGAAACTTCGCTTTATTTGGAAATGATGATTTGCGATAATTTAATTCTTGTTCATTCCATACTTTATCGTTTGGAAAACGCATTTCCAAGAAGATTCCCTCTCAAGGATTTCATCCTGCTTTGTACGCATATCAAAAATTTCCAATATCGAATAGAAAAAATTCTCGATTATGCGATTAGCGCCTTTCTCTTTCAGCTCTTCAAAAGCCTTATTTCCTCCTGTCCATCTAAAGCATTTTTCTATCTTCTAGCCCATGAATTACAACGTAGATGAAATCCGCAAGCAGTTCCCCGTCCTCGCCCTGCACGATCACGCCAGCGAGCTTTTGACGACTACGGCGTCCGCCGCTACGTCTCGGTCATACAAATGAACGAGTTCATTTTTGCGGTACTCGGTTTGCAAGCTTTTTCTTGTGGTAAATCTGAGCCCGCAAGTCTTCGCCCCAAAGGGTCACTATCCCTAACACGAATGCGACCGGCAATGTTTTTATGCCAACGAATTCAAGTCAAAGAACATCGGCACGACGCTTTCTTTGTCATCTACAAACAAGCCATCTCCAAGAGCCTGTTCAATTTCCAGTTGGTCATTATCTTCTGCGATAACGAAGTCATTCTTCTTATAGAAACAAATAGCCTGTTCCGTCATGATTGCATTCAAAAACAAGAATCGATACGCCTCAAATTCATGGCGACGTTTTTGGGCAGTCTTCTTAATCCAATTGAGAATGTAGGAACCGACGCCATGATGCTGCAATTCCTTATCCACGAACAGATAGTCAATCTGAATAGATGGATAGTTATCCCAATTCAAATCTTTGCCAGTCTCACGAAATTCAGGTGGAACATTAAGGCTTGTTGCAGCAAGCGTGAAAAACGCAACCGGATAGTCTGTTTCGGTATCAATGCAAGCATATGCGTTGAGAGCTCCATCATTTTGCATTTCAATCAGCGGACGTTCTTCATTTGCCGAACGTTTCAAGAGCAATCTATCAAAATTCCAGGAACAGTCGTACAATTCCTGACTAGACATCTTTTCGTTGGTAAAATAACCTCTCTCGTCTATTTTCTGAAAAATAGACTCCGAAACCGGGATCATATTAAAACGCATACTAGCGAACGTACTCGGGCAATTTCGGTTCAACAAGCTTAACCGTCACCTTAGGGGTATCCCGGCGACGAATCGTTTCAAGAGCAGAACGACTCGTAATCTTGTTCTGTTTGCGGTCGAACATTGTAAGAATCGATTTCATGGTTCTGTTGCTCCTATATCCTAAATATAACTAAATATCAAATCAAAGTCAATCTCGGAGATTTCCGGGAACGGATTGAAATCCTTATTTAGGACCAAAACCAAATAGATAACCTCCATTTTTTCAAAAACTGAAAATACCTAAAAATGAGTGGGCAAACGGTCCCACACTTTTATCTAGCCACTAGTCGAATATCAACTCGCCTATTTTCTGCAGCATTAGGATTTGCAGAATTTTTCAACTGATCAGGACCATATCCAACAACAGATATTCTGCGACTGATTGAAGCTCCCCCCTGAACAGAACTCAACACAGCCTTTCTTGCTTCACGTGCCCTTCCTGCCGATAAGCTATAATTATCATCAAATACGGCACATTTCTTTGCTAGATTTGTCGAGACTCCGTGAACATCAACTGCATCAGTATGCCCTTCAAATTGCACCCAAATATTATTATGCTCTCTGATAGCCTTAGACAGAATTGGCGCAATTTGCTGTTTCAAAACAGACTCAACCTTACTACTTAAACAAGCACTTCCTCTTTCAAAAGCTTGATCACTCAACGTGATAACACTATCTTGAACGTTCACACTTTCTATATTCGTTTCCTTCAGTTTTTGATCAATCATATAGAGAGCGTTCTTAACACCTTTTCTCTTTTGCAGTTCGATTAATTCTATTTGTTTTTGTTTCTCCGCTTCGGCAACCTGCCGCATCACAGACATTTTGACAACCGTAACAACAAGTAGTAGCATAACTACCGCCATTGTACCGGCCATCAAATCAGAAATAGACACGAAAGGATTCGGTTTTTCGCTCATTTTCTTCGTTATTCCTTACCCGTTACAGATTCGACTTTTTCTATACGTCGTTCTTTGGCTACCAAGGCATTTTGCTCAGCAACATAATGAAAGCCTTCTTCAAGAGCTTTCGTAAGGCTTTGCGTAGACTCATCTGTAGATGATTTTATAGACTGCTTTACTTCCTGCAAGGTGCCTTTTATAGCTTGCGAAAGTTCCTCGGGAAGCTTCTTCATGCCAGCTCTAATATTCAAGTTAGCCACACTAATAGAAGCCAATTTTTGGCCAATTTCTTCATTTAACTCTTGAATTATTTTGACATACTTGTTGCCTTGTTCTTCCATGGTAAGAGTCGTCTGCTTGATATCTACAAGAGTTCCATTAATCCGCTTGTTGAAATCGGAAAGGGTCTTGTCTAGATTATCTTGTCCCTCCTTAGATTTTTCCGACATTTCATTTACAGCATGGAGAATAGATATTCCTGCATTTTCCATAACCTTGCTGCTATCAGTAATAGATTTAATAAACTGATTTCGAATAGCTTCGAGAGTACCCGTAACGGCTGGTCTAAATTCATCAACGGATTTGGCAAGAGTTTCGGCAGCAAATCCCATACTCTTTGCCGAATTAGCAACAAAAGCAAATTGTTCCGTCATCGTTTGGCTCAACGAATCCATTGCATTCGTTTGCGTTTCAGAATTATTTGCAAGTCCTTCAAGTTTCAAAACGACAGCTTTTGTTTCGTTAACCTGATTTTGCATTTCTTTATTAAGAGACCTGAACTGTTCGACAACCGATTTTTCAAGAGTCAAACACAAAGCAGAATTCATCTCATTAAGGTTCTCGTTCACATTTTCAAAGCCCTTAACTAAAGCAGTCTGCAGAGACTTTTGAATACAATCGGCAATACTTTCGCCAACATCTTCAAGTTTCAAAACGACAGCTTTTGTTTCGTTAACCTGATTTTGCATTTCTTTATTAAGAGACCTGAACTGTTCGACAACCGATTTTTCAAGAGTCAAACACAAAGCAGAATTCATCTCATTAAGGTTCTTGTTCACATTTTCAAAGCCCTTAACTAAAGCAGTCTGCAGAGACTTTTGAATGCAATCGGCAATACTTTCGCCAATACTGTCGTTAACCTTGTTAAGCGCAGTTATAATTTTATTCGTATTCTTGTCTTGAATCTTTTCCTTGATTTCAATTTCCTTATTGCATCGTTCTACGCACCACTTAAAACGTTCTTTATCGGAACCCCATTTATTCTTCCATAAGGTAAACCCAAAAAAGCCAATAATTCCATAAATCGACGATTTGAACAGAGCCCCAAGACCATCTAGCATTCCCATCATTTCATCAAGCAAATTCTTAGACTTGGTTACTTGTTCCAAATTTCCCACAGCCTTTTGTGCATTTCCCATCGATTCGACAGGATTGACATTAGAATTATTCAGCACTCCGGCAGCTTCATTTAACGCCACCCCGATGCCCAGGAAAGTTCCCAAAAGTCCAATGACAAGAAACATGCTCGGCAAAACATCCGCTAATTTTTCAGCAGGCAATTCTACCGCACTGCTCAATTCATGTATCGAACCGTACTCTACTTTTAGATCGTCGCAGGTGTTTCGAGTATTGTTGGTCCAACGTTGTTCCCAGCAATTCATTTTACCTTTACGTTCTCTGGTACTATGCCAAACCCAAAGCGCCGTGCCAAATCCCAAAACAATGATAACAGCAAGGAAAACGCCTTCAATATCGTGTTCTGGTTTTAAATATTTGAAATAATCAAAAAGTGTAACCTTATCCATATTATCCTGCAACTCCAACTACATTGGCAATTTCTTCTCCACGCTTTTGGGCTGACTTTCTAAAGATGTTGGAGAAATCCGTAATGAGTCCCTTCTCTTCTTCATTAAGTTCTTCCCACTGTTTACCACGATTCATACAATCAATAACCAACAGCCCAACATCTTCAACGTTATCCTTGATAACATCAATATTTTCACCAACAACCTCGGAAAGAGACTCATCTCCTTCATAAACTCGCAACATACCTTCTGCAGCGTCAATATAATCTTGACGATGCTCAATCGCCTTAACCAAATCCAAGTATTTTTTTTCAAGACCTGGAAGCTTTTGCTTCAGCGTTTTCATTTCAGCTAAATCCTCAGCAGTTGCATCGCCAGTTTTTTCAAGGCGCTCACAACGTTCAATCGTTGTTTTAGCTTTATTGAAAGCTTCCCAAGCCGTTTCTTTATTAGCGAGATCAACTCCAAGGTCACCAGCCCACTGTTTTATCATTTCATCAAATACAATTGCCATAACAGACTTTCCAAACATTTTTTCGACTAAATCCGAAAAACGATCCACTTCCTCTTCGGAAACATCTATTTCATGCGTTATATTGTCAGTAAAATCCAAAACAAACATATCATCGGCAGAGATTTCATCAATGGATTTTATATTATGCAAATGATCCTTCATTTTTTCAAGAATACGAGCATCTGCACGAATACGAAGATAATCTTCAAGATTAGCCACCTTGTCTTCCTCAATCATCTTCGCAATCGTTGAATTTACAATCATAAACTTGTTAATAAACTCCGTAAGACGTAATGCGCTTCTTTGTTCATCATTCTGCATTTCCACCTCTGCCGCCTCAAGATATTTTTGTTCTTCACGAGCCTTTCGAATATCAGACACTTTTGTAAGAACCTGCCCAAGAGCCTCGGCTTTCGGAAGGACCCTTTCTGCAATTTCTCCAACTTTCTTTAGAATCGGAGATTTATCAAGAGCCAAAAGAACCTGAGCGGCTTTTGCCAAAAACGGGCCAACATAAGGAATTCCGTTTAACAGAACACTAAATTTTGCAACCCAAGGTTTAACAACCGGCCACACAGCCTTGACCGCTTTGATGACTTTTCCACCCACAGAGGCGACCGTAGAGAGGACTTTGCCCGCACATTCGGCAACCTTGGTCACCACACGTCCGACACCGGATGCAACTGTACTGATCGCCGAACCGACATATGACGCTGCACTACTAATACAACCGCCCAACCACCCAAAAAATCCCATATTACGCCTCCTTGTTATTATTTTGTTCGTTATTAATTTTTACACCTAAAGCCTTTAGAGCGGCCCTGCTGGACTCTCTACTACGGCTTACATCGGTCCCCACCTTCTCGTGATCACGGACATTTTCTACAGCCTCAATTAAATGTTCTATTTTTAGAATCGGTCCATCGTCGTTGTCGGCAAGAATCGCCTTCGGCAAAGCAAGCCGCATACAATTCCTGATATCTCTACCAGACAATCCGATAGAAATATCCGCAAGCTTCGTGAGAACGCTTTCCCTATCGCCATTAAGCGGAATCTTTGGTAAAAGGAACTTATCCCAAATTTTGCGACGACCTTCTTCGTCTGGCAAATCGAATTGCACGTGATGCGTAATGCGACTAACAAAAGCCTTGTCATAATTCTTTTCGAAATTCGTTGCAAAAATCACGATGCCTTCAAACTTTTCTAGTTCAATCAGTAAGGTAGAACGGAGCGAGTTCACCTCGTTGTCAATTCCTTGGGTAACATTGGATAGTCTTGCCCCAAGGAGCGTGTCCGCCTCATCAAAGAAAAGAACAGCATCGACCTTCACTGCACATTCAAATGCCGCATGAATGTTCTTGGCCGTTTCACCCATATACTTGCTTTCGACATCGGACATTCCGAGACTGATAAACATCTTTCCGAGAGTTCCCGCCAAGGCTTCAGCCGTCATCGTCTTTCCCGTTCCCGGTTTTCCGTAAAAGTTCAAAACCGTACCGGCACCACACGGATCAACAGCTTTAAAACCCCAATCAATATAGATGGTATGAAAGTTTTCAATTTTAGTCAAAGCTTCATCTATTTGAAGTTTTGACTTTGCAGGCAAAAAAACATCTTCAAGCGTATATCGCGGTTTCTGCAAAATGTATGGTAATTTTTCGTCATTCATTTCTTTGCTCATCTGTTCTTTCATTTCTTGTTCCTTGCAATAAGGACATTCACGAGATGCTTTAGCCTCTTTATAGTGTTGAATATCCTCTAACGAATCCATTTTCTTTGGATTAAAGCCCCCAGTCACGCCGACCCAACTCTTTCCGCAAACCTCACAATAGCGTGTTATTTTCCTTCGACCAGACATAAACAGCTAAAACCTCACAAAAAAGGAAGAGCGACAGCTCTAATTTCCGTTTGCTTTAAATTCATACGGAACCTCGCGATCCGCATTATTCATGTTAAACTTGACTTTCGTCTTTTCCAGAAAATCAACCGGCATCAGATCTGAAAACTTAATCACAGGATATCCTTTTTTAAAAAGTTAAACGCTTGCAGCCCGCTATGTGCAGCGCGCCGCATCAGCAATGTAAAAAAAAAAAAACATTGTCAATAGTTTTTCTCAATTTTTCGATTTTTTTGCGCATTCATCGTCCGCTTATCGATTTTTTGCGAGACTTTATGACAAATAATTTTCCCCATCCATTTTTCTATCTTCTAGCCCATGAATTACCACGTAGATGAAATTCGCAAGCAGTTCCCCGTCCTCGCCCTGCACGACAGCGACAATCCACCGTTCGCCTACCTCGACAGCACCGCGACCGCGCAAAAGCCCGAAGCAGTCATCAACGCCATGGACGACTTTTACCGCAAGCACTACAGCTCGATAAAGCGCGGCATCTACGGCATGACGGCCCAGACGACGGACGCCTACGAATCGGCCAGAAAAAAGGTCGCGAACTTCATCCATGCCAAAAGCGAACGCGAAATCGTCTTTACGCGCGGAACGACGGACAGCATCAATCTCGCGGCCTGGAGCTACGGACTTGGATTTTTAAAACCCGGCGATGAAATTCTCGTCAGCGCGCTCGAACATCACGCGAACATCGTCCCGTGGCAACTCGTCGGAAACGTCTGCAAGACCAAACTCAAGGTCATCCCAGTCGCCGACGACGGGAATCTGCTCCTCGAAAAAATTCCCGACCTCATCGTTCCCGGCAAGACAAAAATTGTCGCGGTCACGCACATCAGCAATACGATAGGAACCGAAAACCCGATAGAGGAAATCATCCGTACCGTTCGAAGGATCGACCCGGAAATCAAGATTCTCATCGACGCGGCCCAAAGCGCTCCGCACGTCAAAATCGATGTTCAAGCGCTCGACTGCGACTTTCTCGCCTTTTCCGGGCACAAGATGTACGGCCCCACGGGCATCGGCGTTCTCTACGGCAAATACGAACTTCTCGAAAAGATGCGCCCGATGCAAGGCGGCGGCGAGATGATCGACCACGTCACATTCGAAAAGACGACATTCGCTCCGCCTCCGGACCGTTTCGAAGCGGGAACGCCTCCCATTGCGGAAGTCATCGGACTCGGCGCAGCGGTCGATTGGATAAACCAAGTCGGCATCGAAGCGATTTGCGCCCACGAGCAGGAAATTTTGCGGTATGCACAGGAAAGGCTTTCCGAAATTCCCGGTCTGCATATTCTGGGAAATCCGAAAAAACGCGGTGCGCTTCTCAGCTTTGTCCTCGACGGGATTCACCCCCACGACGCGGCGACACTTCTCGACGAAAGCGGAGTCGCCGTTCGCAGCGGGCATCACTGCGCAGAACCGGTCATGGAACGTTTTGGAGTCCCGGCGACGATTCGCGCGAGCTTTGGCGCCTACACGACAAGACGCGAAATTGACCAGCTTGCAAACGGGCTTCTCCGCGTAAGCAGGATTTTCAAGGCCTAGCGTTTAAACACAAAGTAACGATAAAGCAGAAAGCTGACGACAACGTAGGCGATGTTCGCGAGGACATTCGCGAGAAATCCTGCACTCAAAAACTCCCCCGCCGATGGCAGCGCGTTCTTGAGAGATTCCAGCACAAGCAGGTTCACCAGGTAGGCGCAGAAAAACACCAGGAGAAAGCGGGGAACTTCCTTGGCCTTTCGATTTTCGCTTTTAAAATTCAGGCGACGATTCATCCAATACGAGTTGACGCCACCCGCGACAAATCCCAGGAAATTCGAAAGTTCCAGATTCCACCCGAGAAGTTCGTACAAAACCCAGACGACGCACAAGGTAATCAGCGTATTGGCGATTCCGATTAGATTGTATTTGACAAAGTGCATCATTCCGGAAATTCCCTAAAGGCTTTTTGAAAAGCGCTCACGGAACTCGTGCGAAATTTCCACTTCGCCGGGAATCTTCCTGTTTTCCATCAGGATTTTTCCGTCGCAAATCACCGTATCGATTACGGTTGAATTTGCCGCATAGACAAAATTCGAAACGACTTCTCCCGTCGCAAAGCAAGGCGCATCCAGGTTCAAGAGCAGCGCGTCGGCAAGGAATCCTTCCGCGATTTTCCCGGCATGGATTCCAAAGGCTTCCGCTCCGTTTTGTGTCGCCATCTTGAGCGTTTCCGCTGCCGAAAGCACCGTCGGATCTCCGGATGTCATCTTGGCAAGCAGCGAAGCGAACTTCATCTCTTCCCGCATGTCCAGGTTGTTGTTCGAAGCGGCGCCGTCCGTTCCGAGCGAAACGCGAATGCCCCGTTCCAGGAACGGCTTGATGCGAAACGTTCCGCTAGAAAGTTTCATGTTCGAACAGGGATTGTGCGCACAGGTCACCCGGCGGCTTGCGAGAATATCCAAGTCGCGTTCCGAAACATGCACAAGATGAGCCGCCACTGTCCGCTCCGAAAGAAGTCCCAGAGAATCCAGATATTCCACGGGAGAGAGTCCACCAGTCGGAGAAACGCTTCGCTTTTCTTCTCCGATCGTTTCCGCCAAATGGATGTGCAGCGGCAAGTGAAACTTTTCCGAATATTCCCGGGCAATTCGCAGACATTTTTCCGTATTCGTGTAAATCGCATGAGGTGCGACAGCCAACCGGATTCTGCCTGTTAATTTGTGTACATAGTCTTCGATAAAGCGGACATTTTCTTCCGTATCCGGTTTCAGGAAATCGGCAAAGGTGACGCCGATTGAAGCCCGCACGCCGAGTTCTTCCGCAGCCCGAATCGTCTCCGTCCGATGCCAATACATATCGGCAAAGAAAACCGTTCCCGAGCGGATCATTTCCAAGATGGCGTAACGGGACGCCACATAGACATCGCTTGCGGAAAGCTTCGCCTCGCGCGGCCAGATATAGTCCTTCAGCCAGACATCCAAGGGAACGTCGTCCGAAAGTCCCCGACAAAAAGTCATCGCCGCATGGGTATGCGTGTTGTAAAAGGCGGGAACAATCGCAAAATGCGAAGCATCGATTACTTTGTCCGAAATCTCCGTGGGGATTGTTTTTTCCGGAGCGATTTTTTTAAATACCTTGTCCGCGATCAAAATATCCTTTCTGTCGTTCCCGAGCAAAACCGATTTCAGGACAATGCGCTGCATAGAAACCTCCCAAAAGTCAAAATCCATTCCCAAGCGAACTCAAAGCCCATCCTAGTCCACGCGAAGCCTCCACGAAATCCGTAGATAGCGGTTTCCGCAATAAAGGGGATCCAGAACAGGTTAAAAAAGAGAATCGCCGAATAGGAAAAAAGGTAGCCGTAGATTTGCAAATCCGTCTGCCGAGGACGCGCATCGCGAAGCACGCTCCCCAAATGAAAAGCGAGAAAGAATCCGACCGAGACTTGTACGACAAGTTTCGCCTCCGGAATCAACAGACAAGAGAGCGCTGCCGCGCAAAAGGCAAAAAGAGGGAACGAATAGGGAGCAAGAGCGATTGCAGGGTTCGAAGTTCCGCTAAACGTGACGCTTCCGCCCTTTTCCGCATGGGCAAAAAAGGATTCCACCCGACGAAACGATAGCAGGGCAAAAACCGTATGGTTTAGCTCGTGGCAAAAGGTTTCCAGAAATTCCAGGCTGCGCCCCAGAAAAAACAAGACGGTTCGAACCAGGAGATAGACCGCCACGCCGATTTCCACGGGCAGAAACTCTTTCCATCCGCTCCAGAAAAAGGCACATTTCTCGCATAGCGCGCATCCAAAGGCGGCCGACAGAAAGAGAATTGTCGCTACCAAGGGAATCCGGAAAAGCATACGCATCAACGGCTCATGTCCAGGGAGTCCAGTTCTTTCCGCAATTCGAGATCGACTTTCCGCGCGCTGTCAAGAGCCGCCTTGGCCTTATCGACCTGCTGTTGCAGCCGTTCCACTTCCGCCTGCTTTTGGGCGATTTCCCTATCCGCATCCGGATCGGAGCGGGCAGAAAGGGCAAACATTAAAGATAGGAGAAGAATCAACCGGTAAATCATTGGAAATCCCTTGGAAAATACGCATTTCAATTTAACAATTCAAAAAACACCGCCATTTCGAACGAGATGGTCTATATGGCACAAAAGCTTTCTTTTGGCAACAAGCCAAGGAAAATTCCCCGTCACCTTGATCTTGCGACAGATTTTGACAAATCCAATTTATACCTTAAAAGAGAATTTTCAAGGTGACCAAAGGAACTTTCCAGACAGGAAAACGGCAACTCTCCTTACCGTCTTCCTTTCTTCGGTCCTTTTCGCCCGAATGTCCGCTCGACAAACAGTTTTGTCGTCACCGTCTGTACGGACAGCAAGGGATACCGCAACGAATCCCGAACGAACTGGTTCGGAACGACAATTTGCGATTAGCGACTCCCGAAATATCTAGATTTGCCACGCCGTTCGGGAAATTCCTTCCCCAGGCATAATTCCTAGAGGCAAAAAAAATGATTACCTTCCTCATAGGCGTCGCCATCTTGATTGGCGGATACTTTACTTACGGAAAATTCGTCGAGCGCGAATTCGGACCGGACAACCGCAAACCTCCCGCTCTAGCCAACCCGGACGGAGTCGATCGCCTGGTTCTTCCCCACTGGAAAAACATGCTGATCCAGCTTTTGAACATCGCGGGCATCGGTCCCGTAATCGGCGTCATTCTGGGGATCAAGTTCGGAGCGATAGTCTTTATCCTGCTCCCGATAGGGAACGTCATCGGCGGAGCCGTGCACGACTACTTTTCGGGAATGATCAGCATGAGAAACGACGGCGTAAACGTCCCCACCCTGGCGCGAAAGTTCCTGGGAAAGGGGCCTGCAAAGGTCGTCATGACGCTGATTTCCATCGCCCTGATCCTCGTCGGAGCGGTTTTCACCAACACGCCGGCTGCGCTCATCAACACGCCGATTCTCGCCGGGAACGCGGTTTCCCCGACTCTCTTCTGGGTTGCCGTCGCCGTCATCTTCGCCTACTATTTCGCGAGCACCTTTTTTCCCATCGATAAAATCATCGGTCGCATCTATCCGATTTTCGGAGCGCTCCTCATCCTCTCTTCCCTAGGCATTCTAGTGGGAATCGCTCCGCACCTCGGCACTCTCGACGAGATAAGCTTTTCGAACTTCGCCAGCAATTTTACGCAGCATCCCGCCCACCAGCCAATACTCCCGATGCTCTTTGTTACCATCGCCTGCGGAATCATCAGCGGATTCCACAGCACCCAGAGCCCGCTCGTCGCTCGCACCGAAAAGACCGAATTCACCGGCAGGCAGACTTTTTACGGCATGATGATTGTCGAAGGCCTCATCGGCATGATCTGGGCCGCCGGCGGAATGTTCATCTACAAGCAGATGCCCGAACTTCTCGTCGGAGCGAGCGGTATCAAGATTCTGAGCGCACTCGTTTCCACCGTCATTCCGTTCGCGCCGATTTCCGCACTGGTCGTCGTCGGGGTCATCATTCTCGCCATCACGAGCGGCGACACTTCGCTGCGGAGCCTGCGCCTCACCATCGCCGAGCTTTTCAACCTGGACCAGACAAGCGCGAGAAACCGCCTGATCCTGACCGTTCCCATTTTTGCCATCTGCGGGGCGCTTATTTTCTGGAGCAACCTGAATCCCGAAGGGTTCAACATTCTCTGGAACTATTTCAGCTGGTCGAACCAGCTGATGGCAGTTTGCAGCCTCTGCATTTCCGTCGTCTATCTGCGTTCGAAGAAGAAGAATTTCTGGATTGCTCTTGTCCCCTGCCTGTTCATGACTTTCATCGTTACGGACTACATTCTCTGGGTCAGTCCCGAAAACCTGAAAGGCGCCCCCCTCGGCTTTGGGCTCGACTACAAGACAGCCCTGGTCATCGCCATCGAAGACTCGCTTCTCCTCGGATTTCTCCTCTGCACGCGGGGAAAGATTCTATCGAAAATGGAAGGTTACGACCCCGACCACTGGGATGCGAAGCGCGACCTGAAGCAGGTCGAAACCTGATAATCCGACATTTTGCATTCCCGATCGATGGGCAAAAGAATTTTTGCCCATTTTTGACTTTTACGGAAGACATCACACTCTTCAGTTTCGCAAGCGTACTTGTTGAACGAAATTTCAATTAAAAGTGAAAAACCTTCATCCGCTTACTTTTGCCATTCATCGACAAAAACCGCCACAAAAAACATCTCTATATATCCTTTTTTCTAATTTGGGCACGCGAAAACAAAATTTAACAGAGAAAAGGCAGATTGACAGATGAACCGAACCATCAAACGACTGATCTTCGCGGTCTCGCTGGGAAGTCTCCCCGTATGGGCGGCCTCTTCCTATACCCGGGAAGACGCCGTTCGGATTGCGCTCGAAAACGCTCCGGATATCAAGACCGCGGAAGAAAGCCTCAAATCCGCGGAATCCCAGGTTACCTCCGCTTACGGCAACGCCCTCCCCACCGTGGATTTCAGCGCGACATACGCCCGCACCTTCGGGCTCAAGGATGTCAAGAAGTCAAGCGCAATCAGCGGCATGCTCGATGACGCGGCGACGAAAAACGAAAGGGTGCTCGCCGGAGTTCTCGACAACCTCTCGTACGGGATGAGCGCCATGTCCGGCTACCGCTGGGGAACCCAGGTCGGAATAACCGCGACGCAGGTTCTCTACGCCCAGGGCAAGGTCAGCACGGGAACGAAAATCGCCAAGGCGTATCGCCGGGTGAGCGAACTGAACCTCGAAACCGCCAAGGAAGACGTGCGCTACAACGTCGAAAACGCTTTCGACCAGCTGCTCTACCTGGATTCCGCACTGGTCATTCTGCAAGAAAGCATCGAGCAGCTCCAGGAGCACCTGGACTATGTCGAACAGGCGGTAAAGAGCGGCCTCGCCACGGAACTCGACCAGATTCGCGCCCAGATTTCGATGGACGAATTGCAGACGTCGCTCGAAAAGACGAAAAAGGATCGCGTTGTCGCAAGAAACTCGCTCCTCAATTCCATGGGGCTTCCCTGGGACGCCAACGCGGAATTCAAGGGAGAGCTCCGCGACCCGAAACAGGGGAACATCGCCCTTCCGGACACCGCGATGGAAAACGTCCGGCAACGCCGCAAGGAACTCGCCCAGCTCGACGAAAGCGCCAAGATGTACGAAGAAAACATCAACATCGAGACAGGCGATTACAAGCCAACGCTCGTTCTCGGTGGTTCCATTACCTATCAAAACGGACAGAACGACTTTTTCAAATGGGACGCTCCGGACTGGGACGACAACATTTCCAAGAAGGTCTATCTGAACTTTTCCATGAACCTTTTCAACGGCATGAAGACCCGCGAAGCGGTCGTCCAGGCAAAGACGGACCTGCGCAAGACGCAAATCCAGAAGGACAACGCCGAACGCGGCATCAAGCTGCAGATCGAATCGGCGCAGAACACGCTCGACGACGCGAACCGTCAAATCGAGATCCAGAACCGCCACGTCGATCTGGCGCAGAAGAACCTGGACATGACCGAAGCCGCCTACAAGGCCGGCCGCGAAACGCAACTCAACTACCTGGACGCAAACATGAGTCTCAAGAATGCGAAACTGTCCTACCTGTCCGCCATCATCGACTGGAACAAGGCCTACAACGCATTGCTCAAAGCCACCGGAGAATATTAAGAGGATTCTATGAAGCAACTGAAAACCACTCGGATTATCGCCCTTGCAGCCCTGGCAATCGTTCTCGCCGGTTGCAATACGGAAAAGGAAACCAAGAAGCCTTCCCTGACGATGGAAGAAATCCAGGCAAAGAAAGGCAAGCCGGTTCGCATCGTGACGGCAAGCGAAGAGAATCTCGCCGACTTGCGGGATTTCAACGGCACCATCGAAGGGTCTCAGCAGACAAACGCCATCGCCAAGATGTCCGACCCGATTGCGAAAATCAACGTTCAGGTCGGTTCGAACGTCCAAAAAGACCAGGTTCTCGCCGAATTTACGTTTACCGGTGACAATTCGAGCTATCAACAGGCAGAGGCGCAAGTCAAGCTGCTCGAAAAGTCCCTGAACCGCATGAAGGAAGTCCAGGCAAAGGGAGGCGTTTCCCAGCAGGATATCGACCAGTCGCAGACCCAGCTGGATGTCGCCAAGATGCAGCTTGAGCAAGCGCGCCGCGCAACCCTTGTTCTCGCCCCGGCAGCGGGAACCGTGACCGATGTCCGCTTCAAGGTCGGCGAAGTTCCGAGCGTTGGCTCTGTCCTCTTTACCGTGGCAAAGCTCGACCAGGTAATCCTGAAGCTCAACGTCACGACGCAAGATATCGGACTTTTCAAGAAAGGCGCCGAAGCGACGGTTTTCCTGAACGGCGAAACGATTCGGGGAAAAGTCAGCATGGTACCTCTCGCCGCCGATTCCAAGACACGCTTCTTCCCTGTCGAAATCACGTTCCAGAACAAGGGACGCAAGCTTCTTCCGGGAATGTTCGTCACGGCGAAAATCCATACCCGCACCATCAAGGGAGTGAGCATTCCCAACGATGCAGTCGTCTATAAGGACGGCGTAAACTTCGCCTGGATAGTCGATGGCGAAGGAAAGGCAAAACGGAAAATCATCCGTCTGGGCGTTGTCGGAAACACGATGTCTCAAGTCCTTTCGGGCATCGAAAATGGCGACAAGGTGATTACCGAAGGCGTTTCCAAGATGAACGAGGGCGACAAGGTCCTGATTCTGGAATAACCCGCAGGAGATTTTTGCATGATCAAGGCAAGTATCTATAAACCCATAACCATGTTGATGGTTATCCTGACCGTCGTCGTGTTCGGTATCTACACGTACAGCATGATGCCGGTCAACATGCTGCCGAACTTCGAAGTTCCTGTCGTCACGGCGGTGGTCCAGTATCAGGGAGCAAGCCCGGAAGAACTGGAATCCACGGTCATCAAGCCGGTCGAAGACCAGGTGGAGCTCATCGACGGTATCGACTACGTGAAAGCCTACGGCATGGAACACTATGCCATCTTCATCCTTTTCTTCGAAATGGGAACCGATGTCGATGTGGCGGCTTCCGATGTCCGCGACAAGATTTCGCAGGCGGCAGCGAGCTTCCCCGACGCCGTGGAAAGTCCCATCATCTCGAAAGTCGATATCAACAGCAGCGCAATCCTCAGCTTTGCCTTTACAGGACCGATTTCCTCGACGGAACTCCGCCAGAAGGCGGACGACGAGATCAAGCCTCTCCTGACATCGACCCCGGGCGTCGCGAGCGTTGACCTGTTCGGCGGAACGACCCGGCAAATCGTCGTCGAGCTTCGCAAGGACGACATGCTGTCGCGCGAAGCGGATCCGACAACGGTCATGGGACTGCTCCAGGCGGCAAACGTAAACTTTCCGGCAGGCGATATCCGCGGAATCCGAAAGAATACCGGTTCCCGCACCAAGGGAAAGTTTACAAGCCTCGACGAAATCCGCCAGATGGAAATTCCAACGGCGAAAGGCGTCATCCGTCTAGCGGACATTGCAAACGTCAAGGATACCATCGCCGACATAACCTCCCACTCCAGGTACAACGGAGAAAACTCGATAGGCTTCGACATCAAGAAGAGAACCGATGCGAGCGTTGTCGCGGTTTCCAAGTCCGTTCTTCGAAAGGTTGACCAGATCAACGCTTCCCTGCCAAATGGCTACAAAATGAACCTGGTGTATAACCAGGCGGAAAAAGTCCAGGAATCTCTAGACAACGTGATTTCGAACATCGAAATCGCCATCGCCCTGACAGCCATCATCCTGCTTCTCTTCCTCGGCCGATTCAGTACGATGTTCATCGCCGCGGTCACGATGCCAATTTCCGTCATCGGCGCGTTCACGTTCATGTACTTTGCCGATTTTACCATCAACATCATGACGCTGATGGCGCTCTCTAGCGCAGTCGGACTTCTCGTTACCAACGCGATCGTCGTTCTCGAAAACATTTCCATGAAACTCGACCAGGGCCTTGAACCGAAAGAAGCGGCATTCAAGGGAACCAGCGAAATCATGGTCGCCATCATGGCATCGACGCTTACCAACGTCTGCGTGTTCGTGCCTATCGCCTTCATGAAATCCATCGCCGGGTCGTTCTTCAGGAACTACGGTCTGACAATGGTCTTCGCAACGGCCGTTTCCCTCCTCTTGACATTTACGCTCACGCCGCTCATGGCCGCCTACCTGTTCAAGGGAAAGAAGAGAAATCCAGACGGAACCCTCGCCGAAGAAAAGAAGGGAATCTTTTCCAGGATTTTCGGTATTTTCCCGATGTTCATCGACTGGGCGCGCAACATCTACCTCAAGACGCTTTCCTTTGCCCTGTCGATTCCCGGAGTCATCTTCCAGACCCTGGTTCTTTTCGCCCTGATTGCCGGAACATTCCTGCTCGTGACAAAGTACATGTCCGTCGAGCTTATGCCGAAAAGCGACGAAGGCGTGATCAAGCTTTCCCTGGAACTCCCGGCCGGAACAAACATCGAGACGGCGGACAGCATCACCAAGGTTATCGAAAGCCGCATCAAGGACATTCCGGAACTGCAGCGCTACTACGTGACGGTCGGCGGAGAATCCGGCATGGGCTCCGTTGGCCAGGCTTCCATGCGAATTACGCTCATCGGCAAGAAAGACGGTCGCGTCCGGACGACAGACGAGATCATCGATTCGCTCCGCCCGGTGCTCGCCAACATCCCCGACGCATACATCAGTCTAAAAGCCGGTTCGACAACCGACATGGGCGGTGGACAGTCCGGAGACGTCGTTCTCGAAGTGCTCGGGCTAGACGGGGATTCCGTTGTCAAGGCTTCGGAAATCGCGAAAGCGCACATCACCGAAATGACCGGAGTCACAGAAGTCAAGTCCTCCTACGAAGCGGGAAAGCCGGAAATAGCCTTTACCCCGAACCGCGCGGTTCTCGCCGACTACGGAATGGCTGTCCAGTCGGCGGCGACGGCGGCATACATCTACGTGAGCGGCTACAAGACAAGCCAATACACCGAAGACGGAGAAGAATACGACATCTATCTCAGACTTCGCGAAAGCGATAGGGATACGCGCCAGAAGATTCTGGACCTGCCAATTCTCACGTCAAAGGGCTATGTTCCGATATCCAACCTGTTCTACGTGGAAAATACGCAAGCGCCGACGCAAATCACCCGAAAGTACAAGAAGCGCCTGGTCGAGGTTTCGATGAACCTTCTCCCCGGCTATACCTCGGGGCAGATCATGGGCGACATCATGAAAGCCACCAAGACATGGGAAGGCGTTCCCGAAGGCGTCGAGTTTTCCTTCGGCGGAACCGCGGACATGCAAAACGACATGGTCTCGGAATTTATCGTCGCGATTATCATGGCGATTCTCCTGACCTACATTCTGCTTGTCGCTCTGCTCGAATCCTTTGCCCAACCGTTCGTCATCCTGACAACGATTCCGATGGGCGCTATCGGAGTGGTAATGTCCCTTGTCGTCACGAACAAGCCGCTTTCCATGATCGCGTTCATGGCAATCGTCATGCTGATTGGCGTCGTGGTGAACAACGCGATTCTTCTTCTCGACAGCGCAAACGCCTACCTGCGTTCAGGCCAGATGGGCAGACGTTCCGCCATCATCACCGCGGGCAAGGAAAAGTTCCAGGCGATTCTCCTTGCCAGTGCCGCTTCCATTATCGCCCAGATGCCGCTAGCCCTTGCCGTCGGCGGAGATTCCGCCGCTTCGACCCAGCCGATGGGCATTGCGAGCGTCGGAGGCCTCCTCGTTTCGGGAATCCTCACCATGTATCTGGTACCGACATTCTTCTGGCTGCCGAACGCTATTTTCCACAAGGTCAAGAGCAAGGCGCAGGAGATAAAGAAGAACCGCAGCGCAAGAGCCTAGACATTCTACAGAAAGACCTCGCCCAAGGCGAGGTCTTTTCGTTTTTAAAGCGAGAAACTTAAAGATCCCGATAAAGAATTTTCTTTCGATTCTCCGTGAATTTCTTCGCCAGCGAAAGGATTTTCCCTTTGCCCAGATTTTCAAAATCGACAGGATGGAACACGAGGCGCGGAACGCCAGACGGCAGACGCAAGACGATTTTCGCAAGCGACATGACGCACGAAAGACTCCACGCCGGAAGCCCCGCAAAGCTTATCGCCGGAGAAAAGACCGTTCGCCGATTCCGGGAGTTTCCCATCACGAAAAAGCGCCCTTCGTAAAATGCAATCTTTTCCAGCACCTGCCTTTTCAAAAAGGAATTTCCATACCACGCCGGAGGAACAAACCCCAAAGGAGACGAAAGCGAAAGGACATTCCAGAATCCAATCGCCTGCTCCAGGAGAGCAAGGGAATCCCGTTTGCCGAGCCCGGCAAATTCCGCTTCTCCGCCGGTCAGAAAAAGAGCCGCTTTTCCGGGAACGCTTCGCGAAAAAGTCCGAAGGGCAAGATGCCTTGCGCCGTGCAAAAGCAGTTCGTGCCCGGAATTTTCCAAGCGTACCAGTTCGTTTCGAAAGGCGAGAGCATCGGCATTCCCGACATTTTCCATCGAAGGGATCACCGCTATCGCTAGCGGCCCCCCGACAACTTCCGACAGCAGGCGGACATGCTCCGAAGCCTCTCGAAAATTTCTTGCCGAAAAATCGTGGTAGCAGAGAATGAATTTCCGTTCCATAGCGATCAAGATAACAAAACGCAAAAAGCGAAATTGCTAGATTTGGCCTTGATGAAAAAGAAATCGCTGTATATTTTCGACATGGACGGAACGCTGTTCAATACGCTAGGCGATTTAAGCGTCGCAGTGAACCACGCTCTCGCCGAATTCGGCCTCAAGACGCTCTCGACGGAAAAAATCAGAAGCTATATCGGGAACGGTTCCTTGAAGCTTGTCGAACGTTCCCTGGAAGGCGCCGACGTTCCTCTCGAAGAAGTGCACAGATGCTATAGCGAGTTCTATGCCAAACATTGCGAAGATGCGACGGTCCCCTATCCGGGAGTCGTCGATTTCCTAAAAGGCTTCCCCGCGAAAAAGGCTCTTGCGACAAACAAGCCCAAAGCCCCGGGAATTGCGCTTCTCAGGCACTTTGGAATCGAATCCTGCTTTAGCGCCTTTGCCTTCGGCGATACCGTTTCCGAACGCAAGCCGGCCGCGGAGCCATTCCTGAAAATCCTTGCGGAAACAGGCGTTCCCAGGGAAGAAGCGGTCATGGTCGGAGACGATGCGCCGGACATCCTCGGGGCGAAAAACGCTGGAATCGACAGTGTCTTCATCGAAAACGGTTTCGGCAAGCGTTCGAGCTTTGCCCCGGTCGAACCGACCTATTCCATTTCCGACTTTTCGGACCTCGAGAATCTGCAGTTTTAAAGATGCCGACACGCTACCTGATCGATACCTATGGTTGCCAGATGAACGAGTACGACTCCGCGCTCATCGCGTCGATGCTCGAAAGAAACGGTTGCCTCCCCACCGAAGACCCCGAAAAAGCGGATCTGTTCTTCTTCAACACCTGTTCCGTACGGGAAAAGGCGGAAGAAAGCGCCAAGGCCCGAATATCCAAGATGAAGTTTTTCAAGAAGCACCGTCCGTGGATAAAGTTCGTCGTGACGGGCTGCATGGCGGAACACTTGGGTTCGCGCCTCATCGAACAGGTCGATTGCGTCGATTACGTTATCGGTCCGGACCAATACGCCAAGATTCCCGAACTGCTTTTTCCCCATCCGCTCGCGGTCAACCGGCGGACGCTTTCGAAGCGAATCGTCACCGGCTTTGACAGCGAGGAAAACTATCTCGGCGAATACGCAAAGCTTTCGCACCCGTTTTCCGCCTATGTCACCATCCAGCGGGGGTGCAATTTCCGGTGCAGCTACTGCATCGTCCCCTACGTTCGCGGGCGGGAAAAGTATCGCGACGCAAGCGATGTTCTCCGGGAAGTCGAAGCGGCGAGCGAACGCGGTGTTTCCGAAATCTGCCTGCTCGGCCAGACGGTCAACGCCTACCGGGAAAAGAATCTGGACTTTGCCGATCTGCTACTCAGAATTTCGGAAGTGAAAGGGATCCGCCGGATTCGCTTCATGAGCCCGCACCCGAAATTCTACACGGAAAAGCTCGTCGAGGTCCTGCAGGGAACGCCCGGCATCTGCCCCCACGCGCACATTCCGCTCCAAAGCGGAAGCGATCCGATTTTAAAAAAGATGCGCCGTCGCTACACCGTTGACGAATTCATGCGGATTCTCGAAAAGTTCCGGGGCAAGAACCCTTTCTACGGACTGACGACAGACATCATCGCAGGCTTTGTCGGAGAGACCGACGAGGATTTCGAAGCGACCCTTTCCGCCGTCAGGGAAGCCCAGTTCGATGCGGCGTTCATGTTCATCTACAGCCCGCGCGAAGGCACCGAAAGCGCAAGGGAAACCGAGACGCTCGACGAAAGCCAAAAGCAGAAACGCCTCGAGCGACTGGTCGAACTGCAAAACGCGATAACGCTAGAGCGCAACAGGCAGATGATCGGTCGCACCGAGGAAATTCTAATCGAAGGCCCTTCCTCCAAGGACCCAAGCGAATGGGTCGGCAAGACCGGCAGTTTCAAGAAAGTTGTCGTCAAGTCCCAGACGGCCAGACCGGGCGATTACGTTAAATGCCATATCGACGATGTCCGCGGATGGACTCTTCGCGGAACGCCTGTCGGAGAATAAGGAGAAACGATGCGTTTTTATTCCGTATGCATGCTTGCGGTTGCGCTCTTTTTCGAAAGCGCTGCGTCCGTGACGGTCGAAGACGCCCAAAAGGCGTATGTGTCCGGCGACTGGATTCGCGCAGCCGAATCCTTTGAAGCGGCCTGTCCCGCTCTCGAAGCGAAATCCCGTTCCGAATGCGCGCTGTGGGGTGTACTCGCCCGTTCCCAGGCCGGAAACGCCAAGGACTTTTCCCTCGCGAGAAAAAAGCTCGACAGCCTGATATTTGCCACGCCGGATTCGCTTCCCGTCTTTTCGGATCTCTACATGACGCGCGCCCAGTTCGAACTTTACCTCAAGCGCCCGGATCTTTCTCTCCGCAGCCTCAAGACCGCTTTTGCCAAGGCGGAACCTCGACAGCTCGCCGTCATTTTCCAGGTCTGCCAGAGCCTCTACAAGGCAAGCCCGACAGATTCCGTCAAAAGCCTGTGTGCGGAAATCGAACGCGCAAGATCCGGCACCGCGAAGGAGAGCTCCGCCACTGCCGGTCCAAGTTCGTCAAGCGCGAATCTTTCGAGTTCGTCCGCGGAAAGCCTCCCGATCGAAACGTCTTCTTCGGAGGAATCCGCAAGCGAACTTTCCAGCTCGGGCACAGCATCCATCAAGGAATGGTCGTTGCAAGTCGGGGCTTTCGGCATTTCTTCCAACGCCGAAATGCTCGCCAACTCCCTTCGGGCCAAAAAGCTGGACGTAACGATACGGGAATCCCAAACGGACGAACGCACGCTCTTCCTGGTTCATGTCGGGGAGTTCGAAAGCCGCGAACAGGCGATCGAATACGGAAAAGCCCAGCTGGAACCGCTCAATCTGGAATTTCAGCCCGTAAAAATGCGGAAATCTTTTCAGGACCCGGTTCTAAATCCGTAAAACAGTTCTATATTTGAAACACGCCCTTGCCGGGGTGGTGAAATTGGTAGACGCGCTGGACTCAAAATCCAGTAGAGGCAACTCTGTGAGGGTTCGATTCCCTCCCCCGGCACTATCGAATTGCCGAGGAACCATGAAAATAGCTTTCAAAATTCTTTGCGCCTGCCTATTTGTCGCCACCGCGTCGTTTGCGCAGGATGATTTTGAAACATACTCTTCCGAAAGCGGAAATGCGTCCTATTACGCCCCGGCAGAAGATACCGAAGGCGCCAACTATTACAGTGCGGACGACCCCAATGCCCCCGAAGCGACATCCGACGTAGGAACCCTGGGCGCATCATCCAGCGAATGGGCGGGATTTGACTACGAAGCCGTGGGACTTACCCAGTGGGAATTCCAGCAGGCCAAGGAAAGCGGCATGAGCCGCGACAAGCTGACGCAGCTGACCGAACTGGGTGTCCGCCCGTCCGAATATCTCCAGGAACCGTGGAAGCGTCTCGGTGTCTCCGAGGAAAGCTGGCTCGGCGAACGCGCGAACGGCCTCGAAGATTCCGATATCGACCGGACTTACCGGAATCACGCCGGCGAACAGAACTACGCCTACATTTCCCTCGCAATTCCTTCGTTTTACCAGTGGAAACACGAAGAAACCGTCAAGGCCATCTGGATGGACGCCCTCTGGGTGGTCGGAGTCGCCGGGCTTACCTACTTTGCCGTCAACAGCGACGACTACGACAATACGTGGGTCTATTGGCTGATTCCTGTCCTCGGGGCACATGTCTGGTCCTTTGCCGACGCGTTCTTCGGGACGCAATGGAGCAACAATCCCGACGCGAACCGTTTCAGCCTAGGCATCGGACCGAGCCTCGATCGAGGCGTCGCCGGAATTCTGCAAATGCGTTTCTAGACAATGCAAATCGAACTTCTCAAATGCAAGATCCATCGCGCCACGGTTACCGACGCGAACTTGAATTACGAAGGCTCCATCACGCTAGATAGAGCCTTGATGGATGCGGCAGGGATTCTCCCTTTCGAAAAGGTCGGGATTCTCGACATCAATAACGGAGCGCGCTTCGACACCTACGTGATCGAAGGGGAACGGGATTCGGGGACAATATGCCTAAACGGCGCCGCGGCCCGAATGGTCCAGAAAGGCGATCTCGTCATCATCGTTTCCTATGTCGCCCTCGCGCCGGAAGAAGCGAAACGCTGGAATCCGACGATAGTCAAGGTCGATTCCCGAAACAGACCGCTATAAATCGCTATATTTACCGCGTGACATTTTCTCTAGCCAGAAAAATCTTGTCCTTGCTAAGCCTTGTGGGATTCTTGATTTCCTGCAAGGAAGAAGAGCCTGTCGTCCAGGAAATCCGCGAAACGCCTGGAGACATTCAGGTGCTGAATTCCAGCGGCATTCCCGGAGCGGCATCCAAGATGCGCGACTATCTGCGTTCCCAAGGATTTGACGTACTAGAAATGAGCAACGAAAGGCTCTGGAATTACGAAGAGACGATTATAGCGCTTCGCAATCCGCACTGGGCAGGGTCAGAAGCTCTCGCCAAGGCGCTTCACACCGAAAACGTCATTCCGCTTCGAAACAAGCGGGTTCTCTTTGACGCGACGGTCTATGTGGGCAAGGACTTTGAAAAAATAATACAGGCAGGTTCCAAATGACAACAGCCAAGACGACCACAAGAAAGACAGCGACCCGAAAGACCGCGACGAAGGCCTCCGGGGAGACCAAGGTTTCCAAGACGGCAAGAAAAACGGACACGGTAAAAAAGGCCGCGACGAAAAAATCCACAAGAAAAGCGGCCTACACGGAAGCGGTCCAAATGGCCGCGACCATCCTTTTCGAATTGCGCGCCCTGAACCTGGAACTTCTGGACCTACAGGGAGTTTCGGAAACCTCCGACTTCATGCTCCTCGCCACGTGCGAAAGCGAAGCCCAGATGCAGGCGATTCTCGATGCGTTTTCCAAGGACTTCAAGGCAAGAAAAATGCCCTATCGGACGGAATACAAGCCAGGCATCAATATGCGCTGGGCCGTGTTCGACGCGGGATTCGACCTGATTGTCCAGCTTTTCGAGGAAAGCAAGCGCGAAGAACTCGCCTTTGACAGACTCTACGGCGACGCCAAGATAGCAAAGCTAGAGGAAAAGGACTTTATCCGGACAAAAGCGAAAAAGGTAAAAATCGAAAATGAACTCATTTGATGTCGAAATTGCAAAGTCCGTCGCCGCGACGGGAGCATTCGAATACGAACAGGCGAAAAAGCTGCTTACCATCCCGGCCGACACGGAACACGGCAACTTCTCGCTACCCTGTTTTGTCCTGGCACGGACCCTGCACAAGGCGCCAAAACTCATCGCCGAAGAATTGGCTTCGAAAATCCAGCTGCCCAAAGGACTTTCCAGGGTCGAAGCGGTCGCCGGCTACCTGAACTTCTTTATCGATCGGAACTTTCTCGCTAGGTCCATTCTGGAAGAAATTTCCGAGAAGGGAATCGATTACGGTCACGCAAGTCCAAACGGCAAGACCGTCTGCATCGACTACAGTTCGCCGAACATCGGCAAGGAACTCGCCTTTCACCACTTGCGCTCGACCATGATAGGCAACAGCCTTGCGCGCATCTACAAGGCTAGCGGCTACCGCGTCGAACGGATCAATCACCTCGGGGACTGGGGAACGGCCTTTGGCAAGCTCATCGTCATGTATCTGCGGGAAAACCGCCCGACGGACGACGCGACGCTCGAAAGCCTGACCGTCAAGGAGCTGAACATCCTCTACGCGAGCTTTTCGAAGGCGGCCGAGGCGGAGCCGTCTCTCGAAGACGAAGCGCGAAAGGCCTTTGCGGAACTCGAACGGGGAAATGCCCTATATCACAAGCTGTGGCTTGCGTTCCGGGCCGCGACGCTCAAGGAACTGATGCGCATCTACAAGATGATGGGCGTCGATTTCGATCACTACACCGGCGAATCGTTCTACGAAGACAAAATGCCCGCGGTCATCGAAGAGCTCGAATCGAAAGGACTTCTTGAACGCAGCGAAGAACGCGACGTGGTAAAGCTCGACGAATACAAGTTGAATCCGTGCCTTATCCGCAAGAGCGACGGCAGTACGCTCTATGCGACCCGCGACCTCGCCGCCGCCATCTACCGCAAGAAGGAATACGACTTTGACAAGTGCCTCTACGTCGTGGACTTGGGCCAGGCGCTCCACTTTAAACAGGTCAAGCTCGTCCTCAAGAAGATGGGACGGGAATGGTACGACACGCTAGTCCACATTCCGTTCGGCGTCATTCTCAACTTTATCGACGGCAAGTGGGAAAAGGGAAAAACGCGAACCGGCAAGGCAAAGCTTCTCCGCGACGTCATCGAAGCCGCCCAGAAAAAGATTCTCGAATTCATCGACCAGAAAAATCCCGCGCTGGAAAACAAGGAACTGATTGCCCAGCAAATCGGCATCAGCGCCCTGACGTTCAACGATCTCAAGAACCACCGTCTGATGGATGTCAAGTTCGACTGGGATTCCGCACTGAGCTTCGAAGGGGCGACCGGTCCCTATGTACAGAACGCCCATGTACGTCTCTGCAGCATCATGCGCAAGGCGGGATACGACGTTTCCTCCGCCGATGTAAACTACAGCCAGCTCGAAGACGACAACGCTTACGAACTTATCAAGGTTCTCGCCCAGAAGGCGGAGAGAATCCGCCAGTCGGTCGAATCGGACGAACCCTGCGTTCTTGCCCAATACGCTCTCGACATCGCCGGCGCGGCCCACAAGTTCATCCACGAAGATCGCGTTCTGGGAAGCCTCGAAGAAAAGTCCAGGCTTTTCCTTGTCAAATGTACGCAGATCGTGCTGGAAGACGTTCTGGTTTTGCTCGGGCTTTTCCCCGTCCGCACAATGTAAGATGCATCCGCTGCTCCAAAAAGCGCTAGAAAGAAAGCGTCTTTCGCCCGAAGAGGCGAGCGAGATTTTAAGGAATGCGGACTGGACCGAAGTCGTCAAGGCGGCAAATGACGTTCGAAACGCAAAGCTCCCGGGAAAGCGCGTCGGCTATACGGTCTATCGGATAGTCAATTACACGAACGTCTGTTCTATCGGATGCGACTTCTGCGCGTTTTCCCGAAAGGCCGACGAACGCGGCGCCTATACGCTCCCCATAGAAAAAATCCGGCAAAAGGCGGAAGAGGCCAAGCGGCTCGGCGCGGACCAGATTTTTCTGCAGGGAGGCGTAAACGAATCGCTCCCGATTTCCTACTACACGGATGTCTTGCAGATGCTCTCCCAGGGACTCGGAATGAGCGTCCGCGGATTTTCGCCGGTAGAACTGGTGCACATAGGAAGAGCGCACGGGCTTTCGATCGAAGAACTGCTCGGCATCCTGAAAAAATCCGGGCTTTCTTCCGTTCCCGGGGCGGGCGCCGAGATTCTGTCCGACAAGATTCGAAAACGGCTCAGTCCTAAGAAGCTCAGCGCAAGCGAATGGAAAGAGACCCTTGCCATCTGCCAGAAGAACGGGCTTCCCGGCAGCGCAAACATCGTCATCGGTTCCATGGAAACGGTCGAAGATATCGTCCTGCATCTGGAACTTGTCCGTTCGCTGCAAGACGAAACGGGCGGCGTGAAGAGCTTTGTCGCCTGGACATTCCAGCCGCAGACCGACCGTTTTCCGATTCGCCACGTGTCTCCTGCGGAATACCTAAAGGTTCTCGGACTTTCGCGTCTCTATCTCGACAATATCCGACACATCGAAGTTTCCGTGCTCGGAATGGGAAAGCAAATCGGGGAGCTAGGACTTCACGCCGGAGCGGACGACATCAACAGCATCGTCCTCGAAGAAAACGTGCTGAAGTCTAACGGAATCCAGACAATTTCCGAAGCCGAAGACTTTATCCGCCAGGCGGGTTTTGAACCTTACCGCAGGGACCTGAACTTTTCTTGCGATGGCTAGCGATGCGCACGCAAACCGTTTTCAGGAGACTCCTCGTCAGTCAAATCGCCCGGGAACCGGAAGCGGAACGCATTGCGGCCATCGGGGACTACGAACAGATTCGCGACTACAGCCTCGTTCTCGCAAGCCAGGGAATTCCGCACCACATTCGCCGTGATGACCGCGGTCCCTATCTCGTAGCGGTCCGCTTCGACCTGCTCGATTCCGCCGAAGAACAGATAGCCCTCTTTCAAAAGGAAAATCCTCCGCGAAAGGAAAATCCCCCTCTCGCGCTTCGCCTCGCCGTTTCTCCGCTTTTGGTCCTGCTTGTTCCTTCCCTCTTCACCATTCTCCAGTTTTCAAGCTACGGCAGCCGCTTTTACCATTCGGGCATTTCCGATGCGGAAAAGATCCTTGCGGGCGACTGGTGGCGCCCCATCACCGCGCTGACTCTCCACGGAGACGCGCACCATCTGGTGTCAAACCTCGTTTCGGGCTACATCGTCCTGAACCTTCTCGCCTTTCGAATGCCGCTATCCCGCATTGTGGTTCCGCTAGCGGTCGCCTCGTCCGTCGCCAATTTTCTTGTCGCCTGTTCGATTCGCACGGATTTTCGCTCGCTAGGATTTTCGACGTTCGTCTTCTGCGCCCTCGGAGTGCTCGCGACTGTCGAATTTCGTCTCGTGCCCAGGGAATCCCGCGGTGCCTTGCGGAGGTTCGCTCCCCTCTGCGCGGCAATCCTCCTTGCCGTCTTTCTCGGAATCGGGGAACATTCGGACATTCTTGCGCATTTCTATGGGCTTTTGCTAGGCATTGGCGTCGGATTCCTTCCTAGGAAAAAGGTTCTTCTCTGGGGTTGTCCTACGGGCTTCCGGGATCTGCTTTCCTGGATTCTCTTCTTCGCCTTTTTTCTTTTCGCCTGGTGGCGCGCAATTTTACTATCTTTATAGGAGATGGGAAACCTTTTTCAGACATCGGGATTTCGGATCCAGGAACAAGAAGCGGATGAACTTCTTCGCGCCTTTCCTCTGCAGATTTTCGTCGAAGAGACCCCGTCCCTTTTCTTCCGGATCGATGGAGAACTGCAAATCGGCGCTTCCGTTTCCTTCCGTCTCGTTTCCGGTTTTCAAACCGTCCAGTGGAAATGCCTCGTGTCGAAAATCGAAGGTTCGTCATGGTATGCGGAACTAAGGCAGGGACCTTTCACCGCATTCTCCGCGACACACGAACAGACCGTTTCGGAAAACCTCCTGGAATATACGGACGAAATCCATTTCAGCGGTGAATCTCCCGAACTGGAGAGCGCGTTAGAAAAAGCGAAAATCCGATACGCCTTTTCTTCTCGAAAAGCGCTCGTACAAGCCAAGAACGCCTTTGAATCTCGCCGAAAGACCGAATCCTTCCGGGCTTTTTCTTCCGAAAGCCTTTCCGCGGGATAACTCGAAATTTTCATGTCATACCCTTCGCTCGAAGCGGCGCTCCTCGACCTCGAAAAGCACGGAATGCTCCTCCGCGTCGGAGAAGAAGTCTCGCCCGACCTGCTCATGCCCAAGATGGCGGAGATAGCCACGAAAGAATCCATGCCGGCGCTTCTTTTCGAACACGTCAAGGGCTCTCCTTTCCGAGCCGCGGCAAACATCTTCGGAACAATGGAGAGAGCTCGCTTTCTCTTCCGCGACACATGGAAAAAAGCCGAAACGGCCATCGCCTTTCATGCCGATCCGGTTTCCATTCTGAAACATCCCGCACGTCTTTCGACCCTTCCCGGAATCGGAATTTCCGCCCTTCCCCGCAAAAGCCTTTTCGCTCCGGTTCTCGCCCGGACAACCACCCTGGACCGCTTGCCGCAAATCCGGCTGCACAGGGAAGACGGTGGAGCCTTCCTGACCCTGCCGCAAGTTTTTTCGCAATACCCAGGCGCTCCCATTCTCCAGTCCAACCTGGGCATGTACCGTATCCAGATTTCGGGAAACGACTACGTTCCCAACAGGGAATGCGGCCTGCACTACCAAATCGAGCGCGATATCGCAAAGCACCACGAAGCCGCCATACGGGAAAACAAGCCGCTCAAGGTCAGTATCTGGCTGGGAGGCCCACCTGCGCATACCCTCGCCGCCATCATGCCCATGCCTCCGGAACTTTCCGAATTGACTTTCGCGGGACTTCTCGGCGGAAGAGCGTTCCGCTACAGGAATTTCGACGGCTGGAAGATTTCATCCGATGCGGATTTCTGCATTCTCGGAGAAGTCGCTCCGGATCTCAAGCCCGAAGGGCCTTTTGGCGATCACATCGGCTACTACTCCGCAAGGCACGAATTTCCCTATCTTCGCGTCAAAAAGGTTTTCTGCAAGAAAAACGCGATATTCCCCTTTACGACCGTCGGAAGGCCTCCGCAAGAGGATTCCATTTTCGGCAAGCTCATCGGAGAGCTGGTAGGTCCTATCGTACCGGCATCACTCCCGGGAATCTGCGAAATGAACGCCGTTGACGCCGCCGGCGTACACCCGCTTCTCCTCGCGATTGGAAGGGAACGCTACACGCCGTATCTTTCGGAACGCGAACCGATGGAACTGCTCAAGGAAGCGAACGCGCTTTTGGGCTACAACCAGGTTTCCCTTTCCAAATACCTCTTTATCGCGGCCAGGGAAGATTCCAGTCACCTCGATACACACAACATCGTCAGTTATCTTGTACACATTCTGGAGCGCCTCCACCTGGACAGGGACATTCACTTCCAGACAGAAACGACCATCGACACACTGGACTATTCCGGACGCAAGCTCAATCACGGTTCAAAAGTCATCGTCGCGGCGGTCGGTTCTCCCATCCGACAGCTCGGACGCTCCCCGGACGACGGCATTTCGGCGCTTTCCCTTCCCCAGGGATTTTCAAATCCGCGGCTTGTCTTTCCGGGTGTGGTCGCCATCCAGGGAAGTTCGCACGCAAGGATCGGCGAACTCGCCGAAACGCTTTCCCGCTGGAACTTTCGCGAACGGTTTCCTCTGGTTACCGTGGCGGACGACTCCTCGTTTGCGGCAAGGACTCTCGACAACTGGCTCTGGGTCACCTTTACGCGCAGCGACCCGGCCAGGGACATTTACGGTGCGAATTCCGGCTTTGACCAAAAGCACTGGAAATGCGAAGCCCCGCTGATCATCGACGCCCGCACCAAGCCATGTCTGCAAGGAATCGTCGAAGACGACCCGAAACTCGAAGCCCAGGCCAAGGACATTCTCTGGAAAGCGACGAAGCGCCGTCCATGAAATCCCTGTTCTGGAAATCGCTCGGGTTCTTGGCGTTTCTCGTTTCCGAAACGTTCGCCAGTCCATTTTGCGGAACAAGCCGGATTCAAGAACATTTCCGAAATGCCGCCCCGAGAGCCGCGGCGCGAACCGCAAACATTTCCTCGACAAGCTGCGACCCGGAACTTTACTACGACTCGTCGGCAGTCAAGGAACGAAAGACATCCCACTTTCGAATCTACTACGTTCTCGATGGTCCGCATAAGACAACCGAAGCCTGGATCGATTCGCTCGCGGGCGTCCTGGAATCCGCCTGGAACTTTCACGTTCAAAACGGCACAAGAAAACCGGTTGGCGTAAACCCGACATGGCATTTTCAGAAAACCGGAGAGAGCGACCTATACCCGGTAGAGGTTCTCGACATCAGCCTTGTGCGCGGCAACGCGGAACTTTTGGGAGGCTTTTGCACGGCCTGCATGGGCCTGACCTTTCCTTCCGACTTCTTGAACCCCGCGGCAACGGAAATCATCATCGACAACGACTTTCTGTACCCGGACGACATCAACCCCTCCATCGAGGAAATTTCCGGTTCGTCATGCCGTTACGCCCAGGCGACCATTCCCGTCACCAACGACCTGACCGGAAAGAACTATTCGAAAGACTACGGACTTGCGCTTCGCACCACCGCCGCCCACGAACTTTATCACGCGATCCAGGCGACATATATCGACTTTCTCGAATACGATTCCTACTGGTTCGAAGCCTCCGCGACGGCACTCGAAGAGATGGCCTCGCCAGACGCCAACGACTATTGGCTTTACTTGCCTTCCTTTTTTAACTCTACGGGAACCTCTTTCGACAGAATCGCTTCGAATTACGGTCTGGCCGTCTGGGGACTTTACAATCTAAGCGCCTGGAAAAGGAATTTCGACACCAGGCTGTGGGAGCGTTTTTCTTCCATGCCGGATTCGAGCTTCGAAACTGTTTACGCCAAGGAACTTGCGTCACGAAATCTCGATCCGGATTCAGCCTTTGCCGATTTTGCCCAGAAACTTTTCTTTTCGGGAAGCCGTGCCGACTTTTCCGATTCGTCATTTCGCTTTGCCGACGACTTTTCCGATTGGCCTTTTGCCCCCCTTCTAAAAAAGCCGACTCTTTCTCCCGTTACTCTCGAAGCGCCCGCCATCGACTACTACCGAATCACGCCGGATTCCTTTCCCGAACTTTCCCAGTTCAAGGGAAAAGCCACGGTCGCCCTGTACGGCAAAAATCAAAAGACATCGTTTCATTCCATGGACACGATTTCATGGGCAGGACTTTCTCCCCTTGTCGCCCAATCGGAAAACGCTGTCCTCGTCCTCTCCAAGCTGCAGGAACTCTCTGGCGGCACGATAAGGGCGGACTCGCTGCCCATGCGTAGCTACCCAAACCCGTGGCGCGGCGAAACGCCGCTCTGCTTTGCGTCTCTCCCCGAAGCGAAACAATTTCTCGAAATCCGTACCCGCGCAGGGAAACTGGTCCAGCGATATTCCTACACGGGGACAAGCTTCTGCGTGCGAGCCGAAGAGATTCGGGAACGGATGGCTCCCGGGCTTTACTACTTCCGAGCCGGGGCAAAAGGCAAGGCAACGCCATTTCTCGTCGTCTATTGAAAATCCGGTTCGCGATTCCTTGACAGAAACAGGAGATCGCCGTCCAAGTTTTCGGAAAGGCAAGGCTCCGGTTCGATGCCTGTCCGCCAAGCGAGACCATGCTCCAGCCTTTGCGGAGAACGAATCACGTAGAAGCGGTTCCACATTCCCGTCTTCAGGATTTCCCGGGCAAGCGTCTTTCCCGGTTCGACCACCAGACGATGGATTCCCATTTGCGAAAAATCATCCAGGACCTTTTTCCAGTTCTTTTCAAAGTCGTCCGATTCCAATGCCCGGACGTCGGCAACCGACGAAATGTCTTCCTGGAATGTTCGGCTAAAGACTATCGGCCTGTCGGAAGGATCTTCAAACAGGTGCAGATTCGCAAGGAGCTTTCTGTTTCCGCAAAAAACAGCCCGATGCGGACTGTTCCCCACGATACCGCGCACCGACAGACGGGGATTGTCCGTGTTTGCCGTTCCTCCGCCAACGAGAATATATTCCGCAGAACGCCGCCATCTAGCGGTCCATCTGTTCGCCGCGCAACCCGTGATGCGGACCGGGCTTCCCGAAGAACGCGCGATAAAGCCATCCGCCGATTCCGCAATCTTGCATTCGACAAAGGTTCGTCCTGTTCGAACAAAGTAATCATACGCCTCGTAGAAAGACAGGTATTCCCTTGGCGCATCCACACATACCGAGTCAATCCCGGCGTTCGAAAGAACCTTTTCGCTCTTGCCTCGGACAAGCGGATTGGGGTCCCGATGCGCAAAGAAGACATGGCGAATCCCCGCCGCGGCGATTGCGTCGGTACACGGAGGCGTACGGCCAAAGTGACAGCAAGGTTCCAGCGTCACATACAGGGTCGCGCCTTTTGCCGCGTCGCCCGCATCCCGAAGAGCCATCACTTCCGCATGGGGACCGTGCACGACTTGCGTGTGTCCGCGACCGACAACGACTCCATCCTTTACGACAACCGCCCCGACCGCCGGATTGGGAAAGGAAACCCCTACAGCCGACAGGGCCTCTTCAAAAGCCGATTCAATGAAATTCATCGCGGAATTCATCTTTGTCTAGAGCCACGCGGCTTACGCCGTAAAGGACAAACTGCCCCACGTCGTTTTTTTCGAGCGTGCTGCGAGTCACAAAATTGACGATGCTGCCATCCCGATTCTTTACCCGAATGGTAAACCCTTGGGGCTTGTCTCGCATCATCCCGTTTTTCAAGAGGGCTTCGATCCGGTGATTCAGCATCTTGCGGAATGACAGAAGATCCTCTTTCAGAAAAAAATCCTCGTTCGAGGGCAGCAATCCGGCGCTGCGATCGTCCACGCCAAATCGCTCGCGCGTTACATTCGTAAGAAGCGTCAGCGCCCTGGAAGAACAGTCCAAAGTCCAGATAATGTTGAACGAATTATTCAACATGATGGCCATTCGACGCTTTGTCTCAAACAGCTCTTCGCTAATGCGCATCCGGTCGTTTATCGGAAAATAGGAGCAGAAGAACAGGGTACGAGAACCATCTTTCATGAAGAATCCATAGTTTTCGTACCATTGCCAGCCATAGCGAGCGTCGCGCAGGCGAATGCGGACCCGTTCAAAGACATTCGTCTTTTGCGCCGAGCGAAATGTAACGCCTAGAAGCTTTAAGTCATCGGGATGAATCACTTCTCGCGGATCGTGTTCCGAAACGTTCTTCGCAGCGATCCCGACGATTTCCAACAGCGCATTCGAGGCGGTTTTTACCCGCATCGTTTTCAAATCCAGAATTACCCACAGGGATTTCGTATTTTTGGTAATCGTATCGACAAGCCGAAGCTTTCTCTTCAGATTCGCGTTTTGGACAAGCATCCAGACAAGAGCGATTAAAAGCAACAAAATTAAAACTATCGACACAATCATGGTTATAATTTAGCAAATTACTTCAATACAAAAAGACATTTTGCTTGCATGTATTCTAAAATTTACTTTTCACTCTGTCGGATTCCAGCTTTTTTCGGTAAAAAAGTCCTCCCATTCTGGAATTCATGTAATCCCCGTCCCGATGCACCCCAAACGTCGCCCCCCAGTTTTGAATGCCAACGGAAACACCTACGCCAATCCTAGGGCCCGGATAGGCGACACTTCCCTGCAATTCCAAGATGCCCAGCCGGATTTTTTCGCCAAGCGCCACGAGAAATTCCCCCGGCCGCTGGTAAAAAAGCGCAACTTCGCACCAAAACCTTTCGTCCAGAATCCAGAGAATGCTTCCCGCAAGTGAAGAACGTTCGAAATCCGACGGAAAGTTTCCCCAGACCCCACCCGAGAAGCGAGAGTCTCCATTCCAGGAAATTCCCGCACGCCCCACGGCCCGCCACCAGGTCGCTTCGCCGGGAATCACCTGGATATCGACGTTCCCCCCCAGGCCGAACAAAAGCGCAGAAAGGGCCATGGACGATTCCACGCCAAAGTTTTCGCTGCGATAAAGCGAATCGAGAAAGGAACTCGCAAAGGAAGCGCTAATCCGGTAACGGGCATTTCCCCACTCGGAAAAAAGACCGAAAACCTCGTAATCGACGCCTTCCATCGGCTCGGTCCAGAGAAGCCCTAGTTTAAACCCGTAACTCTTTCGCGCCGGATTTTTTCCCAGAACGTCAAACCATCCCGGATTCCAAGGCTCCGGCATTCGAACATCCGCCCATAGCGCTCCCCAAAAGAACAGCAGGCAAAGGAAAACTTTTTTCATGCTTCCTCACGGGCGCAAGACGACACCGATGCGCTTTTCGAAATTCCTTTGCGAAATCCGCAAAAAGTTCGGACCGGGAAATCCCTTGTCGAGAAGCGGGACTTCCGTCCAGCGGTTTCCCGCGACATCCGCAGCGAGCGTCTTTTTCCACAGAAGGCTTCCCTTGCCCGAAATCAATTCCACGAGAACTTCTTCATCGCTTTCGACCCGAATCATCAGCGGATTTTCCCGATTCTTCCGGGAAAAGATTCGCGCGTTCCATTCCACTCGAAAAGGAAGATTTCCGCCGGCATCCGAAGCGAGACTTCCCGGAGTCTGAAATCCCGGGCTGTTTTCCTCGCGACCCGTCCCCGCCGAAAATCCCGCGGGACAGCGCACCTGGATTTTCTCGAACTTTCCCCAGGCGACCGAATCCACTTTTCTTTCTCCATAGCACAGATACAGCGAATCGGAAGCGTTTTTCAAGTAGCCGAAATTCAAATGGAAAATTCGCACGTCGTCGTTTCCGACAAAGTTCCGCATGGCGTTCGTATCCTTGGAAAGGACTGCGCTTTCCCGACTTCCGATTTTCGCATCGGGCATTTTCGCGTTTCGGTTTCCGCATAGACTCATCCCGAAAAGGGAAATTTCGCGAGAACCTTCATGGTAGATTTCAATCCACTCCGGTATGCCTTCTTCCGGGCACGGATGTACTTCCGAGAATCGCACGGGAAAATTTCCGGCAAGCGCCACGAGCGTATCGAGCGTATCGTTTCCGGGAACATCGTCCGGAGGCCACGTCGCAACGATTTCCATCGCCTTTGCCGAAAGACGCGTGTCAAAGCGAGAGCGCACTCCCCGTTCCAGAAGTCCACTCCACGAGTTTTCGGACAGGGAACTTTCCGAGCGAAACAAAGCCCGCACCCAGGCCGAATCGCAACCTAGAAGCGTCCATTCGCCCTTCCAGACCGAAGCCGAGAGAAAGAGCGTATCGACTTGCAGACGGCAATCGCTTACCCCCGATTCGAAATTTCCATTCGGAACCCCGGGCGTCGGCAAGGCAAGGCTCCAGGCAAAAGAAGAGGAATCGTTCCTCACGAGCGAATATCCGGCTTTCGGCACCGGAAGATCCGCGATATCCTCGCAAGAACCGCTTTGCAATTTCCACGTGTCCTTTCGGGAATTCGGCAAGGCGCTCCCCAGCAGCCTTTCGCAAAGGAGCCTTTCGGAATTCGGACAAAGCGCCGTGTCGCGAATAAGGAGGATTCGATCCACGCTTTCGGGAACCTTTCCCTCCCAGACTTTTTTCTGTTCGTGATAGACGGAAACGGTTTCGCGAAACGAGGTATGCGGCAAGCGGATTTCGACAAATTCCCCGCGGGAGTCTTCCATGTCGGAAGGGTCGGGCAATATTTCGACAAAACGCGGACACGTCCCCAAGGCAAGGGCAAACGCCACGGAAATCAGATTCATGAATGTTCAAGACGCAAGGTGCCGGTGGCAGGCGTCCCGTAAAGGGAAAACCTACTGGATTGCGTATTCTCCAGGGAGAATATAGCGAAGCGGGTTTTCCGGCCTGGAATTCAGCCAAACCTCGTAGTGAAGGTGAGGTCCGGCGGAAAGTCCGGTATTTCCCATATAGCCCAATAATTGATAACGCTTGACAAGCTGTCCCTGCTTGACGGAAATGGACTGCATGTGGCCGTATTTCGTAACGAATCCGTTTCCATGGTCGAGGGCGACATAGTTGCCAAAGGAATCGCTGCGGCGCGCAATGGTCACCACCCCGTCTGCCGTCGCGTAAATCGGAGTCCAGCGGCTGTTGGCGATATCCACGCCGTTGTGCATCTTTCCGACTTCACCCGTAATCGGATGAATGCGATGTCCAAAAGCCGAAGCGTAACGCCCAGTTGTCGGAGAAATCGAGGGGATGTGCCGCCAGTTCGCATACTGCTGCCCCGCGAAGCCGGCAATTTCCCTAAAGTTTCTTTCGTTTTCCAGAGCCTTCGCGCGAAACTGTTCCGCTTTCGCCTTTAACGAAAGAGACTGATCGAGAATCGGCTGGGCGACTCTCGAAAGGCGTCGTTCCGGGCTTTCCGGTCCACCGATGGACATTTCCCGGCTAGAGCGATCCGGCGGGTTCAGACCGAACTTGTAATGGAGCAAGTCCTCGTTCGCAAAGCGGGACTCCATCATCCGGTTTAACGAATCCAGGCGCACCTGTTCGCGACTCAGCCTGTCGGACAAGGCGATTCGATGACCGATCATCCTGTTTTTCAGGAACCCGTAGGAAAACTGTACGCCGACCTGGACGACGAGAAGAAGAATCCCCAGGAGGACAAGAGCCTTTCCCGCGCAAAGAACGCGCTTCGAAAATTCGGGAAGCCGCAGGGAACGCGACTTCGAAGAACCTTCGACATGAAAGGACAGCTTGAAAAATTTCATGGTAGATGGCAATTTAATAAAAAATCCGATAGACGACCAGCGACTTGTTGTATTCGTAACCGACAACCAGGAGCGGCTCTCCCGAAAGCGGACTTTCTTCCGCGGGGATAAGGAGGATTCCTTCGGGACCTCTGTCTTCCGCATTCGCCATGTAATCTACCAGCAGAGGCTTTTCCGGATTTTCCAGCGAGAACGTCGCGATACCGCTTGAACGCTCCAGTCCCAAAAAGGCAAAAAGCTTTCCGCGGACTTTCCCGACGGAGACGGTTTCCGGTTCGGGACCTTTCTTTTTGCTGCGAGAGTCGGCCTTGACCTTTTTCTTCTTGGAATTCCAGTTGAAAAGCTCCGGATTCCTTTCGGCAATCGCTTTTTCGAGAACATCCCCGCTGTTCCAGATTCGCCTTCCCGTTTCGCCGTCGAAAAGGCTCATGGAACGACCGCCGAACGTGTTGAGATAGCGGCACGGTTCGCTTCCGTCACAGGGATTTTCCGCATCGATAGGCAAAGGTCCGAGCTTTCGCACGAGCGTTTCCGTAAAGACGCTTCGGGAAAGGAATCCCGCCTTCAAGAGCAAGTCCGCACGGGTTTCGTCCGAGTAAAAGGAAAGATCGCGGCTTGCGCCTTCATCCGCCGAAAGCACGTAGAGCTTCCCCCCCGCTTCGAACGCGGCGATTCCATCCGGCTGGAGCTCGCCACGAATCGGAGCCTGCTCAATCGAGATTTTTCCGTCATCCCGATAGTCGAAGCCGTTTCCCTTTTGGGAATGATCGACCGCGCCCAGGCCCCAGACTCTATCGACGGTCTTTTTCCGGACATCGATTCGCGCGATCGCGTTGTTTTCCTGGAGCGAGACAAAGGCAAGATTTCCGTCGGGAGAAAAGGCGATGTATTCCGGTTCCAGGTTTTGCAGATAGCTGCCGGGACCGCCGAGCCTCACCCCGGAACTTGCGAGAGAAAGACTGTCAAACGCCGCAAAAGTCAATTCCTGCGCCGTCGCGCGTTCCACGCCTTCCGACAAATCGACAAGCCCGACGCTTCCTTCGGGATCTTCGCGCGTTTCCTCGTCGATTTCCCCTTCGCAGGCGGCAAGGATTGTCTTCCCGTCCGGCGCAAAGGCTACCATGTCGGGATGCGCGCCGGTCGAAAAGGTTCGGAGCTTTACCAACTTCCGGTCCTCGACACGGAACAGGTGGATAAAGCCTGGCGATGTCTTCGGGATGTTCGTTTCGGCGACAGCGACGAGGTTCCGGTAAGCGGCAACGCTCGGAACTTCTCCGCGAAAAGTCAGGACGTTCAGCACTTGCGGTTTCGTCGGATCCTTTAGGGAAACCAAGGAGAGCTCTTCATCGCCCGATGCGACGACAAGAACCTTCTGGTCGGCGACATAGGCGATGATCTCCGCGCCGGGAAGGCCATCCGAAACGCCTAGGCGGCCCACTTCCCGAAGTTCCAGAGCAAACGAAAGGGAGATAGCTCCCAGAAAAAGAAGACTGCGGACAAAATTCATATCAAAGCAACCACCAGCCGAGCAAGAAACCGATCAAGGCCCCGCCGAGAAACGACCCTGCCGTCGAAGCCATTTCCATGGAACGGTCGCGATTCGCCGTGCGGTCCATTTGGGCATTGACGGCAATCGAGAGAGCCTGCTTGCACTTTGCGTAATCCGCGGAAAGCATCGAATCCGATGGACATGTTTCGGGAGGAGCGAGAGAAACCGTTTTTACGGAAGCTTCCGTATAAACTCCCCTTTCGACTGTCGCAAGGGAATCCGGTAGGCTTTCGGCAAAGAGCGACATGGAAAGAATCAGCAAGACCAGGAGGATTTTCTTCATATTGCAAAATTAATTACATTTTGAATCTTATGGAAGAAGATCGCGTCAAAACAGCGCAAAGAGTCACGTGGCACGGCTTTTTTGTCAACCTAATCCTCACCATCGGGAAACTGCTCGCCGGAATTTTCGGGAATTCATCCGCCATGATTGCCGACGGCATCCATTCCCTTTCGGATTTCGCGACCGATGTCGTCGTCCTGGCCTTTGTACGCATATCCGGAGAGGAACGCGACAGGAATCATCCCTATGGGCACGGAAAGTTCGAAACGATGGCCTCGATGCTAATCAGTCTCGCCCTCCTCGCTGTCGCTATCGGAATTTTCGTAAGCGGCGTCCAGAAAATCGTCCAGATTCTCCAGGGCGACGTCCCCAAAACGCCGGGATTTATCGCTCTTGTCGCTGCGAGCATCTGCATCGCGTCAAAAGAAATACTCTACCGCTACACGGCCCGCGCCGGGCATCGCATCGACAGCCAGGCGCTGATAGCAAACGCGTGGCATCACCGGTCCGACGCCCTATCTAGCATCGGGACGCTCTTCGGAATCGGCGGAGCGTTCTTCCTCGGCGGAAAATTCACCATTCTCGACCCGATCGCCGCGGTCATCGTCAGCGTTTTCATCATCAAGGTCGCCTTCCAGATAGGATTTCCCACCATCCAGGAACTCCTCGAAGCGTCCCTCCCGCCCGACGTCGAAAAGGAAATCTGCGATATCATCCGTCACACGGACAAGGTTCGCTGGCTACACAATCTGCAGACCCGAAAAATCGGAAACGACTACGCCATCGATGTCCACATCAAGCTCGACCGGGATATTTCGCTTGTCGAAGCCCACGACATCGCCACATCCATCGAGAAGCAGCTGCGCGCCAAATACGGAAACCGTACACAAATCAACGTTCACATGGAACCTCTATCGGAATCCGGAAATGTCTAGAATCCTTTTTTCGCTCATCGTCGCCAGTCTCCTTTTCCTCGCCGCCTGCGAAGACATCCGAACGGAAAAATATCCAAGCGGAAAACCGTATCGACAGGTTCGTTACGAGAACGGCGTCAAGAACGGCATCGAAACGGAATACTACGAAACGGGAACCGTCAAGCGGACGCGGAACTTTGTCCAGGGAAAGGAACAGGGAGAATCCAAAGAGTTTTACGAATCCGGCAAACTTCGGGGAACCTTCCAATACCGGGACGGCGCGCTAGACGGAACGACAAGACGCTTTTACGAAAACGGTCAAGTCCAGTCGATTACCTTGTACAAAATGGGAACCGTCGCGGGATTTCCGCTGACCTTCGATTCCGACGGAGAGCCCGAATTGCAAGGTTCCTACGAAGACACGAGAGACGGAAACCGCTACGAATGGGTGCGCATCGGAGGCGCCGTGTGGACCGCAGAGAACATCAAGTACGCGCCGGTCAAAGGCTCCGTCTGTATGCAGTGCAACGTCTGGGGACGGCTTTACGACTGGAACAGTGCGCAAAAAGCCTGCCCGCCGGACTTTCGGATTCCGAGCGTTTCCGACTGGGAAAAGCTCGCCCAGGATGCGGGCAAGGATCCGGCAAAAAAACTGAAAGCCTCCTTCGGCTGGAACGATGGCGGAAGCGGAACCGACGAGTTCGGCTTCGGGCTTCGCGCAAGTGGCGCGCACTTCGAAAAGGCGAGCGTCCCCGAAAAATCGAGAAAGTTTAAAGATGCGGGCGACAAGGCCTATCTCTGGACTGCCAACGGAACGGTCGCCGTTTTCAAGAAAAATTCCAGCCGGATTTCCTTCGAAAGGTTCAACCCGGAATTCGGCGCGAGCCTCCGCTGTGTATTGGGGGAGTAGTCCGCAGACTTTTGCACCTAGATATTTTCGGTTCCAAGCTCCAAGCTCTAGGCTCTGACCGCGCTCCAGGATGACCGCTAGAAGTAAAA
>CAVGIM010000022.1:0-41466 GCA_963629575.1 Candidatus Methanomethylophilaceae archaeon
TGACCGCGCTCCAGGATGACCGCTAGAAGTAAAAGTTCGCTCGGAGTCCCACTCTCCACTCTCAACCCTTCACATTCCCCGTTTGCCTGGGCTCTGACAAAAAATCTTGCTGTTTTTTTCGATCGTTCCGAACAATAAAGTAATGGAATACTAAATTTGTCGTTATGATGAAAGTAATTCTTCCCGTTGCCGGGACCGGTTCCCGCCTGAGGCCTTTCACGCTTTCCTTGCCGAAGTGTCTCCTTCCCGTTGCGGGAAAGGCGCTGATCGAACATATCATCGAATCGTATTCGTCGTTGCCCGTTTCCGAACAGATTTTCATCACTGGCTACAAGGGGGATCTTGTCGAGGATTTTATCCGACAGCGCGGTCTTCGAAACGCGCATGCCGTTAGACAAAAAAATCCCCAGGGACTTGGCGAGGCCATTTCTCTCTGCCTGCCGTTTCTCGCCGATGACGAACCCGTCCTGATTATTCTCGGCGACACCCTTTTCGACGCGGACCTTTCCGTCTTGAAATCGGAGAAGGAAAATGTCCTGATGACCCGCGAAGTCGAGGATCCGAGACGGTTCGGGGTCGCCGTGACCGATTCTTCGGGATACGTCAAGGAACTGGTGGAAAAGCCGGAAACCTTTGTGTCGAACGAAGCCTTGGTCGGAATCTACTACATCGCGGATGTTTCCGCTCTTCGAAAGTCGCTGGAGCGCTTGATTCGCGAGGACATTCGGACACGGGGCGAGTTCCAGCTGACGGACGCGTTGCAGATGATGCTCGAATCGGGTTCGCGCTTTCGGACCGCGCAGGTCCGCTCCTGGCTTGATTGCGGCACCGCGGAATCGTTTCTTCGGACAAACGCGAAGATTCTCTCGGAAATGAATCCGGAAAATGTCGCCGTTCCCGGTTGCCGAATCATTCCGCCATGCCATATCGACCGCACCGCTCGCATTCGAAACTCGGTTGTCGGACCGAACGTGTCGGTCGGGCCGGAAGTCGTAATAGAAAATTCGAAGGTGGCGGATTCCGTCATTTCGGAAAGGACGATCCTTGGCGATTCGGAAATTTCCCATTCCATTTTCGGAGGGGATTCCGAGGTCAAGGGTTTCAAGGGAACGCTGCTTTTGGGAGACCATTCCAAGGTCGTTTCGGGGGTCGAGTGAAAACCCTTGTCCTGGCGAGCGCGTCGCCGCGTCGTTCTGCAATCCTTGCGCAAATCCGCGTTCCGTTTCGAACCGAGCCTTCGTCGTATGAAGAAAACGATGCGAATCTCTCTCCAATGGAACGTCCGCTCCGCTTTGCCGAAGGAAAGGCTCTAGACGTTTCCCGAAAGTTTCCTGGCGAGCCCGTGCTGGGATTCGACACGCTGGTGTTTCTCGATGCGCTTCCGCTTGGAAAGCCGAAGGACCGCGCCGACGCGCTTTCCATGCTCAAGAGGCTGAACGGTCGTTCCCACCGGGTCGTTTCGGGTGTGGCTCTAGCCGTTGACGGAAAAATTCTCGCGTCGGATACGGAGACGACCGCGGTGACGTTTCGGAACGTTCCGGAAAGCGAACTGGAACGCTACGTGGATTCCGGCGAACCGATGGACAAGGCCGGAGCCTATGCCATCCAGGGACTTGGCGCGCGACTCGTCGAATCCATCGACGGATGCTTTTACAATGTTGTCGGTCTTCCCGTGGCGAAGACCTTGAAGCTTATCGAAAATTTAGGAGAATGATCATGACCAATTCTGTCGAACCCAAGACTTCGGAAGAATCGCTTGGCGCCTATCTGAAGAAAATTCGGGAATCCAAGGGACTTTCGCTCGAAGACCTGTCCCAGAAGACGCGGATATCCCTGAAGCTCTTGCAGCAGATCGAAGCCGGCGAGTGGGAAAAGTTTCCCGTCGAAGCCTATGTGCGCGGCTACCTGAATTCCATTTCCGAAACGCTGGGACTTGCGATGCCGGAAATTCTCGCCGCCTATTCCAGGGAAGCGGGGTCTTCCTATTCTCGGGAATTTCTCGCCGCGGAAACGCTTTCGGCAAGCGATGATTCCTTTGCCGGGAAAAAGCTGAAACAGGGAAAGGGCGGTTCGAAAACGCTGCTTCTCGTGGTAGCCCTCTTGGCCGTCGCTTTCTTTGTCGCCGTCTATTTTCTGAAGCCCTCCCTGAACGGCGAACAGCCGCCTGCGAAAAGCGCACCGCTTCCGAGCGCAAACGTGGAAGAGGATACGTCCTCGTTCGTTGCGGACGTTCCGGATGGCGCGGAAAACATCCCGCCCGAATCGCTTTCTGTCGCTCCGGACACCCTTCTGCCCGCTTTGCCCGATACCGCAAAAAAGGTTTCTCTCAAGGGAAACTCGGCGACGACTTTCATCGTTTCGTCGGATTCCCGGGAAAAGGCCGCCGAGGATTCTTCTTCCGAAATCGCCGGTCGCCTGTCTGTCTCGCTCACCGGAAACGATTCGGCGGCGACTTCCTGGGTGGGAATCTATCACAGCCTGAACGACAACAAGGTCTTGCGCGAGGGGAACATCGTTTCGGCGCGTTCCCGGATTTCCTATTCCGACGGGGACACCCTTTGCCTTGTCATTGGCAATCCCGACGCCGTGGGCCAGATGCTAGTCAACGGCAAGCGTTCGACCGTTCCGGTGCGCAAGGGACATGCGAGTCGTTTCTGCGTTGCCCCGAACGGCAAGTTTACGAGGAGGTAACCGATGCGCGAAGCGAAGATTGTCCGCAATACGAGCGAAACGCAGATCGAGCTTTCGTTAAATCTAGACGAAGCCACCCGCGGGAATATTTCTACCGGTTCGGGGTTTCTCGACCACATGCTGGATCTTTTCCAGGTTCACGGTGGCTTTTCGCTCGGGGTCAAGTGTCATGGCGACAAGCATGTCGATATGCACCATTCCGTCGAGGATATCGCGATTTGCCTGGGAAGCGCTCTTGCCGAATGCCTCGGCGACAAGAAGGGCATCGAACGCTACGGCTTTTACCTTGTCCCGATGGACGAAGCCTTGGCGCGCGTCTGCGTGGACTTTTCGAACAGGATTGGAGTAGTCTGGCGCGTGCACCTGCCGGATGCGACAGTCGGCGCGGAAAACATGCCGGCAAGCCTTTTTGAACATTTCTTCCGGACCCTTGGCGAAAACGCCCGGATGAATTTGCACGTGGAGCTTTTTTACGGAGCGGACAACCATCACTGTCTCGAAGCGATTTTCAAGGCGTTTGCGCGGGCGGTCGCCATGGCGGTTTCCCCGTCGCGGAGCGCAAGGGGAATCCCCAGCTCGAAAGGCGTTCTCTGATTCTAGCGGAGAGTCGGGACGCGGACGGCGTTCCCCTCTTCGAGATGTTCCAGCTTGACGTTCGGGTTTACGGACTGCAGAGCGGACAGCGTGTAGAACTTGGGGAGCTTCGTCGCGTCGTTTCCATAGGCGCGCGAGAGCAGGGCGAAGAGATCTTCCCCGGCCTTCGCGGAAACGGTCCGATACTTTGCCGCGTTGGACGGGTCGGACTGCAATTCCGAAAGGGCGTTCATGAAGCGGTCGGCAAAGCGTTCCGCCTTTTGCGACGAAGTCGCCTCCTTCTGACCGGTCCCCGCGGTCTGCCTTTCGACAGGTTTCGTCCGGGGTGCCTTTTTTTCGCCCGGGAGAGTTATCGTGGGCATTGTTCCCGAATAGATGGTCAGGGCGGTTTTCTCCTTGTCCGCGTCCGGCTTGAGCGGCTCCGCCTTCAAGATGGAGTCCAGCTCGGCGATGTAATTTTCGTCGGGCCATGATTCGAGCGTGTATTTCCTGTTTATTTCCAGCAGGGGCTTGTCTGGATTTTCGGAACAGGCCACGCAAAGGCACGTAGCGGCCACGGAGAAGAACAAAAGGGCGCTCTCGGATTTCATGCCTAAAAAATACTATTTGCGAATTGCCAAAACGGGAAAAATCATCTAAATTTGGCTCAACCAACGCTTAATCAGCAGGATTCAAAAATGAAAAATGGTATTCATCCCGATTACAAACCGGTCGTGTTCGTTGATGCGAATACGGGTAAAGAATTCATCACCCGCTCCACGAAGTCCTCTGCCGAAAAGAAAGTGATCGATGGTGTCGAACATAGCGTAGTTTCTCTCGAAATTACAAGCGACACGCATCCTTTCTGGACAGGCAAGCAGCACCGCGTGGATACCGCTGGCCGTATCGACCAGTTCAACAAGCGTTTCGCCGGCAACGGCACGCTGAACATCGCCGCGGCAAAGCGCAAGACCCGTCGCGCGGTCAAGAAGGAAGAATCCGAAGAGTAGCGTTTTCGGAAATATCCCTGTCGGCTTCCTTGGAAGAGGGAGCCTTTTTTGTATTCTTGAATCGATGCGCTCTTTTCGCTTTCTTTTCGCTTTCTGGATTTTCGCCCTGGTCGCGAAAGCGTCTTTCGCTGCGTCTTTTGCGACGGACTGCGCGGATGGAAAGCGCATTGCGAGCGTCCGCCTTGCGGGTCTAGAAGATACCGATCCGCGGGTCGTGGAACGGGAACTTTTCCATTCGCCGGGGGCAAAGTTTTCCGGGCGCGAGTTTCTCGACGAAAAGTCCCGCCTGGAAAGTCTCGACATCTTTTCGGACGTTTCGATTGCCTGTTCGGAGACCGAAGGTGGTGGACTGGCACTGGAGTATCGCTTGACGGAACTCCTCCACTGGATTCCATCGCCCGCGGGAAAAAAGACCGACCAGGATGGCTGGATGCTTGGCGTGGCGCTTGCCCATCTGAATGTTCTCGGGGAGGATATCCGTGTCGAGGCGCAATACCGCACGTCGATCGATCCGCTTTTCGACTCGAAGGAATTTGCGATTTACGCGAGTTCGCCGTGGCTTGGAAACTTGCCGGTTTCCTGGAACCTTGAATTCTTGCGAACGGACTCGTGGGATGACTTGCGCGGATTCGATGACAGGTCCTGGTTTCTCCACCTGGAACTGGACGCGAAGCTCTTTCGAAATCTCTATGTTGTCTTTTCTCCGTCCTACCGATATGTCGAAAGGTTCGGGTCCGTGCCGGATCTCGGAGTGGGAGCTCTTCTCGAAAATCGCGATTCCAAGACGGATCCGCGGCGCGGCGCTTTCGAGGAATTTCGCGTGACGCGTTACGGGGCGTTCGATTCGAGCGTCGAAAATTTCGTGGAATATCTTTGGGACAACAGGCTCTATGTTTCCCGGGGACGCTGGATTACGGGTGCGTCGTCTCTCGTGAGGTTTCGCCCGGGAAGGCAGATGTTCTTTGACCGCCTGCACCAGGGAGGCGCAAACACGCTGCGCGGCTTTTCGCCCGATTCGAGCGTCCACGGTCGGCACGAGGCCATCTGGAATATCGAAGAGCGGTTCGTGCTGTTGGAACGTCGTCCGTTTACGGTCCTTGGGGCGAACCTTTTCTGGGGATTGCAGCTGGTGGCTGGCGTCGAAGGCTCGTTCCTGTGGGACAATCGGATGCCCGGGTGGGAGGATTACCGGCAAAGCGTCTATGGGGGAATCCATGTTCTGATTCCCGCGCTGGACCGTCTGAGAATCGAAGCCGGCTACAGTCCGGACGGGGGAGGCGTGAAGATTTCCATCGGGCTGTATGATAAAAATGTCTCCTTGAGATGGCGCTCCCGTTGAGTTGAATTTATATTTGGACTTATGCCAATCAATTATCTCGAATTGCCGATAGGACCGAAATATCCATACGAAGTGGATTGCGTGGTCGAAATTCCCAAGGACACGAACGTCAAGTACGAATATGACGAGCGTTACCATGTTTTCCGCCTGGACCGCTGTCTCTTGTCTTCCATGAGCTATCCGTGCAGCTACGGACTCATTCCGAGCACGCGGGCCGATGACGGCGACGCTCTGGACATGCTGGTCTATTGTTCTGCGCCTCTTGCCACGGGAACTGTCGTTTCGTGTCGCGCCGTGGGCGTTCTCGACATGACGGACGGCGGAAAGAAGGATTACAAGGTTCTGGGAGTCCCGCTCTACATTCCGCACCCGATCCGGGATCTGCAGGATGTCGATCCGATGTTTCTCAAGATTACGCGCAACTTCTTCCAGTATTACAAGGAGCTGGAAGGCAAGTCCGTGGAAATCGGGGAGTGGCTCTCTGCCGACTTTGCCCGCGAAAAGATCGTCGAGGCGCACAGGAATTTCTTTGCGACCCAGGTCCAGACGCCGGAAGTCCGCTACCAGGAGCCGGAGGCCCAGTCGGAGTACAGTCCCAATTCCGACCTGATGATGATCTAGAGTTTGTTTTGTCAAGCGAAAAGCCTCGCCACAAGGCGAGGCTTTTCTGTCAAGGATTGGTGGAATTAGCCTTCGGCGGCTTCCATGTCCTCGTCGCTGATTTCCGCGTTGTGATAGACATCCTGGACGTCGTCGTCGTCTTCGAACTTGTCGAGGAGCTTCAGGAGCTTCTGTGCGTCGGCGTGATCGAGCTTGACCGGGTCGTTCGGAACGTAGGATATCTCTGCGCTGAGCATTTCGATTCCCGCGGCTTCGAGCGCCTTGGTCACGGCGTCGAAGGATTCGGGCGACGTGGAAATTTCATGGACATCGTCTTCTGTCGCCATGTCGTCCGCGCCGGCTTCGAGCGCTACGTCCATCACCTGGTCTTCGGTGTACTTGGACGCATCTACGTCGATAACGCCCTTGTGGGTGAACGCCCAGGCGACGGATCCCGCTTCGCCGAGACTTCCGCCGTTCTTGTTGAAGATGTTGCGGATGTTGGAAACCGTGCGCGTCTTGTTGTCCGTCATGCACTTTACGAAAATCGCGACGCCGCCCGGGCCGCGTCCTTCGTAGATTGGCTCTTCCATGATGACGTCCTTGCCTTCGCCGGTACCTTTCGCGATGGCAGATTCGATGTTCTTTGCCGGAAGGCTCTGGCTCTTCGCCTTGAGAATGGCCGCGCGGAGACGCGGGTTCGCGTCCGGGTTGCCTCCGCCGAGCTTTGCGGCGATAGAAATTTCCTTAATGAATTTGTTCCAGGCCTTGGCGCGGGCGACGTCGGTTTTCGCCTTCTTGCGCTTGGTGGTTGCCCATTTGGAATGTCCGGACATATATACCTCGGGTGTTCTAAATTTTCAATGTCCCAAAGATAGAATTCTACCGCGCTTTCGGGTTGAAAATTTTGCAAAAATGCGCTTCGAAATACGCCAGGTAAACGACAATCCTGTATGGAAAGAAATCAGTGCGAAAGCGTTTTCAGGTATTCGTCGATAGCCTTTCTGTATTCCTCGACGCCAATGGCGATTCGCCTTGCCATGTCCTTCTGTCCTTTTTCGGAATTCATGTAGCGTTCCTCTTCCGGATTGCTGATGAAGCCTAGCTCGACAAGCGTTGCCGGCATGAAGGCCCCGACCAGGACCATGAATCCCGCGCCGCCTGCCCCGGAACCCTGGCGGGGAATCTTTCCGCCTTCGTATGCCTGGATGAGCTTTTCGGTGAACGTATAGCTTGCCTGCTTGTACTGTTCGAGGCGCGCCTGTATCTTGAGCCAGTCGAGCGGGGAAAGCTCGTCCTTGGAATTCTTGTCTCCGTAGAGCGAGGCGACCTTGTTTTCGCGACGGGCAATCGCACGGTCCTCCTCGCTTTCCGGATCCCGCAAGACGTAGATGCGGAACCCCTTTGCCTTGGTCCTCCGCGCCCCGTCGATGGAATTGCAGTGCAGGCTGATGAAGAGATCGCCGTTCCAGCGGTTTGCGATTTGGGGACGCTCGGATAGCTGGATGAACTTGTCCGTATTGCGGGTGAGCTTGACATGAAAGCCGCGCCTTTCGAGTTCCTTTTCGAGCAGCTTCGCCACAGAGAGTACGATGTCCTTTTCGTTGGAAAACTTTCCGATGGCGCCCGGATCCTTTCCGCCGTGGCCCGGATCGATGACGATGTTCTTCACTTCGCGGGAACCCGCCGGCGCATTTCCTGAACTTTTTTTCGCTTCTTTCGTTACGGCTTTGGACGCAGGCTTGACTTGTATGGAATCTCGCTTTGTCTCGGTGGAAACCTGCGCGGGGGATAGCTTCGCTTCTTGTATCTTTTCGGAGCGCAAGACCCCTGCGACCGAATCGAGAACGTATGTCCTGGAAAAGGCCCTGGAAAAAACTTCCATGGTCTCGCGCGCGGGAACCCAGATGGCGTCGTCTTCGAATAGCGTGGGAACGGAAAGCCTTACCGCCTTGCCGTTTTCAAGGATGTAGGGAAATCCGACGACGAACGAGCAGGAAAAATCCTTTCCCTTTGCGGTGAAATGCCTTTCGATGGGCTTGAACTCGGTGACAAGGCCTTCCGATTTCGCGAGCGAATCGATATCGACCATCCAGGTTCCGTTGTCTAGGTGCACGCGGACACTTGCGGGCACTTCGGTGAAAAGGCCCGAAAGAAGAAGGAAAAACGCGAAAATCAGTGCCTTGCCGACTTGACGATGCGGGCGATGGCTAGTTTCGTGTCCCGCGCGATGATGTCCGCGCGTTTGTCCCTGTTGTCCTTGCCTCGGCATATACCTACTTCGATCTTGACATATCGATTCTTGAAATACAGTTTAAGAGGAATGAGCGTAAGCCCCTTGAGTTCCGCCGCCTTGCGCATTTTCTGGATTTCGGAAACGTGGGCGAGCAGTTTCCGCTTGCGCTGTGGCTCGTGGCCAAAACGCCTCGCGAAGGAATAGTCGTCGATGTGCGCTCCGATGAGCCAGAGCTCGTTTTTGTCCTTGGATACGTCGATCCATGCGTCGTTGATGTTGCACTTTCCGTCACGGATGGACTTTATCTCCGAACCGACCAGCATGATTCCCGTTTCAAAGCGTTCATCGACAAAGTACTGGTGCTGCGCCTTGCGGTTTACGATTGTCGGCGTCTTGGGCGAATCCTTTTGTGTCATGGCTCTTTGTCCCGGGTTTCGAGGATTCGATTGAGTTCTCGGCTCGCTTCGAAGACGGGGCGAACCTGGGTCTTGACTGCGACCGATTCTCCGGTGCGCGGATTTCTTGCCGTATGGGCGTCGCGAGTCTTGAGCTTGAACCTGCCGAATCCGCGGATTTCGATGTTCTTGCCGTCGGCGAGCGCCTTGGATACCGCATCCAGAAAACTTTCCACGATGACTTTCGTATCGACCTGCGTGAAGCCTATCCGCGAAGCGATTTCTTCGACCAGATCCTTTTTCGTGACGTTGTTCCTGGATGCCGCCATGCCTACTTGCTCCAGCCCTTGTATTTCTTGTGCCTGTCGGGAACCATGTCGGAGAGTGACTGGGTAAGCTCCCGGATGCCTTCGCCGGAGAATGCGGACGTGACGATGAAATTCTCCTTCTTCGCCTTGAACTTCTTGATGGCGCTGTCGATGCCCAGGTCGGACTTGTTGAGGGCGATGACGTAGGGCTTTTCTACAAGCTTCGGGTGAAAGTTCTTGAGTTCCTTGCGAAGCGTCTGGAACTTTTTCCAGGCGTCGTCCTCATAGGCGTCGATGACGAACAGAAGCGCGTAGGTGCGTTCGATGTGCTTTAGAAATTCGTGTCCGAGACCCTTGCCGGAACTGGCCCCGTCGATGAGGCCCGGGATGTCCGCGACGACAAAGGAGTGCGCCGCATGGGAGACTATCCCGAGGACGGGTTCGAGGGTCGTAAACGGGTAGTCGCCGACCTTTGGCCTTGCCGAGGAAATCTTGTTTACGAGCGAAGATTTGCCCGCATTCGGGAATCCGACAAGTCCAATGTCGGCTACGAGCTTGAGTTCGAGAAAGAGTTCCCGTCGTTCGCCGCTCTGTCCGCGAGTCGCCTTTTCGGGCCCCTGTACCGAGGGGGTCGCGAAATGGACGTTGCCCAGTCCGCCGCGTCCGCCCTTTGCCGCTATCCAGCGCTGGCCCGGTTCGGTGAGGTCGGCGAGAATGTGCCCCGTGGAATCCTTGACGATCGTTCCGCAGGGAACGTCGATAAGCAAGTCCTTTGCCGATTTTCCCGTGCAGCGGGACGCTCCGCCGTCTTCGCCATTGTCCGCCTTGTAAATGCGGCTGTTTCCCATGTCGAGCAGGGTCGTGTACTGTTCGTTCGCGCGAAGGATGACGCTGCCGCCCTTTCCGCCGTCTCCGCCGTCCGGACCGCCCAGGGGCACAAACTTTTCTCTGCGGAAACTGCTGAGTCCGTTGCCGCCCTTTCCCGAGTGAACGTCGATTGTCTTTTCGTCTAGGAACATGGGAGTCCGATTCCTTCGTCTAGTCCGAGCGCGATGTTCATGTTCTGGATGGCGGCGCCGGATGCGCCTTTTCCCAGATTGTCCAGGGTGACCGTGATTTGGAGAGCCTTGCCCTTTCCGAAAACACGGATGCGCGCTTCGTTTGTCCCGTTACATTCCGTCGGGTCGAGAGATCCCGCGTCGAGCGTCGGCTCTTCTTCGTAGGGGAGAACCTTGACAAAGCGGGAACCGGCGTAATGCTCCGCGAGAAGCTCTTGCAGGTCGCTTGCCGAAACGCTCTTTTTAAAGGAGCTCGGGGCGATTGCCGTGGAAACCGCCATGCCCTTGTAGTAGGGACCGACGATCGGGTTGAAAATCGGGGGATTTTCGAGTCCGCAAATCTTCTGCATTTCGGGAAGGTGCTTGTGGTGATGTCCGAGCGCATAGGGCCGCGGGGCGAAAAGACGCGGCGACATTCCCGGATGGGAAATCTGGGCGCCTTCCGCTTCGTAGCTTGCAATCATCTTCTTTCCGCCGCCCGAGTATCCGGTGAGGCTGTAAGTCGAAAGCTCCGCATCCTTTCCGAGAATCCCTTTCGAAACGAGCGGGTAGATGCCGAGGATGAATCCCGAAGCGTGACATCCCGGATTCGCTATCCGCGGGTTGGCTTTCACCGCTTCCCGAAATTCGCGGGAAAGTTCCGGAATGCCGTAAGCCCATCCGGGGGCTGTCCGGTGCGCGGTCGAGGCGTCGATGATCCTTGTCTTCGGGTTCGTGCAGAGCGAAGCGCTTTCGATCGCGGCGGCATCGGGAAGGCAGAGAAAGGTCACGTCGGAATCGTTTATCAGACGCTTTCGTTCGTTGACGTCCTTTCGGAGTTCCGGCGCGATGCGCAAGATTTCCACATCGTCCCTTTCTCTCAGGCGTTCATAGATTTGAAGGCCGGTCGTTCCTGCCTCGCCATCGACGAATACGCGAAATTTCATTCTTTGCACCTCTCTTGCCGTCGCGGACGAATGCTACCTGTCCTTGCCGCAGCACTTCTTGTATTTGAGTCCCGAACCGCACGGGCACGGATCGTTGCGACCGACGTCCGGGGTCGTCTTGTGGATGGTCGAAGGCTTTACGGCGCGTCCATCGTAGAATAGCCACGCACCCTTGACCTTGTGGAATTCGGAAAGCTCGTGATGCTCGCGCGCGACGGTGCCCTGCTTGTACTTGCAGACGAACTCGACCCAGCCGATGTTCTTCTCTTCTTCCGTCTTTGTCTGGAGAATCTGGATGCCGAGCCACTGGGAACGCTTGCTCCAGTCCTCGACGCTCTTTTCGTCGTAGTCCGTCTGCTGGGAAGGGTCGAGCGACTCCTTGAGCCACTGGACTTCATGCTTGGCGTAGGCGGTGTAGCGGGAGCGCATCAGGGCTTCCGGCGTGGGGGCGAGGCTATGCCCCTTGATAATCGGTTCGCAGCATTCGGAATAGGGTTTTCCGGAGCCGCACGGGCAAAGATTTTCTTCTGCCATGGTAATTCCTCGGTGGTTCGTGACCAGAAATGTATTTTTCAAAGATAAATTAGATTAATCTTCGGCCTTTTTCAGCAGCCAGAATTCTTCCTTGCCCTTTCGGTCGGGGACGCTTTCCTTCGCGGGGATTCTTTCGACGACGTCGAAAATGCCGCCGAGACGCGCCATCAGCTCTCCTTCGGATGTCGGATGCGGAGGCCCTTGCAGAGTGTTGCCGTTCAGGAACGGATAGAAGAACGCGATGACCACGCCGTCGTCCTTGAGCATCTTTTGCCACACTTCAAAGCATTCGTCGCGACGTCCCGGGTGGATTCCCGTAAACGTGCAGTAGTCGTAGATAATGTCGAACTGCTGGCCGCCCTTTTTCGGATCCTTGGGGCTGAGCTCGAACAGGTCGAGGTTCAGCGACTTGAAGTTGTCGAGCTTTCGGGAAAGCCTGTCGAGTTCATCGACGGCGGTCGGTGCGAAATCCACGGCGAGAACGTCGTGGCCGCGCATTGCCCAGGCTTCCGCATCGTAGCCGTAGCCAGCGCCCGGGACTAGCACGCTGCCATCTTTAGGACAGCGCGGGTCCTTGAAAAATTCCATTAGGGCCGGCGTGGCCTTTTTTAAATTCCAGTAATCCTTATGTTCCGTGTAGAGATTTTCCCAGAACTCAGGCAGATTCTGTGTCAGCATGGGCTACCTTCTGTTGTTTTTTTGTAAGCGAGCTGTCCGCAGGCGGCAAGGATGTCGCGACCGCGCGGATTCCGGATGGTTATCTGGATTTCCGCCGCCCGGACCTTTTCGAGGAATCTTTCCACTTCCTCGGCCGTAGGGGCTTCGATGTTCGGATCGTCCATTTCGTTCAGGACGATGGCGTTTACCTTGCAACGGCGAGGCGCGCAGATTCTTATCAGTTCTTTCGCTGCCGTGTCCGTGCACGTGACGCCTTTCATCAGGACAAATTCAAATGTCACGTAGTTGTCTGTACGCCGCGTGTATTCGTCGGTCGCTTCGAGCAACCTTTCGATGGGCCAGACCCGGTTTACGGGCATGACGGCGCTTCGCGCCTCGTTGTTTGTGCTGTTGAGGCTTACCGCGAGGCAGCAGGGCGTGTTCCTATCGACCAGTTCCTTGATTTTCGGAACGACTCCGCTCGTGCTCACGGTCATCTTCTTGCGCCCCAGGTTGAAGAGCTTCTGGTTGTGGAGCGTGCAGCATGTCCGGTGGACGTTTTCGAGGTTGTTGAGCGGTTCGCCCATGCCCATGAAGATGATGTTCGTCACCTGGGCGGGCTTTCCGTCGGCGTCGATCTCGCCGGTCGCCTTCAGGTAGTCGTTCACGCGGATGATTTCTTCGAGGATCTCGCCCGCTTCGAGATTCCGGATGAATCCCATCTTGGCCGTTCGGCAAAAGGCGCAGTTCTGGGCACAGCCTATCTGCGTGGAAACGCACACGGAAAAGCGTCCGTTTGTCGGGATGAGAACCGTTTCGATGTGTTGTTCGTCCGCGGTCCTGAAAAGCCACTTGACGGCACCGTCAACGGAGACGAGACGCTCGACTTCGGCAAGAGAGCGGATGGCGAATGCCCGGGCGAGCTTTTCGCGCGTCTGTTGCGGAATGTTCGACATCTGGTCGTAGCTCGAAACCTGGCGACAGAAAAGCCAGTTCTCGATTTGGTCCGCCCGGTAGGACTTTTCGCAGTTAGCGGAAAGCCACTCCTTGAGTTCATCTACCGTGAGGGACTTGATATCTTTGTAATTGTTTGTCACCGAAAAGCAAAGATAGAAATTTTCGCCTGAAATGTAAGGAAAAAAATGAGGCGCTTTTTTTGCCGACGACGTTTTGCCTTTTTCGGACCGCCGTCTATTTTCCTTTTCTTTTTTTTCAATCTAGAACATCTGTCTAGTCTTCTTCTTCGGGGGCGGAGCGTTCTTTTCCTTTTTCGTCTTTGCCTTCATCGAGCCTTCGGAAGATGACTTGCTCGAGAAGAGCGTCGCGTTGTCCGCCGACTTTCGCGTCGAGAAGTGGTTGCCGTCGCAGGTTTCGTCGGGAACGTGCCCCGCGGAATAGAGACAGTATGTCGTCGCTCCGCAGAACTCTCCGGCGAGCTTTCCCGTGTTGTTGCAGGTCTTTTTTCCGATGACGCCGGCGGGCATGGAAAATCCGCGGACAGGAAGGTCCCTGTGCAGCTCCTTCATGACCTCGATCCAGGCGGGAAGCGGGTCTTCGGACCCTGTGTGTCCCGGTCCCATCGGCGCAGGCGAATCCGTTCCTACCCAGATGCCGAGCGTGTAGTATCGCGTAAACCCGATGTACCAGGCGTCGGCGTAGTTGTTCGTCGTTCCGGTCTTTCCGCCGCTCGGGTGCCTAAAGCCGCTCGCTCCGACGCGCGCACCTGTCCCGTGGATGTTCACGTCCTTCAGCATATCGACCATGATGTAGGCGCTTGCCGGCTTGAGAACCGTGTGCTCTACGCTTTTGTGACGTTCCACGATATTTCCGTCCTTGTCCGCGATGGAATCGATCATGTAGGGCTCGATGCGGATGCCGCCGTTCGGGAATACGGTGTAGGCGGAAGTCATTTCCCAGAGCGTGCTGCCGATGGATCCCAGGGCGAGACTCGGTACGGGCTGCAGGGGCGCTTTTCGGATGCCGAACTTTCGCGCGTAGCTTACGACGTTCGAAAGCCCGTACTTGATGCCGGTGAGAACCGCCGGGAGGTTCATCGAACGGTAGAGGGCGCGCCGCACGGTCATCATCCCTTCGAATTCCTTGTCGAAGTTCGCCGGTCGCCACGTCTTCGAAGGATCCGCTTCGTCTTCGATGGTGACAGGCTGGTCGTTTATCGAATCGCACGGAGAGGCTCCCGCTTCGACTGCCGTCGCATAGACGATGGGCTTGAAGGAAGATCCCGGCTGCCGCAGGGACTGGACCGCCCGGTTCCAGCGGGACTCGTTGAAATCGTTTCCGCCGACCATGGCGCGGATGGCGCCCGTTCCGTTTTCGATGAGAATCATCGCCATCTGGGGGGCGTGGTAGCGCGAACTGTCCGGGTAACGCCACTTGGACGGATCCTGGGCGGTGTCCTTTGCGAGATAGTCCTTCTTGAAGAGGGCGTAGATGCTGTCGAAATGGGCGACGACCGAATCCGCCGGAAGCTTGTACTTGGCGGCTAGGCCTAGCTTCCAGACCGCGCGCTGCTGGATTCGCTTGCGGATGCGTTCGATGTGCCGCCTTTCCACGTCTTCGGCAAAGGCCTGGATCTGCGGATCGATGGTGCTGTAGATGTTCACCCCGTCCGCATACAGCGACTTTTGCCCATACTTGTTTTCCATGAACTTTCGGATTTCCTCGTAGTAGTAGAGCCCGGAGCCGTTTCCCACCTGGTGCCTTACCGTTTCGAGCGGATAGTCCAGATACTTCCGGTAGTCGTCTTTTGAAATATAGCCCGCGTCCCGCATGGCGAAGAGGACCGTGTTGCGCCGTTCGAGCGCGGCCTTCGGATGCCTGTCCGGGCGGTATCCTTCCGGACGCTGGAGCATTCCGGCGAGAACCGCGTATTGGGGAATGTCGAGCGAATCGAGAGGCTTTCCGAAGTAAAACTCGCTGGCCGCTTCGAAGCCGTAGTTCCCGCCGCCGAGATAGACTTCGTTCATGTAGAACTCGAGGATTTCCCGCTTGGTGTAGGTTTGCTCGATGCGGACCGCCGTCATCGCTTCCTTGATCTTTCGCGAAATCTTTCGTTCGGGAGTGAGAAAGAGAAGCTTGGAAAGCTGCTGCGTGAGAGTCGATGCGCCGCGGATCTTGTCTCCGCGCGAAACGGACTGGAGAACCGCCTTGGGAATGGCGAGAATGTTCAACCCCCAGTGGCTGTAGAAGTCTCGGTCCTCGGTCGCCATGACGGCGTTTATCGCCATTTCCGGGATGGAATCGATAGGAGTCCACACGCGCCGCTCCACGAAGAACTCGTGCACGGGGACGCTGTCCTTGTCATAGACGGTCGTCACCAGCTTCGGGTCGATGTTCTCGAGCTGCGAAAGGGACGGAAGTTCCGGGACGAGGCTCGAAAAGTAAAAGGCTATCGCGAGGATGATGGCGATGCACGGAACAAGGAAAATTCCAAACCAGAAGAAAACCTTTTTTCCGGGTCTTGGAAAGAATCGGGCTGCGAATTCGCCAATTCTATGTATGAAAGCGTTCATTTGGTCACACTCGAAAGGATGTTGCTGGCAAAAAAGGATGATAAAATGTAACTTTATGGCGGACTAAAATTTAGACGGAGTTTTCGAAATGGGCTTTTTCAAGGCATTGTTTCCATCGGCGGCGGTTTTATCGTTCTTGGGCCTTTCCGCGTGCGGTTCGGTCGATCACGACCCGCCAAAGCTCAAGAGCGTCTTCGGAACGGTCTCCCCGATGGACACGCTCGTCGCCGTATTCGACAAGGACATCGACGGCTTTGCCGATTCCCTTGTCTCGTCGAACGTACCGATTACGGTCGTCAAGCAGAAGAATTCCAAGATCTTCATCGTCGGAGCGACCGACACCGTGGCGGGAATCCCGCGCTTTGAGCCGGCTAGCGATCACGACACGCTTGTCTTCGGCGGGCTGAAGGATTCGGACGGCAATGTTTCCAAGGAGGAGAGGGTCTCGTTCTCCACGTATCCGTTCCTCGATAGCGACGAATACGAACTCGACAAGGACGGAAACTGCTTCTCGAACAAGACGCCCAAGAATGCGGAAGAACTTGCGGACGCTTCCCGGTTCTTCAACGGGGCGAAGCTTTCGAAGGGCATCACCGTCACGGGAATTCTCGCCGGCCAATACAGCCGGGACTGTGCGGACGACGCGGACACCTACCGGATCGAGCTTCAAAAGTACGATACGGTCTCCGTTTCCCTCGAAGGTTTCGAAAACGGCGCGCCTCTGCTTCTTGCCGTGCAGGGTCCTGCCAAGCGGTCGGATGCGCCTTCCTTCTGCAAGTACAACAACCAGGAATTCGTCTCGGTCGATGCCGGCGAAGGCAAAAAGGTCGCTTCGATCGACACGACCTTCGGGGTGGGCGACATCCACGAGTGCGGGACGGCGACCATCACCGACGACCTGTCCTATTACATCCAGGTTCGCTTTTCGGAAAACCTGAAAACCTCGGAACAGGTTCCGCAGGCCTACAGGCTCACCGTCTCCATCCGGAAGCACTGATTTCGAATGGCTTCTTTCCCGAAAATTTTGAAAAATTTCGCCAAGAGACCCTTGACAGAATTTTTCGAAATTCTATATTTGGGACACACCAATGCGAATGTGGCGTAACTGGATAGCGCAACTGGCTACGAACCAGTAGGTTGCAGGTTCGAGTCCTGCCACTCGCACGAAAGGCTTCGAGAGATTCTCTCGGAGCCTTTTCCGTATGCGCTTCTGGCTATTCCGTCTTGCCGTTTTTCGGTCGATTTGTCCGATTGTCTTCGAAAAACGCCGCGCGGCGCATGTCTCCGACGAGGGTCTCGAACTTGACCGTGTTTTCGTCGGGAATCTCGTTGTTCTCTTTTTTTGCGTCCTGAACTTCGCGAGCGAGTCTTAAAAACGAGGCGCTTTGCAAGAGCTTGTGCGTGTCGCCGTATTGGCCGACAGCAAAGTCCTTTCCGCAATGAGGGCACAGTACGCTTGCCCTGTAAGATCCGGAGAGCGGGGAACCGCAAAAGTTCACGATGAAGGCTGTTTCGCCGCAGTCGCATTTCGACTGGAACATCGGGCTTTTCCAAAGTTCAAGGAGCGCTCCGAAGGAAAGGGATACTGGATTGCTCGAAAGAATGCGGTAGAGAAAGTCGATGGGAACTTTCCGGTAGCGGTCGTCCTGCCGAATCGTTTCGCGGTATTTCCATAGGGCGTTCAGGTGCGCAAGGAACATTTTACGGCGACGTTCGATGCGGCGTCGGTAAATGGCCTGAAATTCCCGTTCTTCGGCGTGATAGTCGTCGAGGTCGCTCGAGGGAAAGGGGATTCCGGCGCCTTCGAGGGCGCACAGTTCCGCAAAGGACAGCTGTCGTTTTTTTTCGCCTGCTTTTGCGTTCATCAGTTTGAAAAGGTTCGGATAAGAGACGTGTAGCATACCGGACTCCTGTTAAAAATTAAGCATATATGTACATATATGCATATATAATATAGAATGGAGAAGAGAAGAAATCAAGCTGTTTGATTTTTTTTTACAAATAAAGCGACGATTTCTTGGATAGTTTAAAAAGACGCGGTGTAAACTTGGGCAAATGCGCTATAGGCGTGAAGGAAACTAAAATGAAAACGGATTCTTTGAATTTGCCCGGCTACCCCGAAGCTTCGCAGGACGCAACCGCTGTGATTCCGGGGAAGGGAATGGCGACTCGAGTCTTTAAAGCGCTTGGCGAAGCGCTGCAGGGAGAAACATCCGTAAACGCATCCGGGAACGGCGAGAATTCGGAACTGGAATTTCCCGAAGTCTCCGTGAAAGAACCGGAGAATTGGCGTAACCTCTTCGACATGCCTAGCGTTCGCTCCAAAACGAAACAGTTTCTCGAAATGGCAGCGCGGTTCAACGCGAAGGATGTCGGCTTCGGCAGGGAAAACGACACGCTGCTCGTGCTTTCCCCGGAGGAGACGGACAAAAGGTGTCGGGTAATTTTAAAGAAGAATGGAAAAGCATCCAACTCCAAACAGCTTTACGGTTGCACGGAAATGCCCCGGGTCAAGCTCGGCGGGGATTATGTCCGTCCTGGGACAATGACGATTGTTTCCGACCGTTGGGAGGGCGCTGAACGGGAAAACGTGATGCGCCACGAACTCGCTCACCAGTTCGCCATAACGCTTCGTCAAATGATCAAGAACGAAAACGAGCGTCGCCGGGTGCAGGGCTTGCCGCATCTTTCGAAGGATGATATTGATATTTACAAGTGTTGGCTAAGCGATATCGATGAGGCTTTGGATTTGGAAGAAAAGACGATAAATAGCGGAAATTTGATGGTACAAGGTCATCTGGATATTATCGAGGAACTTCAAAGAGTGGAAAGTGATTTTTGGAAGGAAATCAATAACCAGGAGGAGAATCAATGAAATCTTTTGCCTTTTGGTTGCTTGCTGCTTGTTCGGTAACGTTCGCCTTGATGTCTAACCGTCCGCCACGTGAAGTCTGGGTAGATTCCCGGACGGGGCAGATGTACGTCTTGAAAGTGAGGCCTTCGACAAATTGCTGGGATATCAAGCCGGAGTTCTATCCCGACAGCTCGCTTCCGGGACTGGGTTTTCAAGCGACCATCAAGCATTCTTTGAGAAAATATTCAAAAAGTAATTTTCGTTGGTTTGGTTTGAACAGAGAGGAGGCTAGGGCGCAATCCGTGGATAGCTGTCCCGAAGGCTGGACAAGGGAAGATGGCTTCAAACGGGGAAATGCCGAAAAAATATCGGAGTGCAGCAAGGTATTGCCTCTTCCAAACCTTACGTTCTACCTGGATACCGGCGTGAACCGGGCGATCAAGTATTCGCCGTTCGAAAAAAAGATGCTTTTGCAGAATTGCTACAATTCGATAAGCGAACAGATGAGTGCCGGTGGCGTTGGCTGTTCGTGGTTTCATCCCGACTATTTCGATGGCTTTGTTGTTCGTGACGATTTCGGCGTCTATCACAAGGTGATTCATAGACGAACCTTCGACGATAAAAAGGGATTCTATCGTTCGTTTCTTTATTACGAGTCGGATTCGTGGCTTTGCGCCACGGGCTGGTACGCCGATGTGGACGACTGGAAATTTAACTACAATCATATGCCATGCTATTACGACTTGCCCGATCCGGAGCCTTTTGAGGAAAAGCTCTCCCCGCTGAAGTGGACGGAGTAGATTTGCCTGCAAACGAAAAAGCCCGGAATGGTTCCGGGCTTTTAAAATCGACGAGAATAAAGATTATTTCTTGGTGAGCATCTTCACGAGCTTCGTGAACACGCGGTCGGCGAGCGGGTTCGTTTCGAGGCCTTCGAAGAGGTTTAGCTGGTTGAAGACGATTTTTCCCTTGCCGAACGGGATAATCTGCAGATCGACACCGGTCCTGATTTCGCTGCCGGAGATTGTCACGGAACGAGCGAGGACTGTCGCGTCGGGAAGCTCGTTCAGCGAAATGCTCGGGAGAACGGAAGAGGAAAGATCGTCGAGAATCTGGTGCCCGGCAAATTCCGAGAGGAGTTCGGAGCCGTTTACGAGATAGTGCACGGAAAGCCCGTTTGCGCCTGTCGAGAAATGCGCGTCGATCGTCTGCGTAAAGTAGTGGCTCGAATTGAAGGATTCGATGTCTTCGCGGTTCAGGTCCGAAAGGAAGAGCATCTTGCCTCCGTCGCGCGTCAGTTCGACAATCTTTGACAGAACGTCGTTGTTCCAGGAACTGAGGTTCGCGGTGAAGATAATCTTTTCCTTGCCGGCGAGAGCTGCCATCGCGTCGGCGGTGGTTTCCGCGTTGTTGTCGAGGAAGCAGACTTCGGACATGGCGGCCTTGACGTCTGCATCTTCGAGGACGAGCATGTTTTCCGATGTCGTGCTGACGACGGAACCTAGAGCGGAGAGCGAAAGGACTAGCCTGTAGTCGCCAGGCGCCTTGGGCGTGACGACCGTATAGGTTCCGAGCGGTGTGAGACTTGTCTGTCCCTTGGCCTTGTACGTGTCGCTCGAAACGGTCTTATCGTTTTTATCGACAATGGAAATCCCGATTTCGATGTCTTCGAGCCTCGCCTGGTTCAGGAGCGCGAGCTGGAAGGATATTTCCGTCTGCGGAGCGCATGCCGGTTCAAATCCCGTCACGAGCAGCCGGGTCGGAGCGGTCGCGCTCTTGAAGAACGCTTCGATTCCCTTGGCCTTTCGGTTTTCATCGACGAATCCGCAGAAGTCCGTGCCGAAATCCGCCCACTGGTCGAGCATAAAGCCGGAAACGAGCGGGTTGCTCAGCACTGCGTTTATCTGGGAGAGCTTGCTCTGAAGGGCTATCTTTCGGGCGTCAGCACGGAACGCTTCGAGGTTCTTCCAGATGGAGAGCGACTTGTTCGCCGCAAAGGCTTCGACCTGCTTGAAGAGCTGCTTGATGGCCTTGTTGTTCTTTTGGCTGCGCGGACCCTTGATGTCCGTCGCGGAATTCGGGAAGAGCGTATGGTTTTTCAGAGTGACGAGAATCTTTCCGTCGGTGTCGCTTACGAAGTTCTCGTATTCGTCCTGGAATTTCGAATCGCCAAGCGTCGTATCGGGAACGATCACTTCGTCGGACATGGACTTGTCGCAGTAGTGGGCGAGGAAGTCCATGAGAGCGGCGTTCGGGCTCATGCGGAGATGCATCCGGTGCGAGGAATAGAGGAGGATCTTCTCGTTCGTGACGCCCATGAGCTTGCCGGTGTCCTTGTGGAACTCTTCCTCGTTCGAAAGATAGACGCAGTTCAGGTTGCTGATTATCGGGCGACACTTGTCGAAGTTATCGACCGCGTTCAGGAGCTTGTTTCCGTTTTCGAGGACGAGCGGACCGTTTTCCGAGCCGAGAATCCAGGCGACGATGCTCGGGTGGTGCTTCTGCTCCAGTACGATTTCCTCGATGAGGCGATAGACTTCGTCGAGACCGCGTGGGGTGGAACGCATCGTGTGGATGGGAAATTCCTGGAAGACGAGAAGTCCCAGTTCGTCGCAGATGTCGAGAGCCGCATTCGTGAGAGGCGCACCGTTCGAGCGAATCGTGTTGAATCCCGCCTTCTTGATGGCTTCGAGGTCCTTCCGGAGCCTTGCCGTGTCGGATGTCCAGAGACCGCCTTCGCTCGAATGCTGAGAATAAGTCACGCCCTGGATCTTGATGATGGAATCGTTCAGGTAGAAGTCGCCCTTGATGCAGTCGAACTTGCGGAAGCCGAACGTCTTGACCACGGAGAAGGAACGCTCGACGGCGTTCTTTCCCTTTGCCTTTCCTTCGAGCTGGAGTTCGATCGTGTAGAGGCTCGGCGCGCTTGGCGACCAGATTTCCCTGTTCCTTTTGCCGTCCTTGAGCTTGAGGATGAAGCGGCTCGAAGCGTTTTCCTTTTCGAGCTTCAGCTCCTTTGTCATTTCGCTCACGAAGCCCTGGGGATTCTTCATCAGGATGCGAAGCCGTGTCGAGAAGCCGCGCGGGTTGTTGAACGACACATCGACCGCGACGCGTTCTTCGTCCATGTCCGGTTCGAGCTGGACGCCCGTGATGAACGCCGCTCCGCCGAGAATCAGATCGACGTTCCCGTAGATACCGCCGAACGGGTATTCCGACCAGGGGAGTCCGACCGGCATTTCGGATGGACGCACAAAGCGATCGTCGGCGCCTTCCTTGCTTTCGCGCCCGAGGTCAATCCGGCTGTTTACGGAACCCATGTTCGCGACGCGTACGCAGAGGACGTTGTCTTCTCCCGGCTTGATGGCCTTGGAAAGGTCGAGAAGGCATGGCGTGTAGGCGCCGAAGTGCGAGCCTAGATACTTGCCGTTCAGCCAGAATATGGCGTGCATGGAGATGCGCTCGAAGCGAAGGAAGACGCGCTTTGTAATCTGCTTTTCGTCGATGGTGAAGTGCTTGAAATAGTAGGCGGCGTCCTGCGAAAGCGACATCTTGTCGAAAAACTTTTCCCAGACGCTCGGCACCTGGATTTTTTGCGTGCCGCTCGGATACGTCGCATACCAGCGGTTGATGATGCCCGTGTCTTCTGTGTCGAACAGAATATCCCAGTCGCCGTTCAGGCTCACGATAGAGTTCATTCGCGTTCCTTTGATTCCAAACATGAATTTTTTTTTCAAAAGATAGAAATTTTCGGTGAAAAGGTTTTCGGGAGACGCTCTTTGTAGGGGTTTTGAAAATTTTTTTAGGGAAAATGAAAACCATTGACAAAGCTTTTTTTTCTTATACTTTTGAGTAAGAAAGACGCGACGTTTTAGAACCGAATCCGTTATGGGCAACGGGAAAATCCCGTATCAGCCAAGGCGGATAGGTTGTGAAATTCTCGCGTCCCGGTAAAAACAATCAGAAAGGACAATGTCAAATGGTTGAAGTAGAACAAAACGACGGCAACACGGGGACGTTCACGGACCCCCGCGACGGCCAGACCTACAAAACGGTCAAGATAGGCTCGCAGATTTGGATGGCGGAGAACCTGAACTACGAGTTTCTCGACAGCTACTGCGTCGATGACGACAGGGAAAACCTAAAAAAGTACGGTCGGCTCTACACGTATAAGTCGGCGCAGGTTGCTCGCCCCGATGGTTGGCACATACCGAGCGAGGAGGAGTGGGATGAGCTGGAAAGGTTCGTGGCGGATACCCTTTTCCGAGGCGATAAGGATTATGTGGGCTACGCGCTGAAATCGAGAAGCGGCTGGGAAGAATACGAAGACGAAGGTAAACCGGGCAATGGCTCGGACGCTTTCGGCTTCGGCGCTCTCCCGGCGGGCTACCGCCTCGGCGACGGTACGTTCGATGGCGTTCTCGAGAACGCGAGCTTCTGGAGCTCTACGGAGGACGGCGCAAACCTCGCCTACTACCGGGGGTTGATCTACGTCGACGCGGGCCTGTACTCGGGCGACTACTACAAGGACATTGCGATGTCTGTCCGTTGCGTCAAGGACTCTTAGGGCCCTGCGACGCCAGTCGCGAGGTCCCGGACTGTTGCCCGCCATTGGCGGGCGCAGGCCCTTTCCCCCAGCCCCCGGCGCGAAGCGCAAGGGGCTGGGGGCGTTTCCGAAACCCTAGGAACAACCGATGGTAATAGAAGAAATCCTTTCCCTGGAATCCGAAGCGCCCGGAGTGCTCCACCTGGTGCGCGACAGGCTCTTTTGGCAGGCGTGGGAACGTTCCGCGTTCCTCTTTGTGCGGCTCTTTCGGCCGTACCGCGTCCACTCGCGCTTTGTGCAAAAGGTGTCGAGCGACCTGGTGTGGCTCGGGTTCCCGGACAGCGCGCTTTCGGGAATCCTTGCCGAGGCGGAGCAAAACGGTTGGAGCGTCTTGCGGGTTTCCCCGGATCACGTGACGGTTTCGGGCGTACCGCAACTCGAAAACTTCGATTCCTGGAAGGCGGGCGTCATCGGGAACGCGGAACGTTCCCCTGCGAAAAACGCGCCGAAACCCGATGCGGAAAAAGCCGCGCATTCGGCAAACTCGGGAACCCTGCTCCGGCTTTATCGCGAGCTTTACGGGTTTTCCCTGTATGTCTTTAACCGGGTGGCCGGGTTCCAACGGAGTTTTCGCTTTTCTCTGGGCGGAAGGCTCGAAGAGCGTACGCTTGGCATGCTCGAAAGCCTGCAGCTTTCGATCGGCGCTGGCGAACCGTTCGACTCTCGGAAATTTTTGAGCGATCTGCTTCGTTTGCGGATAGATTTTCGCCTTTCGCACGACCTGCGCCAGATTTCCGCACGGCAGTTTTACTTTGTAGGCGCGCAAATCGAAACCATGCAAAAACTGGCAATGCCGGAATTCCGGGCTTCACGGAGTCCGGGAGCGGGCGAAAAAGAGTCCAGCAATCCGCTTCCATCCCCGGATCTTTTCGGGGAAAAGCAAACACAACGCATCTTGGATTCCCCAAAGGTCTCCGGCTGCCCTCTGCAGAGATTGCAAGATTCGGCTTCGGCGCTCTCCCGGCGGGCTACCGCAACGGCGACGGAACGTTCGATGGCGTTCTCGAGAACGCGAACTTCTGGAGCTCTACGGAGAACGGCGCAAACAACGCCTACAACCGGAAGTTGAACTACGACGACACGGACCTGAACACGAACGACAACAACAAGGACAATGCGATGTCTGTCCGTTGCGTCAAGGACTCTTTGGCGGAGCTTTCGGGCTCCGCCCTTTTCTCGGAGGTTTACAGGGCCTACCTCGATGCGCGCCGCCACAAGCGAGGTTCTAAAAGTCAGCTCGAATTCGAAAGCAATCTCGAACCGAACCTCCTCGCCCTCGCGCGGGACCTCGAACGCCGCGAATACGAACTTTCCCCGTCCGTATGTTTTATCTACGAAGGAAAGGTCAAGCGCGAGGTTATCGCGGCGGCCTTTCGCGACCGCGTCGTGCACCATCTCCTCTGGAACTGGATCAATCCGCTCTTTGAACGAAGCTTCATCTACGATAGCTATAGTTGCCGCAAAGGGAAAGGGACGCTTTTCGGCATCCGGCGGGCTTCCGGATTCTTGCGAGCGGCAAGTAACGACTTTCGACGGGATTGCTGGGTGCTTCGGCTCGACATTTCCGGCTTTTTCATGAACATCGACCGGCGGATTCTCTACTCGCTTGTGATGGGGACGCTCGAACGTTACGCGTTTGCCGGCGTTCCTTCCCGGAACCTTTGTCTGTACCTTCTCCAAAAAGTCATTTTCGACGACCCCTTGGAACGCGCCGTTTTCCGCAGCCCGATGTCCGCCTGGGGCGGCCTTCCAAAAAGCAAGACACTTCGCTTTGCGCGGCCCTTTTGCGGACTTCCGATCGGGAACCTCACGTCGCAGCTTTTTGGGAATGTCTATCTGAATCCGCTTGACCAGTTTGTAAAGCGCGAACTGAAGGTACGTTACTATGGCCGCTATGTCGATGACATGGTGCTGGTCCATTCCGAAAGGGAGTTTCTCCTCGACAGCATCCAAAGAATTCGGGAATTTTTGCTGGAACGTCTTCGCTTGAGGCTTCATCCCCAAAAAATCTACTTGCAGCCTGCCACGCGCGGGTTCCCGTTTCTCGGCGCGTTCATCCTTCCTTACCGGACATATCTCGGACGGAGCTTCTGGAAAAGTTTTCGCAAGTGCCTTGAACATCCCGCATCGGACCCTTTGCTGCAATTTGCCCGCGAAACGAGCTATCTCGGCCTGATCAAGACTTTTTATCCTGGAAAGTTTCAACACTTGGCCAACGCGTCAGATACCCAAAATAGCTTCCAGCCGGGTGACGTCATGACGCTTCGCTCCAGTGACTTTTGCGAAATGTAGCAAGATTTGTTCAAGGCATTCAATTCTATTTAGGGATAGGTTGCAAGCCACGAAAAGTCATCAGGCTAACTAGACAAAACGCTCGGGGTGAACCCTGGGCTTTTGTACTCTTGGCTGTGCGGAAAGTCACTCCAGCTTTTGAAGTTCTTCGATGGAAAGCCCGGTTGCCGACGAGACTACATCTAGCGGAATTCCCTTGGCAAGAAAAGCCTTGGCTATTTCGCAGGAAGCTTCCTTGCGCCCTTCCACGCGCCCTTCCACGCGTCCTTGTGCGAGTCCTTTCTTGCGCCCTTCCACGAGTCCTTGCGCGAGTCCTTGCGCGAGTCCTTGCGCAAGCCCTTCCTCGCGGCCGGATTTGATGGCGTAGCTCCGGATCGCGTATTCGTCCCATTTCCGCATCTGTTCCATATCGATCATCTTCTGTTCCTCTTTTGTCAATCTAGATAATTTCGACTCTGAAAACAAGAGCTCGAAGGGTGTCCCCGCGTAGGGCTCGGGCATCTCGCGCAGCCGCCGGATGTTCTTTAGCGCGAAGAGGCCGCGGTCGAGCGGCGAGGTGAGCTCGCCGAGAGTCTTCTTGAACTTGGGGAGTTCGACAAAAGTATAGTGGAACAGGAGGGGGAGCTTCGTACCGCAGGAATCGTGCGGCTTGATGTGCCGGATGTAATTGTCATCGTCAAAGGCCCTGAAGTCCATGAGGACAACGGTGAGGACCGGGTCGAAGTCGTAGTCGAATCCTCTTCCCCGCGTCCCCTGGGCGGCGATGGCCTGGGAGGTGTAGAAGGCCGCCCGTTTTAGGATATTCGACTGTCTCGCTATTTGCACCTCGACGACGAAGCGCCGGCGGCTCTGGTCAACGCAGTAGAGGTCGAAGACGGACGTCCTGTTTTCGTTCGAGCCACTCAGAATCTCCTTGTCCCGGGAGTGCACGTCCGTGACGGGGCTTTCTATCTCGCCGTCTAGCACCGCATTCAGGAGCTCGATGAGGCACGCCTTGTTGGGCGAGTCGGGGTTGAACGCCTTCTTGAAGGTGACGTCAAGGAGGAGGTCCGCATAGACGCCCGCGCCGCGGAACTTTTCGTAGGGTTCGAGCCGGGGCCATTTTTCCTTATGCATGTCGCTGGTTTCCATTCCGTTTTCCTTTGCGGGGGCTTCCCGCGATTCGGACGGGGAGTGATTTTCCTGTCCGAATGGTTAAACGCTTTTCGTGGGGATTTGTACACCGCAAGACGTGAAAAATTTTGTAAACAATGAGCGGAAAGGAGTCGGTGGTCAATCAGGAATGAGGAATTGACTGTCTAGCGAACTGTTATCAGGGATTAGGGAAAAGGGACTAGGGATTAGAATGCCGAGCGAGCCGTTGGCAGAGCTTAGAGCTTGGATTTAGAGTCTATCCTTAAATAATTTTCACCTTTTTTAGCCGATGGTCCCCGATGCCAGATGCAGGAGCGCCATGTAGGAAGCGTCCGTCTTCTCGAACCGCACGAGCAGCTTGCGGTTCCGGGTCATTCACGAGTGCGACACCTCCACCACCCACCTGCGGGCCTTCCCGCCTCGCTTCTTCACGGGGATGAGGGGTTCCGCCAGATTCCAGAACTCGTCGGAAACTTCCCAGGGGTGCGCCATGATGTATCTCGCTTTTGCTGCGAAATATATAGAATCTGCCGGCGAGAATTTTAAGGTTATTTAAGGATAAACTATTAAATGTAATATTTTTGAAAATTTTGCCAGCCTTTTCCATTTTTGTTATCGTTGTAAACAAAAGCAAACAGTTCTTCTCTTCGCGAGGAATCACATGAAAAAGCAATCCATCGTTTCCCTGTCGCTTTCGGCGGTTGTGGGTGGAATCCTGCTTTCGGCCTGTGGCGACGACGTCACCAAGGTCACGAACGTAAACGAAGTTTCCGGCATGGAAGTCGTCGCTTCCGCGGATTCGCTTGGCGAGTGCGATTCCGGCTCCATCGGAAAGACAGTCTATGCTTCGGAAGAAAACGCCGCCTACGTGTGTGCGGATTCGGGCTGGATGCCGCTTTCCCAGAAGGCGTCCGATGGCAAGTCCTGTGTCGTGGAAGCGCTTTCCGATAGCTTGGGCTACAAAGTCGTTTGCGGCGGGGACTCGGTCGGCGTCATCAAAAACGGCGAAGACGGTTCGGGCTGCAGCCTCGCGGACAATGGAGACGGAACCGTAGTGCAGGTTTGCGGCGCGGACACGATTACTCTCTACAAGGCGTTCTGCGCTGGCAAGACCTACGATCCGGCAAAGGCCTACTGCTTCGAGGATTCCGCTTATTCCTGCGGCGAAAAGCCTTACGACCCGACAAGGGAGTTCTGCGTCGAAAAAGAGATTTACGAACTGTGCGGCGGGAAAGTCTATGACCCTTCGGCAGAACTTTGCGATGCTCGCGATTCGACCTTTTACCGCTATGTGGTCATCGGCACGCAGAGCTGGATGGCGGAAAATCTGAACTACGTCTATCCGAAGAGCGATGGCGAGGATTCGCTTAGTTTCTGTGTCGATAACAAGGCGGCGAACTGCGAAATCTACGGTCGCTTTTACACATGGGCAGCCGCAATGGATTCTGCCGCTTTCTTCAGCGAAGACGGAAAGGACTGTGGCGGCGTCGAAACGTGCTCCGCGAGCGGAACAATACGCGGTGTATGCCCGGAAGGCTGGCACTTGCCCGATACGACGGAATGGAATACGCTTGCGGCCTATGTCGCGGACAATACGACAGGCGGTGCGGATTCCGTCGGCTACGCGCTGAAATCGGCAAGCGGATGGAACGATTACAACGTTCCGTCGAGCGACGATGTTCTGCCGGGCGGCGGTTCGGATGCTTTCGGCTTTAACGCGCTTCCCGCGGGTTCCCGCCTTGCGGATGGGAGAACCGACACGTTCCTCACGGGGGCTAGTTTCTGGACTTCCACGGAGAAAAGAGAGCCTCAATATTACGAGAACGCCTACTTCTACTACCTGTACTATTCTAGCGCGAAACTGGCATTGAATAACAACCAGAAGATTCGCGCAAAATCTGTCCGTTGCGTCAAGAACTGATCCGACAGTCCATTCCGCAATTCGAAACTCCAAGAGACTAGGCACTGAATTTTGCAAAGGAAAAGGCGGCTCTTCGAGCCGCCTTTTTGCACGCCTTGAAATTTTTTTGGCTATTCCCCGATGTGCTTGAAGAAGACCGCGGCGAGCGGCGGAAGCTGGATGTTCGCGCTCCAGGGGCGGTTTTGCCAGGGCGTGTCTTCGGAGCGGATCTCTCCGGCGTTTCCGATGTTTCCGCCGCCCCACAGCTCGGAATCCGAATTGAAAATCTCTTTCCAGCGTCCGCGGGCGGAAAGTCCGATTCGGTAGGGTGTCCGCGGAACCGGGGTGAAATTGAAGGCGCAGAGAATCGTCGCTCCGTGAGCGTCCTTGCGTACAAACGAAACAATCGAGGAATCCGCATCGTCGCAGGAAATCCATTCAAAGCCTTCTGGCGCGTGATCGACTTCCCAGAACGGGCTTTCGCTTTTGTAAACGTGCGACAGGACCTTGAACATTTCGTGCAGCTTGCCGTGGGTTTCCCAGGTGAGCAGATGCCAGTCGAGAGACTGCTTCTCGTTCCATTCGCGGAACTGCCCAAAGTCGTTGCCCATGAAGTTGAGCTTTTTTCCGGGATGGGCGAACTGGTAGGCGTAGGCGAGTCGCAGGTTGGCGAACTTTTGCCAGTTGTCTCCGGGCATCTTGCCGAGCATCGAACCCTTGCCGTGGACAACTTCGTCGTGGGAAAGCACCAGGATGAAGTTTTCGGAATAGGCGTAAACCATGCTGAACGTGAGCAGGTTGTGATGGTATTTGCGGTGAATCGGCTCGTGCTTCATGTAGGCGAGAAAGTCGTTCATCCAGCCCATGTTCCATTTGTAGTGGAAGCCTAGGCCGCCCCGTTCGGGCGGCCGCGTAATGCAGGGGAAGCTCGTCGATTCCTCGGCAATGAGGATGGCGTGGGGGGCGAGACGTCCCATGATGCTGTTCAGGTGCTTCAGAAATTCGAGCGTGTCGTAATTGATGTTTCCGCCGTCCTTGTTCGGAACCCATTCCCCGTTCTTCTTGCCGTAGTCGAGGTAGAGCATGCTTGCCACGGCATCGACGCGAAGACCGTCGCAGTGGAACTCGCGGAGCCAATACATGGCGTTTGCGATGAGGAAGTTCGAAACTTCCTTTCTTCCCAGGTTGAAGATGTAGGTTCCCCAGTCGGGATGTTCGCCCTGGCGCGGGTCCGCGTGCTCGTAGCAGGCCGTTCCGTCAAAACGCCCGAGCGCGTAGGAATCCTTTGGAAAGTGCGCAGGCACCCAGTCGAGGATGACGCCGATTTCGTTCTGGTGGCAAAGATCCACGAATCTGCGGAATTCGTCGGGTGAACCGAAGCGACTTGTCGGCGAATAGTAGCCGGTCACCTGGTAGCCCCAGGATTCGTCTAGCGGGTGCTCCATGATGGGCAGAAATTCCACGTGCGTGTAGCCCATGTCCTTGAGGTAGGGGATTAGCTTGTCCGAAAGTTCGTTCCAGGAAAGGAACCTGTCGGGATTTGCCGGGTCTCGTTCCCAGGAACCCGCGTGGACTTCGTAGATGTTCATCGGACTTCCGAAGACGCGCGTCGCGTAATGCGTATCCATGTAGAGCTTGTCGTTCCACGAGTAGCCTTCGAGGTGGGTCGTGACGCTTGCCGTCGCCGGGCGCATTTCGCTTAGCTTCGCGAACGGATCCGACTTGGTGAGCAGGCGGCCGTCCTGCGTGTGGATTTCGAAGCGGTACAGTTCGTTTTCGCCGAGCTCCGGGATAAAGATTTCCCAGATTCCCGAAGAGCCTATCATCCGCATGGGGTGACGTCTTCCGTCCCAGCTGTTGAAGTTTCCGACGACGGCGACGCTCTTTGCGTTTGGCGCCCACACCGCAAACTGAACTCCCGAAAATCCCTGGTGCGAAACGATGTTCGCACCGAGCTTCCTGTAAAGGTCGTAATGCGTACCGTTCTTTATCAGATGGCAGTCGAAGTCGGATAGTACCGGAAGAAACGCGTAGGGATCGACTACCGTGTACTTGACGCCGTTTTCCAGCGTGACGTGCAGCCGGTAGAAGAACGGTCGAAATTCCATGTCGAGGACCGCTTCGAAAAATCCCGTATCCCCGATTTTCACGAAATCGAAGACAAAGGAGGAATCCTCCTTGGGGCTCTTTTTAGATTTTCTGGACTTGGCCTTTGGCGTTTTTTGCGCTTTTGTCTCTTCGGCCTTTTCCGGGATGGACTCTCCGCTGATGAATGCCGCTCCCGGCAGATAGACGCGAACGGCGGTCTTGAAGCCTCTATCCGTTTCGACGCCGTGAATCCCCAAAAAGGAAAAAGGGTCGTTGCAAGTGAAATCCCAGATGGAGCGCATCTGTTCCTGGGTCAAAGTGGTCATATCTTGAAAATCCATGTAAAACCTTTCGTTGGGGGGTCCTTGTCAAAATTACCTTTAATTTTTGCAATGGAACAATAATTTTTAAATTTATTCCGTGAAAAGATTGCTCGATTTCTTGCGCTTCCTGGGCTCGTTTCGTGTCGGCATCGCCATTTTGTGCGTTCTTTTTATCCTTGTGTTCTGGGGGACGCTTTTCGAGGCTCGCGCCGGAATGGAGTGGGGGACGGAACGCTTTTTCGGCAGCTGGTTTCTCCTTGTTGCCGGAGTCTTTCCGTTTCCCGCGATGAAGACCGTCGCGGTCTTTCTCTTTCTCCATTTGCTCCTAGCCGTTCTCTTCTGCATTCCGCACACCTGGAAAAAGTTCGGGATCTTGCTTGTGCACGTTTCCGTGATGGTGCTTGTCCTCGGGAGTCTTGCCGGAGCCTCTTTTCGCAAATCGTTCGAAGTCGTTGGAATCGAAGGTGCGGATATCGTGCTGGATCCGTCGCGCGAAATGTCGTTTCGCCTGGTGAAGGCGGACTCCACGGAATGCCTGATAGAAAGTTCCGAAGACCGGAATCCAAGACGCGTCGCCTGGAACGAGCCGCAGAATGTCGGAGACTTTTTCGTCTATTTCGGGGAAATGCGCGCGCTTTCGCCGGACGTGAAGGCGGTGCGCTTTTTCGTCAAGCGGGATCCCTTTGCCTTTGTCCCTTGTCTTTTTTCGTGCCTGCTCGGAGCGGGAATCGTCTGGGTGGCGGTCGTAAAATTTCGGAAGGAAAAATCGTGAAAGCCGTTCTTTGCCTTTTCTTCTTTCTTTCCGTTTCGCTTTTCGCCATGCCGGCGAAGCCGCTTGCCGTCGATTTCGAAGGGCGCGTCCGGCCGCAGAATTCCTTTGAATTGTCGATTGCGCATCGTCTTTGCGAGAATGATAAGTGCGCCGGAATTTCGCCCGGGGAACTTTTCCTGAAAATTCGGAGCGGCGAAGCCGATTCCCTGGACGTGTTTCGGATAGGTCGCGCGGCGGCGGTGGACATCTTGCACATGGACAGAAATCGCCGAAGCTTTCGACGGAGCGATTTTCGACAGAGCCGTTCGCTGCTCGGGCAATATGCGGAACGCGACGATGACCGTCCCCTGACGCGCGAATTCGTTCGCCTGGATGCCGCCTTGACCCTGTACGATTCGCTCCGAAGCGATGCGTTTATCGAAAGGATCTCGATCGATACGTCCGCGCTTGCGCCAGTCGAGAAAAGACAGGTCCGCGCGGAAAGCCTGTACTTGCGCGTGAACCTGCCTTTTTTTCTGTGGATTGTCGCCTGCCTTTCGTTTTTCGTTTCCATGCTTTCCCTTTTCGAAAAGCGCTTTTCGTGGAAGATTGCCGCGGTACTTGAATTTTTGGTGTCCGGGCTTTGCCTTGCGATTTTCATCTTCCGCGCCTTCGTGGAAAATCGCTTGCCGCTTACGTCGCTCTACGAAATGCTCCTGCTGATTGTCCTTGGCGTTTCGTTCGCGTTTTCCCTGCTTCTCGCCATGGCGCGGATGAAGAGCCTTGCCGTGTGCGGCAGCGGAATGTCGCTTGCCATCTTGCTCGTCATGCGCTCCGCTCTTTCCGGGGATTCCTTTTCTCCGGTTTCCATGCTCCTGAACTCGCCTTTCTGGCTTTCTCTCCATGTGTTTACGATCGCTTGCGGCTTTTGTCTGCTGCTCGTTTCTAGCCTGGTCGCGCATGTCTCCCTGTTGCGCCGTGCGCTTGGCCGCGAAATTTCGGAGACGCTGAAGAACGTTCTCTGGAAAACGCTTTGTGCCGGATTTCTTTTTTCTTCCCTCGGCATTGTCCTGGGCGGTTTCTGGGCGGACGTCGCCTGGGGACGCTTCTGGGGGTGGGATCCCAAGGAAAACGGAGCCTTGCTGGTCATTCTCTGGATTTTGATCGTCGTGCACCTGAAGTGGGGACGCCTCGTCTCGGAAAAGACGCTGGATGCAATGCTCTCTCTCTTGTCGATTGTCATCGTGTTCTGCCTGCTGGGGGTAAATCTTCTGGGCGTGGGACTTCACAGCTACGGCTATTCGCCCGGTCTCTTTTTTGCGCTTTGTTCCTTTGTCCTCTCGGACGCCCTGTATGTGATTTTCCTTTCGCTTTGGAAAAAGGGCATGTCGGGAAAAACTGAAAGTAGGAGAACTTGACATGAAAATGAAGACAGCCTTGACTATTGCCGGTTCGGATTCTAGCGGTGGCGCGGGAATCCAGGCGGACATCAAGACGATGACGATGCACGGCGTGTTCGCGACTAGCGCTGTGACCGCCTTGACGGCGCAAAATACGCTCGGGGTCAAGTCGATTCTCGAAGCGACGCCGGAATTTCTCGCCGACGAACTCGATGCGGTTTTTTTGGATATCTATCCCGATGCGGTCAAGACGGGAATGGTCGCTTCGAGCAAGTTAATTTGTACGATTTCGAACAAGTTAAAGGAATATTCGGCAAGGAATATCGTCGTGGATCCGGTAATGGTCGCGACGAACGGGGCAAAGCTGATTGGCGACGAAGCGATTGAAACGCTACGGAAGGAGCTTTTGCCGATGGCGACCGTGCTTACGCCGAACATTCCCGAAGCGGAAGTTCTTTCCCGGATGAAGATTTGTACGGAAAGGGACATGGAAGATTCCGCTCGAAAGATATTCGAGGAATTTGGCTGCGCGGTACTTTTAAAGGGCGGACACGACCTGAACGATGCGAACGATTTGCTGTGGAGCGAAAAGGGACCGGAGTGGTTCCGCGGAAGGAAGGTCGAAAATCCGAATACGCACGGAACGGGATGCACCCTTTCCAGTGCCATCGCGAGCAATCTCGCCTTGGGAAAAACGCTTTCGGAATCCGTGAAGCGTGCCAAGGATTTTGTTTCGGGCGCACTCTCCTCGATGCTCGATCTGGGGAAGGGAAAGGGTCCGATGAACCACATGTTTTCTCTCTAGAGTTTCTATTTTTTTTTGCATGATCTTGAAATGGGACACTCTCCTTTCGGCGACGCGCTACGGGCATCCGGCTAGCCTTGACCCGAACCGTTCCGACTTTCATCGCGACTATGACCGCATTGTCTTTTCGACGGCGTTTCGCAGGCTCGGAAGAAAGACCCAGGTGCATCCGTTTTCCGTAAACGACCATGTGCACAGCCGCCTGACGCATTCCATCGAGGTTTCGAGCGTTGCGCGCAGTCTCGCGATAACGGTTTTCAACCAGATAAAGAACGAGTTTCCGAAGAATTTCAGCGCATCCCATTTTGGGACGATCGCGCAGTCGGCGGCTCTCGCCCACGATATCGGAAACCCGCCGTTCGGCCATGCCGGCGAAGCGGCGATTCGCGACTGGTTCAAGAAAAACCGCTATTCCTCTTCGCTCAAGGATTTCAGCGACCGCGAGATGAAGGATTTCGAAAACTTCGACGGCAATGCCCAGGGGGTTCGGATCCTTTCGAAGCTGGAGTATCATTTTCTCGATGGCGGTATGCGCCTCACGTATGCGACCGTGGCCTCCATGATGAAGTATCCGAGGCTTTCCGTCTATGGAATTCCGACTAGCCTCTTCCAGACGGAGGCGGAAGATTACCGCGACATGGCGAACGTTCTCGGCATTCCCGAAATAGGAAACGGCATCTGGATGCGGCATCCGCTGAGTTATCTGGTGGAAGCCGCGGACGACATCTGCTACAGCATCCTGGACGTGGAAGACGCGGTCGAACTCGGAATCCTTCAGTTTGCCGACATCCGCAACATGTTCGAGTATCTGTGCGGCCCGGACATCGACATTGACCGGGAATACAACGAAAACGGACAAAATTTTCGAGATTTCCTTTCGAGCGTGCGCGGTCTCGCCATCCAGAACCTGATCGACGCGGTGGCGAATGTCTTTGTCGTCCATTACAGGGAAATCATGAACGGGGAACTTTCCTCGTCCCTCATCAGTCTCGCGGATTCCGACGCGGTGAACGGGATTCGCATCGCGAAGAGGCTCGGACGGGAGCGCATCTATCCGGACCGCCGAAAGACGGAACTCGAAGTCGGCAGCTACACGACGCTCAGTACGGTCCTCGATGCCTTTGTGAGCGGAGTCTATGAATTCCGCAAATACGGGGATTCTTCCTACCGTGCGGCGCGAATCGTGCGTCTGATAGGCCCCGCGAAAATCGGACAGACCGTGACGCCTCTCGAAGCGTATCACCAGGTGCTCGACTTCGTGAGTGGCATGACGGACAATTACGCTTCGTATCTCGCGCGGCAGATAAGCGGCCTTGTCCAATGAAGATTCCGAACGTCGCCGACAGAATCTGGCTTTTCGATTACGACTTGACGCTCTATGCGGAGCGCGCCATCATTGAATCGCTCGACTTGCGCATTTCCCTTTTTGTGCAGAAGACCGTCCAATGCCCTTTCGAAGAGGCGGTCGAGATTCGCAAGGACTATCTGCATCGCTTCGGCACGACCCTCGCCGGGCTTCGGTGCGTCCATGGCGTCTTGCCGGACGACTATTTCGACTTCATCCACGAACCGGAATACTTGACCTATCCGATTTTTTCGCGGTCGAAACTCGAAATGCTCCGATCGATTCGCGGACCGAAATACGTCTTTACCAACGGGCGTTCCGACTGGAGCCGCGCGGGAATTTCCCGGATGAAAATTTCGGAATGCTTTCGGAAAGTCGTCGGTCTCGAAAATCTTGGCTGGGAAGGAAAGCCGGCGGAAGGCGCCTATGAAAAAATGGAAAAGGTCCTTTTGGCGGATGGCGTCTTTCGCCCAGGGGATTCCTTGCGAAAAATCATCCTGCTCGACGATTCTCTCAAGAACCTGAAGCCCGCGCACGACCGCGGATGGACAACGGTCTGGGTCAATGCCGGTTCCTCGGAGAATGGCGCGTTTGCCGATGAGCGCATTTCGTCCCTGATGGATTTGCCGCGTTTCCTGGAATCTCTCCCGGATGCCGGAAGCCGATAAGCTATTTTTTGAACATGCTGGAAATGCTTTCTCTGGAATTTATGCGCAACGCCTTTATCGCGGCGTTTCTTGTCGCTCTCGCCTGTGGAATCATGGGTTCCTACGTGGTGGTAAATAGAGTTTCGGGAACGGCGGGCGGCATTGCCCACGCTTCGTTCGGAGGAATCGGACTTGCGTGCTTTTGCGGCTTTTCGCCGATGCTCGGTGCCCTGGGCGTCGCGCTTGTTTCGGCGTTCGTGATGGGATACCTGACATGGAAAGATCGCGAGCGTTCCGATACGCTAGTGAACGTCATCTGGGCGGGAGGCATGGCGGCGGGCGTTATCCTGACGGATCTCACTCCGGGATACAGCGGTGACCTGACGAGCTTTCTCTTTGGAAGCATCCTGACCGTGCCGCGCGAACTTCTCTGGGGAATGGCGGCTCTCGCGGTTGTCGTCCTCGGCGTGACCGTCTTCTTCTTTCGGGATTTTCTCGCGATTTCCCATGATCCGGAGTTTGCCCGCGTGCGCGGGGTCCCCGTACTGCGGCTCTACATGCTCCTGATGGCCCTTGTCGCCTGTACGGTCGTGATGGCGGTGCAGACCGTCGGATTGATTCTTGTCATCGCGCTGCTCACGATTCCCGCCTACGTCGCGGAGAGCCATTCCAGAAATTTAAGGCAGATGATGGTTCTTTCCTGCCTCTTTTCGGCGGCGCTTTCTCTTGCGGGGCTTTTCGTCGCCTATTTCCTGAATTTTACTGTCGGACCGGTCATCATCCTTTTTGGCGTATCGCTCTACGCGCTGAACTGGGTATTCCTGAAATTCCGAAATTCGCGTTAGGGTTGCCCCTTCGCCCGATTTCTATTTTATCTTCATGCGAAACAAAGTTCTGCTATTCTTGCTTTTTCTTTCGACTCTTTCCCAGGCCGCGACCCATTCCCTTTTCGAAAATCCGGATATATCGACGGAATATTCCGAACTTCTTCGGGAAAAGAACGCGCGGAACGATTCTCTCTTGCCCGCGCTAGACGGCGACAAGGCCTTTGCCGAGCTGCTCCGCCAGAATCCGAACTTCTGGAGCCTGGAACGCCTGGACGGGGAAGGGAAAATGGTGACAAGGCTCAAGGCGAAGATTGTCTATATCGACGGTATCCGCGAGGAAGCTTACTGCAAGCTCGACAAGGGAACTTCCGGGGCGGGCGAGTGGCATCTGGAAATCGGTGTCGATTTTGTGAGCGCGGCGTCGAATACGGTGGGAATCCACGTGCAGCAGTGTCTGAATATGGTCCGCGACGAACTCGGCTACCTTGTAAAAAAGGGAGACAAGGTGATTGCCGTCCCGCCGAAGAAGGTCATCGAAAAGATCAAGGATGTCGAAATTCCGGCGGCTATCGACGTGGATTTGCAGCAAAAGCTCTTGCAGGCGCACGAAGAGGTGAACCTCACGGGAAACTGCCCCAAGGGAATCGAAAGCTACCTGATCTTGCGCGATGTCTGGAACCAGGTCAAGGACGAAAAGATGGACATTGTCACGATCAACGACAGGCTAAACGCGAAGGTCAACGGCGGACACAGCATCAAGACCTGCGCCTTCAGCACGGAATGGAACAAGCGTTACCAGGGGCGGGCTTCGTTCGAATGCGACATCGATGCGGAAACTTGCGACTATGAAGATTCGGAAGACGGCAAGACCCGGTGGAACTGGAATTTCGAAGCGAACCGCTTTGAATACAAACGGAAAAAGTTTCTGTTCTTTGGCATCGGACCCAAGAGTATCCACGACGGCGGAACGATGATGGACCTGCGGCTCGTGCGGCTATCGACGACGCTCTATCTCGAAGGTTTCATGAACGAAAAGGGGGATCCCGTTTCGCTCGGACTGGTCATTTTGCCAAACGAAAGGAACGAATACGAGGAATACGACGATTCGGACGAGGATTCCTACGAGTACGAAGAGTGAAAATTTCGGGGGATAATTGCCGAACCTAAAAAAACATCAGCCGAATTCATTCGAAAACGGCTGATGGAGGGTGTGTGGTCTTGTGAACTCGAATCGTTCTCCATCAAAGTAATCGAAATTACCTCCGGGCGTCTCTCCCGGAGAAGAAAAAGCGTTGTAGAAATTTACAACAGGGAACCTCTAAAAAAATGGTGACCCGCAGGCTACAGGACAAAGAGGATGATGGCAAGCGACGGCAGCGCGATGATTCCTGTCGCCGGGATAATCAGGCGTCGCATTTCCCTGTCTCCAAGGAAGTAGGCAAGGCCGCCCTTGCAGAGCGTATTCGAAAAGCTCGCGATAGCGATCGCCTTTCCCGCGGGCAGAAGCGTCACGGACCCCTGCTTCACCATGTCCAGAACGGAAAGCGTTATCGCGTCCATGTCCGCAAGTCCCGTGACAAAGCACGAAGCGAACAGCGCCTCGCTCCCGAAATACCGTTCCGCGGCGTTCGCGACAAAAAGCACCACGGCAAAGACGATGCCGAACTTTATCGACGGCAAGAGTTTAAAAGGATTCGTGAAGTTGGTCATCTGCACGGGATGCAGCCGCTTGTCGCGTCGGTGGAGATAATAGGCGAACAGGAATCCCGGAACGGGCGGAACCAGGAGCGGTATGGCGATGTGCTGCGCAATCGAGGGGACTAGGGCCGCGCAGATGAGGAAAAGCCGCAGGTACATCACCGACCAGGCGATGACAATCCCCTTCGAGAGCGAACTCGAATATTCGGGATTCTCCCGACTGCGCTGGGAAAGGCTGAGCGTCAATGCCGTACTCGAAGCGAGACCTCCGAAAAGCCCGGTGAGGCCAATGCCCTTTCCCGGACCAATCCACTTGACAAGCACGTAGCCGATAAAGGATATTCCGGAAATGAAGCAGACAAAGACCCATACCTTGTAGGGCGAAAGGACTTCAAGACCCGGCGGACCGTAGGAGCGTTCGGGAAGAATCGGCAGAATGACGGCGGATATCAGCGCGAACTTGAGCGTCGCCAGGATATCCTCCTTGGAAACCTTGTGGGCAAAGGCGTGGAGCGGAGCCTTGAGCGCAAGAAGCCCCAGCACGCAGACGGCGACCGCGACGCTTTCGAGAACCTTTCCATAAACGCAAAGCCCGCCGAGCATAAAGACCGCGACTAGCGAAACGCTCGTCGTGATTCCCGAAGACGCATTGGGAGACGAAACATGCGTCGCGGCGAGTACAATCCCTATCACGACTAGCAGACCGACAAAGGGCGCAGCCGACCCCATTTGCAAGGACATCAAGGCGGCCAGGGCGCCGAGAATTCCCGTAACCGCAAATGTCCGGATACCCGCCGGATGAAAATCCTCGGTCTGGTAGGTGCTTTCTCGCTGCAGCCCAATGATAAGGCCTATCGCGAGCGCGCACGCGAGCCTGTAAAACAGATTGAATTCCATACCGGAAAATCTACATTCTTCCGGTGGAAAGCGTACTAGTTGCGGGTAATCGTAAAGCGGAGCTGGATGGAGCTGGATTTCCAGCCGATGCCTTCATAGTTGACGTCATCGCCGTAAACAAGCGTATAGGCCAGATCGGCGCCGAGAGACCAGTTGTCGCCGACCCACCATTCCTTGCCGATTTCAAGCGAAAAGCCAACGCCCGTTCCGGTATTGGAAGAGGACTTGTCGTTCTCGTCGTCGTTCCACGAAAGATAGGCTTTTTCCATGTCCAATCCGCAAAAGCCAAGTCCAACGGTCGCTCCGATAAAGAAGTTGTCCATGACGCCGCCTTGCACCGGATAGAAAACGATGCCCGGTCCGACAAGGAAGTTCATTATCATCGCGTTCGTCTTGCGTGAGTAGTAAGAATCGGAAACTTTCACTTCGCCCGAGGCCACCGAAAGAGAAACCGATCCGACAAGGGCAAGGTGCGGGTTGATGGAGCCGCCGATCCTGAAGGCGATGCTGCTGGCAAGATCGCTTTTCAAATCGACCTGGGAATAGGAAGAGTTTTCCGACTCCAGATCCATATAGCCAAGTCCCGTCTTGAAGTTCATGTAAAAACCGTCGTGAACGCGCGGTTCGGCAAAAGAGAAGACGGAAAGGGCGAAAATGGCGAGTAGAACTTTTTTCATCGATGTCTCCATACGGTTTTTATAACGATAACAAATTTAGGAGGAAATTTCAATTCTTTCCGAAAGCGAAAGTCTTGCTAAATTTGCCGAATGGACCTTTCAAAGCGCATCAAGCGGCATGTGACGGCGATTCCCCATAAGTTTCGGGCTATCTGCCACCCGGGATTCGAGAAAACCTGCGAAGCGGAATTTCGCACCTTGGGACTTGCGGAACCCGTCGAGGTTTCCTTCGGGTCGCTGGATTTTACGGCAAGGATCGAAGACGCCTGGAAATTGACTGCCTTTTCCCGAACCTGTACGAGAATCGTGATGCGGATAGAGAGCTTTTCCGCCGAAAACTTTGGCCGGCTCGAAAAGAAATCGCGGAGCATTCCCTGGGAACTCTTTTTTTCAAGAAATTCCATCCCGAAAATTTGTGCGACGAGCAGAAAGTCGAGGCTCTACCACACGGATGCCATTGCGGAGCGCCTTGCGGCGATTGTTCGGGAATCGCTCGATGCGAACGGCGAAACGCTCGGGGAATCTTTTCCGCAAAATCTCTTTGCCCATTTCGAGAACGATCTCTGCACGATCAGCGTGGATCTTGCCGGTGTTCCGCTCTACAAGCGAGGATTCGAACGGCATGTCGAAGTGGCGCCCATTCGAGACACGCTTGCCGCGGCCATTCTTTTCGAAGCGGGGCTTCCCTGCGCAAAGGAACTTTTTGACCCGATGGCGGGCAGCGGGACATTTTCGAGCGAAGCGGCTCTGCTTTCCGCCGGCGCGAACCTCTGGAAAACAAGACGCTTCGCCTTGCAGAGCGCGCCTTCGTTTCGTCCGAATGCCTGGAACTTCATGACGCGAAAGACGTCCGGGCTAAAACTTTTTCCCGGGCTGAAGATTCGCGCCTCGGATATTTCGGAAAAGGCGTTCGGAACGCTGAAATACAATTTAAAGACAAACGGAGCCCGTCCCTTCTTGACGGATCTGCCCGAGGACGCTCTGGAAATTTCCCGTTCCGATTTTCTGGATTTGCCAAAAGCCGACCCCGCATCGCTACTCGTGCTGAATCCGCCTTATGGCAAGCGAATTTCTGCGGATGTTCAGCGCCTTTATCGGGAGATCGGGAAGAAAATCCGCATGGACTTTTCCGAGTCGTCCGTGGCGGTTATCGCTCCGAATGCCGAAGCGGAAAAGGCTCTGTCGCTTTCCCCGAAGAAAAGGGTCGAAACGATCCACGGGGGAATTCCCGTCCGCGTACTTTTTCTCTGACGGCGAGGCCGAGCGTATAGAGAGAAGAGAGAAGAGTGGAGAGTGGGACTCCGAGCGAATTTTTACTTCTAGCGGTCATCCTGGAGCGCGGTCAGAGCCTAGAGCTTGGAGCTT
>CAVGIM010000023.1:0-41227 GCA_963629575.1 Candidatus Methanomethylophilaceae archaeon
CACGCGCTCCCAGCGGTCCACCTTCACCCCCATCTTCGACCAGTCCGACTCCGACTTGAAACGGAGAGGCGTAAGCGAGGACACTTTCTGTACTTTTTGCGTAGAAGTCAAATCGGCAGATTTCGAGAAAAGCCCCACGGCGCACTCCGCCGAGTCCCGGTCGCCGAGGTAGTAGCAGTTCCGGTTCAGCGAGGAGCCTTCGCGCGCCGCCGGATCCATCTTCGAAAGCGTGTCCAGCGTGTGGATGTCCCCCAGCAGGAGGTTCACGAAAGGGCGCTCGTAGAGGAAGTCTTCATAGACATGTACAGAATCGTTCAGCTTCCAGTCCTTGAATCTCGTATCCATCGACGAATTATGCGATTCCTTCAAATCCAAAACGCCGTTCATAAAAGCTTCAGGAACAGTGCCGGCAATCGCCATTGCGGCAGATACAGGAATTCCAACCTTCAAGGCTACTCGCAACGGATAGTAATAGATGAAATTTGCCGCTTCCATGGACGCAATGGCAACCATGGTGGTAGCATTAATTTTTCCGTATGTCTTGTTTGACGAATAATACGCCGCATTCCGAACATCCCGTTTAACATCAACTTCAGAACTGGTCAGCATCTCGGTATGCTTGGCAAGACCGATATCCGTTTCGACCAGCGAAGAGCCCTTTCCCTGGACATTGATTCCTCCGAGAAACCCCAATAACAGACCGGTTACCGCATTCGAATAATTCAGCCCAAAGGAATCGCCGGAATCGATCTGATAAGCCACATTTGCAATAGGTACAGTCAAGGCGTCAGGAATAAAAATGCTGAGCTTGGATCTGATTCCCCTATCTGGATCCGTAAACGTCATGCTGCGATCCATGGCGAGAAGACGGAACATAGGTAGCGAATCGGGGACGTTTTTCTTCGTCTTCAAGACATTGATATTATCTCCCTTGTAATTTGGGTCAACATAATGGACAAGAGGGTCGTCGGCATTGTAATTTTCCAGGAACAGCTCGACAAGCCCGCTGGCTCCATAATTCAGGGTTCCCAACCCGAGAGAAACAACAAACCCATACAACGCCAACTGCGAAGCGACCACGCCTTTTGAAGCGATCGCGGTAGCGGTAGCAAAAGCCGCGGTAAGCGGAATCCAATTGCCGACGCCTTCGCCAACAAGCGACGCCAGATTATCGCCATTGTCGAACTGCATGGCAAGCTGCATGTTCAGCGCGCCCGTTCCCTCGTGTGGGCTGTCGAGCGTTATCACCTTGTCCACTTCGCCATGGTAATAATCGCTGTTCTGGATCCATTCGCAAGCCACCACGCCGCCCATGCTGTGACCGACAAGGATGTAGCGGGACGCGAGCTGACGGTAAAGGTCGGGATTTTGGCGGATGGAATCAAGCGCTTTCTGACCATAAATATATTTTCTTTCGGTAGAATCGTATACAGACGCTTTCACTTCCTGCGCTTCTTCCACCAAGGCTCGACGCCTTCCAAATTTTCCGTCCTTGTTCCAGGTCCTGTCCCCTAGTTCAACCGCATTGTTCCTGGAACTATTCGCCGGATTGGTAAAAGAACGCCATGAATAAAGGCATGAGTTATGCACATTCCGCATACTGTCCGGCTCTTCAAAGACATTTTTACTAAGCCAGTACGTAAGCCTGTTTTCACTACCATACTTGCCGATATGCGCCTCGCCGCGAAAAACAGAATCCAAAGACGCCTCTAACATCGGATTGCCGGATGTCTTAGACTCGATTCCCTTATCGGAACCCAGTGCGCCATGCATCATAATGACATTGTAGTTCGTCACGCTTTCCATCGGCTTGGGGACTGACCACAATTCACAAGCTATCGAAAGAATCAAGGACAACACAATCCGTCGTTTCATGCTTTACTCCAAATCAACTATAACTTCATCGTTTTGATAAAATTTCAATGGTTCACGCCATGTAAACATCGTATCAGGACATGATATTTTTTCGCTATCAAATTTACATATACAAGCACGAAGTTCAATCATATTACCCCAAAACAACCCCTTATTAAACACTAAAGAAGCAAAAAGCGTATCCGTTTTATTTTTTAAAATAACCCCATCCAAAGAATAATCTCTCGGTTTAGAGCAATATAGTTCATCACCCAAAGCCCTTACATCATTACATTCCTTGATCCATTCCAAATCTTTCTCCAATCGTTTGTATGTAAGCAATTTTGCAACGGTATCCAAAACCGCGAATTGACAGCTATCCTCGCCAGCATTCAAAGACCTATCCCCACGAGCGATAAATTTTCCATCAAGCCACTGTTTCACCGAACTTATCCTAAATTCTCCCATGCAGCCGTCAAGCGTTCTTTTCAGCCCCATTTCGCGGGGACTCTCACCTATCTTCCATAACTTGATAGACTTCGGCATATTACCTCCCCAAACAATCGAATCGGACATTTGCCCCGTAAAGGTTGAATTATCGCTTATATTTTCCAAAGAATCACACCACCTTGGAGAACTCTCTTGTTGTCTGTAGTTATAAACACATAATTGCGTATGCCCGCATCCCGAGCCAAGATCTTCGTCGGACAAGGCTAGGATAGACTCTTCGTACTTAGTCCAGCAACGAACGCTCCCAACCATAACCAACGAATCATCTACAAAACCTACCACGCGTTTTAGACTTCTATACTTATCCCAATCATAATAAGTATCCCCACAACCACATAAACAGACACTTACGGCAATCAAGACCGCCATTCCATCAAGCAGATTTTTCAAAACGAATCCCTCCGTATTTTATTTATGTCCCCTAGCTCGACCGCATTCGCAACCGAACTGTTTGCAGAATTAGATATCGAATCATCATATTCTCTATAAATGGAAACATCTTTTCTCCATAAAAGTAACGAATCTCGACCATGATTTCTCATTTCTTCCGCTTCTTCTGTTAGAGAACGCCTAACTTTACAATTATCACGTCCTTTCCACGTTCCATTTCCAATCTCACGGCCATTCACTATAGGTGTATTAGCCGGATTTACGAACGGACGGTTCAAATAGATTCCAAATAGGTCTTGAGCCTGACCGTCCAGTATTTTATCATTAATCCAATTCGGAAGCGTTTTCATCATTCCTGTAGCAGTAGAACGACTATTCTCCGACCACCAGAACATTCCTTCCTTGACATAGCCTTGGATTCGTTTAAAATCCCCCGTAGAATCAACATAATATTCAAATGGAGTTTTCAAATCCGAAGCTTCACAATCCACACCGGATAAACTATCCGCAGCGCCATGAACTAAAATTATATTGTAATGTTCTATACTTTCCATTGGCTTAGCCATTATAGCGGAAAGACACAAGGAAATCATTACCACAGTATTTCTCATATATATTTCCTCACATAAACAAATTTCACATTAACATAATCAATTAACATTAAGTGACAAGTACAGCAACCCGTTTTTAGCCATAGAAAAGAATTTTTGTACAAAGGAATAAGGCTACTATATATATTATTTTCTGAGATTTGATTTCCCCAAAGGGTATCATTTTTCATTAATTCGTTCTTTAAAAAAATACCATCCAAATTTCGTTCGTAATACGAAATGATCGTATCCTTCTTAACCGTCCCCACACAATATTTAACCCCCTCATGATCCCACAAATCAGAGCATCCCTCAGCAAAATCATCTAACTTTTTATAACCTGTAATAATTTTATTTTCAACATCTACGATTGCATAAGCGCAATCTTCTGTTCCACCAATTAAGCGCCATTTCCCGTCACCCCAATTGCGTATCGCTCTTACGTTTTCTCTGGTGCTACATCCAAACCAAGAAAATGCTCCTAATTCTTTTTTTGCCTCTCCTAAAGTCCACTCATAAAATGTTCCATCATCCTTTTTCAATGCGATTATCGTTGAATCATCTATCATATCATAAACATCGTATTGGTTACCATAATCACTCTCCCAAATACGTTTTTCTTTTTCAAAATTATCAACAATTATTGAAGTCCCATAATTCTTTGAATAACAATCAGCACCTAGAGGTTTATGATAACACACCTCCTCTTTTTTTCATGCAGACAAACGACAAGAGAGTCTTTAGAAAAACCGATTATTTCTGACGAAGATAAGTCTTCATATTCTTCATCCCAACCGCATCCCCACATCCCTGTACACACAAACAACGCATTCACGGCAACCCAACGACCCCGCATCCCAATTTTTCTCAAAAATTTCATCATATTCTCCATACAAACAAACTAAATATAGGAACAAAGAAGTCCTTGCAAAGGGAAAGCAAAAGGATTCACCCTATTTCCCGACAAGTCAAATTGTGCGGAAAAATTCCTCGCGGAATCGGGATAGACCTGCCGGAAACTCACGAGGCTCAGGATTTTCGAGACCGTCCCGCTTCCACCAAACAAGCGTTCCCGCCTTCACGAATTTTTAAGATGCGCCTCGAAGCCCCCACCCTGACATCGGCACCCACCCATCCGCAAGGTTACCTTTTTCGTCTTTGTAGCGGTAGTTCTCTCCACGGTTGCAATACCACTGCCCGTTCTCACGGACACACAGGCCGCCGACAAATTTTTCCTTCCCGGCCAAAGCGTTCAGCTCCCGCAACTTTTTCGAAAGGGCTTCCGCGCGACCTTCGGGATTCGCTGCGGTAAAGCCGCTCTTGGTGTCAAAAATACCGATACGGCCGTCCGTAAATTTCACAATCCAGTCCGGGTAAAAAAGCCGTTCCCGATTTTCGGTCGTATTGAAATACTTGAGAGCGTAAAAATCCTTGCCGTCATCGTTCTGTTTGAACCACCATTCCACCGTGGACATATTTTCAAGAAACGCGATAAAGGATGTTTCATTGTCGCGCCCGGGATATTCCGGTTTCAGCTTGAACGGTTGCAGCAGACTTTTCTTACTAGGCTTGTAATCCTCGTAGTCGCTGGAATAGGCGTAAGAAGTCTTGACCTTGAAAGGCAAAGCTTCTTGCGCTTCCTGTTTGCGGCGTTCGGCGACAAAAGCGTCTCGGATAGGCCTGTATTCTTTAAGGGTCTGTGTAATCGCCCGGCGGAATACGCTCGCGGAACCTTTGCGCAAATCCTTCAAGAAAATTTTGTAGCGACCGATGTAATCGATACTTGTCATCGAATACCTGTCAAACCATTGGCGAAGGGCTTCCTTGAAAGGTCCCCAGGAACGGGCCACGTTGCCATATTTGGCGTCGGGTTCCGTCTGTTCCTCCAAAATATGGTAGCAGGAATTCATGAAATTCTTTTCGACTTCGTTATCGCTCATTTCATGTTCGACATTCTTGCCGAAATCGTTGGTCTCAGCAAAGGTCGCGTTCGCCAGAACTTCCGCGGAAAGCGTCTGCGTCATGTCGATTCCGAATTTTTCGAGAACGCCTTCCTGAGCGAAAGGATTGTTGTACGCGTCTTCGGTGATGCCGAAACAGGAATTCATCGATCGGACAAAGGAACTTTGGAAACTACTCGCCTTGCCGATGTCGCCGTAATCGGCCCGGCTGATAAAGTCGCTTTTCAAAAGCGGATCGACGATAAAGGACGAAGCCTGTTTCCGGACAAGCGTTTCCGCCAAATTGCGCGAAGCCTGCGCAACGATTTCGATCGCCCTGCAAGCAACGCCCGCTCCCAAATGTTCCGATAAAATCGCCGTAACGCATCTTGTCGCCGTTTCGGCAACCCGCTCCGTCTTTTGGACTTTTGTCGTTTGTATGTCCGCTTCGCCAAAAACATCATATTCCGATTGACGCGATGCTACCATATTATCTTGCACAGAAAATACTTCCGGGACAAGATGTTTTACGGTTTCCTGCAACACCGCTTCGATTTTCGGAGCGACTTCCGAAATCGGCTTAGCATTCACGGGCAAATCAGGCATCGATTTTTCAATTTCCTGAACGACTTGGTTTGCCGCCTCCCGCATAGCGAAACCGCACAAAAGTTGCGGGGCTATATCCGTCACTTCCGTCTTCGGCTTGTTCTCTACCGTACCGGGAATGTCCGAAATTTCGTTTTTGCGGTAGTTCGTGTAAAGGAAACCTTCGCGGAGTTCGGGGAAGGCTGTCAAGTCGGCTTGCGGAGCGGGATTTCGCAAAATCCGTCCGAGCGTCTGCGTCTTGAACGTCGGGGATTCGATTTCGCGGAACATCACGATGACATGGGCTCGCGGACAATCCCAACCCGTTCCCGCCGCATACTTGAAAAGCATAAAATCCACGGGGCTGTCCGGATCGGAAATATGTTCCAGGTTTTCCTTCTTGTTATCGAACCAGCGGGCTATTCTGTTTTCGGGAACTTTGCAGTTTTCTGTCAGGAACCTCGTGACTAATTCTTCCTTGGTTTCGACGCCTTGGCTCTTGACTTTGCTGTCGTCATTCGGCAGCTGGATCAAAGCGAGCGGGTTGATGTTTTGCCCGAGACGCGCCCACTGCCTAGCCAAAGATTCCCGCTTTTCCTTGGCGAGCCGCAACAAGGCGAAATCCAGATCTTCGCCTTCGACCGTTTTCAAGTCTTCTTCGGTCTGCGAAACGACCTGCTCCTTGACAAGGCCTTCTTCGACGACCTCCTTGCGCAAAACTTCCACGAAGCCCGCCCGCAGATTTTGCACGTCGCTTGCGGAAGGTTCCTTTTCCGGCGTCGCGGAGACATTCAAGATGATGCGCGGAGAAAGCGGAAGGATGACGTCCCGGTAAGCCGAAGCCGTCACGTTCTTATGGCTTTCATCGATAATCATCACGATTTCGCGGCCCGCTTTCTTTGTATTTTCCGCGACATCTTCAAAGTAGAATCCCTGCTCCTTTTGCAAGTCCTTTTCGTCGGGGCGACGGAGCAAGCGGTTTTTGGCGTCTCTCGCCACCAGCTTTTGCCAGTTTAGGAACAGGATGTCATCCCTCTGCAAGACGCCTTCGGAAAAATCGGCAACCGTCAGAAGGTTTCGCCCGATATTCGGGAAAAAGTAATCGTAAAACTTGTCGCGGCTTTGCATGGCGAGATCGTCCGAAAACGTTATCCACACGAAGGCGACATCGCCGCCGAACGCGGGATCGTTCTGCAGCTCGCGAACAAAATTCGACACCATGAACGTCTTGCCCGAACCCGTCGGAGACTTGAACGTGATGCCCAGATTGCGGGCGCCCGTCCCCCACAGTTTCTTGAAAGTGTTCACGAGGCCGTTTTCGCCGAGGACCGCGTTTTCTTGGAAAGGAAGCATCTGCATGGAATTACCCGTTCAAAGCCTTGTAGATTTCGAGAATCGGTTTGGGAATCGCCTTAATTTCGATATTTGTCAAATCGTCGAATTCGTTTTCAAAGAAGTCGGGAGAATTCCAGCTGAACACATAGACAGCGAATTTCGCCCTTTTATCCTTTTTGCACAATTCATCAATTTTGGCGATAAATTCGGGAACCCGCCCGTAGTCGCCGTTGTAATAGATGCAGGTGTAGCGTTTCTTTTCAGCGTTGTCGGAGTATATCTGAAAGAAACCGCCAGCCGCTTTGGGGACTGCGACGGTTTCCAGCGTGTTTTCGGCAAGAGCTATCAGGCAGCCCGCCTTTCCGGCTAACTCCACCTTGTCCGCGTCGCTTGCGCTCTTGCTCGGGTGCTTGCCGACAAAGCCCGTTTTGTAATACTTGAGCGAACCGCCCAAGCCCTCGACGCTTTCGCCCTTGGCGTTTGTATAGCCGCACATCACGCGGCGGTTTCGCTCGTAAGTGATATCCGTTATGAAATTAAAGCCTCTACGGAAAGCCTCCTCGCTTCCCTTTTTTGCAATTTTTAAACCATTTATAACATTGTATGTTTTTTCAGGAGCCTGAACAAGAATGCATTGCAAGTTATCTGATTCCACACACGACTCCAATGCGGCATGTAAACTTGTCCCACTCCCTGCAAAGAAGTCAAGAAATACTTTTTTACGATTTGTAACATCGGATAAAATTTTCTTTATCAAATTTACCGGTTTAGGATTCGAGAACATTGTATTATCTGAAGTTATTCCAAAAAGCGTTGCAAGCTCTTCCGTTGCATCTTCATTTCTTCCTTTTTCAATATCCCACCAATTCGTATCGACCTTGGAATCCTCTTCATTTCGGTATCGTTTTTCTTTCGGGATTCCATCTTTGGTAAAGTATATATTGCCTTGTCGCATTGCCTCAGATAGTTTACCTTTTTCATCAGTAAACCGAAAACGCCCGGAAACCCTTATATCGTTCTGCAATACACCATTTTTTATGATAGGTTCATCTAAAACATCAACATTGCACTTATCATTTTTTGCGCTCGTTGTCCGACCTCTTTTGAATTCTCCTTTGCAGAAAACCCCTTTTGTAAAAGTATATGTCCGTACCTTTTTATCGGCTTGTAAAACAGGATATATTGCGTATTTCCCTTTTTCATCCTCATCCATCGTTGCATAATCTTGAATAAGTTTAATTGGTTTATTCTTGAAATAAACCAATATAAATTCATAGGAAACAGACATCGTATTTCCTGCATTATGCGGTTTACGATTCTTTCGCCAATGGATTGTTGCAAGATGATTCCCCTCCCCAAAAATCCTATCGCACAGCAGTTTCAAATTCGCCTGTTCGTTGTCGTCGATGCTGATAAAAATCACGCCCTTGTCAGAGAGCAGATTCTTCGCGAGCTTCAGGCGCTTTTCCATAAACGAAAGCCAGTAGCTATGGCGCAGCGGATCTTCCCTAGGAACCTTCTTCCCGTCGGGATATTCCGTCAAGAAACGCTTGTCCTTGTAAGTAAAACCGTCCGAACCCGTGTTATACGGAGGATCGATATAGATGACGTCAATTTTTCCGCGGTGGGTATAATTCAGGCAGGTGAGCGCGTGGTAGTTGTCGCCCTCGATAATCACGTGGGGCGGTCTTCCCGCCAAGGGGCCAGCCGCCTCGATCGCCTTTTCGGAAACCTCTTCGAGAACGGGAATTTTCTCTTCGGCATCCCTGTCGAAAGCTTCGGGGACGTCTATCCAGTTGAGGCCGTAGCGGACCGTCTTCACCTGAGACTTCCAACGTTCGACCACTTTTTCCAGTTCGCGGATGCGGACCTTTAAAGAATAGACGCTTTCGGTCGTTTTCGCTCCCTCGGAACGGGGGCTGTTTTCTTTCACGTGAACCTCACGGCTAAGGGTGTGCGCCCTTATCCCGTGCCATTCCCGTCGCTTTTCAAATAAAAAGCGTGGCGTCGAATGCACTTGCCGTAATGGAGGTTCTGGTAAACCTATGCACGATACAAAAGCAAACGACCCACGCCCATTGCTAGGCGTGAGTGCTCGCTCTCATACTCTCGTGCATTTTTGAAAATTTACCAGATTTCCATTACGAGAATAAGAGCTAACTCTACGTTAAACTCGTCGTTCCCGGCCTTGCGGCAAGGAACTATGTCACCCGAAATATAAGAAAACGATTGTCGCTTTTTCGGATATTTTGCCAGAAACTTCGCCGAAAACCGCCCGCCGCCAAACTCACACGGCAATCGGCGCCTTGATGGCCGGCCACGGATCGTAATTTTCCAGTTCAAAGTCCTCGAAGCGGAATGCGAAAATATCCTTGACCGCGGGATTTATCCGCATCGTCGGGAGAGCGCGCGGCGCGCGCAAAAGCTGTTCCCTCGCCTGGTCGAAATGGTTTTTATACAGATGCAGATCCCCGAAAGTGTGTACAAATTCACCGGGTTCGAAATCGCAGACCTGGGCGACCATCATCGTGAGAAGCGCATACGATGCGATGTTGAACGGAACGCCCAGAAAGGAATCCGCGCTGCGCTGGTACAGCTGGCAGCTGAGCTTTCTCTTTCCGCTCGCCCCAACGCCTCCCACGTAGAACTGGAAAAGGCAGTGGCACGGCGGAAGCGCCATCCGATCGACATCCGCGACATTCCAGGCGCAGACGAGGTGACGACGCGAATCGGGATTTTTCTTCAGCCCGGATATCAGGTTCTGAATCTGGTCGATGTGCCCGCCGTCCGGCGTGGGCCAGCTCCGCCACTGGTAACCATACACGGGCCCCAGATTCCCGTCCTTGTCCGCCCATTCGTCCCAGATGGTCACCTTGTTATCGTGCAGGTAGCGGATATTCGTATCGCCTTTTAAAAACCACAGAAGCTCGTGGATGATGCTCCGCAAGTGGAGCTTCTTCGTCGTCAGGCACGGAAAGCCCTTCGAAAGGTCGTAGCGGTTCTGCCTGCCGAAAACGGAACGCGTGCCGGTCCCCGTGCGGTCCGAGCGGTCCACGCCGTTGTCGAGAATGTCCTTGAGTAAATCGAGATACTGCTGCATAGGTGCAATTTAGTATTTTTGGGCGCATGAATCGGCAACCGACAAGGCAGAGGTTTTGAATGGGAAAGGCGCACACACCGCCATCGGTGAGGCTGGTCATGGGATTTCTCGCGAGAAGCCCCGAACTCATCGAACAGATCCGTCCGAGGCTTGGCGCACTTTACGGCGAAGAAGCGGAACGCCTTTCCGCGTTTCCGTTCCGCTTCACCAACTACTACCGGGACGAAATCGGGGAATCTCCCGTCCGGGCGTTCGTCACCTACAAGCGGCTGATTCCACGGGAAGAAATCGTACAAATTAAATTGCAGACAAACGAGCTAGAACTATCCTTCGCAAAAGAATTCGGCACGGAAAATCTCCGCCCCGTGAATCTCGATCCGGGCTACATGACGCTCGGGCAGTTTTTCCTCGCGACGACAAAGGACCAGAGGCAGCGAGTCTATATCCGGGACGGCATCTACGTGGAACCGACGCTCTATTTCCAGGACGGGAATTTTCACGCTTTCGAATGGACATACCGCGATTACCAGAGCGAAGAATACATCCGGTTTCTCGAAAGCGTCCGCAAGGGATTGAAGCTCCAGCTGGACGCATCCAAACGCGAACATTCTTCGTTTCGAGTCTAGAACTTCCCCGCTTTCAGAACGGATTTTCGGAATTCCGGCGTAAGGGCCTTGCAAGCGGAATCCTTCGGCGGGCGAACGGAAGCCTTTAGTCCCTTGGTAAAGATTCCCGAGATTTCAAGTCCAACGCGCCACGAATTTCCGGCAGGACAATCTTCCCAAGGCTCGGCATTTTCCGCAATCCATGATCCGTTCCCGGATGTTTTAAATACAAAGTAATCGGAACTTTCCGGTTCGTAACCGATCTGTTTCCAGGAGCCGAGTTTTTTGGCTTTTGCAAAGTAGGCGCTTTCCAGACGGTAAAACCGGGACGCTTCCCGTTCGAGTTGCGCGATCTTTTCCGGCGTCTTCCGGGCGGGATCCGTAAAATGCGCTCCGATGGCAAAAAATGCGATCACACACAAAGTAATCAAAATGCCGCAAAGGATTTTCCGGGAGACTTTCGGAAACTTTTCTTCCCTTTCCTCTTTCGAGCACTCTTTTAGAAAACGCCATTTCACGAGAAGCGAAGCCATGCGCACGGGCAAAAGAAAAAAAGCAAGCCCCGCCAAGACAAAGGCCGTCCCCAAGGCCACCGAAACCGGAACGGACGCCGAAAGCAAGGGCAGAAGCGTCTCTTTCGCGACAAGGACTTTTTCCATCAGAAGCCTATCCTCTTCAAACGAGTTCAGAGCTATCTTTCCGGTAACGCTCTCGTAGCGCGCCGCCGCCATTTCGACCGTTTCTGTCGCAAAGCCATCCGCACGGGAAAGGATTGTACACAAAATAATCCAGAAAATTCCCAAAGCGATAAAGCCCGCTCCGAGCAGACGCCCGGTCCGCTTTTTGGAAAGCCCCTGGGAAAACGTCACTTCTTCGCGCATAGTTCCACCGCCATTTTTTTCGCCGTCGTAAAATCCGCCTTTCCCGAACCGAGCTTTGGAACCTGCGAAACGCGGAACGCCGCCCCGGGAATCATTATCTGCGGAATTTTCGACTTGCGAAGTTCGCGCAAGACCTCGTCCGGATCCTTTTCGCCCGAATACAGGAGTACGATCCGTTCACCCTTGATTTCATCGGGTATCGCGACAATGATAAAGTCCATGCCTTCCAGAACCTTCGCCTCGTTGATCTTGCCCTCGACCGCACCGAGCGAAATCATTTCGCCGCCGAGCTTTGCGAACCGGCTGTAGCGATCGACTATCATCACAAATCCGTCCTCGTCGAGCTTTCCCTTGTCTCCGGTCTTGTACCAGCGATGTCCGCCGATTTCCAGAATGACATTTTCTGTCCGTTCCGCATCCTTGAAATAGCCTTTCATCACCTGGGGTCCGCCGATGAGAATCATCCCCTCTTCGCCCTGGGACAGTTCCCGGTTTGTCTCCGGATCGATAATCTTCACGCCGACGCCCGGGATAGGCATTCCGACCGAAGAAAGATTCGAGCAGGGTTCCATCGTCAGGAAGTCGTCCAAGAGAACGTCTTCCGTATTGAAAGTCGCAATCGGAGCCGTTTCCGTGCAGCCGTAGCCTTCGTAGATTTCCTTCTTGAACTTGCGCGCGAACAGGTCACGGATTTCGGGCCGGAGACGCTCCGCACCGGAAAGCACCAGCCGCAAATGCTTGAGACACATCGGGTGCACCCAGCGGTTCAGGCCGACCGCCCGCAAGAATGTCGGCGTTCCCACGAGAATCGTCACCCGGAACTCGGCACAGACACGCGCAATCGTCTTCACGTCGGTAGGCTCCGCACACGTCACCAGGGGAATCCCCTCGAAAAGCGGCAAGAGAACCGTCACGGTCAATCCGAACGAATGGAAAATGGGAAGTTCCGCAAGCATCACGTCGTTTCGTCGAAGCGTAAAGACCGCATTCGACTGTTGCGTGTTCGACACGAGATTCCGGTGCGAAAGCATCACGCCTTTTGGAGTTCCTTCCGAGCCGGAACTAAAGAGAATGACCGCGACGTCATCCGGCCTTGCGGACTTGGCAAGGAAAAAGTTCAGAAGGCGCGCTGGCAAGAGAAACGCAGCGCCAAAGGCGAAAGCCCGGTGAAAAATCCCGACGCTCCGTTCCATGTCTTCCACGCAGACAAGCTTCGCGACTTTTCCCAGTACAAAGTAATCCTGCCCGCGTTTCTGCAGCTTGTCGAGAAAGGCCCGGCTCGTAAAGACCGTCTGGATTTCGGTCCGCTCCACGCACTTGAGGACAGATTCCACGCCGGACGTGTAGTTCAGATTGACGCTTGTCTTTCCCGCATTCCAGATGGAAAGCATCAGGGAAATTCCTTCGGGCGACGGCGGGAGCATGAATCCGACATTCCTTTCCCGCCTCGAAATTTTCCGAATCGCGCTCGAAAAGTTCAGGACCTGCCGCACAAGTCCGTATCCTGTCAAGTGGTTTCCGAGCGGGCTGTAGATGGCGACCCGGTGCCGCACCCGCTTTTTCATCGCGGAAAAAAAGAACGGAACGATCGTCGGGTAGTAGGAGAGCGACTTTTCCCATGCGGACATGGAGAGTTCCCGCAAGATGTTTCGCAGGCTTGCCGGGGCGGTATCCGTCGGCAATTCCCTGCCAAAGGCAATCGAAACGATTCGCGTAAGCCTTTCCCCAAAATTCACGCTCTCGCTTGCATAGCTTTCCTTGCCTCCCCAGACGCCCTGGATGTAGAACGGTACAAGCTTTGCGTCCGTGTCGCGGATAGCGCTCGAATAGTCGATGGAAAAGCGCCCGATGTGGCACGACTTCGAAAGTTCCCCTTCCGGAAAGACGACGACCGCTTCGCCGGCAAGAAGCGCCTTTCGAATTTCCGCCATGGCTGGTTCCGGATTCCGGCGATGGATGCGAATCGCGCCGAGAAGTTTTAGAATCCACCTGGAAAATCCATGTTCGGACTTGTCTTCGTTTACCGCCATCCGAAGCGACCGTGGAGAAGCCATCTGCAGAAGAATCCAGTCGATAGCGCTCGCGTGATTTCCAATCAAAAGCACGGGACCTTCGATCGGGATGTTCTCGTTCCCGGTGATTTTCAGGTTGTAGCGAAACATGTAATAGGCGCGAAACACCGTGCGGAGAAGCGATTGCGGAAAGCGGATGAACGCCCAGACAAAGGCGGCAAAAAGAAAGAGCGAAAAGAGAAAGAGGAACGTTTCGCGGTCGAGTGTCGTCGATTTGAGAAGGAGAACTTCCAGGGCGACGACAAAGACCAGAAAGAGCATCGTCACCATGTTGGAAACGGCGACAATCCGCCCCGAAGACGCCGGACGGGAATAGAGCAAAAGGAGCGAGTTCAGGACCGTTCCGAGCGCCCCGAAGAAAAGCCCGAGAAACGCGTAGAGCATCCGAATGGTGACGGGATTATCCACGAACGGGATGAAGAACGCGCACACGCCGCAGCCGAGAACCGAGACGGGGATAAGTCCCACTTCGATAAAGAGGTGCGAAGAACGCGAAGCGAGATAGCCACCAAGAATCATGCCCACCGCCGAAAAGACAAGGCCGTTTCGCGCGATTTCGACGAATCCCTCGCCCGAAAGGTTCCAGGAAAGCATCACGAAGACCTGCGCAAGCCCCCAAAAGACAGCAAGCCCGATGATGATGACCCGCGAAAGCCCAATGTACCACGTCGCATGGAAAATCCTTCCCGGCGAACGGATTTGCAGGGATTCGCGTTCGCGACCCGTCCGCGGAATGAAGAACGCCGCCACCGAGGAAAGAACCGAAGCCCCGACGAGAATCCAGAGCAGGTAACCCACGCCGAAAAGATTTGCCGACTTGGGATAAAGCGCGATAAGTCCCACCGAAGCGACAAAAGCCCCGAGAATCATCATGCTGAACATGTGGGCAACGCCTGTAGCGAGACGCTCCGACCCGAACATTTCCTTGACGATGCCATACTTGGCAGGGCTTCCCACGGCAAAGGCGGACGCGACAAGCGGAAGAATCCACACGGCGACATGCGGGTAGCCAAGCGTCCAGAGAACGCCTATCGCAATCATTCCGGCCGTCTGTCCCAGGGACGACCAGGCGACAACCTTCCCCTTTCCAAAGCGATCCGCCAAAAAGCCGGCAAACGGAAACCAGAACAGGTAAGGCACAAAGAACATCGCCTGCAGCACGGAAGTGCCGACGAGAAATCCGGCATTTGGCTCCGAATATTTGACCCACTGTTCAAAAAAAAGAAAAAGCCCCATCTGGATGAAAGACGAGGCAAAGACAGAAACCAGATAAGGAAACAAGCCCTTGATGCGCATGAGTATCCTTTGATTTGTGAAAACATTTAGAAATATCGCATTCTCGCGCGCCGGATGGCGCGCGAGCGAACGCCTATTTCTGGGCGAGCTCCATGGCTATTTTCTTGGACGCCTTGAAGTCCGCCTTTCCCGTCCCGAGCTTCGGAATCGCGGGAACCTTGAACGCCATGCCCGGAACCATCAACGGAGGAATCCCGGACTTGCGGAGCGCGCGGAGAATATCCGCCGGTTCCTGTTCGATGCCCGTATAGAGCAAGACGACGCATTCGCCCTTCGCGCTATCCGGAATCGACGTCACCATGTAGTCTCCGCCTTCGAGAATCTTCGTATCGTTGATGCGGAGTTCCACCGCTCCGAGCGAAATCATCTCGCCGCCAAGCTTCGCGAAACGGCTGTAGCGATCGACAATCGTGAGGAAGCCATCCTCGTCGAGATGTCCCTTGTCGCCCGTCCGGTACCAGCGGCGCCCTTCGAGTTCCACAATCGCGTCCTTCGTGTGCGAAGAATCCTTGAGGTAGCCCTTCATCACCTGGCAACCGCCGATAAGGATCATGCCGTCCACGCCGACGGGAAGCTCCTCGTTCGTATCGGGATCCACGATTCGGTAAAGCGTACCCGGAAGCGGCATGCCCACCGTGCCGGGCTTGTTGTTCACCTGCATCGTGAGGAAATCGTCGAGAAGAATGTTGTCGTAGTTGACGGACGCGACCGGAGCCGTTTCCGTGCAGCCGTAGCCTTCGAAAATTTCCTTGCCAAACTTGAGACGGAACGCGGTGCTGATTTCGGGCCGGAGCTTTTCCGCCCCGGCGATGATGAGGCGCAGATACTTGAAGCACATCGGATGCACCCAGCGGTTCACCGTAAAGGCGCGGAGGAACGTCGGCGTCCCCACAAAGGCCGTGACGCGGAACTCCGCGCAAACCCGGGCCATCGTCTTCACGTCCGTCGGATCGGCGACGACCACGATAGGCGTCCCCTCGACAAGGCAGAGGAGCACGTTCACTGTAAGCCCGAACGAATGGAAGAGCGGAAGCTCCGCAAGCATCACGTCGGACTTGTTCGCGTTAAAGATGCAGGACAGCTGCTGGCAGTTCCCCATCATGTTGTAATGCGTCAGCTCGACACCCTTCGGAATCCCTTCCGTCCCCGAACTGAAGAGAATCGCGGCGGTATCCGAAAGACGGATTTTCTTGAAATAGAAGAACTTGATGAGGAAGACCGGAAGCACAACGCCCATGACCATGTGGAAAAGCATCGACAGCTTCGGAATGCCCTTCAACACGTCTTCCGCATAGACCAGCTTGCAGGCTTTCGAAAGAACCGTATAGTCCGTCCCTTTCTGCTTCAGGCGTTCCAGAAAGACACGACTGGTGATGACGGTCTTTATGTCCGCGCGTTCCATGCACTTCATCACGATATCCGGCGACGACGTGTAGTTCAGGTTCACGTTGACCATTCCGCGAACCCAGCCTGCGAGATTCGCAATGACGCCGCCTCCGGACGGCGGAAGCATAATGCCGACATTCTTCTCTCCGGCAAGCATTTTCCTATAGACACGGCTAAACGCGAGAGTCGCGCAGAGAAGCTTGTAGCCCGAAAGATGCGCCCCGTCCGGGCTGTAAATGGCAGGTCCCGCACCGACAACCTTCTTGCATGCCTTGAGCCAGGATTCCGCAATCGGCTTGTAATGCTTGAGCGAATTGCTCCAGGCGTCGATGGAAATTTCCCGGACGATGTTCCGGATCCTGTTCGGCGGAGTATCCTTGGAAAGAGGCGCACCGAAAGCGACTGTTATCACCCGCATGACCTTTGGACCGAACAGCTGGGAATCGGAATAGGCATAGCGACTACCCCAGAGTCCCTGGATGTAGAACGGAACGATGACCGCGTCCGTCCCCTCGATTGCCGCGGAATAGTCCAGACGGAAAGGACCGATAAAAGGCGTCTTCGCGATTTCCCCTTCCGGGAAGAGAACGACCGCTTCGCCGGCAAGAAGCGCCTCGTGGATAGACTTCATCGCGTCCGTCGAATTCTTTCGGTGTATGCGGATAATGCCCATGCGCTTGAGCACCCAGCGCAAATACCACTTTTCAAAATGGTCCTTGTTGCTTGCGATGCGGAGGGGTCGCGGAGTCGCCATCTGCAAGACCGCCCAATCGATAAAGCTGAAATGGTTTCCCATCAGGAGCACGGGTCCATCGTCGGGAATATGCTGCAGTCCCAGAACTTTCAGCTTGTAGGAGCTGAAGAACGTACGAAGCAGGGAGCGGAGCAGAGCCTGCGGCAAGTGCTTGAGCGAATAGGCGAACCCGATGAAGGAAATCAGCGCAAGCAGCAGGAAGAATATCGGAAAGGAAAGGTGCTGTTCGTTCGGAAAAAGCTTTTGCGTATAATGGATGATGAGCATCTCGATTCCGAGGAAAATCACCAGAATGACGATTTGAATCAGGTTCGAAACGGCGAGGATTCGCCCCGAATTTGTCGGCACCGTGTTGAACTGGAGGAGCGCGTTGAGCGTCACGAGGAACATCGAACCGAAAAAACCGAGCAAGAGAAAGACGACGTCTATCGCCAAGCCGGAAGAAAGGAACGGCACGAGCAAGAGGCAGATAGACGACCCGAGCGCGCCCATCGGCACAAGTCCCGTTTCGATAAAGTCCCGGGAAGCCCGCGCCACGATGAACGATCCGAGCATCAGCCCGATGACAGCGAAGAATATCCCGCCCTTGAAAAGCGCAAGCGTTTCGCTTCCCGTCGCGTCCTGCTGGAACGCCGTCACGAAGATCTGGACGCCCGCCCAGAAAATGGAGATGCCGACAATGCACGCGCGGACAGTCGGAAGCTTCCACGTGTGCACCACGTTCCGCATCACGGAAGAATGCCGTGCCGAAGCGTATTCGCGCCCGACCTTCGGCACAAAGAACGCGAACACGGTCGAAAGCAGGCTTACCCCCATGAACACCCATGGCCACGCGACGGTCTTGCGCAAGAACTCCTTGACCGTAGGCGCCGAATCGAAGGCGGATTCCACGGCGTCTAGACCGGGAACCATCAGCGCGGCAAGCACAAGCGCCGCGACCGAAAAAATCTGGAGAAAGCCGTTCGCGTAGCCGAGGAGCTTTGTCCCGAACATTTCCTTGAGAATTCCATACTTGGCCGGGCTGTGCACGGCAAACGCCGAAGCGGTCAGCAGGGTAAAGAAAATGGCGAGATTGTAGAATTTAAGCGTGTAGAAAACGCCCGTCGCGATGAACGAGGCGGTCATCACCATGGAACTCCAGGCAATGACGCGGCTCTTCGAAAAGCGGTTCGAAAAGAAGCTCGCGGGAACCACCAGGCAGAGAAACGGTAGCAGAAAGAACGATTGCAGGAGCGCACCCCAGAAGAGAAGTTCCGAGCCCGAATAGTGCGTCGCGATAACCTTCTGCGTAAAGACGAAATGTCCCATCAGGGCAAAGTTCGTAAAGAATATCGAAAGGAAAAGAGGCCAGGCGCCTTTGATTTTCCACATGTTCAAACCTCGAAAAAGCGATTAAAACTTGAGCCGCAGAGCGCAGCCCATCGTGAATCCATCGTACAGAACCGCGGAATCGTCCGTGTATTCCCAGAGGGGAATCGAGAAATAGGGTTCCACGTCGAATTTCCCAAGCGCGATCGTCACCTTCGGCTCAATCGAAATGGTCATCGTATAGCCGAATTCGTCTTCGCCCGCATAGCCTGCCGCGCGAACGTTTCCCGGCGTATTGGAAATCCAGGCCCCATCGCTCCCGAACAGGAATTCGAACGGAAATCCCAGCCCAAGCCGAATCATCCCGAAATTGAATTCGGGGCGCACCAGAAAATAGAGTTCGTCCGCGGAACGCTTGTTGAAGTCCCAAAAATACCAGGAATGGAGACGGACGCCGAACGACTCCCAGCTGCCGTAAAAGTTCGTCCCGCCGAAGACAAGCGCAGGCGACGGATTTTCCCCGTTGCCGAGGAGCTTCTTGTCGCCCGCGGGAAACACGAATTCCAGGAACCCCGCCGAAGAGGAACCGCCATACTTGAAGCCGAGAACCGGCCCCCACGCTCCCGTCGAGTTCTTGAAACCGTCATCCCGAATCGGGTAGGAAAAGTTGAATTCCAGCCCCCGGACCGGGCGGATGTGGATAGTCGGCACCAGATTCAGCTGCGACTCCTTGTCGGACAGGGAATGGTCGTCCCCGTCGTGAAAAGCCGAACGGTAAAACGCGCCATAGGCGTTCAGCTCCACTTCGAAGGTCGAAGGAATGACCCCATATTCGTTCCACATGGAATATGCGGAGGAAAAGGCTAGCAGAAAGCCCAGTAAAATCCATTTTTTCATAAAAGACCTTGATGCAAGATTCATCGCGATTTTGCAAAGATAGCTTTTTAGGCGAGAAGCGTCTCGATTTCGTCGATTTCCCGCGGGATATCCCTCGAAAGATCCTCGCAGCCGCTTTCGGTCACGAGCAGGTCGTTCTCGATGCGGATGCCGATATCTTCCGCGTAACGGACATTTTCCAGCTCGATTTCGAAATGACCGTAAATTCCCGGTTCGTTCGAAATCATCATCCCCGGTTCGAGAGGTCGCTTCGCATACAGGCGGAACGGATCCCCCTCGTGAATCTGCTCGCCTATCAGATGGCTCACCCCGTGCGGACGCTTTTCGTAGAACCTTTCGCACTTGCCGCCCAGCGAAAGAAAGCGCTCCGAAAGCGCGTTTTCGATAAAGTCCCAGACCCGATCGTCCAGTTCGGAAAGCTTCGCCCCGGGCCTTACGTTTTTCGCATGGAACTTCTGCGCGTCGAGAACTATCGAGTAGAGAATCCTCTGCAGCGGATTGAAGCGCCCGCCGACAGGAACCGTCCGCGAGATGTCGCTGTGCTGCGTCCCTATCCGCACGCCGAAATCGAGCAAAAGCAGCTTTCCCGGTTCGAGCGGTTCGTCCTTTTTCACGTAGTGCAGGCAGCAGGCGTTCTTTCCGTTCGCGACGATCGTCGGAAACGCGAGGTCTCCGTCGCTTCGCGACTGCATCCGGTAATCGAGGAACAGCCCCGCGTCGCGTTCGCTCTTCATGTCTTTCAGATTGCCAAGAAGCTCGACAAAGGCTTCCCGCGAAACGCTTTCCGCCCGACGAACGTCCGCAAGCCGCAAAGGATCGAGCACCACCCGCAGAGCGAAGTGCTTTTCGGCAAGGCTCCGGATTTTTACGCGCGGAGAAAGGCGAAGCCCGAGTTCCGCGGCGAACTTCGCGTTGTGATCGTCCCGGATTTCCCTCCGCCTTCCTTCGGATTGAAATTCGAGGAAAAAGGCTTCGACGAATTCCGGGCGACGCTTCTCGACTCTTTCGGAAAGAAAGTTCCAGAACGCTTCTTCGGGAAGGATGGTTTCAAAGCCGGTCAGGCGACGCATTTCGTCGAGTCCCTCGTCGGAATAGGCGAGCTTCGCTCCGGTCCAGAATTCCCTGTTCGCGTCTTTCGGCGGCAAGAAGAGAACTTCGCGTTCCCGGGGATCTTCCGCAAACGGGTCGAGCAAAAGCTTGCAACCCGCCTGGTTAATTCCCGTCAAGAAGAGAAAGGCCGGATCCTGGACAAAGCGCGTCCACGTACTCGAAAAGACCTCTTCCGAACCGGGCTCCCGCTCGATACCGGAAAAGACGCCGATGGATTCGAGCTCGAGAAGCAGGGAATGTCTCCGCAAGCGATAGATTTCCGCCGCCGAAGCGCCGGAAGGCGAAAAAAAGACCTGGGAATAGCGATTCATGCCGCAAAATCTAAAATTTTTACCGTTTGCCAATTCAACTCGCCCTTTTTTCTATATATATTTCAAGAAACATCTTTTGCATGGAGCTACAATGTCTTTATCTCAAATCTGGAAACTCGCCCTTGCTTCCCTCTGCGCCCTTTCGCTTGCCGCTTGCGCCGGTTCTCGCCAGGGTTCAAGCGACACCGCCGACGGCGTCGAATACTCCGAAGACGAAAGCGGCAACGCCGCGACCCAAAAGGTCGATGAAGACGAACTGAAGAAGACCCAGGAAGAAGCGTTCAAGGCGACCGAGGAAAACCACGAACTCCGCCGTCAGATTTTCGAAGCCAAGACAAAGCTCGGCATCTCGACACAGACCGAAGAAGCGACAGACGCCCAGTAACCATTCGATGGAACAAGACGTCCGCTATTCCCTGTCCGACGACATGAAACGAATCGTCGCAGGCGAAAACGAAACGGTTTTCCGCATGCTGGAAGACCGTTTTTCCATAAAAGTCCTTTCCAGGCTTCCGGGGCTCACCCTCCGAAAGACCTGCGAACGTTCCGACATCCAGGGAGCGCTCGCCCTTCTCGACCAGCTGAAGATAGCGGCAAGGAACGGCACCTTTCTTTCGCAGGGATTTCTCGCCCGGCTTCTCGACACGCCAGGCCTTTCGACTCCGACAGGGGATTCCAAGACCTTTGTACCCGAAGCGCCTCTTCTCCGCAACAGGCTCGGAATTCCCGTTTCGGCACGGACTCCGTCCCAGGAAAAGCTCATCAAGGCCAGCGAAACGAACGATGTCATCTTTGCCGACGGTCCCGCCGGAACGGGCAAGACGTTTCTCGCGGTCGCCATCGCCGTAGCCAGTCTGGAACGTCACGAAACGGAGCGCATCTGCCTCGTGCGTCCCGCCGTCGAGGCCGGAGAATCCCTCGGGTATCTTCCCGGAGACCTCAAGGAAAAGATAGCCCCCTATCTGCGGCCCATCCAGGACAGCCTTTCCGAACTTCTCGCCCCGGAAAAGCTGCGCAAATACCAGGAAGGCGGTCAAATCGAAGTGGCGCCTCTCGCCTACATGCGCGGACGCACGCTCAAGCACGCCTTCATCATCCTCGACGAAGCCCAGAACACGACCATCCCGCAAATGCAGATGTTCCTGACAAGGCTCGGCGAACATTCCAAGGCGATTATCACGGGAGACTCCTCGCAAATCGACCTCGGGCCACGACAGGTTTCGGGATTCGCCCACGCCATCCGCCTGCTCGGAAAGATCCGCGGCATTTCGCACGTTTCCTTTCCCGCAACCGACGTTCTGCGGCACCCGCTTGTCCGCGAAATCGTCAAGGCCTATGAAGCCGGAGGAAAAAAATGAACAGAAAGAAACTCAAATGGCACCTTCTCGCCGGTTGGGCGATAGTCGTCGCCCTGGCCATTTTTCTTTTTCCCGACCGCGATCTCGCGCAAAAGTCGGAAATTCCCCATCTAGGACAGATCAGTCCGCGAACGATTATCGCTCCGATTTCCTTCGAGGTTCCCAAGTCCGCCCAGGAAATCCTGGCGGAAAAGGCCCGCGCGGCAGACAAGGTCTATGCGGTTTTCGAGTTCAACCACGACGAAACGGTCCGCATCGAAAACGACCTGAAGACCTACCTTTCGAATGTCGAAAGATACCGGACGCTCCAGGCGGAAATTTCCGCGGCAGCCGCCGAGGACTCTTCCGTCCATATCAAGGTCCAGCAGGCGTCGCAACTTTTCCACCAGCTCACGAACAGGCTTTCCAATACAGCCGTCCAGCAGCTCGCTTCGAACAGGCGCGCCACGGATTCCCTCGAAAGCGTTTTTGACAGAATGCTCGAAAACGGCGTTTCGAACACGCTCCTCGCCCCGAGCAACACGAGCGTCCAGCTTTTCCGCGACACGTACAATCTCCAGGACGTAAACTTCATTCCCTACACCAAGACCGAAGTCTCCCTTGTCCGCGACAGCGAAGAGCGCAAGCTCGACGCGAGCCGCATCCAGCCGCGCGAACGCGCCATCGACGAAGCCTTTACCGACTTGCAGCAGAGTTTCAAGAGCCAGGGCCTCCAGAGCGCCTTCTACGAAGCCCTCTACGTGTTCACGCTTCCGAACGTTTTCTATCTCGCCAAGGAAACCGACCACCGAAAGGAAATGGCAGAAGCCCAGGTCAACGCCTCCAAGGGCATGATTCCCCGCGGCATGGAACTTGTCTCGCAAGGTTCCATCGTCACCAAGGACATTCTCGAACGCCTCGAAGCCCTGCAGAACGCCCTGCAAAAGGAAGAAGGCTCCCGACACGTCACGGCGCTCTACGGGCATATCCTCTTCCTCGCGATTATCATCTCGCTCTTCTTCCTCTACTTTTACTTTTTCCAGTTCGGGCGCATCCGGAACCGCAAGGAACTCTGGTCCATCATCGCGCTTGTCGTCTTGCAGCTAGGAACCTTTGCCGTCATCCACTATTTTTCCGCCTACATCCAGAAAGTGACACCGTCGCTCCCGCAGGATTTCGATGTCATCTGGTTCTATCCGTTCATCCTTTCCCCGGTCATTGCGACCGTCCTTTACGACAGGCAGCTCGGAACGATTTTCGCCGCGTTTTCCGCCGCGTTCCTGGGAATGCTGTCGGGATACGACCTTTCCACGGCAATACTTGCCTTCGGAATTTCCTGGGCGGGTCTTCACGGCCTAAACCGAATCCGCTACCGTTCGCAGTTCATCTGGAGCATTCTCGAAGCGCTCATCGCCTTTGCCTGCGCGCTCGCCATCCAGCTTCTGCTCCGAAACCGCTTCCAGATGGACATATTTCTCCCGACACTCCTCGCCGGCACCATCAACATCGTCTTCTGCAGCGCGGTTTCCTCGGTTCTGCTCATCCACCTCGCCGAGCGCATCTTCGGCATCACGACCGACCTCACCCTGATGGAACTTTCGGACTTCAACCGATCCGCCCTCAAGCGCATTTCGGACCTTGCCCCGGGAACGTTCCACCATTCGATCCAGGTGGCAAACCTAGCCGAAAAGGTCGCCGACGAAATCGGCGCGAACTCGCTCCTCGTCCGCACCATGGCGCTCTATCACGACATGGGAAAGACGATGCGCCCGGAATTCTTCACGGAAAACCAGAAGCAGGGACTCAATCCGCACAAGAGCCTTCCCCCGCTCGAATCCGCCCGGATTATCATCAACCACGTCTCGCAAGGCGTCGAACTCGCCAAGGAATACAACCTGCCGTCGGTCATCATGGACGGCATCATGCAGCACCACGGCACGGGCGTCGTCCAGTACTTCTATCTCGAAGCCAAGAAAAACGACCCGGAAAACACGCGCGTCGAAGACTTTACCTATCCGGGGCCCAAGCCGCAGAGCAAGGAAACGGCGATTCTCATGATTTCGGATGTCATCGAAGCATCGAGCCGCGCCATGCCGGAACCCACGCCCGAAAAGCTCAAGGACCTCATCAACACGACCATCAACGCGCGCTTAAACGAAGGCGAGCTCTCGGAAAGCGGCCTCAACCTGCGCGACCTGTCAAGGCTCTCCGAGGCGTTCCTCCAGAGCCTCGACGGAACCTACCACACCCGGGTCAAGTATCCCGCCGCGGCGCTCGCCGCCGGAAAGTTCGGGCGACGGATCTAGCGTCTTTGCAAGCAAAAACTCCCCGACACGGTCGGGGAGTTTTTCGTCTAGATTTCGAATCTAGCGCAATTCGACTACCTTTTCAGAGCCATTGGATTTCAGCCGATACGTTCCTGGAAATCCGCGGAAGCGAACCTTTCCGTCCTTGTCCGCGACAAGCGTTTCATCGGTCGTCCAGACCTTGTGCCACAAGTCGTAAATGCGCTTTCCGACAGGTTTTTCCGTTCCATCCGCCGCAATGATTCCCCCGTCCGGAAGCCAGTGCCTAGCATCCCAGAATCCCCAGAGCATGATTCCCTTTACCGCCGGATGGCTGAAAGCGGATCGAATGAACATCTCCGTTTCGCGCATTCTGTCTTCCTCGCTCAACCTCGAAAGCAGGCCTCGCGCCCCGTTTTCCTCCTCGACATAGGCGCCGATATCGAATTCCGTCACCTTGATGGGAAGTCCCAGTTCCGAAAGCCGGTCAAGCCTTTCGTGGATAAGCGCGGGCTCAACCTTTGCAGCGCCAAAATGACACTGCACGCCGATTCCCGAAACAGGAATTTTTCTGTCGAGCATTCCCTTGATCAGCTCGTAATAGCGTTCCGTCTCGCCCAAAGCGACCACGTTGAAATCGTTGATGTAGAGCACCGCCGAAGGATCCGCACGATGCGCCCAGACAAACGCGCTGTCGAGAAGTCCCCAGCCGCACTTGTCGAACAGGAACGTTTCGTGAAACGGTTCGTTCCACACATCGTATTCCTTGAAGATTCCCTTGTATTCCTTCAGGTCGCGGTCGATTCGCGCCTTGATGTTTCGCGAAATTTCCTTGCAGCTCCCCTGGATGCTCCAGTGCTTGTCAAAGTTATACCTCTGGATTCCCCACACCAGATTGTGCCCGCGAAGGCTCCATCCATTTTCCTTGGCAAACCGGATGTATTCCTGCAGTTCCTTTTTGCGCACCTTTCCCTTTTTCGGTTCATATTCCGGCCACTTGAAAAGGTTCTCGGGAACGCCCGCCCAGAAATACCGCTTTGCCGTTTCGCGGTACCACTTCTCTACGCTGTCCTTGGGATTCCCGTAAAAGGCGATAGCCGTTCCAAAGGGAAAGTCGTGCCGTTCAAGCGTCGCGCGCACCGTATCGCCAGGCTTGAACCCTGTCGCGGAAAGATCCTTTTTGCGGATGGAGTCTATCCGGGCATCGGCGCTTGCATACCACTTTTCGTCAAAGCCTCCGGCGCTAGGCGTCACTTCCACGTCGTCGAAAAAGACGCTTCCCTTCGCAAAGCCCAGCTGGAACGTCACATTGTTCAGTCCATAGCCTTTCTCGTCCGCAAAGAACTTCATCCGGTAAGTCTTCCATTCGGGAGTCAGCGCAAAGGATGTAGAAGCCTTTTGACGATAGTCGGGCATCCCTCCCTGTACAATCGCCACGACGACACCGCCCTTGTCCGAGCGGGCCTTGAAGGAAAGATCGTAGTAGCCTGTATCCGCGAGGAACTTGGGCGGCTGGATCTGAAGTCCCCACCAATTCCTGGGCGCCTTTTTGACCGTAACGACTGCGCCGTTTGAACCGTTGAAACCCATCTTCGGTTCCCCGATCTTCGAAGTCGCATCGGCAGGTCCCGACGGATCGTTCCACAGATACCATCCGCCATCGCCAAATTCCAAGTCTCCGTTGGAGATCAGGTTTTTCGCACAGACATTCGCGGCAAGCACAACCGAAAGCGCGGCCAGGGTTTTCTTCAGCATGGGAGTCTCCTTGAAGAGGTTTTACGGAGCTAATCTATTTCAAAAAATTTTCTCTTGAAAAAAAAGATAGGACTATTTTGTTTACCGGCGTAAACATTTCGCCCGGCAACCGCGAAACCGGAAGTTTTCACTCATTCTCAAGGCGCCACTCAAAAAAAAATCGATTTTTTTCGAGAAACACCCTTGACATGCGAAAAGCATCTTTATATATTTGGGCTACCCTATTGGTGATAACACTAAACAAGGCTTGAAGTTATGAAAAAGAATGTTCTTTTAGTGGCTCTCGGAGCTTTGTTGATTGTGATCGGATTTGTCTGTCTCGCCCAAGGGCCTGCGGACAACCCTGTGTCACTGACGGTCGCACCGATTATTTTGGTCTTCGCTTACCTGGTAGTCATTCCTCTCGGAATCCTCTGGGGTGGCAAAAGCCAGAAGAAATAGGGGCGATTAGCTCAGTTGGTTCAGAGCAGCTGCCTTACAAGCAGCGGGTCAGCGGTTCGAATCCGTTATCGCCCAGATTGGGGTGGTAGCTCAATTTTGGTTAGAGCACCGGCCTGTCACGCCGGAGGTTACGAGTTCAAGCCTCGTCCATCCCGCTAAAAAGTCTCTCTTTACAGAGAGGCTTTTTTGTTATATCCATTCATCCGACGAAGCAAAATATTTCCCTTTTTTGCCCACCCACAAAAAAAAACACGCGATTAATGCCGAATCATCGTCGTATCGATTTTACACCACTTGCCGCGTTCCCGATGAATCTGGCAAAGACCTTCAAAACCTCTCGGAAAGCCTCCTCGCACCACCTTTTCCCTGGCTTCGGGACATTTTTCCGCAACTTGAATTTTGAATACGACTTCCCGCTCGATTTTCCGAGAATTGCAGGTCAACACGGCGTCCCATTTCGCCAAAAAAGTCCGATTTTCCCAATTTTCCTTATCCTTCAAGAATTTTTCTACCGGCAGCGACTGGGGAATCGCCACCTTCACTACCGAATCGACAAGAAAAACGCCCTTGCCTTTTTGCCGCTCCACATAAGGTCCCATCGCAAGCATCCCAAATTCTTCAAAATCGACCGCCAGATTCTTGACGCTTTCAAATCCGCCTTTACATCCCTCCATCTTTTTATCGAAAAAGGAAACCGGCGTGATGTAGTCCAAAACATTTACCCGGAGAAGTTCCCCCTTGCTCGAAAGGCAGTATTCCGCCACGGTAAAGGGCCCTTCGCATTCTCCCACGATTTTTGCCCGAAATTTCGCCGAAAGCAGGATGTTCGACGAAGACAGGCTAGCGGACCAGTTTCCGTTAAAGACTTTTCCGTAAAACCCGGGCAAGGAATCCTTGGCGTGAATCATTTCAAAACGCATCGAGGAAAGAGGATCGTGTTCCATTCCCACATAACGGCTTAGCGGGGGCACTTTCCGCATGAGCGTTTCGCAATGAACACAGCTATAGTCGCCAACGCCACCGCTTTTCAAACTAAAGCACAGGCAGTTTTCTCCGCTATCGCCGCAACAAGCGCAGCGTTTTTCATAAATTTCCGGAGCTTCCAAAGAATAGCTGTAACTCCACTTTAAAACATTTGCCGAAAGAGAGTCGGGAATTTTCCAGCTGGAATCATAGGGAATTTCGACGTCCTTTGTCAGGTGCAGTTCGTAGGCGTTTTCCCCGATAAAAACGGCACAGTATTCCGCCACGGGGTCTTGCGAGTAAGCGGACACAACGAGCAAAAACATGGCGATGAAAATTTTCATTCGGGGTTTTCCTTGTAGCAAGGCTCGGCATTCCACTTTTCTTTTTGAAGCACGACCAAAGAGTCGATATTTATCCGCGCATGGCTGACATTGTTCTTGTCAGCATCATCCCAGGCGTTTTGCATTTTCAATATTTTGCGATATCTTTTTTCCATCACAGGCCAAAAAGTTTTCTTGAACATGTAACACGAATTTTTCTTCGTCAATCGATCGCTATTTACTGAAATTTTTTCTTCCCACTCGTCATTCCCCTCCAGGAGATAAATTTCTACATGCCTGTTTTCATGAGCGAGCAACCGTTCATCATCCGAATCGACAACTTTATCGATAGAATCTTTAGGAGTCGATATATACAAATTAGCCACGATAATCGTTTTTGTCCGCGACACACAGTCAAAATGTACGTTTCTAAACCCGAGTTCGGTTTTTGCCTCCACATACCCGCTAACCGTCTTGAAAGAAACGCTCCAATTTTCAAAGAATTCGCGGACCAATCTTCCTTTTCGATGCGCTTTCCTTGCGTAGAAAGCATTCCTTTTTCCAAAAACATTTCGGTGTTTTTGCTTTCTACCTAGAGCATCATACAGACCGACAACCGATTCGTCTAAAAATTCTATCGAATCTTCCGACGTTTCCAGAGGATCGTTTCGTTTAAAGAAAATTCCGTTTTCCGGGCAGACAAATTCATCATCCGAATCCAAATTATTCGCTTCACAAGGCACTTCCACCCACCACCATGAATCCTGCGCATTGTTGTTTATCCAGCCATATTGAGCGCCACGGTCAGGATTCAATGCGTAACATTTGCCATCTTCCATATTGTCCAAGCCACCGGAAAAACAATCCTCGGGCAAATAGATAGCGGTAGGTCCCCGTTCCCGCTCCCGCCCGAGGAGCTAGACCCGCCATGACCGTACGAGCTAGAGGAGCCTTCAAGGGAGGAGGAGCTCTCTTCCGTACCACAGCCCGAAAGCGTGCTGTCTGTCTTTCCGCAGATCTTGGGCAAGGGAAAAGAATGCCCCCATTCACCATTGGTAAACGAACAAACATAGTCCGTCAGTCTGCACTGTTCCGCACACGAGTTCTTGAAATCCTCGACATCTTTTTTGATGTTCTTTGCCGTGCAAGTATTGCAGGAATAAGTCACTTGAAAACGGTCTTCAAGAATTAGTCCCGAAGACTCCACACATTCGGATTTATAAACGACACTGCCATAAAACGAAGCTCCTCCACCAAATGATGTATCACACAGCTGTTTAAATACGCTTAGAGCACCGTCAGCGATTTCGTTATTTTCATAGCAACTAGTTAGGGCATACGTATTTTTTCCCATCAAAAGGAAAAACACGCAAGCCACGAACATTACCACAGACACACAATACGAATTCCGTTTCTTTGGAACAGCGCTCAATCGCTTGCTCAACTTGATACGACGCCGAATTTTTTCTAATGCTATCAGGCAGTACCGGCAAAGGCAATTCGTACTTGACAGGCAGAGTTCCTTCATCTTTCATCTCCAAAGTTTCCGTTTCCACGGCAGGCATTCTCGGCTCGGACGAATCCCCGTCCGAGCAGGCCACGCAAATCGACAGCGCAAAGGCTACCGACAAAACCAGTTTCATATTCATGGGAACTCCTTATTTTTCCAATGGAAGCGTCCCGTTCCAAAGCAACAAAGAAACGCTCCAACGGGCAAAATGATCAGGCGAAGGTAGAGGATTTTGCACAAATCGTCTATCGCGGACAAATAAAAATTTATCGGAAAAATTTTCCATACCATAACATCAACAAGAAAAAGATAACTCGTTTCCAATCAAAGCGCAAGTAAATTTATCGAAACGGAGTTTTAACCAAAGAGTTCAACATTTTTTCCATCAAGAAAAAGACCCAGCCACTTTTCCATTACTTTGTATTTAAACATAAAGTCGCCGAAAAGTTTCGGCGACTTGAAAGCGTTCGATTTTTGCAAGGCTAGAAGTGAATTACGCGGACGCGAATCACCTTGTCGAGCTTCTTCAACGCATCGATAATGGAATCATCGACGACCGTTTCCACGTCGATCAGGTTGTAGCCGATCTTGCCGTTCGACTTGTTGCTGAAGCTTGCGATATTGATGTTCGCCGCACCGAAGACCTTCGTGATTTCCGCAATCATGTTCGGAACGTCCTGGTTAATCACGACGACACGGCTCTTGACTTCTGCATGGGGGAAGCTGTCAAGCGGCGGGAAGTTCACCGAATTGCGAACCACGCCGAATTCCAGATAGTCCTTCAGCTCTTCGACAGCCATCACCGCGCAGTTTTCCTCAGCCTCTTCGGTAGAAGCACCCAGGTGCGGGAAGATCTTGATCTTCGGATTCTGCATGGACTTCGGATCGGCAAAGTCGGTGAGATAAGTCTGGAGACGTCCTTCGTCGAGCATCTTGTAAACCGTGTCCATGTTCACGATGCCGCCACGGGCAAAGTTCATGATAATAGACCCCTTGAACGCCGCGAGGTTCTTTTCGTTCAGCATATTCTCGGTCACGCCCTTGATGAACGGCACGTGGACGGTGATGAAATCCGACTTCGCTATCACCTCTTCAATCGTCTTTACCACAGTGACGACGTTCGAGAGCTTGTGCATGTTCGCCGCGCTCGGATACGGTTCGTAAGCGACCACTTTCATGTTTTTCCAGCGGGCATAGTTCGAAACGAGAACACCGATTTTTCCAAGCCCGATGACACCGAGCGTCTTCCCGGCAAGTTCCGTTCCCGCGAACATTTTCTTGCCCTTTTCAATCGTCTTGTCGAGCGTCGGATCGTTCGGGTCAAGAGACTTGACCCAGGCTTCCGCTTCGGACACATGGCGAACGGCCATCCCGAGAATCGTCATCACGAGTTCCGCCACCGCATTCGCATTGGCTCCCGGTGTATTGAAAACGCAGACACCCTTCGAACTCGCCTTGTCGATGGTGATGTTGTTCACGCCGGCTCCGGCACGGGCCACCGCGAGCAGACCATCAAAAGAATCCGTATCGACCTGTGCGCTGCGGACGAGAATCGCTTCCGGAGATTCGACATTTTCCGAAACTTCGTAGACGTTCCCGAAGAGATCGAGACCTTTCCTGGAAATGTTGTTCAGAGTTTTGATTTTACGCATTGTGAGTTCCTTTGTGAAGGTTCTTTGATAACAAACTATTCTTCGACATAACGCCCGCGACTCTTGATGAGTTCCACGAGTTCGTCGAGCGCTTCGGATTCGGGCACGTTCTTCTTCACGCACGTCTTGCCTTCGAAGAGGTTGATGAACCCGGGAGCGCCTCCGACATAGCCGAAGTCCGCATCCGCCATTTCGCCCGTTCCGTTCACGATGCAGCCCATGACCGCAATCGAAAGGTTCTGGAGATGGCCGAGCCGGGCCTTGATTTTTCCGAGCACCTGCTGGATGTTGTAGAGCGTGCGTCCGCAGCTCGGGCAGCTGATGAATTCCGTCTTGCTGCGCCTGACTCCCGCCGCCTGCAAGATGTCAAAGGCAAGCGAGACGGCAGCCTTTTCGTCTGCGGAATCAAGAACAAGGGCGTCCCCGAGGCCGTCCGAGAGAAGGCAGCCAAGTTCCGCGGCGACTTTCAGGTTTTCGCATTCCGCACCGGAAATTTTCCGGTAAAGGAGAATCGGATTTTTCGCGTTTTTCGAAGCGAGCGCGGAAACGAGGGCGCGGACGCCGAACGTGAAATTTTCGCCGGTGTAGGCGACAAGCGAACCGGTCGGAACATTCCTTTCGCCAGAAGCGAAGGCAGCGATATCGAAAGCGTCTCTAAATTCGACGATTTCCTGGGAAGAAAGTCCGGTAAAGGCAAATTCGGGCGAGCGGGGCTTTCCCGAAATGCTCACGACATCCGCCACCTCGCCGACCCGCACAGATTCCTTTCCGCCGAGCGAAACTCCCGAAAAGTTCACCGGAGACGTTTCGAGACGCGCGTAGTGATACGGATCCTTTTTCCACGCGGGCGCTCCAAATTTCAGTTCTTCGCGCGGCAGTTCGCAGACCCGGACGAGTTCCCGCGCAACGGGCACCTCCGCCACCGGATCTTCCGTGAGCGACACGCGGATCGTATCCGCAAGCCCATCGAGAAGCAGCGAACCGATTCCGACCGAGGACTTGAGCCTTCCGTCTTCGCCGGCACCCGCTTCCGTCACGCCAACATGGAAAGGATACGGTTTAAAATGTTCCGCTTCGAGCCGCGCCGCGAGCATCCGATAGGCGCAAATCGCCACGCGCGGCGTCGAGGACTTGAGGCTCACCACGACCTGGTCAAAATGTTCCGCTTCGCACACGGCGAGATATTCCATCGCGCTTTCGACCATGCCTTCGACCGTATCGCCGTAGCGGTAGAGCATCCGGGCGGAAAGCGAACCGTGGTTCACCCCGATTCGAATCGCGCGGCCCAGACGAGCGGCCTCCTTCACGAACGGCGTAAACGTTTCGAAGACCTTTTCCCGACCTTCGTCAAAATTCCTTTCGGACTGCTTGTCGAGCGTCGCGATGCCCGAATCGACAAAGTTCCCCGGGTTGATGCGCACCTTCTCGACCCACTTGAGAGCTTCGAAAGCCGCCTTCGGCTGGAAATGGATATCCGCCGAAACGGGAACTCGGCAGCCCGCCCCCCGAATCTTCTTCATCGCTTCTTCGAGAGCCTGCGCATCCGCAAGCGTCGGAACGGTAATGCGAACCAGTTCGCAGCCCGCATTCGCAAGCGCAATCGTCTCCGCGACGGTTCTTTCCACATCTTTCGGCTTCGTTGTCGTCATGGACTGCACAAGCACCGGCGCGCCTCCGCCTATCACGGATTCGCCCACCTTTACCTGGACAGTCTTTCTACGGACCGGGGAAAACCGGTTCCCGACATAGGGAAAATCAAAAATTTCGGACATGCCTTCAATATAGCACTTTTTGAAAGCTCTACCTTTTCCGGTATTCGGCAAGCACCATTCCCAAAAGAATCAGGCATGTGCCAAGAACGGCGACGGGCGTAATCCGTTCGTGCAGGAAAACAACCGAAAGAACGATGGAAACGAGCGGAATCGCGTAGATGTAGTTCGACGCGAGAACCGTCCCGATAACGCGCAAGACCTTGTTCCAAATCACGTAGCCAAAAAGAGACGCGACGATTCCCAAAAAGAGAAAGTTCCCGGCGACAATCGGATTTTTGAAAGCCGCCCAGGGAATATCCACCCCGACAAAAAACAGAACGGGAAGCGAAGTCAGCGCCCCGTAGAAAAAGATTTTCCGCGAAATGAAAAGCGACGAATAGCATTCCGCAAGAGGCCGGACCATCAGCGAATAGACGGTCCAGACAAGAGCCGCGACAAAGGCGAGCAGGTCTCCCACCGGGGAAATCTCCAGGATGAACTTTCCGTTCAGAACGACAAGAATCATTCCGCACAAAGTAAGAAGTGACCCCACGACCTGGTGCCTTCGAAGGCGTTCGCTCCGATAGAGAAGCCCTCCGAAAATCATCGTGAGCAGAGGATTTGCGCAGACGATCAGCGAAACATTCGAAACGAGCGAAAATTCGAGTGCGGTATTTTCCGCGATAAAGTAAATGGAACCGGCGGTAAGTCCGCAACAGGCGAGCATCGCCTCGTGCCTTGCACTGTTCGCGAAAAGCCGTTCATGGGAAACCGCCAAAAGAATCAGATAGGCAAGCGCAAACCGGAGAAGATAGACGTGCGTCGGGAGAAATCCCGCATTCAGGAGGATTTTCGTAGAGACAAAGCTCGCGCCCCAGACGGCAATCGTAAAGACCGCGAGGAAATGCCAAAGAAGCGAACTGGAGTTCTTCATCGGCGGAAAAGATAAAATTTGAACGGATTAGAAGCGGACGGCTACGCCCAGATACCCGGGAAGAGCCGCAAACGAAACATGCGACAAGCGGTGAAGCCGCAAGACGGCAAAGCTCGAGAGCGACCCGATGGCGGCACCGGCGAAAACATCCGACGGATAATGCTTCCCCGCCCAGACGCGAAGAACGCCGACAAGAGCCGCGGACGCGAGAGAAACGCTCCAGACAAGAGGCGAAAGGGACGACTCCGGATTTTTCGCGTCAAACCACATGCCGCCAAAAACGGCGAGGGCAAAGGCTGCGCTCGTATGCCCGGAATAGAACGATCCCCAGGCCTCTCCGCGCGAAAGGTCCGCTCCCGAGGAATACAGCTCGGGCCGCGGCCACAGACGGATACTGCGCACAAGCAGGTTCATCCCGTTCTGCAAGAAGCCGACTTCCAGCGCGGTAAGCAGAAATGTCGCCACTTCCCCGGCATCGCTTTTCCCGGTTTTCCAGTTGTATCCTTCCCATGCGAAAGGCAAGACGATAGCAAGACTCATCCAGTCGCTCGCGCGGTCCGCGACGCGGTTCCTGTTTCCGGCAAAGGGTCTGTCCCACGGCAAGAGCCCGTCTTTATCCGGAAGTTCCGATCGCGCCTCCATCCCTGCGTAGCGAACGTTTCCCGCAAGCGACGCCCCAATCCCCAGCACGAGCAAGGGCACGTCCGTTTCGAGCGAAAGCCTGTACGGAGAATCTGCGGCGCGAACTTTCGAAAAGCCCACAAGCAAAAAAAATGACAAAACGAAGACGAATCCGACGCGCATCGTCAAAAAAAGATAGATTTTATCCATGCGCAAAAAAAGCCCAGCTCTCGAACCGCTCACGCCGAGCCTTGAACTTTTCAACGCCATTTCCGACGAGATGCGTCTAAAGATTCTGATGATTCTTTCCCACTCGGAGTTCACCGTCAACGAGCTCAAGGAAATTCTCGGCATCCACCAGTCGAACGCGAGCCGTCATCTGTCGAAGCTTTCGAACTGCGGGCTTCTCAAGGACAGACGGGAGGGCACAAAGGCGTTTTACGGACTTTCGGACGATCTCTATCTGAGCCGAAAACTTTACGACATCATTTCCAAGGCCTGGGGGCAACTCCCCGACCTCGCCATCGTCGAAAGCAAGGTCGAAGAACTTCTCATTGGACGCCGAAACGGCTACACGGCAAAGTTCCACAAGCTATCGGAAGCGGGCGGAAGCCTAAAGGCGCAAATTTCCCTTTTCGCCCATCTGATGATCTCCTTTGAACACGCGATAGACATCGGCTGCGGAGAAGGCGGAGACCTGAGCTTCATGCTCGCCGAACGCTGCAAGCGGGTAACGGCGATCGACATCAACGAATCGACCATCCACGGAATCAAGGCGATAGCCCGTGAAAAGGGCGTCGAGAACGTCGAGGCCATCTGTGCGGACATGCGAAAGATTCCGCTCCCGGCGGAATGCGCGGACCTTGTCCTGATGAGCCAGGTATTGCATCACGCTCCGAGCCCCCAGGAATCTCTCGCCGAAGCCATCCGGCTGCTCTCCCCCGGCGGAACGCTCGCCCTTCTCGACCTTGCGGAACACGGCGAAGAGGAACTCCGGGAAACCCACGGACACCTCTGGCTAGGCTTTAGTCGGGACCGCATCCAGTTTTTCTTGCAGAACCAGCCCTGCCACATCGAAACGTCGGAAGTCATCCAGAGCGAAATTTCCGCCGAAAAGAAGCTCCCCGCCATCTGCATTATCGTGAAAAAAAATTCCTAGACATTGCCTTTTTTCCATTTTTTAGATAGATTAAGGACTGTAAAAACAAGGAGTGCTCATCATGGCAAAGACAATCAAGGTTCTCGGAATCGTACTCGTGTTCCTGCTTTCGCTGTTCTCTATCTATCACATCGTGCAATCGCGTTCGCTCGACGAAAACGCGGCAGACTGACAGCGATTTTCCAAGCTTTCGAAAAGCCGACCCTCGCAAGAGGGCGGCTTTTTTTTACCTTGCGACTATGCAAAAGGAAACTCTGAAAAACATCGGGGCTTTCGCCGGCATCGGCATCGCCTTTCTCCTTGTCCTTCTCCTTGTCTTTCGAGCGTTCGTCTTCGACGCAAACACGCTGATGCTCAATTCCGACCAGCTGAACGGTATCGGCAGCAAGGTCCTGCGGGCCCAAAGTCTCATCCTTTCGGAATGGGACGATTCGCGCCTCGGCGGAGTTCCCACGATCGACGCGCTCTTCGGAGACGCCTACCACCCGCTTGTCCTCACCGAATTTCTGACGGATCCCGCACGCGCCGTCGGGTTCAAGTTCATCCTCATCCTGTGGGTCGCGTTTCTTTCGGCCTTCGCCCTGGCGAGGAACCTGACGGGAAACCTCGCCTGGGGAGCGTTCTTCGGCTTTCTCTATGCGTTCTCCCCGCAATACTTTACCTACGTCTATGGCGGTCACGACGGAAAGATGATGGTCTTTGCCGTTGCGCCGCTCGCGATTCTTTCCATCCGGAAAATAGTCCGGGAAGGAAGCCTCGGCTACTTCGCTCTCTTTACCCTCTCCGTCATCTGGATGATTCTCGGTTCGCACCTCCAGCTCACGTATCTCTTTCTCTGGGGAGCGGGCTTCTATACGCTCTTTGAAACGCTCGCGCTGAAAGCTTCCTGGGGCGTCCGCGCGAAAAAGCTCGGAATCGCCGCCGGAGCGCTCGCCATCGCCCTCGGGATTTCCGCCTTCCAGATCATTCCGCCCTACCTTTACACGACATCGGAATCGGTCCGCGGAACAGGCGAAAAGACCAATTACGGACACGCGACAAGCTGGTCGCTCCACCAGGAAGAACTCGCCTCGATGCTCATTCCGGGATTTCTCGGTGCGGACGTCTATGAACAGAAAAATGGCGTCACTGGGACGGAATTTTCGGGCAGCTCCCTCATATCGTTCCCCTACGCCGACCTTCAAAAAGCCCAAATCCAAGGCCGAATCCAAGGTTCACCCTTTTACTGGGGACATAACGCATTCAAGCTGAACCACGACAGCGCGGGCATCGTCCTCACGTTCCTCGCGTTCCTCGGGCTCTTCGTCAAAAGGAACCGCCGCATGGCCGCATTCTGGCTCGTCGGTTGCGCCGTCGCGCTTTCGTATGCGATGGGTGCACATTCCCCGCTCTTCAAGCTCTGGTTTGCCATCGTTCCCGGCATGAAAAGTTTCCGTGCGCCGAGCATGGCGATGTTCTGGCTTCCGCTTCTTGCACTCATGATGGCAGCGCCGGTCGTTTCCGCATTCAAGAATCCGGAAAACAGGCGTTCGCTCAAGGCGGGGCTTGTCCTCTTCCTCGTTCTTTTGGGAATCGTCTGCGCTTCGCGCTTCTGCTGGGAATCCTTCCTGGGAATCCCCGGACTTCTCGTCTCGATTGCCTATGGACTTTTCCTCGTCGCGACGCTGAACGTTCTCGACAGGAACGCGCCTTTCTCCGCCAGGGAATTCGCCGCGGCCTTCGAAACGAAGTTCCAGGGATCGTCAAAGCTCGAACTCGGCGCCATCTTCGTTCCCTTTCTCCTTGTCGGAATCTTCCTCTTCTCGAACCAGTCCCTTCTTGAAAATCCCGAAACGGCGATGTACTTCCGTCCGCTCAACACGGGCGTTATGGAATTTTCCGCGGCAAAAATCTTCCCGAGCTTTATTCTCGCCATCATGGCGACGGTCGGTTCGTGGTTCGTTTTCGCAAGCAAGCTCCCCGCGGTCCAAAAAGCGGCTCTCGTCGGAATCTTCGCCGCCATCGAGCTTTACACCATCGACGCGACATTCATCCAGAACGTCCAGAGAAAGGATTACATCCAGGCTGGTTCGCCGGTCATCCAGAGCGTTCTCCGGGAGCACCCCGATTCGCTCAGCCGCCCGCGCGTCCTTTCCATTTCAAGGAACAAAGCGTTCAGCGCGAACTCGTTCCCGCTCTACGGATTGCGCAACGCCGAAGGTTTCCACGACAACGAACTCGCCAGCTACCGGCTTTTCCGCGGCGGACAGTCCAACGAAAACTATCTCTACAACGTAAACCAGGTTATCCAGGGCAAGGCGGACAACGCGTTCCTCGACCTGATGAACGTAGGCGACATCCTTTTCGATTCGCAAAGCGGAACCGCTTACGCGCCGATACGACACGAAAACTTCGACGGCAGGCTCTACACGAAATTCACCGTCATGAACGACACCGAAGCGGTCAAGGCGCTCCGCGAAGGATTCGACTACAAGAACACGATTATCCTTTCCGAATCGCCCGAAAGTTCGCCGGAAAACGTTCCGCCAAACGGAAGCGCGAAACTTGTCGCAAAGCCCAAGATGGACGACATGACATACGAGGTCAAATCCGACGCCCCGGCGTTTCTCCTCTCCTCGGGAAACTTCCACCGCTACTGGAAAGCGACCGTCAACGGAAAGCCGGCAAAGGTTTACAAGGCCTTCGGGACGCTCCGCGCCGTCGCCGTTCCCGCCGGAAATTCGACCGTCCGCCTGGAATACAGGTCCGATGCCGTCCGCGTATCGCTCGGAATTGGAGCGGTTTCGCTCGGGGTCTTCCTGCTTGTGATCGGGGTGGGGGCGTGGAAGAAAAAGAAAGTAGAAAAGAGGAACGCAAAGTGCAAAGCCTTCTAAAAAGCAAATTAAAAGCAGCCAATTTCCATCAGCCGCTTTTAAATGAATAAAATTGCAACAATAACCCTATTCCGCCGAACTCAATTTAGGCCAATTTTTTTCAAAACGCGGATCAAGCTTGTCTTTGTAACGATCTTTACTCGTTATTCCATGCTTAATCAGCTTGATCAAGAAAAAGCCTGACGTTCCGACGGCAACAGGAATCAGTGCGGCAGTCACAACACCTGCCACCATTCCCCCGCCGACAAGACCTCCAATGCTTGCCAAGCCAGACGTCACTCCTGCAGCACTCAATCCAGCAGTACCAGAAGCTGCAATGACTGCTTTTATGGAAGCGAGTCCCACAATACCGCCTCCTAGCGAACCTAATTTTTCAGACAAAGATTCCTCCTCGGCTTTAGAAAGCTTAGAAAATTTTTCAAATCCCATGCCAATCATTAAAGCAGAAGACTTTAATGTTTTCTCTGTAGGACAAGACTCTCCCTTTAACAAGCGATTCCAAGTCGATGGGGACATTTTTAGCCTCTTTGCGACTTTTGTAGGCTCCAAGCTAGATTCAACGATAAACTTATACAGATAACTTCTAAAATTATCTTGAGTGATTTGTTCATCCATAATATACTCCTTGCCACGATGAGCTTCACTTAAAATAAGAAAAAAAAACGTTGTCAAGAGTTTTATTCATTTTCCCAATTTTTTCAAAGCCAACACCTTCCTCTTTTGCGATTCATTTTTCTTCACCTGAAAATTATATTTTCCCAAAGAGAATCAAATTCATGGCCATTGAAAACGAGCTAGACTCTACTTACGGATTTCCGATGAAGAGCTGTCTCTTTCTTGCGTCTTCTTACTCGTTCAAAGCCATCGCCCGGTCTCGCACGGAAGCCTTGTATTTTTCTTTGCCAGAATCACTTAAAAAAGAACTGTCCAGCATTTCCTCCATGACCGGCACGGAATCAACAGCTTGCTTAATAAAACGTTCCGCACGTTTTTCGACAACGCCGATTCTCTTGGCAAATTCCATGAAATCAGGAACTCCATAAAAACCGTTTATTTCGTAAAACAGCGTACTAAAGTCGTCTTCATCCTTGAACAGGTCAAGAGCCATGCGGGACATTTCGTTGGGTATGTGAAGCGAAGTATTCAACAAGTCGTAGGCAGGCGTCAATTCGTAAACTTCAGGAGCTTCGGGCGTACTGCGCAGTGAGAAATTTTTCGCATGGGCATCGCCATTGCATACAAGGTAATTGAATAAAACCGTTCTAAAAAACACCTCTATCGCAACATCCGCAGCACTCACGTATTTTTTTATCAGATTGGCAATTTCTTCGTACGAAATCCCTTCGTATTTATAGTCGCTTCCGTTTTTCTCGGGTACTAACCCCGCGATTTGTGCGAAGTCGCTCTGGTTGATTCTTTGTCCATTTTCCAGGATATCAAAACGTTTGGTAATATAGACCGGATCTCCATTTTCAAGAAAAAGCAAGGCCGACAAGGCTGTCGGAATATTGAAAACGCTTTTTGCCATTAGCATGCTCACGTGTTCATTCGCCGGAGAGTCCTGAAAATTGTCGTAGCGGTTTTGCAATGACGGTTTGAGAATGTGGGTGCCGCCACGGTCCGTATTCACAAGTCTTTTGCCTTCCATTTTGGCGGAAAATTTAGCCTGCGCACCGGAAAGGGATATCCTTCTTATCGCTCCGACTTCGGAAAAGGATAGTCGAGAAATGTCGTAATCCAAGGTTGCGCAAAAATCGGAAATTCCAAATAATTCCCTAGAACACTTGGGACAGAAATCGCGGCGGGTCTCTTTTAAGCAACAGTGACATTTTCCCATTGTTTTACCCAGGGCGAACGGTGACAGCACCGATTGTTTCATAGTTTGCGAGTTTTAGGAGCATCGTGAATTTATCCGAAGGCGATATGCCGAGACGCTCGCAAAAAAAGTCCCGGTTTAATCCTTCCGGAAGCAGTCCCTGAAAATAGGGAAATAAATAGGGAGAACGGAAAATGCGCCTTTTCTTTGGCATGTCGAGGGCGATAGACGGATTGCTCGACATGGCATATTTCGAATCATAGAGGAATGTATAGCGCCGTTTATTTTTAAGCAAATAGCCGGCAAGAGTATCGTTGTGATACACACAGGCAAATTGAATTTTGGAAAATCCGCTAATCATTTTTTACCCTCTCGCTCAGCGAAACGATGAGACCCAAAGGCTTTATCATTTTACTCAAGACGTTTACGGACGGGTTGGAATTTCCTGATTCGACAGAGATGATAGTCCTTATGGAAACACCTGAAATTTCGGAAAGGTCCTGTTGAGAAAGTCCCAGCTTTTTCCTTCGTTCCAAAATTTGCCGTGCAATGTCTTTCATGGTAAACTGCAATATGTTGCTTGTTTTGTGTTCAATATACTACAAAACGGGCAAGTTGTCAATAAAATCTGCAACATATTGCCGGTAAAGTCAAGATCATTTTGCAAGGACAGCTTGTTTCGGATCGGATTTTATCGTTCGTATGCGTCGGCGTTCAGGAAAGAACAGGGCGAACATCTGAAATGGTTCTGCAGAGACAGGATAAAGATGTCTCTTGGAGGAATAAGTACGGACAACTACAGAAAAAGTTTAACTTCGTTTCGCTCTAAGAAGCTGTTTTCATAATCTTCGAACCAGTACGGCCGCACAGGAAACGTTGACCA
>CAVGIM010000024.1:0-38246 GCA_963629575.1 Candidatus Methanomethylophilaceae archaeon
AACTTAGAGCTTAGAGACGCAGAGCGATCCGCTTTACATTTGAACCTAAACGTCCACGAAACTCAGATCTAAGCTCCAAGTTCTAAGCTCTGACCTCCCTCCAGGATGACTGCTTATCGTGCAAGGCTTTGCAGATCGCTACGCGAGCACTCCACTCTCCACTCTCAACTCTCCACACTTCACTCGCGACATTCCACTCTCGTCTAAGCCCAGAATGAGAGACGAATACTCGACCTGCCTGTCGGCAGATTGAATCCACGAGGTTCCCAATTTCTGACTATATTTGGGAAACCCTTTTCAAGGAGTTCACAACTATGATGACTTTGAAGCAAGAAGACCCCGAAATCTACAGCCTCATCCAGGAAGAAGCGGAACGCCAGGAATACGGCATCGAGCTTATCGCGTCCGAGAACTACACTTCCAAGGCGGTGATGGAAGCGATGGGTTCCGTCCTTACCAACAAGTATAGCGAAGGCTATGTCGGCAAGCGTTACTATGGCGGAAATCAGGTCATCGACAAGATCGAGCAGCTCGCTATCGACCGCTGCAAGGAACTCTTCGGTTGTGAACACGTGAACATTCAGCCGCTTTCCGGTTCGCCGGCAAACGCCGCGGTCTATCTCGCCGTTCTGAAACCGGGCGACAAGGTTCTCGGCCTCAAGCTTGACCACGGCGGACACCTTTCCCATGGGCATCCGGTGAATTTCTCCGGGATTCTCTACAACTTTGTCCAATACGAAGTGGAGAAGGAAACGGGCCGTATCGACATGGAAAAGGTCCGTGAAATCGCCTTGCGCGAAAAGCCGAAAATGATTCTCGCCGGCTTCTCCGCCTACAGCCGCAATCTCGACTGGAAACGCTTCAAGGAAATCGCGGACGAAGTCGGAGCCATCACCATGGCGGACATTTCGCACATCGCGGGCCTCGTCGCGGGAAAGCAGATTGAAAGCCCTGTTCCGCTTTTCGATATCGTGACGACGACGACGCACAAGACTCTTCGCGGGCCTCGCGGAGCCATCATCATGTGCAAGGAAAAGTTCGCGAAGGCAATCGACAAGGGAATCTTCCCGGGAATGCAGGGCGGACCGCACGATCACATCAATGCGGGAAAGGCCGTAGCCTTTGGCGAGGCGCTCAAACCGGAATTCCAGGTCTATGCGAAGAACGTCATCAAGAACGCGCAGGCGATGGCGGACGAGTTGATGAAGCTCGGCTACAAGATCATCGGCGACGGAACGGACAACCATCTGATGGTTGTCGATATGACGTCCAAGGGCGTTTCCGGCAAGGAAGCCGAAATCGCGCTCGAAAAGGTGGGCGTTTCGACGAGCCGCTCCACGATTCCGTTCGATCCGCGGAAACCGTTCGATCCGTCTGGACTTCGTCTCGGAACCCCGGCGATTACGACTCGCGGCTTTGACGAGGAAGATTCTCGCGAAGTCGCGCGGATCATCGACCGCACGGTGCTTTCCCGGAACGACGATGCCGCCTTGAAGGCCATCCGCGAAGAAATCGTCGCCCTCTGCAAGAAGCATCCGCTTTACAAGTAACGCTTTCTGCTTCCCTGCGAAAGGGAAGCTTTCCGTGCCAAAAGACTCTCCGATTCGGCGAGTCTTTTTTTTTGTTTGCCCGTACGGCTTGAAAACATTCAAAATTTTCTATCATTTTATTTATGCAGAAAAACTTGCGAAATCAAAATGCCGCCGAATTTCAGAGAATGGATGAAGATGAAATCGACATCCTGGAACTTCTCGGGATTCTTTTGGCCAAGTGGCCGGTCCTTTTGGCCTTTGTCGTCGTCGGGACTCTTTCTGGGGGCTTTGTCGCGAACTACATCCGGCCGTCCTATGCGAGCGACGCCCTTTTGCAGGTCGATCTAAACGGCTCTTCTCTCGGAATCGCCTTGGGCGACATGGGGGCGATGCTCGATGGGGCGTCTCCTTCGGATGCGGAAATCCAGCTGATTCGGAGCCGTCGTGTCTTGGACGAGGTCGTGAAAAAGGAACGCCTATCCTTTTCCGCCACGCCGGTTGCGTTTCTTCCGCGCCTTTTCCACACGGAGGGACGCGTCGATGTCGAACTTTTGCACCTTCCGCGATTCGATGAAAACGCAAGGTTTTTCCTGGTTGCCTCTCCGGACTCCGCGCTTTCCGACAGCGTTTTCCAGATCGTCGGAAACAGCGGAAAGGTCTATCTCGATGGTCGGGTGGGGGACACCTACCGGATACCCCTTCGGAACGATACGCTTGCTGTCTGCATTCTTTCCATGCAGGCCTCCCCGTCGGAAAGGTTTCTTCTTGGGGAGAGCGACGCGCGCGATGCGCTCGACAGGCTTCGGGCGGATTTGGAAGTTGCCGAGCAAGGGAAAAAGACGGGCGTAATCCAGATGCGGATAAGTCACCGCTATGCGGACCGGGCTGCCCAAATCCTGAATTCCGTCGCGGACACTTACGTGCGCCAGAATGTCGAAGCGCGCAGCGAGGAGGCGACAAAGACACTGAACTTCCTCGAAAAGCAGCTCCCCGAAGTGAAGGCAAAGCTGGATTCCGCGGAACAGGTTCTTTCGCTGTATCGCCAACGGGAAGGTTCTATCGACTTGAACGGAGAGGCGCGTTCGGCTCTCGAAAAGCGCATGGAACTCGAAAAGCGGCATCTGGAACTTGTCCAGAAACAGCAGGAAGCCGCTCGACTTTTCAAGGAAGACCATCCAAGCGTCGTCGCCCTGAAAAGGCAGGAATCGCAAATAAAGCGGGAAATGGCGAAACTCGGCGAAGAGACAAAGGACTTGCCCTACAAGCAGCAGGAAATCCTTCGGTTGCAGGGAGACGTCGAAGTCAACAGCTCGATCTACACGAACATGCTGAACAATATCCAGCAGCTTCGCGTCGTGCAGGCGGGGGAAGTCGGAAACGCGCGCATCGTGGATCGCGCCCGGATAGAAATCAATCCTGTCAAGCCCAAAAGGAAAATCATCTTTCTCGGGGGTGTTGCCGGTGGCTTTGTGCTGGGAACGGCGTTTATCTTTCTGTTCCGTCTGGTCTTTAACCGCGGGGTGCGTTCCTCGCGTGAACTGGAAGGCCAGACCGGCGTTTCGGTCTATGCGAAGATTCCGGAGACAAAGGCTTCCAAAAGGCTGAAGGGATTTTCCCTGGTCGAAGAAAACAGCGACGACTTCGCATGCGAAGCGCTGCGCACGCTGCGTACGTCCCTTGAGTTTTCTCTTTCCGACGAAAAGCGGATTGTCCTGGTATCGGGATGCCGTATCCATTCCGGAAAGAGCTTCGTGGCAAAGAATCTTGCCGCGCTGTTTGCTCTGAGCGGAAAAAGGACCCTGCTTGTCGATCTGGATTTTCGAGCGGGAAGGCTTTCTCCGCGTGGACGCGAACGGGGGCTTTCCGACTACCTTCTCAAGCGTATTACGCTCGACGAGGCCATCGACCATCTGGAGGGTTCAAACATCGATTTGCTCGGGGCGGGCTCCTTTGTGCCTTCGCCGTCCGAAATGATTTCCTCTTCGGCATTCGAAAATCTCGTTCGCGAAATGCGAGAACGCTACGATCTGGTGATTCTCGATTCGGCGCCTCTTCTGTATGTCGCCGACGCTCAAATCGCGTGTCGCTATGCGGACTTTGCGCTTCTTGTTGTCCAATACGGAAAGGATTCGATGGAAGACATCCAGAGTTCGCTTTCGCTTTTCGACAAGGCGAACATGACGAACCGGGCGATAGTGATGAACCGTGTTGTCGCGGACGGCGCCGATGCCTACGGCTACAAATACGGGGGGGGGGTATATGGAGAAGTTCAAAGGTTCGGCAAGAAGCGAAAAAATAGCTAGATTTGCGCCATGGACATCTTGTCGTACATGTTTCGGCGTGTTCCGCTTTTTCTGCTCGTTCTCGGGTGGGGATTTTCCCTTTCGCTTTCGAAAAACCCGGACCCGATGCCGCGTCACTACGATTTTTCCCATGCCAAGCGCGAAATGGACAGAATCTACTATGGGGATTTGCGCGTAACCGTCTATTGCGGTTGCCGCTACGAAAGCAACCGAAAGCCGAACGGCATCGATTTCGAAAGTTGCGGGTTTCTTCCGCGGAAAAACGCGAACAGGGCTTCCCGCATCGAATGGGAACATGTCGTGACGGCGCACAATATCGGGCTTTCGAGACAGTGCTGGCGCAAGGAAGGCGGTCGCAGCGCGCGGAAGAATTGCGAAGAAACGGACCCGGAGTTCGCCTTGATGGAAGGGGACATGCACAATCTCTTGCCGAGCATCGGCGAGGTCAATGGCGACCGCAGCAACTTCATGTATTCCCAGTGGACGAATTCTCCGGAACCGATGTATGGAAAATGCCGCTCGATAGTCGATTTCAAGGCGCGCAAGTTCCAGCCGCGGGAAGAAGTTCGCGGAATGCTCGCACGGATTTCCTTCTATATGGAAAAGACCTACGGAATCAAGCTTTCGAAGGAACGCCGCCGTCTTCTCGAAATTTGGGACCGGGAATATCCTGTAAACGCGTGGGAATGCGAGCGCGATGCCCGGATTTTCAAGGTCCAGGGAGACCACAATCCCTTTGTCCATGAACGTTGCCGCGAAGCGGGCCTGATATGAAAACGCTTGAATTCTCCGAATTTCTTTCCTTTGCGGATCTAGGCCGTCTTTCCGCTTTTTCGAAACTCGGGAAGGGTGCGCTGCATGTGGAAGGACTCTCGAGCGCGGCTTCCGCCCTGGTGGTTGCGGAGCGTTTTTTCAAGTATCCCCAGAGCATACTGGTCGTTACCGAGGATTATCGCAAGGGCGAGCTTTGGCTGCAAAACCTGCAGAGCCTCTGCGGCGAGGACAATGTCTGCTTCTTTCCGTCGCTGGGCATCAAGCCCTATGATTCGCGAGTTCCCTTTGACGGCGTTCTCGAAGAGCGCTTGCGCTTTTTCAAGATGTCGCGGAGAAAGTCACCCTTCATCGCGGTCTGTCCGCTGGATTCCTTTCTCCTCCGGCTTCTTCCGGTGGATTCGCTCGAAATAAAGAAGATTTCCTTTCGGATAGGTGACCAGATCGATCCGATGTCGCTTCGCGGAAAGCTTGGCGACATGGGGTTTGTGGAACAGCCTGTCGTCGGGACAGTCGGGGAATTTTCGGTTCGCGGCTGTATCGTCGATATCAACATGTTCCTGCAGAAGCATCCGGTCCGTCTCGAATTCTTTGGCGACGAAATCGAGAGCATCCGCTCGTTCGACATCTTTTCGCAACGTTCCATCGAACCGCTAGAATCCGTGGAAGTCTATCCGCGCGGAGAGTTCGTGCTTTCCGCCGAGGAAAAGGCGAGGATTCCCTACGGCGAAGAGGACGACATCTGGTGGAGACGCCCTGAATTCGGCGCGCTTTCCGCAAGCGTTTTCGACTACATGCCGGATGCTGCGCTTGTGCTAGACAGGGAATCTCTCCTGGAAGAATCCGCCGGGAAGCTTTGGCGCGCCTATGTAGGCGCCTACGAAAAGGTTCTCTCGCTAGGCAAGAAGTTTTCTCGGCCAATGGACATCTGGTGGCGTTTTGACGATTTTCGCAGTAGGATTTCGGAGCGACCCGTCTTGGACTTGACGGACGCCCGCCTGGATGCTCCCGACTGGATCTCCGTTCCGATGCGCCTGCAGTCGCGGGGATCTCTTGGCATAAACGCGTTGGTCAAGGACATCGAAGCCTTTGACGCGCAAGGCGGCAAGGTCTATCTGGTCGCGCATTCCGAGGGGAGCGCGGAGCGGCTGGTGCATTTGCTCGATGGCGCTCCGCTTGCGGGAATCCTGAAGGGGGAACTTTCCGAAGGCTTTTTCGCGGATGAAGAAAGTGTCGCGTTTCTTTCGGAATCGGAAATTTTCAGCCGCAACGGAAAGCCTAGGCGCAAGCATTCCGTTTCGAATTCGGTTTCCGGCGCGCTTCTTGTCGAATCGCTGTCCGTTGGCGACTATGTCGTACACGAAGACCATGGCGTGGGGCGTTACCGCGGTCTCGTTCGCGAAAAAATTGGAGGCGGACTGGTCGATTGCGTTTTGCTCGACTATGCGGGTGGAGACCGTCTCAAGTTCCCTGTTTCGGACCTGAAAAAAATCGAACGGATGCCGGGTACCGAGGATGGCGAGCCACCGGAACTGGCGAGTCTCGGGAGCCGCACCTGGGAAAGGCTCAAGGAGCGCGTCAAGAAGCGCGTCATCAAGATAGCGAAAGAACTGGTACAGCTCTACGCGAAACGCGAACTCGTCGAGGGCTTCGCTTTTCCGCCGGATTCTCGGATGCAGAAGGAATTCGAAGACGCCTTCGAATACGATCCGACGCCCGACCAGCTTCGCGCCACGGCCGAAATCAAGGCCGACATGGAAAATTCGCACCCGATGGACAGGCTAGTCTGCGGTGACGTGGGATTCGGGAAGACGGAAGTAGCGATGCGCGCGGCTTTCAAGTGCGTCTATTCGAAAAAACAGGTCGCCGTCCTCGTGCCTACGACAATCCTCGCCGCCCAGCACTATGAAACGTTCAAGGAGCGCTTTGCCGCGTTCCCGGTGAACATTGCCCTGGTGAATCGCTACAAGACCGCGGCCGAAAAGAAGGAAATCTTCGAGAAGGTTTCGGAAGGCAAGTATGACATTGTCGTCGGTACCCATGCGCTTCTTTCGGAAAAAAATTCGTTCAAGGATCTGGGACTTCTGATTATCGACGAAGAGCAGAAGTTCGGCGTCAAGCAAAAGGAAAGGCTTCGGGAACTTCGACTGGCAGTGGATACGCTCAGCATGAGCGCGACCCCGATTCCGCGTTCCCTGCATCTTTCGCTGACGGGCGTTCGCGACATTTCGCTCATCAACACGCCGCCGATGAACCGCCTTCCGGTCGAGACAAAAATCCTTTCCCGCGACGATGCGGTTCTCGCCGAGGCGATTCGCGATGAACTTTCGCGCGGCGGACAGGTGTTCGTGGTGAACGATCGGGTCCAGTCCATCGAGCATCTGGCGGACGATATCGAAGCGATGGTTCCCGATGCGCGCGTTGCCGTGGCGCACGGGCAAATGGAAGACCATGACCTGGAGCGCGTCATGGACGCTTTTCTCGCGCGGGAATTTGACATTCTCGTTTCGACGAGCATCATCGAGAGCGGCCTGGACGTTCCGAACGCGAATACGATTCTGGTCATGAACGCGCACCACTTCGGCATCAGCCAGCTTTACCAGATGCGCGGGCGTGTCGGTCGATCGGATGTCCTTGCCTATGCCTACCTGGTGATTCCGAAGGATGGGGTGATTTCCGCGGAATCGAGAAAACGTTTGCAGGCCTTGGAGCAGTTTACGGATTTGGGGAGCGGTTACCAGCTCGCGATGCGGGATCTGGAAATTCGAGGCGCGGGAAACCTGCTCGGTTCGGAGCAGCACGGATTTATCGCGGAAGTCGGCTTTGAAACCTATGTCCGGCTTGTTCGCGAAGCGGTCGAGGAACTTCGCGGCGGTGGCGAAAACGCGTCGAAACTGGAGCCGCGCGTCGAACTTTCGGTGGACGCTTTCTTGCCCGAAACCTATATCGCGGACGGACTTTCCCGGATTTCCGTTTACCAGCGAATTGCCCGAGTGACGAAGCGGGAAGACTTGGCTGCCTTGCGAACGGAACTGGAAGATCGCTTTGGTCCGGTCCCGCCTCCGGCCCAAAGGCTTTTCCTCGTTTCCGAAGTCTCGCTGATAGCCTCGACGCTTCGGATTCAGGGGGTAGAAATGCGCCGAGGAGTGCTTGTCTTTTCCTTTGTGGAATTTCCGCCACCCGATCCGCGGACTCTTGCCGAACTCGCCGCGGTATCGCCTTACGGAATGCGCTATGTGGGGAGTTCTCCTCTCCAGGGAGTCGTGGAACTTGGTCGCGGCATTTCCGATGAAGAAGGCGCAAAGGCCGCACTCGAACTTTTTCGGGCATTCGCGGACCGTCACTAGGTCACCTCTAAAAATTCAAGCTTCGCCTTATAAAAAAAACGACCGCTCGAAAAAATCGAACGGTCCATTTTAGGCGCTGCCGGAATCAGGCGTTTTCGTTTTCGGCGTTTTCCTTCGCGAAAGCTTCCTGCATTTTCTTCAAGGCCGCTTTCGGATCTAGCTCGATTTCTTCCGAGGCTTCATCGACGAGGGTCGCGAATTCGTTATACCAGTCGGTGAAAATCTCGACCTGTACATGGTCCGGTCCGGGGAGCGTAAGGCGCACGCCGCATTCGTCGCCGATGCGTTCGTTGTAATCGTCGAGTTTCGGCTTCAATAGCGCGAGATCCATGCCGTCCAGGTCTTCCGGGTCAAGCCAGATCGGGGCTTCCTTGCCGTCTTCGGACTTGTCTTCGACGGTTTCGCCTTCGTCCTTGCAGGAGCAGCAGCACGAATCGTCGTCGCATTCTTCGCCGGAATCGTAATAGAACTCGTCGTCTTCCAGGTAGAGCGTTTCGACAAAGACGCACTTGGAACCCAGAGCCTTTGCCACTTCGACAAATTCCTGGAATGTGCCGCCAAAGTAGCGGACCGTTTCCGCGTCGGAGTTGATTTCCTGGACGGGAACGGGCAGAAAACCGAATTTCTTCAGATTCTCGAAAATTTCGTCGGTAACGGTTTTTGTTTCGGCCATTTTAAGATCCTTATTGGTGGTACTTGAGAAGGGATGGAGCCTTTTCCCGAATGAGCTTCAGAATGCGCGCTTCGGCCTCGTCGCCGCGAGCGGTTTCGCGGACGCTCACGAGCGGGAGGAAAAGCGGGCTGTTGAAAAGCGTGCCGAGAGGAATCGGGTTCTTGCGGCAGAAGGTGGTCTCCACGTAGTCGCGGGCGGCATCCTGCAAGTCGTCGCACTGGGTAAATTCGCCCTTCTGGAAGGCGTTGTAGAGATCCACGAAAATCTTGCAGGCTTCGGGAATGTTTCCCGATGCGCTGATGAGCCCCGTTCCGCCCATTTCGAGAAGGTCGATAAAGGAGGCGTCCTCGCCGCTCATGACGGCAAAGTCCTTGTCCTTCGTTTCCTTGATGACGCGGAGCGTGTCCTCGTGATACTTCTCCCCGATTTTAAATTCCACGGCCTGCTTGAGACCGATGATGTTCCTGTCTTCGGCAAGGCGGATGAGCGTATCGGGATGGACATAGCTCGACGTTCTTCCGGGAACGTTGTAGATGACAATCTTTGCGCCTGTTTCGCGGCTGATGGTGAGAAAGTGCTCGACAAGGCCTTCTTGCGGGGGATTGTTGTAGTAGCCGGTCACGCAAAGGACGGCGACCGGGGCTATCTTTTGGACTTTTTCGATGATTTCGATGGATTCGCGCGTACAGTTGGAACCTGCGCCCGCAATGACGGGAACGCGCCCATCGACATAGTCGAGCGTGAACTTGATGATGTCGAGATGCTGGCTTGGGGAAATCGTCGCGCTCTGGCCCGTGGTGACGGCGGGAAGAACCCCTGCGGCTCCTGCGGCGATGACGTCGTCTATCATCTGTCCCATTTTCTTGAAATCGATGGAATTTCTGAGATGTTTCGGGTCATCGTCCTGGATGGGCGTAAAGAGGGCGGGGAAGACTCCGCGAAGTTGAGAAGCGTTTGTAATCTGCATGGCCTAAAAATAGACAAAAACGAAACGAATTTCCCCTTTTTTCGGAAAATTTTTTGGAGAATGCAAAATATTTTTCCGCATGGAAATTTCGTTTGGGCTTTTTTGCATTTTGAATATAGATTTTAGACGAAAAAAGGTGGTGTGTCATGTTCAACAGACTTTCGGTGCTTTCGCTTGCGGCGTTTTCCCTTGCGTTTTCCGCGGAATCCTCCGCGGATTTTGTCTGGAGCAATGTCGCGATGGGGGGCGGCGGTTTCGTTTCTGCCGTAATCGCGTCTCCGGTCGATGAAAATCTCTTCTACGCCCGTACGGATGTCGGCGGAGCCTATCGCTGGGACGAGTCTTCGGCAAAGTGGGTTTCGATGATGGACTGGGTCGATGTCTCGGAACGCGGTCTTTTGGGCGTGGAAGCGCTAGCGGTCGATCCGCAGGAAAGCGGCAAGGTCTATCTGGTCGCGGGGACTAGCTACTGGAACGACGGCCGTTCGGCGTTTCTCCGGTCTTCGGACAGGGGAAAGAGCTGGGAGCTTCTCTATACATGGGATTCGACCGGGGCAAAGGGCGGTAAGGTTTCCTGGTTCAAGGTCCACGGCAACGGGATGGGTCGAGGAAACGGCGAAGCGCTCGCCATCGATCCGAACAATTCCGACGTGATGTTCTACGGTTCGAAAAACAGGGGACTCTGGAAATCGACGGACAACGGGACTTCGTGGAGCCATGTCGATGCGTGGACGAAGGCCGCCGGTAGCGATACGACGTGGAACGGTTCCGGTTTCTCGTTCGTACAGTTCGCGCCGGGAAGTTCAAAGGTGCTCTATGCGGGATTTCTCCGCGAAGGCACAAAGGGCAGCACGTTTGAAAACGTTTTCACCTCGACGGACGGAGGGGCTTCCTGGAAGGCTCTCCCGATTCCGGACGCGCTTCGCTCGACTGCCGGCGGCGGACTTGTCCGTCTGATGCCGCAACGGGCAATCGTCGCAAGCGACAATTCCTATCTGATGGTGACCTTTGCCGACGGAGCGGGTCCCCATACCATGGCGTGGGATGAAGGCTGGGGAATGATCTACGACGGGTTCGGCCGTGGCGCGGTTCTCAAATACGACGTGAATTCCGCGACCTGGAGCGATGTCTCCCCGGACAATCTCCTTTACTATGACGGCGACAAGTACGATGAAACGGACTACGCGAGCGGCAAGTACGAGTATTGCGGTCCGTATGGCGGCATTGCCGTGAATCCGAACAATTCAAGTGAAATCGTGGTGACGACAGAAGGCTACACCGGGGCGCAGTATTGGAAGCTTCCGAGCGGAACATACGATATGGACGGCCAGTGGGGAACGCAGATTTACCACTCGACGGACGGCGGCGCAAACTGGGTGCAGTCGTTTGCGTACAACGTAACGACCGTGACGATGGACGAAAACGGCATCGGCTGGATGAACAACAGCTCGATTCACTGGTCGGGAAGCGTCGCTATCGATCCTTTCAACCCGAAGCGCGTGTTCGTCAGCTCGGGAAACGGCGTCTTCCGCACGGAAGACATCACCGCCTACACGCTGGAGGAAAGTCCGTGGCTTCATTCGGGATCGAGGGTTTACGACGCCTGGGGTGCCGTGACGAACAACCAGGTCTGGAAGGTTTCGAGCCACGGCATCGAGGAAACGGTTCCCGAAGAAATCGTCAGCATTCCCGGCGGACCTCTGATTTCGGTCCTTGCGGACTATGACGGCTTTCGCCACGACAGCGTTTCGAAGTATCCTTCGACGCGGCACATTACGGCGGTCGATGGGGGAAATCCGGTCGGTTCGACGCGCGGACTCGCCTTTGCGCCTAAGTCGGGAAAGCTGGTGAAGGTTTCCGATGCGCGGATCTACAAGGCAAAGTATAACGATATTCCGATAGCGCCCCTGCAGTATTCGGCGGATTCGGGAAGAACGTGGTCGGTGGAAACCTATACGGGGCCGGATTCTTCCTTCAAGAAGGGATCTGCCGCGATTTCCGCGGATGGAGCCGTTGCCGTCTGGGTCCCTGCCGAAGGAACGACCGACGTCTATCGAAACTACAATACGACGACCTGGGACAAGGTCTCGGGCATTGCGAACTCCGCTTACGTTGTCGGCGATCCGGAAAACGAGAATGTCTTTTATGCCTATGACAAGACGACCGGAAATTTCTACAGGAGTTCGGACCAGGGGGCGTCCTTTACAAAGACTAGCGCTCCGGGCAAGAGCGATTTCAAGAAGTTCCGCGCGATTCTCGGTCGCGAAGGCGATTTGTGGCTTCCGATTGGCGTGACGGTGGACGGTGCCAGTTCGGGTAAGCTCCTTCATTCGACAGATGGCGGCAGCACGTGGACCGCAGTCGATGGGGTAGGTTACACGGAAGCGGTCGGCTTTGGCGTCTCGAAAACGGGAACGGATTATCCGGCGCTTTATGTCTATGCGCAAATCGGTGAAGAAAAAGGCGTCTTTGGTTCTGACGACGCCGGGGCGACCTGGACGCGCCTGAATGACGACGGACATGAATACGGCGGACTCGCGAACGGCGAATTTGTCATGGGCGACATGAACACGTATGGAGTCGTCTATATGAGCACGGCCGGGCGAGGCATCGCGGCGCGTGTTCCTTCCGACTGGAACATGGGAACGAGCTCTTCGACTTCGGCGATTTCCAGGCCCGTCTCGTCGCTTCAGCTCAGTCGTATTGCAAGTCTCGAAGGAAACATCCTGAACCTGACGATTCACAATTCGCAGGCAAAGGTTTCGCTTTTCGACCTGAAGGGAAATCGCATTTTCCAGAAATCCTATTCCGCTTCGGCCGCTCTGGACCTGAGCGAAGCCGTCTCGGCGCGAGGAACCTACATCCTTCGCGTGACTAGCGGAAACGCTCTCCTGCTTTCGGGAAAAGTCGGCATTCTTCGCTAAGTTTTTTCGAGACCGTGAAAAATTTTCCCGCAAGGACCTTGCGGGAAGTTTTTTATATTGGATGCCCATGCATTATTTGGGAGTTTTGGAAAGATTTCTTCTGGTGGCGGCGCTTTTTCTTTCCGCCTGCACGGTCGATGGACGCTATGGACATGTCGAAGGGGTTCGTGTCGATATTCCCGCATCTCCGGAAATTCACGGGGCGGGAAATTTCCAGGAGCCTAACACAAAGCGTTGGCGCGCCTCTGCGAACGTGCATCTCGGGAGAGAGGAACGGGCCAATATCGACGGGATCGAAAATTCGCTGGGAGATTGTTCCGATATCGAACATTGTCGCGGAAACGCCCCAATCGATGTCTATGAAAAAGTCGATGCGGAATACTGGACCGTCTATCCGGTTGTCAGCGCAAGCATCGAACGGTTATACAAGAAGGATCTGCTTCTCTGGAGCTGGGGCGCAGGCTTCAATCGCGGAATCTACGGCTTCGGAACGCTGGGCATCAATGCGCGACATTTTGAACTCGGCGCCTCCCTTGGCATTTGGATAATGAGGCATGGCCAGTCGTATTCGGGTTCCTATTACCAATGCGTCAAGTGGAACTGGGAATCGGAATACGAGCTCGAGCGGAGCGGTTTTGGCGCGACAGACGATATCCTGGATGCGAGCTATCTCTATGGAATCCATGGCGCCGCCTATTTCGGTCCGTTTTCCTTCTTGGCTTCCGCGGAAATCTACAGACCGAACCTGAAGGTCTCCGACAAGGACATTCATGCCGATTTCAAGTTGCCCTACGTGATTACGGAATTTTTTGAAGTCGGCTACCGGCTAGATGAAAACTGGGAACTCTACACGGGAGTGGCCAATATCCTCGGCGATTTCGAAGGATGGCATTTTTCGGCTCTCGGCGGTGTCCGTCTTAGCTGGAACTAGCGATTCGACCGTCCGGAATTTTCTATATTGCGGCGTGTCTTTGTAAAACCATCTGAAGGTGTTCTATGGGCAAAAATCTATACCAGAAAGTGTTTGACAGCCATGTCGTCTCGAAACTTCCGAGCGGCCAGTATCAGCTGTTCATCGGGCTTCATCTCTGCCACGAAGTGACCAGTCCGCAGGCTTTCGCGATGCTTCGCGAAGAGGGTCTCAAGGTGAAGTATCCGGAACGTACCTTTGCGACCGTCGATCACATCATTCCGACTACGACAGAGGCGCGCAAGCGCCCGCTTGCCGACCCCGTTTCCGAAGACATGCTTTCCCATATCGAAAAGAACACGCGTGATTTTGGCGTGCGCTTCTTTGGCCCGGATTCCGGGGAACAGGGCGTTATCCACATTGTCGGCCCCGAAGAAGGCGTTACGCAACCGGGAATGACGATTGCGTGCGGAGATTCCCACACGGCGACGCATGGCGCCTTTGGCGCGGTCGCTTTCGGAATCGGGACAAGCCAGGTAGCCGACGTTTTGGCAACGCAGACTCTCGCGATGAGCCCGCTCAAGACGCGCCGTATCCGCTTTACCGGAAAGCTCCAGCCTGGCGTCACCGCGAAGGATGTCGCGCTTGCCTACATCGCAAGGCTCGGCGTGAACGGCGGCGTCGGATACGCATACGAATTTGCCGGTCCCGTCATCGACGCGCTCGATATGGAAGGCCGCATGACCGTCTGCAATATGGCGATCGAAGGCGGAGCCCGTGTCGGCTACTGCAACCCCGACGAGAAGACCTTTGCATTCCTCAGAGGCAAACCCTACGCGCCGAAGGCGGAAGCCTGGGACGAAGCCGTCGCCTACTGGAAGTCGGTGGCGAGCGATCCGGACGCGACGTTTGACGACGAAGTGGAAATCGATTGCGACAAGCTCGAACCGATGGTTACCTGGGGCATTACTCCCGCCCAGGCGATTTCCCTGAACGGCAACATGCCGAAGATCGATTCCTTCCAGGGTTCCGAACGCAAGGTCATATCCGAAGCCTACGAATATATGGGCTGGGAAGAAGGCGGAAAGATGCTCGGGACTCCGATTGACATCGCCTTTGTGGGAAGCTGCACGAACGGTCGCTTGCCGGATCTGATCGCCGCCGCGGAAATCATGAAGGGAAACCATGTCGCGCCGAATGTCAAGATGTGGGTCGTTCCCGGCTCGATGAAGATCAAGGTCGAAGCGGAAGCGCTCGGACTAGACAAGATATTCAAGGAGGCTGGAGCCGAATGGCGCGAAGCGGGCTGTTCTCTCTGTCTTGCCATGAATCCCGACAAGCTCAAGGGGCGCGAGGTGAGCGCCAGTTCGAGCAACCGCAATTTCAAGGGACGGCAGGGGAGTCCGACTGGCCGAACCATTCTCATGAGCCCCATCATGGTCGCCGCCGCCGCTATCGAAGGCAAGGTGACCGATGTCCGCAAGTATATCAAGTAAGGAGCGATGAAGTTATGCTAACACCGATTGACATGGTAAAAGGTTCCGGCGTTCCTCTGCGCGGAAACGATATCGATACGGACCGCATCATCCCGGCGCGCTTTCTCAAGTGCGTTACGTTCGACGGTCTCGGAGATCACGCGTTTGCCGACGATATCGCGGGTCTCGCGGCCCAGGGAAAAGTTCACCCGTTCCGCGATCCTGCGTACAAGAACGGCTCCATTCTGGTTTCCAACCGGAATTTCGGTTGCGGTTCGAGTCGCGAACATGCGCCGCAGGCGCTCAAGCGCTGGGGGATTCGCGCGATCATCGCGGAAAGTTACTCCGAGATTTTCTTTGGAAACTGCGTGGCGATAGGCGTTCCCTGTTACCGGGTTTCTCACGAAGTCGCCGACAGGATTCTCTCCTGGATTGAAGCGCATCCGGCAGAAGAAATCGTCACTAGCGCAAAGGATAGGACGCTAAAGCTCGGGGATGAAACGATCTCGCTCGAACTGGCTGACGGTCCCCGCGGGCAGTTCCTCGATGGGTCCTGGCACGCTCGGGGCGTTCTTCTTTCGAATGCGGACAAGGTTACGGAACTTGCGAAAAAATTGCCTTACATGAAGTTCCTTGCGCGATAATTTGTATGGAATCAATCGGCGGACCCGTCTATCGGGTCCGCTTTTCATTTCTTGAACTTCTCTTCGCTCGTTCGTCTCCGTCGTCGGTCGAACCCTCTTCTCGGGTTCTTGTCCTTTTCCTTTCATAACAGAAAAGCATCCTTTCGGATGCTTCGTTCAGCGGGAAAAGGGACTCGAACCCTCGACGTTCAGCTTGGGAAGCTGACGCTCTACCAACTGAGCTATTCCCGCGACAAGTCAAATATAGTAAATGTTTCCTTTTCTGTAAAATACCGATGGCGGAAAAGTCGAAATTTTTTATCGTTGGAACATGAATTTTCGTTTTGGCGCTATCGCGGCATTTCTTGTGGTCGCTCTGGTCATGGGTGCCTGCTCCTCCTCGGATCCATCCGCACGCAAAAAGTCTTTCTGGGAATCGTTTACCGACTTTTTTACTCCGAGCGACAAGCCGAAGGGCGACGGGGAGCTTTATCGGGAACTCTCCGACATGGAGAAGGAAATTCACGAGACGGAGTGGAAGTATTCTCGGGAAAATCGTCCGCAACGGAAGTCTCGCTACAAGTCCTACCTGGCCAGGCTCCGGTTTTCGCGGGATTCCCTGGTAAACATCATCGAAAGCGAAGCCTATCGACTGTCGTCCTCATCCCGTGTTTCGCCTGCTTCCAGTTCCAGCGTTGTTTCGAAGCTGGATACGTGCGGTCGCGTCGATTCGGTTTTCGTTTCTACGACAGTCACGCGCTTTGTTCATGACACGGTTTTCGTTCGGGATACGGTTTTTATCCGAGACACGGTTTTCCTGGATTCGTCGAGTCCTTCCCGGAAAATGCAAACAAATTAAAACTGAATACAAATTAATCTCCACAGGTTCTTATGATCAAGGAATTCGCTCCGGCAAAAATCAACCTCTTTCTGGATATCCTTTCAAGGCGTCCCGATGGCTATCACGATCTGGGAACGCTTTTCCAGACCATTGCCGTCGGCGATGAACTTTCCGCCGAAGAGACGAGAGATTTGCGGATAACGGTTCGCTACAATGTTCCGCAGACCTATCCTCTCGAAGAAGACCTGGTCTATCGGGCGGCGAATCTTTTGCGGGAAACCTTTGGCATCCAACGCGGAGTTGACTTCTATCTGGAAAAAAGGATGCCGCTCGGTGCGGGGCTGGGCGGAGGCAGCGCCGATGCCGCCGCCGCGCTTCGGTTGTTAAACCGCCTCTGGGAGTTGAATCTTTCGTTCGATGAGATGGAAAGGCTCGGTGCGAAACTCGGAGCGGACGTGCCGTTTCTTGTCCGTGGGGGAAGCGCGCTTGCCGAAGGGATCGGAGACGTTTTGACGCACCTGAAGCCGCTGGAACTTCCGGAAAATGCGGCCTTGCTGGTCGCGACCCCGAAATGCGCCGTTCCGACAAAGGCGGCTTACGCAGGCTGCGTCCCCTCGGGAAATTTCCGGTGGGAAACCTATCGGCAATCGGATTTTCGGAATTTTCGCGAGTTCGCCTTCAACAAGTTCGAAGAAAGCGTCTTTCCCCGGTTTCCCATGATTTCTCGGATGAAGACGCTGCTTGAAAATGCCGGCGCGGAATTTGCGCTGATGTCGGGTTCGGGGGCTTCGGTCTTTGGACTCTTCGAAAACAGGTCCCTGGCAAAGAAGGCTGTTCGACTGGTGGATTCCGAGTCCCGATTTGTCGCGGTCACGCAATTTTTTCCGGGATTTTTTTGACGATGTCTTGCGGGCGTTCTAAAGTTTTGCTATCTTTGTAGTCCCCTTTGGGGTATCGTCAAGTTGGTAAGACAACAGATTTTGATTCTGTTATTCGTTGGTTCGAGTCCAGCTACCCCAATAGGTTTTTTTATTTTTTTCTTGGAGATAAAATGCAACTTACAACACTCAAAGCAACCTCGAGAGTAGCGGGATCGTCTCGCGCGACTGTCCGTCTTCGCAAGGCGGGTCAGATTCCGGCGGTCTATTATGGTAAGGGTCAAGAGGCGGTAAGTATTAGCGTGAATGCCCAGGATGTCGCGAAAATTCTCGCTCCGGGCAAACGCTATACCCTTCTGGACCTTGAAATCGATGGCAAGGCGGGCAATCCTGCCGTCGTCTATTCCTACCAGAAGGACTCCATTTCCATGCGTATCGAGCATATCGACTTTCTGAAGATTGACGAGGCTTCGCCGGTGACGGTTCGCGTTCCGGTCGTTCTCGAAGGGCTTCCGATCGGTGTGAAGAACGAAGGCGGTCTTTTCTCACAGATTACGCGCTTTGTCAAGCTGAACGCGGTTCCGGAGAAGATTCCGGCGAATGTCAAGTTCGACATTTCCGCTTTCCACGCGGGTGTCACTTTCTACGCGAAGGATCTCAAGCTCGAAGGTGTCGAACTGGCCTCTCCGGCTCGTACGGTCATCTTCACCATCTCGACAAAGGCGAGAGCGGCGAAGATCGAAGCGGCGGAAGAAGCGCTCTTGGCGAGCAACGCCACGGCAGCTCCTGCCGCTGCCGCAACCGATGCGGCGCCTGCAGCCGCTCCGGCAGCCGACGCGAAGAAGTAATCGATTCCGTTGGATTTCAAAAAAAGGCTCGCTGTCAAGCGAGCTTTTTCGTTGTGCAAGTGGAATTGCCAGAAATCGGTGAGTGCCTCTTTCCGTCTAAAAACTAGGGATTGGCGTCCACACAGCAGCGGAAGCCGACGAAATTATATTGGTTTTGCGGATAAAAGCTGTATTTCGTGTCGGTGCACTTGCTTTCGTTTTGCGTGTCCCAGGCTCCACCGGCGACTAGATACCTGTTCGGCATTTCCTTGGCGGGAGTGTCCGTCCATTCCCACAGGTTTCCGTTCATGTCATACATGCCATACCAGCTGCGGCATTCTTCCTTGCGCCCGGCGCGTCTTGCCGACTTGGTGTTGGTGTTGCACTTGAACGGCTTGTAAGAGGCTCCATAGGAGTAGCGGAATCCGTCCTTGCCCTTGCAGGCGGCGGACCATTCGTCGAATCGGCACAGGCGCTTTCCCGCCTGTTCGCATAGCCTTGCCGCTTCGTCATGGGAAACCATGTCCTTGACAACGGCTTCCGGCTCGTTCGGGTATTCGTAGGCATCGACGCAGACGGTCTTTCCGTTTACGGGGACCGGATAGGCGTTCTTGCCGCACTTGTTGTCGCTCGCCATGTCGTAATGGACGCTTTGCCATGCGGAACGGTTTCCGGCGGAATCTTCGGCGAGGTAAAAGACGTCACCTGTCTTGTTGTATGTGACGGGATGCGTCAGCTCCTCGACGCTTGTCGTGTCTCCAATGGAATAGAACGTCTTGCACTTGATTTCGTCGCACTTGACCTTTAGCTGAATCGGTTCGTAGTAACGCCCGGTCGGAGGAACGATTGTCGCTTCGGGCGGTATGGAGTCCCGGTTCGCGTAGGCGATACTGTCTGCCTTGCGGAGGCTGTCCGCCTTTTGGATGCTGTCGAGAATGGCCCTTTTCGCTTGCTCGATGCTGTCCTTGTTCGGCTTCGGCTCGTTTCTGCGCCTGACGGTTTCCTTTCTTGTTGTCTTGGGTACGGTGTCTGTCGCTTCTTCCCTGGGTTCGGGAACCGTGTCCTGGATGGCGATTGAAGCCTCTCCTTCGGGAATTTTCGGGGCGAGAGTCTCGTCGCTTTTCGGAGCGTTCTGCACTTCGTCTTTCATTTTCGAAAGTTCGCATTGGACGACAAACAGCGCAAAGAGAAGAAGGACCATCAGGATCGATACGGTCAAGCGGTTGCGCTTCTTTTTGCGGCTTTCGCGATAATTCTGGTTCTGTTCCATGGAAAAATACTCCGGTAAAAACGGCGTTACTTCTTGCTAGCGGAAGCGCTTTCGAAAAGATTGTGCCAATGACGCTTGATTTCCTCTTCGACTTCCTTGGGACTGAGCTTGCGACGGAGAGTGGTTCGGTAGGCGATGGATATGTAGCCTGTTTCTTCCGAGACGACGATGACGAGAGCGTCGCTTTCCGCGGCGAGGGCTATCGCTGCGCGGTGGCGCATTCCGTAGGCAGAATCCTTTTCGGAAGAAATCGTCGGGAGCGGCAGAATGCAGCCCGCGGCGACAATCAATCGGCTGTTGAGGATAACCGCTCCGTCGTGTAGCGCGGAATTGGGGAAGAAGAGCGCGCGCAAAAGCCGGGAGCTGATTCGCGCGTTCAGAAGTTCTCCCGTGTCGGCGTAATTGCGGAGACCGACGCGGTTTTCGAGGACGATCAACGCACCGAACTGGTTCTTCGAAAGATCCTGGACCGCCGAACTGATTTCGCTCGCGACCTTGTCTAGACCGCTCTGGTGAAAAAAGAGCGTCTTCAGGTTCATGCGCGCCGCGGACTGTCCGATTCGCGTGAGCGCGCCGCGGATTTCTGGCTGGAACAGGATGACGATGGCGATGATTCCCAGGGTCGCCAGGTTGCTGAGAATCCAGACGATTGTATGCAGCTCCCACCACTGCGCAAGAAACCAGACGATGAGGAGAAGTCCGCCGCCGATAAACATCTGTACGGCGCGCGTTCCCCGGAAGAGCAGAAAGACGTAATAGGCGACAATCGATACAAGAAAAATGTCGAGCAGGTCGGCAAAGCGGACATCGATGACATCGAACAGCTTAAACAGATTCATGTCGGAACGCCCCGAGGAGCTTTAGCGATTCGACCGCTTCGCGTACATCGTGAACGCGGATGACGGTTGCGCCCGAAAGCGCTGTCAAGATGCCGGAAACCACCGTGGGAATCAGTCTGTCGCTAGATTCGAGCCCGGGAATCTTTCCGATGTAGGATTTTCTCGACATCCCGTAGAGAACGGGAAATCCCGTTTCGACGAAAGTTTCGACGTTGGCAATCAAGTCCAGATTGTTCTGGAGGTCCTTGCCAAATCCGATTCCGGGATCGAGACAAATCGTTTTCTCTTCCACGCCGAGCCTTGTCAGCTTTTGCGCCGCTTCGAGAAGAGAGTCCTTCACTTCGAGGACGACATCGCGGTAAGGCGTAAAGTCCTGCTGCATTGTGCCGAAATTTCCCCGCATGTGGTTGAGAACGCTCGAAGCCCCGGTCTCCGCAATGGTCCTTGCCATGTCCGGATCAAATTCCAGCGCGCTGATGTCGTTTACGATGTGGGCTCCGGCTTTCATGCTTTCGCGGGCGACTTCCGACTTGACCGTATCGACGGAAATCCAGAAGCTTTTCCGCGAGAGGAGCGGCACGAGCCTTTTCACCAGCGGTACGACCCTTTCGATTTCTTCGCTCGCGGAAACGTGCTTGGCTCCCGGGCGGGAACTTTCTCCGCCGATGTCGATGAACTGCGCGCCTTCGTCGAGAAGTTTCAACGCGTGTTCGTATGCTGCGTCGAGCGTGTTGTGCTTTCCGCCGTCAAAGAAACTGTCCGGTGTGACGTTGACGATACCCATGACGCTTGCGACCGGACGTCCCGAGACGAACGAATCCCCGATTTTCCATGGATTCGTGCGGACTTTTTCCAGATAGTCGCCAAAGCGGTTCATGCTTTTTCTCCTTCGGCTCCGGCAACGGGCGTTGTCGGGATTATCTGGGCGGGAACATTTTCGGGACGTCCCGGATCGGGTGGCGGCTCTTCTTCCTTTCGTTCCTGTTCGCGCTTCTTTGCCATTTGTTCCTGGAAAAGGTAGGTCCGGCTCTTCTTTGAGTGGTCGAGCTTTTCCCCGGCGACAACGCGATCGATTTCGTCCCGATCGAGAACTTCGTATTCGAAAAGGGCGTTTCCCAGAAGGTCGAGCTTTTCGCGGTTTTGGGTGAGCAGCTCGCGAGCTTTCTCGGCTAGTTTCTTGACTAGGCTGTTGATTGCCCCGTCTATCGCTTCCGCCATTTTTTCGGACATTTCCTTGGGCTTGCTGATTTCCCGTCCAAGGAAAATTTCGCCATCGTTTCGGCTGTAGCAGAGCGGGCCTATTTCGTCGTCAAAGCCCCATTCGGTGACCATCTTGCGGGCGAGTTCCGTGGCGCGGGCGATGTCGTTGGAGGCACCCGTGCTCTGGTGGTTGAAGACGATGAGTTCGGCAAGTCTTCCGGACATGAGAATCATGATGTTCTCTTCGGCGCTTTCCCTTGACATGGAAACGCGGTCGCTTTCGGGAAGAGACATGGTGACGCCGAGTGCGCGGCCTCGTGGGATAATCGTTATCTTGTGAAGCGGATCGGCATGCTTGCAAAGAAGGGTCATCAGGGCATGTCCCGCTTCGTGGAATGCCGTGTGGCGCTTTTCTTCGTCCGACATGAGAAGCGTTCTGTGTTCCGCGCCCATGGCGAGCTTGTCTCGGGCTTCTTCGAAATCCTGCCTGGTCACTTTCTTGTTGTCAAAGCGCGCGGCGAGAAGTGCCGCTTCGTTTATCAGGTTTTCGAGTTCCGCACCGGCGAGCCCGGGGGTTCCGCGCGCGATGTCCTTGATATCGACGTCGCTTGCGAGGGGAACCTTGCGTTTCTTGAGGTGGACTTTCAAGATTTCTTCGCGGCCGACTAGGTCCGGCAATCCGACGGTTATCTGCCTGTCGAAGCGACCCGGGCGGAGAAGCGCCTTGTCGAGAACGTCCGGACGGTTCGTCGCCGCAATCAGGATAACGCCTTCGTTCGCGCTGAAACCGTCCATTTCGACGAGAAGCTGGTTCAGGGTCTGTTCGCGTTCGTCATGACCGCCGCCGAGTCCCGCTCCGCGCTGGCGACCCACGGCGTCGATTTCGTCGATAAATAGGATGCAGGGAGCGTTTTTCTTTCCCATGTCGAACAGGTCGCGAACCCGTGCCGCGCCGACACCCACGAACATTTCGACAAAGTCCGAACCGGACATGCTGAAAAACGGAACGCCCGCTTCGCCGGCTACTGCCCGCGCAAGAAGAGTCTTGCCCGTTCCCGGAGGGCCGACAAGCAGCGCCCCCTTGGGAATGCGACCGCCTAGAGCGTCATACTTCTTGGGATCCTTCAGGAACTGGACGATTTCTTCGAGATCCGCTTTCGCTTCGTCGCATCCCGCAACGTCCTTGAAGGTCGTCTTGGTCTTTCCGTTTTCGTTCAGCTGGCGAGCCTTGCTCTTGCCGAACGAGAACATTCCCATGCCGCCTTTTCCGCCGCCGGTCTGGCGCGCCATCATATACCAGAAAAACGCGATGAGGAGAATGGCGGGGAGAAAGGCGAAAATTCGGTCAAGCCAGCTGGTCGTTTCGTGTTCAACGCGAACCTTGATGTGCTTTGTCTTTTCCCAGTTGTCGATCTGTTCGCTTGTCAGATTCAGGACGTGGCTCGAAAAGGCTATCGTGCCGCTCGGATTTTGCTTGTTTCGCGCAATTTTCGAAAGAAATCCCGCTTGCTTTTCGCTGTTCTCGAACTCTTCGGGCGTCATCGCGCGAGTGCCTTCTATCATGATGCCGTCGAGCGTGCGCTGCAATTTCAGGCTCTTGATTTCCGTCGTCGAATCGTTCATCATCGCAAAGAAGTCCGTTCGCGTGAGGTCTAGCGACGTGTCGTCATTGTAGAGACGCATAAAGAAAAGCGCCATCAGGAGCATTGTCGCTATCAGGAAAAAGTTCCTGTTCTGAAATGCGGAAGGCGCTTTGGGCTTATTACTCATAAGTTTCCTTTATCATGGGTAGGAATCCCGCCGATGCAGAGAATTCGATGTCCCTGCGAAAATAGGGGTATCGAATCTCTTGCGAAAAGCGGAACGCCGTTTTCTTCGAACCATTTCTTGAGCGTCTTCGGTTTTCCGCGGAGAGGCGCGTAAATGTCGCCGTTCTTTCGAAACCGCCACTTGCCGGAAATGGATTCCTTTTCCTTGAAAAAATACAAATTATGGGAAATGTCCGACCGCAATTCTCGGCAAAACCAAAGGATATGTCGGGACTTTTCGAAGAGCAGGGTCTTTTTCCGATTGGCAAAGTTCGAAAGAAAAGTCATTTGGGACGGATAGGGATAGCCGAGCGAGTCTAGCCAAAGGCGTAAAAGCGACGCCGTGCCGCCTGGATGGTCTTGAAAAATTCGCCTCAACGCGAAATCGTGCAGGGCGAGAACTTCCCTGTAGGGAGAAGTCCTTGCGGGAAATGGCCAGAGCCTTGGCGGAACTAGATAGGGGGAAAAGCTTTCCTGCAACTTCTCTAAAATGCTTGGGTAGGCGTGTCGGGAAAGTTTGGCGATTCGGGAAAGCCTGTCGATAGCCAGCGAATCTTTTTCGGCGATTGCCGGGAGCAGACGCTTGCGGATGGAATTCCGGGCAAAGGATTCGTCCGCATTGCTTTCGTCTTCTCGAAAATTCAGCCGAAAAGTCTTTGCGTAGGCGAGAAGCTGTTCCTTCTTGACGGAAAGGAACGGTCGGACGATGCCGTCTTCTCGACAGGGCTGTATGCCTTGAAGCCCCTTGAGGTTCGTTCCGCGCAAAATCCGCATCAGGATGGTTTCCGCCTGGTCGTTTGCATGGTGCGCCGTGAGGATTTGTTCGGCGCGAATGTCCGGTCGCCTGGCGATTTCGTGCAAGGCCCTGTAGCGCGCGATTCGAGCGTTTTCTTCGAGGGAACCGCTCGATTTCAGGAGTTCTCCGTCAAGATGTCTGAGAAAGAAGGGAACGCTTAGCCGATGCGAAAGATTTCGTACAAATTCGGCGTCGCGGTCGGCGTTTTCCCGAAGACCGTGGTGAATGTGCGCAATGCCAATCCATGCGAAACGCAGAGTCTCTCGATTTCGAACAAAATAATCGGCGAGGCATACGGAATCCAGACCGCCTGACACGGCGAGAAGAATTCGCCTGCCTTCAAAATCTTCGCTTGAAACCGAAAACGCGCCCAAGGGAAACTATCGGATTTTGCTTGTCTTGAAAAAGCAGGAACGCGCTCCCGTGTGGCAGGCGACTTGCTTTCCGCGCATTTGGACCTTGAAGAGCAGGGCGTCGCTGTCGCAATCCGCAGACCATTCGACGACGGTCATCACGTTTCCGCTGGTATCGCCCTTGTGCCAGTATTCCTTTCTGCTTCTGCTCCAAAAGACCATTTCCCCGCATTCGAGCGTTCGGCGGAGCGCTTCCCGGTCCATCCAGGCGAGCATCAGGACATCGTTCTTTTCCGCATCCTGGACGATTGCCGGTGCGAGCATCCTGTCGTCGCAGGGAACTTCAAATCGGACGCTTTCGAAAATTTCTTCCGGGGTCATCGAATCCTCCTGTCTCGGTTTTTAGGTGCGCAGCTGTCCGTTGCCAAAAAGAACCCACTTGTAGCTGCACAGGCTCTCGACGCCCATCGGGCCTCGGGCATGGATCTTGTCCGTCGAAATGCCGACTTCTGCGCCCAGCCCGTAAACTCCGCCGTCGGCGAGCCGTGTGCTGGCGTTTACCATGACGCTCGAAGAATCGACATTGCTTACAAAGTAATCGATAGCGGCTTTGTCTTCCGCAACGATGGATTCCGTGTGCCGGCTGGAATACTTTTCGATGTGCTCGCAGGCTTCCCTAACGCCTTCGACAAATCGGACGCTTAGCTTGTAGGCGAGATATTCATGGCGGTAGTTGGAACTTTCGCCGATGAATTTCGCATCGGGAATGCGCGATTGCGCAAAGCTGTCTCCAAACAGTTCCACTTCCTTTTTGCGCAGAGGGGCGAGAATCTTTTCGACCGCTTCGTCGGAAAGCGCGCTATCGAGGAGAAGCGTCTCCATGGAATTGCAGGTTCCCGGGCGTTGTGTCTTGGCGTTATCGACAATCCGGGAGGCCATGTCGATGTCTGCCGATCGATCGACATAGACGTGGCAGATTCCGTTGAAATGCTTGATGACCGGGATGGAACTTTGATCCGTGACCGCGCGAATCAGATTTTCTCCGCCGCGGGGTATCGCCAGGTCCAGGTAGTCGCGCATCTTGAGAAGCGCGCTGACAATCGCATGGTCCGAAAATTCCACCAGCTGTACGGCATTTGAATCGACGTTAAATTTCGAAAGCGAGTCTTGGAAAATCCTCTCGAGAATTTTCGAGGAGTGCAGCGATTCCTTTCCGCCGCGGAGGACGACGGAATTTCCCGCCTTGAAGCAGAGCGCGGCTCCGTCTATCGTCACGTTCGGGCGGCTTTCGTAAATGAAGAAGACGCTTCCGAGAGGCACGGTAACTCGGGAAATTTCCGCTCCGTTTTCGAGCGTGCGCTTTTCGAGAATCTTTCCCAGGGGATCGGGAAAGGAGGCTATCTGTTCGACGCCTTTTGCCATGAGTTCGATGCGGTCATGGTCGAGCGTCAAACGGTCGAGCTTTGCCGGGGCGAGGGTCGAGCGGTTCGCTTCGACATCCTTCCTGTTTTCTTCAAGGATCTTCGCTTCGTTTGCGCGGAGCGAATCGGCTACATCGAGAAGGACCCGATTGCGCGTGTCCGAGGAAATGGTCCGGATGTTCGCCGAAGCGGTTCGGGCGTCCTGGGCAAGCTTCGTGGCGTAGTTTTGAATGTCTTCGGAAGTCATGGTCCAAATCTATAAATTTCGCGTTTACCAGGTGACACCCAGCTTTCCGCTGGATCGGTAGCCGCGATAGTCGCCTGTGTAAAAGCCTTGCTCGTAATCGGCGAAAAGCCATTCGAAAGGCGTCAGGTGGAAGCCGAATCCGAATTCGCCGTATTTCCTCGTCGTCTTCGCGTCGAGAAAGGTCCTGTCGGTCCTGTCGTAAGGCGTGTGGATATCGTAGAGGTTTCCGCCGAAGCTGGAATCCTTGGCGACGCTTGACGCAAAGAGCTTGACTTCGACGGATCTGTATTCTACTTTAACTTGTGTGTAAAATTCGCGGGCATTCGGACCTAGATTGGATCCGAGGCTATGTCCGTAATGCGAGTAGGCGTAGGCTTTTCCCTTGTGGTGCGTATAGACCCACGGTTCTATCCACGTGAATTCGGAATTGTACGAAAAGAGAACGGGACCGATTTTCCGCTTGTCCGTCGCAAGGCCAATGCTCGCCGCCCACTTGTTTCCCCACCAGGAATCGTCGAACATGCTGGTGACTTTCTTCATGTCGTCCCAGAACATTTCTCCGTAAAGTTCCCAGCCGGGAATCGTCCTTATCCGGATATCGAATCCGAGTCCCGTATTTTCGAGATCGCCCGTATAGTGCTGCGCAAAAATGTAGGGGACAAAAGGAGCCGCGTAAAGCCACTGGAAATCCCTATCCGTGCTATCGGCGTCCAGGTTGGGGTTCGTCCTTGCGTTTTCGACGGTCGAACCGTAGATGAGCGTTTCCGAAATTCCAAGGTCGATGCGAAAGGGCAAGGCGAAATTCAGGCGGTGAGCGTGAAAATACTTGTCCTTGTGCTTGTCATGGTAAAGCTTTCCCGCGTATTGGGTGTAGCTGACGGGACCGATTTTCAGCTCGTAACCGAAATAGGGAGTCGGCGCGGGCATGGAAATACGGTCGGTCGAATCCATCCAGGGACGATAGGGATTGTCGTTTCCGCGCAAGACAAGCTTGTTTCTTCTCGCCGGTCCGAAAGCGAGGTAGTCGATGCCTCCCATAAGCTTTACGATATCCCGGAACGTGTATTCGCCCGTCGCCGTAAAATAGTCCCACGTGCGTGACTTTTCGCTTTGTACGTTGTAGGGAATGCCGTTGTAGGGGTTGTATCCGGGATCCGTATAGATTCGGTTTGTCCTGTCGGTCATGACGCTTGCGGACGCTCGAAAGACAAAGTTTTCCAGGATGGATCCGTTTACGTATAGATTGACAAAAAGGCTGTTTTCGAGATGCTTGTCATCCTTGTCGGTATTCGAGAATCGGGAAACGCTAAGCGAATCTCCCAGGGTTCCCCGGATACGGAAGTAGGTTGCCGAATCGCCAAATCCGATATGCCCGGGAACCGTCGCGAAAAGGGATAGCGCAGAGAGGAGAATGCAGATAGGAAAATACTTCATTGTCGCTTGAATTTAAAAAGTCCCAGGGAAAAGAGAAAAAGAGAAAGATGAATTTTCGCGTTATCGCGCGATGATTTTTTGAAGGGGGCTAGCGGAAGGAGCGTGAGAAAGCGCAACAGGCTGCGGAACATGCGGAATGCACGCGAAAGGATTGCGCCTTTCCATCCAAAATGCTTTCTGTAAAAATAGAGTTGCGACGAGTCGTGTTGCAGGCTTCGCGACAGGATGTTTTTTGCGGAACCGCCATCGAGATGAACGATCGAATGCGCCGTGTCGATGAAAAAGCGAATGCCAAGCTTGCGCGCCCGATAAGCCCAATCGACATCCTCGTAATACATGAAGAACTTTTCGTCGAATGGTCCGACTCGGTTCCATGTTTCCATGCTCATCAGCCAAGCCGCGGCGTTTGTCCACTGCGCTTCCCAAAAGGGAGAATCGGGGACGGGCACGGGTTTTCCGTGCACATAGCGGGCTGCGGATTCCCGGGAGCGAAACGCGTTCCAAAAAAACTGGCGGTGGGGAATTTCCGAAAACCAGCTTCTTTGAATGGAACCGTCCGCGTTTCGGAGCTGTGGCGAGATGACTGCTTCCGGAAATCTGGAAAGGTCGTCTTGCAAGGCTTCCAGCGTCCCGAGAGGAATACGGGTGTCGTTGTTCAGGATAAAGACGGAATCAAACGGAACTTCGGCTCCTTGGATCTGCGAAATTCCCATGTTGTTGGCGGAACCGAAACCGAGATTCTTTTTGGGACAGCAAAGTTTTGCTTCGGGAAATTCTGCGCCGATTTTTTGCGGTGTTCCGTCCGTGCTGCCGTTATCGACGACAAAGACCTGGAAGCGATCCCTTGGTTGCCTGAACAGATCGTCGAGACAATTCCTGGTCTTTTCCCATTGTCCGTAGGTGACCAGGATGATGGCGGTTTTTTGAATGGCTTTCATGTCTTTTTCCAGATTTTCTTGGCAAGCGGCAACCCGACGCAGGAAAACAGAACTTGCCGAATGCGCTTTTTGATGTTTCCAGGCGGGAAAAGCTGGCCGCGTTGCCTGTAAATCCACGGGAAAAAGCGGGGCGACAGGAATTCCGTCTGTCGTGCGCGATGGATTTCCAGAAGCCTTTTTGCAAACAGGATTTCTTCTTCGTCTAGCGCGAGTCTGCGGGCATTCTGCAAAATGGTTTCTACCCAGCGTTCCTGGATCCTTAATGTCGCGCTCATCCTGGGAACGGGCTTTCCTCCGATGGCGTTGGAATCATGCAGACGATATTCGATGACGGATTCCGGGAGGGAGAGAATTCCGCCATGCCTTTCGGCTAACATGGCGATCCAGCGATCGTGTACAGTGACTCCGTCGGGAATCGGCAGGATGTAATCAAGAAGCGATGCCCGAAAAAGGGATAGGCAGCCGGTTACGTTGTTGATTCCCGCAATCTGGGACTTCAGGGATACTTGCCGTGGAATCGCGGCGAACTTTCTCCAGGAGTGGCTGAGTTCCTTTCCGCTTGCGTCAATGACTCGTGCGTCTCCAAATACCAGGGCATGGTTTTTCAACGCGCTGTCCAGAATTTCCAGCTTGTTCGGAAGCCAGATGTCGTCCTGGTCGGCAAGCGCAACCTTGTCCGAAGGGCTGGCGATTTTCTTTACGAGCGCGAGCGCCTGGTCGAACGCCGCGCGATGGCCTTGATTTCTGTTGCCTGCAAAGATTTGCAGCGGAAGCCTGTCGGCGAACGACTCTAGAATGGAAACGGTCGAATCGAAAGAACCGTCGTCGTAGGCGACGATGGTGTCAGCGGGTCTTGTCTGCCTCAGGAGGGATTCCAGAAACTGATCCAGGAACTTTTCTCCATTGTACGTGCAGAGAGCGATATGGATTTTATTCATCGGCTGTTTCTTGAAAAGATTCTGCTAAAGATTGCCAATACGCGGCTTGCAAATTCGACTTCGCTGCGGTTTTTGAAAAGTCGCGTTCTTGTCTGGATGAAACTTTCCCGGTCGTAGTTTTTGGATAAGTCTTGGATCTTGGTTGCGGCGTCCGAAAGATCGCCAGGGCGGTAGAGCATCCAATCCGGCAATTCATATTCTTCGACATATTCCTCGTTTGCGACCAGGACGGGGAGCCCGCATTGCATCGCTTCGAAGAGGATAAGCGGTTCGCCTTCAAAATGGGAGGGAATCAGCACGAGATCGAGCCTTTCCTTCAGCATTTGTCGCAATTCGTTCGGCGAAATCCACTTCGAAATAGAGACGAATTCCCTGACGCGATGCTTTTCGATTAAGGAGTTCAACGACTTGAAATCGGGACCGTCGCCGACAATGTGGAAAGAGAAGGGAAAATGTTCTTGCCGGAGTTTCTGCGCAAGGATAGGAATGGAGTCTTGTCCTTTTTGCAAAAAGTAAATGCGGCCGACGGTCGCTATTTTTAGCGGCGTCCCTGGAATTTTTGGAGGATCGACAAAATCCCAGCTCAGCGGATTCGAGAGCAGGTGAACCGGTGTTTCCCTTGCGATGAAACGCCGCAGAAGACGTTCCTGCGTTTGGGAAATGACTATCCATTCCGAAAGCAGCGGATAGATGGACTTTGCCAAAAGGTCCCGCAATTTTCCGAGTGTCGCCCCGGATTCGCTTTGGGTCAAGGCCATCGGATAATAGGAAACCGTTCGGATTTTCAAGCGATGCGCCGCGAAGACTGCCGGCAGGCAACGCTCGATGTTTCCCGGACAGACGACCAGGTTCTCGACGCGGTAATCCAGGAATAGCTTTTCGACGATTTTTTGCTTGCTTCGGGAATGGTCCCGAAAAATGGGAAAGGGCGTGCCGGCAGAAAAGGGGAGGCGGACGGTCTGGATTTTCGGATCCAGAGCTTCTTGAAATCTTGGACAGAAATGGAAAAAAAGAATCTTCGCAAAGGCGGAAGAGAGAATGTTCGCTATTCGGGCGGAAAGAATTTCCTGCCCGCCCCATTCCGCGGCATCGCTGTAAAGACAAATCTGTTCCCTGATTTTAGGCATTGGCAAAATATATATATTTCCGTTCGATGAATCTCGATTCAGGCATCGTCATACTCTGCGACAAGAACTCCCGGACGAGTTTTGGACGCTTGGCTCTCGATTTGAAAAGGGCGATAACTGCGGAGTACGAGGCTTCGATTCTCTGGCTAAAGACTCCGAAATACTTTTCGGAAAACGTCGAAAAATGCGAACGTTCCGATGCCGAAATCTGGTCGTCTTCGCTTTATGTGGGTTTTTTTGGCTTTCGAAGACCGCTGGTGGAATATCTCCGAAAGCGAAAGCCCAAAACGGTATTCTTGATTCGTCCCGAGCTGGGTTTTTTGGTGCCGAGCGTCAGGAAGGCTCTTCCGGGGGCGAAAGTCGTCGTTCTCGTTCACGATACCTTTGCCGAAACCCTCTATCCGTTTAGTTTCAAGTTCAAATTGATTGCCGAGTTCTATGCGAAGCCCGCGGCCAAGGCGGACGGCTTCATCTATAATTCGAACTATTCCAAGAGGGAAGCGGAAAAGTTTTACGGAATCGGAAACCGTCCTGGCGTGGTTACCGGCCTTCCCTTGAATCCGGAATACTGCAGAAAACGGAAAGGGCTTGAAGAAGCGGATCGGTCAGCCTTTTTCGAACGATTTGGCATGAAGGGCTTTTCCCGGATGGTATTGAATGTCAGCCTTCCCGAAAAGCGAAAAAACATCGAGACTTTTTTCGACTTGGCGAAAAAGCGCCCGGATATCGCCTTTGTCCGCATTGGAACGGTGAACCGCTATGTCCAGGGAATTCTCGAAAAGCGAAATCTTCGAAATATTTTCCATTTTTCAAGTCTTTCTTCGGAAACCTTGCTTGAATTCTACCGAAACGCCGTCCTCTATGTGGCGCCTTCGTTCTATGAAGGCTTTGGACTTCCACCGCTAGAGGCCATTGCCTGTGGAACGCCTGTTGTCTGTGCAAAGACGACCGCTCTTGCGGAAATTTTCGATGGAGTCTGTCCGCTGGTTTTCCCTGCGACCCGTGTCGATGGCTATCTGGATATCCTGCAGGACGCTCTGGACGGAACGTTTTTCTACGATTCCAAAAAAGTGGAGACTCTGCTTTCCCGTTTTCGTCTCGAAACGATTGCCGACAGGCTGACCGAATTCATCGAAAGCCTTTGAATCCGGGAAACGTCTCGAAAGAATGTTTTCGAAGTCTATTCGCGCGAAACCTTTTCGAGTATTTCGGGCGTGAGCCGTGAAAGCTCCGTCGCCTGGAGAGATTTTTCGTCGAGCTTCCGCTTTTCCCTGAAAATGGCGAGGGACGCTACGGGATGGCGGACGGCGAATTTCAGGAATCGGGAAAAGTCCATGTCCTTGTAGCAGGCGCGCGCGAGTTCTTTCTTTGATAGAGGAACGGTCGCTTCGGGATTTTTTTTCGCTTCGACTTGCAAAAAGGGGACAGCGAAGAGGCTCGCTCCGAGATGAAGCGCGCGGAGACCTAAATCGAAAAAGCGGATGTCCGTCTTAAAGTCGCTGTCGAAGGATTTCAGCGCTTTGAGAAGCCGCGTGGAATAGATTCCGCAGAAGGGAGAGAGGCTTGCGACGTTTCGCATTTCGTTTTTTCTGTTGTCACCGAATTCTTCGACGAAACCTTCTTTCGTGTCGAGCAGAAATCCGGAAGAGACAATCTTCCCGTCGAAAACGATGCGCGGAGAAAAGGCGTCCGCACAGGGAAAGTCGGCGACGAGGTTTGCTGTCGCATCGAGAAAGTCCCTGGTCAGAAGAATGCTCGGCTGGGCGAGAATCGTCCATTCGGCGTCGAGTTCCGGGAGAATGTCTCGAAAATCGCTTTCGAAAAACCAGCCAAGCGCCGCGTCTTCGATGGGCGGACGGGTCTTTTTCTCGGAAAGTACCAGGATGTCGAACTGCTTTCGCATCAGAACCGAAGCCCTAGACCGACGCGGTGTTCCGTTCCGAGACCTTGGGCGAAATAGGAAAAGGCGTAATCGATGGAAAATCGGTCACCGGCATATCCGAGACCCGCGCTGAAAAAACGGGCGTTGTGCGTTTCGTCGGGACGTTCGCTAGAAGAAAAGATTTCCTTGACGTCGCGGCTTATGTCTAGCCATGTACGGGAAATTCCCGCCCGCACAAAAAGGCTCGAACCGATGCCGTATTCGCCGCCGAGCGAGAGGGCCGGTTCCGCGTATCGGGGAAATGCGCTTTCCGCATAGAGAGAAAGGCGCGGAAGCGCACCGGGAATGTAGAATCCGGAGAGCGCAAAGGTTTCTTCCAGGCCGTAGTCGGTGTCTCCGTCCTTGACGTAGGCGCGAAGCATCTTTCCGAAGTTTCGCGCGGTAAGGGCCATTCCGTATTTGCGTGAGGTCGCCTGCCAGAGAATTCCCCAGTCAAAGGCCAGAGCCATTGCCGTCTGGTCGTTTTCCTCGCCGGTGAGAATATCCGTGGCGAACTTGACCGTGGAGCCGAACTGGAGGTGGGGGAGTGGCATGGCAAGCGTCAGCGCGGTAAGGGAACTTTGTGGTTTGTAGCTTTTTCCGGTCGCGTTACCCTGTTCGTCGTATCCGTCGATTTCTCCGTAGCGAATCCAGCCGTAACTAATCTGGACCGTCATCGATTTCAAGTGTCTCGCGTAGGCGAGATAGCCCTGGTTGCTTGCCAGTTCTCCCGTCTGCCAGGAAAATGCGATGGCGTTGTTCTTGTTTCCCAGATCGAGAATCGCCGGATTCTGCAGAGTCGCCCCGGGGTTGGAAGATGGCTTTGCGGAATTTGCGTTTTCAAGGGCCGCGCTTCGCGCGCTGGAAAACGTGGAGAGAAAGGAAAAGGCTTCTTCGCCCGTGTCGTTTTTTTTGAAATAGGCGGGGGAGGAAACCGCCAGAAGAAGAATCGGCAAAACCAGAAGTGGAAAATTTTTCAAAAAAAACATGGTAACAATTTACAAAAATGGGAAAGTTTATTAGATTTGCGTTGTCGGACTAATAGCTCAGTTGGTAGAGCAACGCCCTTTTAAGGCGTGGGTCGAAGGTTCGAGCCCTTCTTAGTTCACGCAAGCGCCCGGAACATTCGTTTCGGGCGCTTCCTTTTTTTGCGCGTCGCTTTCAACGCTCGGCTATCACGTCGTACAGGGCGTCTCGTTCGACGGGGACAAGCCCTTCGCCGAGAATCAGGTTTTTCATTTTTTCGGGGCTCATCCCGATGGAGGTTTCCGCGCCTGCCGCATGGGTGATTTTTTCTTCCCGGATTGTACCGTCCAGGTCCGACGCTCCGGCGTGCAAGGCTTTCGCTGCGGTCGGAATTCCCGTCTGGATCCAATACGCCTTGATGTGGGGGAAGTTGTCGAGAAACAGCCGCGAGACGGCAATCGTACGGAGAATGTCTTCTTCGGAAGTCTTCGTCCTTATCTTGTGGCCGAGAGGCGTATTGTCGGGATGATAGACGAGAGGAATGAACGCGAAAAATCCGGGCGCTTCGTCTTGCAGCTGTCGGAGAAGCGAGAGATGTTCGATTCGGTCCTCGATCCGTTCGATGTGCCCGAAGAGCATCGTCGCGTTGGTGGGAATGCCCATCCTGTGCGCTTCGCGGTGGACTTCGAGCCATTCCGCTCCCGTTTCCTTCTTGCCGCAGATTTTTTTGCGGATTTCTTCGCCGAGAAGTTCCGCGCCGCCGCCTGGAAGCGCATCGAGTCCTGCGGATTTCAGGACGCCTAAAATCTCCCTGGCGGACGTTTTCGAAAGTTTCGCGAAGTGGCAAATTTCGACGGCGGTAAACGCCTTGAGATTTACCGACGGAAACCTTTCCCGGAGTCGCGAAAGCATTTCGACATAGTATGCAAAGGGATGATCCGGATGAAGCCCCCCGACAATGTGCAATTCCCTCGCGCCGCCCTTTACGGCTTCGTCCGCTTTTTCGACAATGGATTCCAGCGACCAGTCGTAGGCGTTTGCGTCGGTTTTGCGGATTTTGGAAAACGCGCAAAAGGAGCAGTGCAAGACGCAAACGTTCGTGTAGTTGATTTGCCTGTTGTTTACCCAGTAAACGTTTTTTCCGTGTCGGCTTTCCTTTTCTTCGTTTGCCGCCTTGGCGAGTTCTTCAAGCGGTGCACGGAACAGATCCAAGGCTTCTTTTTCGGAAATGCGCATCAGTATTTCACCCTGTCCTTTTTCTCTAGCCATGCCTTGAACGGGTCCTGGTATTCGGGAATATAGGCGCGAATCATCGAAACGCTGCGGTTTTCCACGGTTTTTTCCAGCTCGGAATAGATGAACTGGTCGCTAAAGCCGGCGTTCGAGGCGTCTGTCCTGTCCGCGGCAAAGTAGATTTTCGGAATGCGGGCCCAGTAGATGGTGGAAAGGCACATGGGGCATGGTTCGCAGGAACAGTAGATTTCGGTTTGGGATAGTTCGTAGGTGTGCAGAGCCTTGCAAGCCTTGCGGATGGCGTTCACTTCGGCGTGGGCAGACGGATCCAGGTCTTTTGTGACCGAATTTTCCGCTTCCGCGACGATTCGTCCATCCTTGACGAGAACGGCTCCGAAAGGACCTCCGCCGTTCTTGACGCTTTTTTGGGCGATTTCGATGGAACGCTTCAGAAATTCGATGTTCATGCCGTAAAAATATAAAATAGAGCGCGAAATGGGCTTGGCGAAGTTGCCTTTGGCATGTCAAGCAAAAAAGTCCCGGGAAGACCCAGGACCTAGAAATCATTGGAGCGTTTCGCCTAGCGGGAAATGGTGATGGATTTCGCTTCGCGGTAATCGCCGGTGGAAATTTTCACGATGTATGTCGCGTTCGGAAGGCCCGATTTTTTGAAGTCGAAGCTGTAGCGGTGGGTTCCCGCGTTTTGCATTCCGGAAATTTCCGTATGGAGCAGCGCGCCGTATGGGCTGAAAATGCTGACCTTTACGTTGTCGCGCCGCTTTAGCGTGTAGTCGATGTTCAGAACGCCGTGGACGTAGGAAAGGTCGATATTCTTCGCCGGTCCGTTCAGGCCGTACATCAGCGCGGTCGTCGTTTCGGAAGATGCGTTTCCTTTCTCGTTGGTAATCGTCACAAGGACATTGTAGATGACGCGCTTCGAACCATAGCGCAATCCTTGCCGGAACGCATAGGTTTCTCCGTCGGAGACGCGGTTCGGGTAATGTCCGACCGCGGCGGTTCCCGTGGCGAGATTGAGTTCGGAATAGAGGTAGGAATTCGCTCCGTAGTTTTCCGGATAGCCGTTCTTGTCGAACCAGTGCCCGTTTCCGGCCGATGTCGAAATGCTGTCCTCGTTTCCGTTCCTGTCGATGGCGAAGTACGTTACCGCGGAGATCTCGTTTCGGGGAATGTCGAACGCGCTTGCCACGTCGTCCAGTTTCAGGTCGAACGAGACGCTTGCGTAGTTGTCGTCAATGGGGAGCGTTATCTTGACATCGTAATTGCGTACGGTTTCCATCTGCTCGCTGGAACTTGATGGCGAGAGGGAACTGGAAGATTGCCGGCTAGAAGAGGACTCTCCGACAGAAGACGAGGAGGACGCGCCGGAAGCTATCGTCACCTTGACCTCATAGACGATGCGCTTGGTGCCGTAACGGAATCCCTGCTTGAACGAGTAGCTTTCTCCGGCGACGACACGGTTTGGAAAGTGTCCGACCGCGGACGTTCCGAGCGCAAGGTCGAATTCGGAATAGATATAGGCGTCTTGACCGTAGGTTTCGGGATTTCCGTCCTTGCCAAACCAGTGCCCCTGTCCGTTTGCCGTTGCGTTCGTGCTTTCGATTCCGTTCTTGTCTAGGGCGAAGTAGGTTGCCGAGTAGATGTTTCCGGTGCTGATTCCGAGCGCGCTTGCCACGTCGGCAAGTTGCAGGTCAAACGAAACGCTCGCGTAGTTGTTGTCGATAGGGAGCGTAACGCTTACGGGGAACGTGCGCACGGTCGTGACCTGGACGCTTGAGCTTGAGATCTGCGACGAACTCGAAGAATGGCTGGAAGAGGATTGCCGGGAAGACGAGGAGCTAGACGAACTGGATGCTCCGCTGCTGCTCGAAAGCTTTGGCCAGTCGTAGCTGAGATTGAAGTCCCGGTAGTAAGCCGTATTGGCGTCTCCGGCTCCGCTGATTCCCGATTCGAGTTTCAGCTTGTAGCCGTAATGGTTCTTGCGGATGTCTTCGTTCCCCGTGTAGTTGTATTCGGTGTTCACGGCGACCGCGAAGACTATTTGCGAACCGTTTGTCGAAGAGGGCGTCTTGTCTAGCCGCAATGTAACTGTGCCTTCTCCCGTGATGGGTTCGCTGTAGATGGGCGTTCCATCGGTGGCGCGATAGCAGAGGAGAAAGTTCATGTTGCTGCTGTTGGAATTGCTTCCGTCCAGATAAAAGGAGACGGAAACCGATTTTGCGCCCGAGTTCACCTTGAGGGGAACGTAGTTCGCGCCGGACCAGCCCGGTGTGATGTCGGAGTTCGGAACGAGATAGTTGCCGCTAGCCGTCACGCTCTGGTAAGGCGTCATTTTCCATGTGTAGGAATAGTTTCTGTTGTCCCAGTAGTCCTGTTCCCAGTAACTTGTTCCGCCAAAGTTCTGGTTCAGAAGGTTGCGCATTTCCTCGGACCATTCCTTCATGTCGAGAAGCGCGAGCTTCGCGCGGAATTCCGTGATGAGCCTGCGCACTCCCGCGTCGCCTAGGCCATAATCCTTTCCGTAGGTTTCGAGCAGGTAGGTGTTCTTGTTGTTGCCTGTCGCGTTGCCGTAAATCCAGCGGACAGATCCCGTTCCGAGCCACGTGCCGAGAAACGTGGGGAAAATGTTCGAATACTGGGAACCTCCCAAAAGATAGCGTTGGTTTGCGTTGACGCCTTGGGCTCCCGGGCCGCCAAAGGAGCCGTCGATAAGCCACCCCGAATAGCATTCGATGGGCATGAAAGGGGCGATTAGCGTCGCCGCGTTGAGGAATCCCATGCCGGAATAGATGCCGTTTCGATGCGAGAACATGTCCTGCTGGATCCAGGTGTTTCCCGCTTCCTGGAACCAGTGCGCCTGTTTGGCGCCTGGATATCCGTTGGTCATGGAATGGATGCCTTCGTGAATCATCGCGTCCATCTGGGCCACGCGATCGCTGTAGGGACACGATGTGTTGAAACTGTATAGCGGGTAGAACGATGCGACGACTGCCGTGTACCCGGCGGCATAGCTTTGCCAACCACCTGTCGTATCCGTCTTGGCGCCTCCGGCGCATGTTCCCGATCCGTAATAGTAGATGGCGCTATACTTGCCGTCCTGGGCCTGTGCGTCGGGCGCCCAGCCCAGCGTATTGTAGAGATATTCGAAGTCCGTATCGTACTTTTTCAGGATGCTGTCGATTGTCACGTCGGTTATTCGCGGATCGCGGTCGCTTCCCCAGTAGAAGGCCCACCATTTTCCGGCCTTCTTGCCGGTCACTCCGGAACAGTTGTTGTTGAACTGTGTCGGCGGATTGATGATTCCGATGTTCGACTTGGTGTCGTAATCCAGGTCGGTTCGATAACCCGGCCATGTGTAGGCGTCTCCGGATGCGGCAAAGCCCAGGGCGATTGCTCCGGAAAAAAGAGTGTATAACAGTGTTTTTTGATTCATATCCAAGACAATCCCTGTTTTCCTTGTGAAAAATCTCACACGGTGTGTAAAAAATATATGGAAAAGGCCCAACTTGGAATGTTTTATATTAATGGATAAGCAGAAATCGTGTTGTAAGTGTGTAAGAATTATTTGTAGCGAAACTTTGTCAGGGCATGGAAATTGGCATAGTGTGGAGTGTGAAGAGTGAAGAGTGAAGAGTGAAGAGTGAAGAGTGAAGAGTGAAGAGTGAA
>CAVGIM010000025.1:0-37402 GCA_963629575.1 Candidatus Methanomethylophilaceae archaeon
AAAGAAGTACTCTCCCTATAGAGGAGAGTATTTCTTTTTTGGTCCTTTTTTCTTTGAGGCGACAAGGGATTTTTTTTTTGTGGGGGGAAAACAAAAAAGTATTGACAAATTGTAATACAAAATCTATGTTCAGGACATGAACATCACCAAGCACGCCTTTGACCGGATGACCGAACGCGGGATGACGCCGGAAATGCTCGCTTCCCTGATTAAGGGAAGGACGCTTGTCTGGAAATCCGCGGACGGCCGCTTCGTGGTCGTCGGGACGGCTGACGGAAAGCTCTGGGCTGTCGTCATGGAATCCGACATGTACACGGTCGTCACGGTCAGAAGGGCGCACAAGGACGAGGAGGCCGTATGGAATTCAAGATAGTGGACAATGCGGACATTTCCAGGGAAGAGCTGGAATACTTCGAAAGGCACGATTTCGGGAAGGAGATGGCAGACGGCCTCAAGGACGGCTCCACGGTCGTTTCCGACGGGTCGTGGGAAGAGACGGTGCGCGCCATCAAGGCGAAAAAGGCGCGGAATGCCTCGAGGATGACGTCGTTCAGGCTCCCGGTGTGGGTCATCGAGGGGCTGAAGCGCAACGCGGCCAAGGGCGGCGTGAAGTTCAGCGAGTTCGCGATCGAGACGCTCTCCAAGGCGGCGCTGTAGGGGAAACATGGACGACAAGGAAGACGAAAAGGAAAAGCCGGACTTTTGGAGGCGCGCCGAGAAGGTGGCGGGAGACATCGCGTGTCTCGCGGTCTTCCTCTTCTTCTTCGTGCTTCCAGTCGTCGCGTGGCTGCGCGGGGGGAGGCGTCCGTGGTTCGTGGAGAGCGATCTGCTCATGGGAATTCTCGTCTTGACGCTCATGTCGTCGATAGGGCTTGCGGTCACCGCCGCCGCCGCGTTTCTCGGCGAACGTCTGGCGAGGCGCGTCCGAGGGGCGTCCGTCGAGGGAGCGACGCTCGCCGTCATGGAAGTGGCGGTGTTCCTCCTCCTTTCCGTCTTCGTCGCGTGGCTGGCCTCTAAGATCTGATTTTTTTTGTAAAAATGCGCGAAAACGCATTGATTCTATGCGTTTTCGCGAAATTTTGTGTATATTTCTGCATATATGAAGAAGAACGTGCAGAAAATGGAACCGTCCGGGCCGAGGCCGGCCGCTGTCCGGCAGGATGCGGCGCAGGATGCGCTGGTCCGGCATCTGGCGGACGCGTGCGCGAGGCTCGCGCGCATCGAGAAACTTCTTGAGTCCATGCTGGGCGTAAGGTAGGGAGGGAACGGTTTACGGCCAAGTTTACGGGAGAGACCGCCAGACGCATGCAGCTGAACGGGGCTGCGGCGCGCAAGTTCCGGAGCAGGCTTCGCTACAGGCTGCTCCGCGACAACGCGGACCGCATCGGGGAGATATTCTCCGAGGCGCTCGCGGAGTGCGACCAGGCGAAGCTGAAGCTCGCGACCGAGGCGGGGCTCTTTCTCGGGATGGACTTCCGTGCGTCGGCGGACTACGTGCAGAAATCCGAGGTGCGGGAGGACGTGAAGAGCGAGACCCGCGTCATCACCTTTACGGAGACCACGTCCGGCGATGGAAGTGAAGCTGCTACCGGTTCAGAAGCGTCTGCTTGACACGCGCGCGCCATTCGCCGGCATCTACGGCGGGCGGGGGCTCGGCAAGTCGTTCATCCTTTCCGTGATGGCGGTGAGGAACCTGTTCGAGGGGCGATCGTCGATGATATGGGGGCAGAACTTCCGCGCGCTAAAGGACGTGCTGTTCGACAACATCAAGGCGAGGCTTTCTGAGTGGGGACTGTTCGAGCTGGTGAAGGTGAACATGTCCGACATGACGATTTCTTTCGGGAACAGGAAGATCGTGGGGATGAGCTACGAGAACCTCGACGCGTGCCGCGGCTACTCGGACATCTCCATGCAGCTCTACGACGAGATCGCGACGGCGCCGATGGAACTCCGGGCCGTTGCCGCGCCGTGCATGAGAGGCCCTGGGATAGTGCCCGCGGAGCGCTTCGCCTCTACGCCTCGGATGGGAAGCTACTGGGACCAGATCTTTCGCTCGGAGCGCGGCAGGTCGGTCGAGGTCATCACGGGGAATTTCTACGGGAACGTGTTTCTTACGGACGAGCAGCGCGCCTCCATCGAGGGGGCGGTTCTCGACCCAAGGCTGCGGGCGCAGGAAATCTACGGCGAGATCCTCGAGGCGTCGGACGACACGCAGATCATCCGGCTGGGCGAGTTTCCGGAACGCCCTGGAGAGCTTTCCGACGGGCGCGTCTATGTAGGCATCGACTGCGCCGGTCCTGGCGTGGACAGGACGGCCATAGTCGCGAGGCGCGGGTCGCGGATCATCGGAATATTTTCCGACCCGGACGTGGATTCCTACGGAGTCAAGGCGAGGCTAAGGGAGATGCTTTCCGGGGAGCGCCCGGAAGCGGTCTTCGTGGACATGGCGTACGGGCAGGGCGTCTATGACCAGCTGAAATACGAGTGTCCGCGCGTGGAACTCGTGCAGTTCGCGGCGTCGGCGAGGAACCCGGAACGTTTCCAGAACCGGCGCTGCGAGATGTATTTCGACCTGTGCGACGCCATCCGTGGCGGACTCTTCGTGGAATCCCCGGAAATACGGCGCGACCTGTGCGCGACGCACTTCTTCGTGAACGCGCGGAACAGGCTGCAGCTCGAGCCAAAGGACGGAATCAAGGCGGTAGTCGGACATTCGCCGGACCTCGCGGACGCGCTCGCCCTGTCGTTCTCTGACGGATACGACCCGGAGGAAGGGACGGCCTTTTCCCCTGTCCGGGATTCGGTGTCGGAGTGTCGCCGCCGGCGCGCGCTCAGGATGATGGGGGCGTGAATGGCTTCGGGGATCTATGCGGAAGCGGATGCTGTGGCCCGTGCGGTTTTCGTGCGGCAGTGCGGATCGATGTCCGCGACAGGGGACAGGACGATCGCTCGCGCGTGCCGGGAGGCGCACCGGATAGCGGTCGCGAAGCTCGTCGCCCGGTCGGACGTTTTCGGAGGCTATCTCGACATGCTGAACTCGGACGACGAGATCGACGAGACGGCGCTCGCCATCCTGTCGAGGGTCGGGAAGCTCGACACCTCGCGCGGCGGGGTCGCCGTCGTGAACTGCATGGTGACGATGGCGATGAACGGGATAAGGAACCGCATCCGATACATGAACGCGAAGAAGCGCAAGGCGGATACGGTAAGCTACGAGGAAATTTCACAATCAACCGAAAGGAGTACGGAACATGTCGGAAAACTTGAAATCGCTCGTGGAGAGCATCAAGGCGGAAGTGGGACAGACGCCATCATCGACGGCGCAATCTTCGGAATCGGAGCGGCCAGATCGGGCAGGGACTGGGTCCGGTCAAGGGTCGCCGGAACCGTCCGAGCGGCAGCCCTCGCCGCAAGGGCGGGAAGGGAGGCCGGACGACGCTTCGACACGGGAAACTGGGTCCAGACCGAACTTGAACTCGTTTTCGCGTGAGGATAAGGCGGCCTACTCGTTCCGTCGGCAGCTGGAGAGGCAGAAAAGCGAATCCGACGCCCAGCTGAAGAAACGGGACGACCGGATCGCTGAACTCGAGCGGAAGGTGGCCGAGCTCACGAAGCCGGCGGACAAGAAGCGCGCGGACTTCGGGACTGACGACGAGTACATGGGTTATCTTGCCGGTAAGGGCGCGGAGGCGGCGCTCGCGAAGCGGGACGCCGAGAACGCCGAGAAGGAGCGAAAGGCGGAGGAATCCAGAAAGATGGAATCGGAGGAAATGGCCAGCGTTTCCAGGACGATCAATGTCTTCAGGGAAAACGCGTTCAGGACGTTCGGCGAGGAAAAGGCGCAGGACTTCCTTTCTCGTGCGAAGCGATTCGGCGAGAACGGTCTTTCCGACATTCTAGACAGAGACCCTGTCGCTTCCAGGTTCTTCTTCGAGAACGCGGACGGTCCAGCCGTTCTCGACAGGGTGATGTCGGACGGAAAGACGGCTAGACGGGCGCTTGCGCCGACAAGCGATCCGATGGAACGCCTTTTCACGCTGCACGAAATCGCGAACGAGATCCGAAAGGAGAAACTCCAGACGGAAGGGCCCGGGCATGCGACCGGCTTGCCTGTCATCGGGAAGCCGGGCAGCGGATCCGGGAGGGCGCCGTCGGAAGACATTTTCGCCTCCTCGAAGTCCCTGTCCGACTACATCAAGGGCAGGAAATCGCGCAGCCGATAGGCGAAAATCGGTTTGGTGTAAACTTGGGCGACAGGACGGAAGGTCAGGCCGCCTTTCATTTTCTGTCTGGCGACGCGCGCCGACACGAAGCGCGACATTGGCGACGCACGCCTTCAAGTGCGCAGTGGACGCGGGGCTCGCATGGGATGCGCCCGCAACGTGAAATCTTAAACGGAGACTGTCGATATGGCAGAAAACAAGTTCAGCAACAATTTGAAGGTCCAGCTCATCGCTCGCGCCTGCGGCGACGAAATGGACTACGTGAGGGCTTCCAAGTCCTACATGTCGCAGAACGACTTCAAGGGAAAGAAGTTCGGTCGCGACTACAAGATCTACATTCCCGACCCGGGCAAGGTGGTCGACGGCGTCGTCGCCGATCCGGATACCGTCGAGGAAATCGAGTACAATGTCCGGCTCGAAAACAAGAACACGTCTGTCGAGCTTTCCGCGTGGAACACTCTCGGAGACGTGGACAGCTTCACGGACGAGATCGCCATCCCGCGCGGAACGGCACTTGCCCGCAGCGTCCAGAAGACGGTCGTTCGCAAGAACGCGTTCCGATCCGCACAGGCCGTCGTCTCGGACAAGCCGTCCTTCGGCGTTCTTTCGGACGCGGCGGCGGCGCTGATCGAGCTCGCGGTGAACGCCGACATGGTGAGCTTCCACAGCCCGACGGTGCTCGGCAAGGTGGCGGCTTCCGGGCTTGCGAACTTCATCCCTGCCCAGCAGGCCAAGGACATCTACACGAAGAACTACCTCGGCGAATATGCCGGCGCGTCGCAGCTCGGACTGGCCGTTCTCCCCACTGTCACCACGCCGGGCACGATTCCTGTCCCGACCGTCACGCTCAAGGCCGTGAATGACGACGAAGGCGGCGTCGTAGGCTTCGAACCCGTGTCCAGCGTTTCCGGAACCGGTCTTGTCGCCGGTCTCGCCTACAAGGCAACCGGTCTCAAGATTGTGGACCCGACCGGCATCGAGACGGAACAGGACTTCGTCGTGATCGTCCAGGATTCCGACGGGAACATCCCGGAAATCAGGATCACGGTAGAGGGAAAGGCCTTCGGAAACCCGAACGCCTGGTTACCAGCCGGGACGACCTCGCTCACCCTCGAAGCGATCCTCGATCCGGACAAGACCTACTATGTGGGACAGGTCCGCACGAAGGACGCGTTCGCCTACGACGACTACCGTTTCGACGACCTGCCCGGTTCCGAAAACGAAGCCGTGGCGACAGAGGGCGCGGTGACCGTCAAGATGAGCCAATACGGCGACGGACGCGACCTGTCGAAGCTCGTGCGCATTGACCTGCCGTTTGCGGCCGGAATCCCGGACGTGCGCTTCTCCGTGACGACCTACATCGTCAAGGACTAGGATCACCTCTGCTCCAAGCGAGCCTCCCGGGAATTCCCGGGGGGCTTTTCGCGCTTGCGGTTTCAGGATTTTCTGCCTATATTTACGGCAAGGAGGCTTGAATGATCGAACGTCTCGTTGTGCTTTTCGCGAAGAGGTACCGTTGCGGGCGTAGGTTCGCCGCCTTCCTCCTTCTCGGGCTGGCCGTCGATGCGGCGATGGCTGTCGCCGTGATTGTCCTGTTCGTTCGGCTTTTCTGGGGGGATAGATAGGTCTTTCGCCGTGTAAACTTGTACGAGGTTTACACATGCCAATTTCGATAAACCAGCTAGTGAAGGAGGCCTGCGAGCTGACTAGCCTCGTGGCGCCGGGCGAATCCGTGGACGGCAACATGGCGACCGCGGCGGTCGCGCAGCTGAACCGCGCCGTGTCGGTTCTCAATTCGCAGGATTACATCGCCGGGGCGGTCCGCGCGGCGGACGTGTCGGGTAGCGAGATTCTTTTCCGCGTCCCGCTTCCGGGCGAGGAAGCTGCGGGAAACGCCGTCGCCGAGGAGCCGCCGGAAAAGGTGTCCGGCGTCTCGCGCAAAATTGGCGACAGGTTCGTCAGACTTGCCGCGTCCGATCCTGTCGCTATCAGTTCAGCGTCAAGGAAGTCGCTCGCGACGTCGTTCTGCTACGACGTCTATCAAGAAAGCGTATCCGTTTCCGGAAAGTATTCGGTACGCATGGTCGGGAGAATAACGCTCGACGGGAGCGCCCCGCAGGGGTGCCGGGTGTTCTACAACTCGAAGATTCCGCAATACAGGCTTTCCGACACCTGCTACCTTTCCGACATCTACCGCGACATGCTGGTGGACGCCCTGTGCGTTGGTCTTTGCGACCTCTACAAGCTGGTCTCCTACAGGCCGCTTTTCGAGGAGCGTCTCGCCGAGGCGAAGAGACTAGTCAAGCGCGACAGGATCGCCGGGCGGATGCTGCGGTTCTCGGAACGTATCGGGGACTACCGCGACGCGTATTTGGCCGGGCTTTCCGGGGAGGGCTTCTAGGTGGGACAGGCGAAGGCTCTGCAGGGGATCGTCGGGAAGACGAAGCTAGGAAAGTATCCGGCGGTCCAGGGGTCGGACTGGTCGCTCAACATGTTCCCGGAGGATAACGACGGAAACGCCTACATGGCGAGCGTTCCCGGAATCAGGTTCCTGTCGGAGATTTTCCCGGGCAAGAAGTGCCGCGGAACATACGTATCGACCAGGGGACTTTCTTCGAAAGGAAGCGACGAGGACCTTTTCGTTTGCATGGGAGGCACCGTGTTCCGAGTCGACGCGGACGGCTCCGCGTCGTCAATCGGCGGCGTATCGGACACGGCGGAACGGGTATGCTTTGCGGAGACTGGCGGCGAGCGTCCACTCCTGCTTGTCGCCGACGGCGTGAGCCTTCGCTACTACGACATTGTGAACGGCGGAACGATGCGCGCAGTCCAGCTTCCGGAAAGGCTCGACGGATCCGGACTTGCGAGACCGACGCACGTGGCCGTCGTCGCCGGGTCCGTCGTAATCAACGACACGGGGTCGGGGTACGTGTATTACTCGGTCCCCTATCCGCTTTCAAAGGAAAAGCGCTCGCTTTTCCGAATGGGTGACGACGGACAGCCCGTTTACAAGGATGACGGACTGACTGTCGAGACTTACGAGGAGGATGCCGAGCTGTGCGTGTTCGAGGATTCGTACGGCGTCGTCCAGTATTTCAACGGGGAAAGTTCGAGCGACCGCGTCTGCGCGGTGTATGCGGTTGGAAGCGCGCTTTATCTGTTCGGGCCGAAGAGCGTGGAGACGTGGCAGCGCGGTTCTTCGGATTATCAGACTTGGGTTCGTACTTCCTATACGATAAATGCCGCGAACGGGCTGGATGCGCCGTATTCGGTAGCGTCGGTATCTGAGCGAGTGTTTTACGTCGGGTCCGGCGAATCCTACGGAAAGGCCGTTCTCGCGGTCTCCGGAACTTCGTTCGAGAAGGTCTCTCCCGCATGGCTCGACGCGAAGCTGCTGGGAGAAAGCCAGGAATCCGCCAGGGGATTCTGCTATTCTGTAGAAGGGCACGTCTTTTACGTGTTGCAGCTAGGCGCTCTTGGCGAAACGTGGGTCTATGACGCATCGGGAGGAGCGTGGCACGAGCGTTCGTCGCGGGACAGGGTTTCCGGAATGCGGAAGGCGTGGCGTGTCGGAGGCGTCGCCTGGAAGGGCGGGAAGTTCTATGCGTTCACGGACGACGGAGGAATGTACGACTTTTCCGGTGGGTACTTCTACGAGGACTTCTCCGCGTCGGATCGTCTTCCGATGGTGCGCGTCCGGCAGGGGCCGGTCATCGTGGACGGCTTTCGTCCGTTCGTGTTCGAGGAACTCGCCGTGGAGTGCAACGTCGGTGCATGGGACGACTATTCCCTTTCCCCAAAGCTCCTGCTCGAAGTGTCTAGGAACGGAGGCGAGACTTTCGGGAATGTTCGCAGCGCATCGCTTGGAAGGACTGGCGACTACTCGCACCGGGTTCGCTTTCACGGACTTGGATTCAGCCGTCTTGCCGTGGCGAGGCTCACATACTCGCACCCGACAGACTTTGTCATATCCGCGGCGGAGGCGCGAGCGGAATCGACGGGGGCGATGCTATGAGGAGCGGGAACATCAACGCGACGAGTACGAGGGATGATGTCTGGGGAACTCTGACCGGAGCCTGGGACGAATACGACGACGCGAGCGGATGGCATGTCGTCGTCACGCCGTTCTTCACGGCGATTTCCGGGACTTTCGCGGCCGGTAGCCACGCGCTTCCGTTCCGATTCTCGGGAAACGTCCAGATGTCGCTATCCTACGGCGATGGGGGCGGATCGGCCATGACCGTGAAGGCGAGGCAGCAGGCGGTGCGGTTCGAACGGGCGTGCATGGCGCAGGCAGTCGTCTTCGGAGACGCGACAAGGGCTGTCTCCGTGTAAACTTGAAAAAAAGGATTACGGAATGTCTATCGAATCGACAATCAAGCGCGCGAACAGCAAGGATTCCACTCTTGGCAAGATCGGAGCCGCCACAGGTCTAAATCCGATAGCCGCCGGGAACATCGCCGGGAACCTGCTAGGCCTGGACAACAATGACCAGATAGACCAGGCGATAGGTTCTCTGGAAGAGATTCGCGACATGGCGTCCCAGGTAGGCGCGGACAACCGATCTCTATATGGCGACTACTGGGAAAAGATGATGGATACTTACGGCGAAGGTGCCGGGAAGTATGCGGACGCGTTCCAGTCATACATCGACGCGGTGGAAGGGAACTCGGGGAAGCAGTTCGAGTATTCGAAGGACGTGTCGGACTTCTACTCTCCTGCGGCCGAACAGCGTAAACAGGCGGCCATGGACGCGATAACGAACTCGTCCGCGAACGCCGGGAACATGTTCAGCTCGGATTACCTGAACGCTCTGGCGGCGAAACAGCAGGCGCTGGCTTCCGAGGAATACGACAAGGCGTATTCCAGGATGCAGCAGGACCGCGGAACGTCTCTTGCCGAGTGGCAGGCGAACGCCAACCAGGCGCAGCAGGATCTCGCGAACATGGGAAACGTGGCGTCTCTCTACGGAAAGGACAGGGACGCGCTTTCTTCGTCGTATGGCGACTACGTGTCGCAGATGGCGAGCCAAAACAACGCGGATCTATCCGCCGCGGCGGATGTCGTATCGAAGATAGCGGATCTGAACACGAAGCGCAAGTCGGGAAATGCCGAAGTCCTTGGACTTGCTGGAAAGGTTTTCGGCGGACTTTTCGGAGCATAGCATGGCGTTGAGCGTAAGCAATTTTTTCACGGGACTTTCCGGATTCAATCCGTCCGCCGAGGTTCCCTCGTCGTCCCTCTCGGATGCGGCGAAGGACTTCGGCGGTGGCTTGAAAGGCTACATGAAGAGGAAACGGGACGAAGAGCGTCGCGACAGGCTGCTTGCAGGACTTTCCGGAATCGATTCGGAACTCGACGACCTGGAGGCGCAGAAGGAGAGGCTGGAAGCGCTGCTCTACAACATGGAGCACGGCGGAAATTCCGGAGGTCTCGGAGAATGATTTCTTCTCTCGAAATGCTGCGGCGCGCTGCGGAAAGGACGCTCGAAAACAATGGGATGGACATCGCGTTCGGTTTCGGCGCTCTGGGTCTTCTCGGACGTTCCGCCAATTCGGCGAAAGCCGTCGGAAGCGCTGCCGCTCAGGGCAAGGTCGTTTCCGCATCGCGGAGGGCGGCGATCGATCACGAAGTGGAACAGAGGATGCCTGCCGGAGGAATGGACGTGAACTACCAGGTGAACTGGGTACCTGGACCTCCGCAGCACAACGCGAGGCTAAACCGCGCACTTTCCCAGGCGGCATACATGCAGACAGAGAAAGAGCACAACGACGCCCTGTCATATTATCTGAAGCGCCTTCCGAGGAACGCGAACGCCGCCATGGTGAACGAGGCTATCCGAAAGGGGATCATGCGGGAAAGGGAACTGCGCAGGTTCTGGGCGGGAAACAGGACGCTGCGAGAGTACATCAGCCCAAGCTCTTCCGCTGTGTCGGAAATCCGCATTGACGGGGCGAACAACGTAATCGTCCGGTTCGGAAAAAATCCGAAGCGGTACACTTATCGAGGCGGAAGCAACCCATACGAGGCGGCCCGGGAGGCGGCCAAGCTCGCATTGGCTCCTTCGATCGGGCAGGCGGTCATGGGAAGCTGGGGAAAGACTCACAAGCTGTTCTAGGAGAAGAAAGAATGTCGGAAATCAACGGATACAGATGGGAACCGTCCATGCCGCAGCGCGCGCCGTCTGGCGTGACGGCGCATGTGCCGGGAGAAATCTCCGGCGGCGAGGGCGCGGAATCGTCCTACCGCTGGGAAAGGTCGGAAGCCGAGAAGAGGCAGTCCGAGGCGGACGAGATACGAAAGAAGATCGCGGAACTTGACCGGAAAATTTCCGAACTCCGGACGGAGAAGGCGGAAAACGAGTTCGCCGCTTCTGCTGTTGGCGATGGAGACTATTCCCTTTTTGCCAACCTGATGAACTCCCGGAGACAGGCCAGGCAGTCGGCCGACGCCAAGGCGGAGAACGACCGCATCGCCTGGATGGCGGAACGGGAGAACGCGCAGGCGGCCCTCGACGAATACCTGAAGCAGTACCGCGAACTCTACGCGAACTTCCGGCTGCTCCCGACAGAGGAACAGTCCCGCGCAAGAATTTCCGGGGAATACCTGAAGAAGAAGGCGGAGTCGATCGCGAAGAAGTATGGGCTCGAGATCCCCGACATGGACGGAATCGCGAGTCCGGCTGGGGACGGGCTCACGCTCGAATCGCTCCTGTACGACGTGCAGAAAAAGGCCGAGGCTGGCGAGCTGACAGAGGCGGACGTGAGGGCGTTCGAGGAGTCCGTCCGAGGAATGAATGGCAGCTTCGCAAGCTACGAGGCGGCGAAAAAGAAGGTCGGCGAGTACGAGACGAAGGAGAAACGGGCGAAACGGCAGGAACGCGAAAATGCGGCAAAGGCGCGCGAACGCCTCCGGCAGTCGATCGTCGCGAAGTACAAGAGGGCGGAACTCGCCGGGGACGACGACGGGATGGACGCCGCCATCGTGGAATGGGAGAAGAACGGATTCAAGGGGGCCATCCAGTGAGCGGGAACGAAAACACAGGCGCAAGCATCTACAGGAGCGTCCGCAAGATAGCGCGGGACGGACGCGAATACTCCCCGGAGCTTTTCTCCGCTGTTCGCGAACTGTCCGACGATCCGGAAATAAGAGCGATCGAAAACGAGGACGAAAGAGGGCGCGCCATGCTGCGAAGGCTTCACGAAAGCGGTGCGGACAGCGCGTCGAAGGCTATGCGCGAGCTATACATGAAGAATACGGACCCGCGCGGCGAAGGATACGACAACCCGGTAAGATTCGGCCTCAAGGACATAGCCAAGGGTCTTGGCTACAGTTCTGTCCAGGACATGATTGACGGGAACGCGAGCTGGGAAAAGGTACCGTATGACCGCTATGTCGAAATTTTCGGCAATGACGCGGACACGGTGCGAGACATCCTGAAGTCCGCCACGCACGACTACTTCGCGGAAAGGCTGAAGGAAGAAAGGAAAGCCGTCACGCACGATGGCAGCGTCTCGGCGTGGATAGCGCGCAATCTCGTCGCGCCTCGTTCTGTCGAGGCTGTCGAGCGTGGGGAAGAACCCTCCGCGAAGGACATCGCTCTTGACGCCGGCGAGGTCGTGGCCTCGTTTTTTACGCCGTTCGGCCGGGTGGCGTCCAGCCTGTCGAAAGTGCCGAAGTTCAGCAAGGTAATCGAGGGACTCGGACGGGTCAAGAAAATACCGTTTGCGGGAAAGATCCTGGCAAACGTTCCGGATGCGTCGATTGCTCCGTTTGCCATGGAAACGGCAGACGCCATCGCTTACGGCGACGAAAACGAGCGCCGTTCGTTCGAACTTTCCGACCCTTTTGTATCGACAGCGTTCAACGCGGCGATTCCCTATCTTGCAAAGCGCGGTCTCGACATGCTCGGCGATGCCGCCCAGAAGGGCGGAAACCTTGTCGCGAACAAGGAAAAGGGAGCCATCGAGGCGAAAATCAAGAAAGCCCCGGAGGAAGCTGCGGAGGCGGTGGAAGATGTCCTGCCGGAGAAAGCGGGAAAGGCAGCGCGATTCTTCGCCGCATTGAAAAAAGACGGACCGAAGGGAGTGAAGTCCGCCGCCGTTGCGGAACTCAAGAAACTCGGAATGAACGGGTCTGGAAAGCTTGCTACGGACATGGTGCCTGTCGTCAAGGATCTTGTCGAGTCTCTCGAAGAAAGCGAAGAGGAAAATCGCGAGGAGCGTAGAAGGAAGCGCACGTCGTCAAGGGCGAGACAAATACTGGACGAAGCCACGCTCACGGACGAGGACAGAAAGTTTCTCGCGTATGTCGCGGAACATCCTGAATCGGTCGTCTACGGGATGCCCGTAGGGGTGGACAGAGACAGGTTCAACATTTGGCTCATGACCAGAGGACGCAACCTGCGCCGACCTGGCTGGAGCTCGGATTCTAGGGAATAGGGACAGATGGACATGGAAATAGACAGCAGAGAAGTAATCGATGCGTTTCGCGACTTCGAAAAGAGAAGCTCTGCGAAGTTCGGAAAGCAGGTAGACAGGATCCGTGCGGACAGGACCTTCCTTTCCGGAAGCCAGTGGGACCGGGACGACGACAGGGTCATCGCGGCGGAGCGAAATCGGCAGACGGTGAACGTCGTCGAAAACTCGGTGAACGCGGTGACGAACAACTACACGTCCTATCCTTACGCCTGGTACACGGGGAACCCGGAAAGCGACCAGGCTTGCGACAGCTTTCTGAAGACGGGATGCAATTCGCGTGCGGCCGTGGACGCGCTCCATAGCGCGGTATCCTTTGGCCTCGGCGTCATGGTCCTCTCGACGGAGATGCGCGACGGCGTGGCCGTCCCTACCGCATATTCCGTCCCCGACGTGACTGGCGTCATGCTCGACCCGGATTCGACGGAAATCGACGGGTCGGACGCGAAGGAAGCCGCCATCGTGGAGATGCGGTCGAAGAACTGGGTCCGTTCCGTCTATGGCGACGGGTGGGTTCCCGGGAAAGGCGTTCTTCCGCTGGTGGACGTGTCTTCGAGACATTCGGACGACGAGATCCCCGTGGTGACATACTACCGGATGGAGGATCTGCCGGACGGGACGAGGGTCTGCCGGCTTTACAGGCTTCTCGGCAACGGCGTCGCGGACGGCGAGTGCGCGGAACTGCCCATCTCGCGAGTCCCGGTCTTCCCGGTGTTCGGTGAAAGGACTTGGCTCGACGACGACACGCAGGTGTTCCAGGGCCTCGTACGCAAGAGCCGCTCCGTGCAGAAGCTCGTGAACTACTGCTTCACGCAACTCGGCGAACGCCTGGCGATAGCTCCGAAGCCCGTCTTCATGGGGTCTGTAGAGGCGCTCGAAGGCCTTGACGAGGGGTACAGGAACTTTACCCGCACGATGAACCCGGTCCTGCTTTACAACCGGAAGGACGGCAAGGAGACGCTCGAAAAGCCGGAGCGCATCGACAACCGCGTCCCGTTCGACGACCTTTCCGGAATCATCGGCACGAGCCTTTCGCTCTTCCAGTCCGTCACCGGGGTGGACCCGAAGGGAATCGTGGACCAGAAGCAGGAGCTGACGGCTACCGAGGTGATGTACAACGCGAAGGCCTACCAGACGAACGTGCGGCACTATTACGACAACCTGCGGGATTCCTTCAAGAGCGTCGGCGACACGTTTCTCGAAATGCTCGGGATCCGCGGGCGGAACGTGGACGTGGTCCAGGGGCCGGAGGAGTTCATGCAGCGGCAGGTGGCGAGACAGGAACTTGCGCAGATAGCCCAGCTCGTCCCCGATTCGATGAAGATGAAGGTGGTTAACGCCATCCTCATGACGCATTCCGACAACGCCGTGCTCATGGACCTCTTCGGGAGGCTCAACGAACAGCCGCAGCCGACAGAGAGGGAGATGGCGCTGCAGCAACAGGTCCTGCAGTTGCAGGAACAGGCGAAGAAGCTATCCGAGGAGAACGAGTACTTCCGCAAGTCCGCCTCCGAGACGGAAAAGGGAATCCAGGGACAGGTCCTCATGGAAAGGGTCAAGCACGCAAACGAGCTTGACAAGATGGCATTCCAGGCGCAGCTCGACGGGGAACAGGACGCGGAAAGGAGCCGGACAGAACTCGCGAAGGACGCGATGGATATCGAAAAACGGGCGCTTCAGCTCGACGCGGCGAAGGCCAAGGCCGCAGCCGACGGGGCAAGGGCCAACGTCGAGATGATGAAGTCCGAAATCGATGCCGCGAATGCGGCCGGAGGGATTATCGCATGAAGATGACGCTAGTACCGCAGCAGTACTTTGACGGAGACGGGAATCCTCTTGTCGGGAGGCTTTCCGTATTCGACCGATCGACGGACGTTCCGGGAACGGATGTTTCCGGCAAGTACACGAAAATCTACACGTTCGCCGACGGCGAGTATTCGGACGCGGCGAACCCGCAATTTCTCGACTCCGAGGGTCGGCTTCCGTCTTCCGTGTATTTCGACGCGGCGGTGGTATCGGTAAGGCTCGAACGCTACACTGGCGACTCGTCGATGGGTTCGGACGACGACCCGGAGCACTGGGAGACAGTGGACACATACGACGCCGGGATGGAATGGGACGACCCAGCGCCAACGGCGAGCGTCGGGAGCGTCGAGGAGTTGAAGAACGCCCCGGTCGCCATGTCGCCAGTCCTTGTCACGGGATACTACCGCGACGGAGACTGCCCCGCGAGAATCTACCTGTGGGATGCCGACTGCACCGTGTCTCAAGACGGCGGCTATGTCGTGAAAAGTTCCGTCTCGGATTCAGGGCGGTGGGTCATGCTATGGGGTTGCGATACGCTGCCTTGCACGCTCTATGGAGTCTTTCCTGGGAAGCTCGACAACCTGAACGCTCTCTTCGGCTATGCGGAATCTGTGGGGACTGCAGGCCTCGCGACAGCTAGGAAAATCCGGTTCGTCAACGGAGATTACGAGACGGGAGCGCTGGACTACCTGACAGGAAAGGAGCTTGCGTTCGACGAGAAGGCTCGCTTTACGGGGACAGGAATCGTGAAATGTCCTCGCGTGCGTGTCAAGCCCGGGGGAAACGGTTTCGCCGCGGACTTCGTCTTCACTTCCGTGAACGAGGAGGCGCATTCGTCCTGGTTCAGGACGATGGACGGCTTTTTCGGATGCAAGGGGAGGAAGCTCGTAATAGACGCGACAAGCTATTTCCATGCTTCCGGAAGGTCGCTTTCCGGAAAGAAGGTGATCGAATATGCAGAGATTGAGGCTCGGACGGTCCTTTCAGAGAAATATGCGGACATGTACGGCGACGGGGCGTACCTGTACCTTGACCATTGCTCCATAGGCGGAACCCCTTTCGGTCCGAAAGACAATGTCGTTTTCCTTGGAATGACGTTCGAAAGGACATGGTTCAGACAGGACATGAGGCTTGCCGAGTTCCGCTTCGGAAAGATAGCGGACGGCGCCAGGATTCAGGTCCTTTCTTCGGACGGAAACGTCCTCGACATCTTCCGCTTCGTTTCCGCGGACGTTTACATCAAGGCGATAGTCGCTGACGGACAGACTTCGGTTTCTCTGTGCGGCAAGACAGCCTCCTCGCTTCCGGACGAAATCGTGGCGGCTTCGTGTGGTTCGCTGGGAATCGTCGAGAGAAGTTCGGGGACGCTATCGCTATCCGACATCGACATTGGAACGGCGGACGTTTCCGGCTGCGCCCTGTCGCTCGACCGGGTGCGGATTTTTGGCGGCAAGATTGCGAAGTCGAGAATCGACGCGCGCTCCTGCTCGTTTTCGTGCGAAATCGTGGACCAGTCGGATGCCGATGGCTACGAGGGCGCGTGCCCGGTCACTGCCTACGACAGCTATTTTTCGACCCAGGTCGGGGCGGAGAACATCTCGCTCGCCGGATGCAAGGTAAACGGCAAGGTTTCGGTGCGTCCGTTCCTCGATTCGGGAAACAGGACGGTCTATTATGCCGCATTCGATGGTTGCGTCTTCCTAGGGGACGGAATGGTGGAATTTCTTCCGCCGATACGCTCCAGTACCGCTACCTCCTGGACGCAGATCGAGGCTGCGGCGGTGTCGATACTGGACTGCCGTTTCGCAGGAACTTCTGCCGAAGGCGTCTCCATGCCGCGGTTCGTGTATCGTGGAGACGAGTATGGGACTGGCGCGGTAAAGCTGTTCGCGAATGACGCCGAAATCTCGTACGAATACCGGGGGAACTCGGGGAACTGCCCGCTCGAAGCTGTCACGGGGCGGCTCAGCAATCTGGAAGTCATAGAACTGGATGGCGCAAACTTCGCTACGATGCTTGCGCGCGTATTCTACCTCGGGGCTGGAAAGACGCAGTCGTCCGTGCCACACGGGAACATGCCCGTGTACTCGCACGTAGCGACATCGGGATTTTCGGACATGAACTACCGCTACCACACGTTCAGATACGGGGAGCCGGCGACGACGGCGTGGCCGAACGACCAGTTCTACGGGCGTCTCGAAATCGGGATGGAGAAAAGCGACGAGGGTGGCGTCTATCTTGGAATGACGCTCCGCTAGGCGTGTAAACTTGGGCAAATGCTCAAGTACCTATTCGACCCGAACATACAGTTTCTTGACACCTCCGGCGCGATAAACGTCGGCGGACACCTGGAAGTCTATCAGGCATATACGGACGACGCCGCGACGACTTACGCGGACATTTCCGGAAACGCTATGAACCCGCAGAAGATTCCGCTGGATTCGAACGGACGCGCGACCGTTGCGGTCGATGACGGCAAGTCGTACAGGCTCGAAGTCTATGCGGAAGGAGGTCTCCTTCTGTGGACAGTCCAGCCGTACATGCCGTCGGGAACAATCGTGAACCTTCCCGTGATCGTGGACGGTACGGAAAACGAAATAGACGTTTCGGAATCCTTGTCTGCAAGCGAGAAGACGTTCACCGTGTCTCTTTCGGAAATCGTGAAGAAATCCATTGGCGACCTGGACAAGTCGCTTTCCGACGAGACGAAGGCGAGAAAGGAAGCCGACAAATCGATAAATGACAGTATCTCGGCGATAGGCGACGCGCTTTCCACGGAAACGACCGAGCGCAAGGAAGCGGACGCGGAGCTTGCCAAGGCGATAGCCGGGAAGCAGTCTCCGTTGCAGGACGGGGACAACATCCACATCGACGAGAACAGCAAGATAAACGTCGTTGGCAGGAAGACGCTGGCCGTCGAAAGTCCTCTGACGGTCACGAAGACAAGCACCCAGCTGATACTCGGAATCCGTCCGGACGCGTTCGCGACGGCGGACGACATCGCGAGCGAGGCTACGGAGAGAAAGTCTGCCGACGACACGCTGGAATCGTCGATTGCCGGAAAGCAGGACGGCAAGTTCACGTTTGACCCCAACTCGAGCACTCATTCCGAAGTGATGGCGGCGATAATTGCCGGACGGACAATCGTATCCGGTTCCGGCTCTTCACTCGCAACGTGGCAGGGTTCCATCATCGGCGCCATCGCGAACCTGTTTCGCCTCTACGGAACGGAAGTCTTCCACTACTACTACTCGTTCGGACAGTGGGCGTTAGAGAGACAGTCTCTGGCGACAGTCCCGGCAATGGGACGTCTCACGATTCCTATGAACGGGACGGGGACATTCTCGTACGGCGACTGGACTTTCGCCTTTTCCGTGAACTCGATACAGGCCGCAGTCGTGAACATAAAGAACGAGAAGGCGACTTCTGCGGACATCTTCTCGGAATCGAGGACCTACGGAAACACGGTCCGCCTTGTCGGACAGGACCTTTCGTCCGGGAAGGACATCGTCTATAGCGGAAACGGGGACTTCCAGTCGATCCCGGCAAGGATAGTCATGGACATCCGGACGGGATCGGAATGGATTGAGCTGCGGATAATGCAGTTCACTTCCGGATCGAACCTTGTCATCGACTACCGGATAGGAGGCGCGAATGGCTAACGACATCCTCGACACGGGAACCGACCTGATCGCCGCGGAAGGAGGAGGCGGTTCGTCGAACATCCTCGTGGTGAGCTACGGAGACACGACGCGCTCGCTGTCCGAGTTCTCCCAATACGACACGGTGCTCATGCAGATGAACGACAAGACGTTCTATCTAGCGGAGCTTTCCTCTTCCAGGGCGCACTTCGTCACGAGCTACTCAATCAACGGCAAGACGGCGACGGAGACATGCGACTACGACGGGACCGCGTGGAGCGCGGTATCGGTGGCGTCTCTCGACAAGGTGGCGGTGGATTCCGCCAGCGAGGCGGACTATCTGGACGAGGTGCTCGTCTCGGACTCCGACCTGGTTTCCCTCGTCAAGGCGGACGGGAAGCTGCACGTCCAGGTGAACACGGCGGTTTCCTATGACCCCAAAATCCAGACGCTGGACGAGTTCGCGGTGAACACTTCCACGAGCAACTACGGATCGTATGCGCTGAACACCGGCTACTCGAAGCTGGCATGGCAGGACAAGAAGTCGTATTCCTACCTGAACGCCATCGTCTATCAGGCGATGAGAATCGCCACGTCGCAGGGCGTGATAACGAAGTGCAATGTCGCGCTGACCGGCAACCTGTCCGGGGACGCGCCGTGCTTCAACGTCGCCCTGTTCTACACGGACGGGACGCTTCTCGGCTCCACGGGGCTCGTGTTTCCCAAGGAGACGGGAGCGACGGACGCCGGGAACCAGCTGCTGACCGTCGATATGGTTTCGGCATTCGACGACGCCTTGAACCTGAAGCGAAACACGCGATACATCGTCCAGGTCTGGTCCTGCGGATGCCAGCTCGCGGCGTATTCCCATGGCACGACATACAACTACAACTACGACTACACGCTCAGGCAGAACCTGCAGACATCGACATCCACTTCCGACTGGGTATCGGTCGCCAGCTCCAGCTTCGCCAGGGCGGAAACGGTGCCCTACGTCTCGTTCGGCGCAAGCGAAATCGCATAGGAGGGAGAATGTATTCGAGAAAGGAATATCTGGAAAGCGACGACTGCTGGAAACAGTCCACGGCTCTCTCGTACAGCGGCCTTGACTGGAACTACTACATCGGGCTGGAACTCGACAGGGACCTGCACGAGAGACTGCTTTCGTTCCCTGCGTCCGAGGTGCTTCCGTTCGCGTCCATCCTGCCTCTAATCCGCAGCGGCTACCTTGCGACGGCCAGGTCGCTCGTGGAGACCACGACAGTGACGGAAGACCTTGCGGAAACCAGGCAATGGCTGATAGACTCCCTCGCGGAGGCGGACGACCTATGACGGAAATCGTGAACATCATCCAGAACGCGTCGCCAGTGCTCGCGGCAGTCATCATCGGGCTTGTCTATTCCGTCCGGTCGCAGGCGAAGGAGATAGCGGAGCTCAAGAAGCGGATAGGCGAATACGACGCGATGAAGATTTCCGCGCAGCTCGCCGGCATCCAGACGGACCTAGAGTGGATAAAGCAGAGACTGGAGGAAAGGAGATGAACTTCAGGCTGAAGTCGTGGGACCCGTTCTCGTGGTCGAGGCTGAAGGGCGGGCTCTTCCGCCTGGACTGCGACATGGACGCGACGTGGACGGACAACGACGGGAACGAATACCGCTTCCGGTTCTTCCGCGGTCTCACCTGGGACGGCGCGAGCGTGCCGAGACCGTTCCGCTGGTATCTCCCGAACATCGACGAGAACAACCTGCCATACACGCTCGCCGGGCTCGTCCACGACTTCCTCTACGGAAGCGAGAAGCTCCCGAAGGACGTGGCGGACGACATCTTCCGGGGGACGATGCGCGACGCCGGGATTCCGAGACGCAAGGCTAGCTTCGCGGAGTGGCTCGTGGAGCGATTCGCCGGAGGACACTACGGAAGGAGAAAGGACAGGAACGGGATCCGGTTCTACGGGAAACTGAAAATCGTCCGCAACCCTGACGCGCTTTCCCGTGAACCGACGGTGGGCGAGGTGTTCGGATGATCGGCGACGGATACAGGAGCTTCCAGGAATCGGCCGCTTTCGATACGGGATACCGCAGGGCGTGCTCCGACATCCTGGAAATCCTGGAAAGGGCCGAGTGGACTCGAATCATAAAGCGCGAGGGAATGGAGCTGTTGCGCCTCCTTTGCGTGCCGGAGAACCTCGAGTCGGTCGCGACAGGCGACGCGGACCTCTTCGTCCGCCACAGCTCGAAGGCAAAGGACGGAAAGGGAAGGTTTCACCTGGAAAGGCGCATAAACAAGGCCGCCGGGAAATGTGCATAAGACTTCCGGGAAAGGCGCAAAATCGCCGTTTTACGAGAAAAAATCTCGCAAACCGATACAAAATGTCTAGAAACATGCCGAAAAGGAGGCAAAGAATGAAAAAGGAGACAGCGACAGGAACGGCGACGAAGCCGGGAAAGGTCAAGGTCAAAAGGGAAACGGCACGCCCGATTCCGCGGAGAGCGGAGAAGGCGCCACGGAAGCCGGCCAAGGGCAAAGCCGCGGAACGGGAAGTCGAGCGGACGAAGGAACTCGTCCGCAAGGCCCATCCGCTCGCGGCGGCCCTGCTCGGGTTCCTGGAATCCGTCGGGATGAGACCGACCGCCGTCGTCAGGCTCGAGATCGACAGGCCGGAAAGAAAGCCGGGAAGGAAGAAGCCGACCGCGCGCAAGGCGGAAGGACCGAAGGCGAAAAAGAAAGTAGCCAAGATGAAGGCAGCCAAGTGATGGAGTTCCCGAAGCACTTCAAGCTCTCGGAGCTTGTCCGCACCGACACGGGACTCCCGAACGTGCCGACATGGGAACAGGCGAAAAACCTGAACAGGCTGGGGCTTTTCCTTGACTGGGCGCGACGCCTGTATGGAGGCCCAATACGGGTGAACAGCGGATTCCGGAGTCCGGAAGTGAACCGGGCGGTCGGCGGAGTCGAGAGTTCGGCGCACATGAAGGGACTTGCCGCGGACATCGTTCCGTCCGACGGCACTGCGGATAACTTCACCAGGCTGCTCGGCGCGCTCGAAAGGGCTGTGCCGGAGACCGTCTATTCCGCGGACATCCCGGTGGCGCTCGACCAGCTGATCGTCTATTGCCATTCTCCGGGAAAGGTGTCTTCGGTCATCCGCTTCTTCCACGTGGGCGTTTCCATCGACGGCAAGCCCCGGAGGCAGGTGCTCTGGAAGTGAGGGAGGGAAACCCAATGGAAAGGCTACGCCGCCGCGACTACGCGATAACGGGCGAGACGCCCGCGCAGAAGAACTCGCAGACGTTCAACGCGCGCACCCGGACGATGGTCAAGAGCCCGCAGTTCCGCCGCTGGCGGGATTCGGCGCTCGTGCAAATCCGGGCGCAGGGAATCCCGGAAAGGCCGTATCCGTATGCGGAAATAGAAATCCTGTTCGTGCACTCGGACCTGCGGAGGCGTGACGGCGACAACCAGCTCTCGAGCGTGCAGGACCTGCTCGTGAAGGCGGGCGTCATCCTTGACGATTGCTGGACGCGCATCGGCACGCCCCGCGTCTCCCACGCCGTCGGGAAGGAGGCTAGGTGCGAAATCCGGGTGTTCGAGACCAGCCCGGCGGACTGGAAAGGGGAAATGCTTGAAACGAAAAGTGTGTAAAAGATGTGTCGCTTCCGTCTAGCCATTGCGGTTGTTGGCTTCCGCCTATTATACTAAAATTGGCGTTAAACGTGAATTGGTTGGTGCTTGGAATACAGGTAGATCTGATATTACGCGCGAAAATTTGGCAAAATTATTTAAGGCTGGTATGTTCTTTTCCGAAGCTTTCGGCGATATTTGTCTAGACGAACCCAATGATAAAAAGAACCCAGAAGACAATGACTCTATGTCAATTGTCGTGGAAGGACTTGAGAAAATTATAAAGACAATTAAAACCCAAACTAACCCAAAAAAAGCAGTAATAGTAAGAGTAATAGTATTATTTAAAAGAAGTACTCTCCCTATAGAGGAGAGTATTTCTTTTTTGGTCCTTTTTTCTTTTGCGTCCCGACAAACAAAAAAAATACCCGCCGCAAGACACGGCGGGGCGTATTTTCCCAGTGGGGCTTTCCGGTTCGCTAGACCGGGACCTTGAAGGCTATCCCCCCGTTCACGTACCTGTGGATGAGCGAGTTGATGAGCGTCTGGTACGGCATGCCCGCCTCGCGCGCCTTCCGGCGGATGCCGACGAGGTCGTCCGGCTGGACCCGGAGCGATATGGTCTTCGCCGCCGCTATCCGCCCGACCGCGGAACGGATCCGCGCTTCTTCCGCTTCCGGCAGCCGGACGTCCGGCGCGTTTTCCACGGCTTCCATGAGTTCCCGTTCCTCGTCGTCGAACGGCTTGTCGATGAGTTCTACCATAACGGCCTCCTTTCGTTCCACTTTCTCGACCGGAACGCTGTCTTGATGAAAAAATCGTCGCCCTCGCCCTCGACGAACGGTGCGCACACGGCGTAGTCGTCTAGCACCACGATGAACATCGTCTGTCCGGGATGCCCTTCCTGGTTTGTCCACCGGCCTTGTCGTGAACCTGCCGGAGAGGATTTCTTCCTCCACGGCGAAAAGGTCTATGCCCCGTTCGCGGAGTATCTTTTCGGCTTTTTTGTCTTCCCATCTAATCATATACACAATGTATATACTTTTAGGACAAAAGTCAATGCCTGTGCGAAAAAAAAAAGGAGAGTACTTTTCTTTTGGTTCTTTTCTTTTCGTGGATTGTTTTTCGGGAAACCTATTGACAAGTAGCCTAAAATAGGCTATATTTTGGATATGTACGAAGTGAAGATGAGGAAGTCCGCGGAAAAGTCCGCAAGGAAGATGCCGGTCGCCGAACAGATGAGGCTCAAGACGCTAGTCAAGTCCCTGGAAGCGACAGGACCAGTGCAGCCTTCCTTCATGAACTACTCGAAGCTCGGAAAGGGCGACTACCACTGCCACCTGTCGCGGAAGTGGGTCGCCTGCTGGAAAAACGAAAACGGAACCTTAACAATCGAGGTGTATTATGCTGGCAGTCGTGAATCAGCCCCGTACGCGAAACACTAGCCCCGCATCCTTCAGGGTCGAGGGGGAGAACATCCCGAAGTTCGTCGTCATGTTCCTCGAATCCGCCTTCCCGGATTCCGTGAAGGTGGAAAGCGATGACGATGACGGCTATACCCGCCTCGAGGACTGGGACTGGTACAAGGAGATTTCCGCAAGGATGACCCCCGGCGACACGGTCAAGGCGGGCCGCGGTCTCCGCGGGTGGACGCAGAAGGCGCTCGCGGAGAAGCTCGGCGTCTCCGTCCAGAACGTCTCCGAGATGGAACGCGGCGTGCGCCCCGTCTCCCGGAAGATGGCCGCGAAGCTCGGCGAGGTCTTCGGCATGGACCCGGCGGACTTCTTCGAGTTCCCCGCAGGGAAGAAGGCGGAGAGGATTTCCTCGGAAAACGGCGGGCTCATCGCGGACAGGTGGCGCGAAACTTTCGACAAGTGAGGTCTCTGTGGCTGACATTGCCGAAAAGGACGTGAAGAGGCTCTGGGTCGAGGACGACTCGGTCTGCGTCGAGCTTGCGGACGGGCGCGTGGGGCGCGAGTTCTTCCGCGACTACGCTCCGCTCAGGGACGCGACGCCGGAGCAGCGGGCGAACTGCCGGCTCGACCTCGACGGCGTGTGGTTCGACGACCTCGGCGAGGGGCTCGAGCTTTCCGGGTTCTTCGCGCCGAAGAAGACGAACCCGATCGGGCGCGTCTTCTGGATGTTCCCGGAGCTGAACGCCGCGGCGTTCGCGCGGAGACTCGGGATTCCGCAGCCGCTCTTCGCCGCCTACGTGAACGGCTCCAAGAGGCCGTCGGCGGAAAGGCGGAAGAGGATCGGCGAGGAACTGCACCGTATCGGGCGCGAACTCATGGAATGCGCATAGGAGCTTTCCGGGAAATCCGGCAATGTAGGGGAAAACATGGACGACAAGGAAGACGAAAAGGAAAGGTCGGGCTTTTGGAGGCGCACCGAGAAGGTGGTGGGGGACATCGCGTGTCTTGCGGCCTTCCTGTTCTTCTTCGTGCTTCCCGTCGTCGCGTGGCTGGCCTGTAAAATCTGATTTTTTTTTGTAAAAATTCACGAAAACGCATTGATTGTATGCGTTTTCGTGAAACTTTGTGTATATTTCTGCATATATGCAGAAGAACGTGCAGAAAAGGGAACCGTCCGGGCCAAGGCCCGCCGCTGTCCGACAGGATGCGCTGGTCCGGTTTAGCCTTCTGGCGTTGCGTCCCCGACAAACAGGGAATCCCTTGGCTACCTTTGAAATGCGGCCTGCCAGCTGCATCCAGAATAACCAAGGGATTCACAGATAAATAATAAAATAATCACACGCTAGCCCATACGACGTGGAACTGCAAGTACCATGTTGTTTTCGCCTCCAAGTTCCGCCGGAAGGTCTTCTACGGGGAGAGACGCAGGGAACTCGGGGAGATCCTCCGTAAACTCTGCGAAGTTCGGAAAGCAGGTGAACATTGTCGAGGCGGAGGTCTGCCCCGACCATGTGCAAAGATACCTCCCAAGGTGTCCGTTTCGGGATTCATGGGCTACCTCAAGGGAAAGAGCAGCCTGATGATTTACGAGAAGTATCGGCACTGCAGTATAAATACAGGAACAGGGAATTCCGGTGCCGGGGCTACTATGCCGACACGACAGGGAAAAGCGCGGCGAAGATAGCCGGCGGGTATCTTGTTCCCGGATGCTAGCGCAAAGCCTATAACCCGCAGAGTTCCCGGGCTTTTGCCTCGACAGCCGCGGAAAGCGCCTTCTTGTCGGATGCGTTCTTCTGAATAAGCCGGACAAATACGGAACCCGCGACAATGCCATCGACGGAATCCGCCAGCGCCTTGGACTGTTCGCCCGTGGAAATTCCGAATCCGCCGTAAACCTTGGAGCCTCCCGCCCGGACCCTTTGGAGAAAGGCGAGCGTATCGTTATCGATGACCGTCGCCGTTCCCGTGATGCCGACGCGTAGCGACGCGTAGATGTGTTCAAATCCGGCGTGGGCCATTTTCGAAAGCCGTTCGTCGCTCATGCTCGGGCTTGCGACCGGGATGTTCTCCATTCCGTATTTTTTGCACGCCGCCGTGAGCCCTTCGTCGCAGTCAAACGGCAAGTCGGGAATGATCATGCCGCGGACGCCCGCTTCGCTAGCTTCCTTGCAGAAGTTTTCGACGCCGGGGGTATAGACGAGTGATCCGTAGCTCATGAGGTAGATGGTCGTCTGCGGAAAGGCCTCGTGAATTTTCAGGATGAAGGCGAGCCCGTCTCGGACGCGGTAATTTCTTTCGAGAACTTCGGTCGAGGCGCTCTGGATGGCGGGACCGTCTGCCGAAGGGTCGCTAAAGGCAAGCTGGATTTCGAGTATGTCTGCACCGCCCTTGACCATGGCGGCGGCGGCGGCGAAAGCGAGTTCGTCTGTCGGGTAGCCGGCGACGAGATGGCTCATCAGTTTAATCTTTTTCATTGGATTTCTCCCATCGGTTTCGCAAGGTGGATGTCCCTGTTTTCGTTCAGGCGTTCGAGTTCGCTTTCGAGAAATCGTTTCCATTCCGCGGGTCGGAATTCCGGACTGGTGATGAAAACGTCCTTGTCGCCGCGTCCGCTCATGTTGATGACGATAGCCTTGTCTTTCGGGACCTCTTTGGCGATTTTCATGGCGGCGGCTCCGGCGTGGGCGCTTTCGAGGGCGAAGAGAACCCCTTCGTTCCTTGCGAAGAAGCTCACCGCGTCGAGAGCTTCCCTGTCGAGAATGCTCATGAATTCAACGCGTCCGCTAGTCCCTAGCGCGGCGAGCTGCGGGCCTATCCCCATATAGTCAAGCCCGGCGGAAATGGACCGCGTCGGGAGAGACTGTCCATCGCTATCGATGAGAAATCGGCTCTTGTAGCCCTGTACGATGCCTTCGCGGCTCGCGTTCCCTGTCATGCGGCTCGCGTTTTCGCCGATGTTCGGTCCGACGCCTCCCGCTTCCGCGCCGATGAGCCTCGGGGAATCCCGGTCGATGAATGGGCTGAAAAATCCAATCGAGTTGGATCCTCCGCCGACGCAAGCGACCATCGCTCCGATTTCGATGTTCCTTCTCTTGCATTCCCGTTCGACCTCTTCGCCGATGACGGACTGGAAGGTTCGTACCATGTCGGGAAAAGGTGCGGGTCCGAGAGCGGAGCCTAGAACGTAATGTGTGGAATCCGGATGGGCCGCCCAGTCGCGCATCGCTTCGTTTACCGCATCCTTGAGCGTCCTCGCTCCGCTCGTCACGGGGCAGACCTTTGCGCCGTAAAGCTCCATGGAGGCGACGTTCGGCTGCTGTCTGCGGACATCGACTTCTCCCATGTAGATAGTGCAGTCGAGTCCGAGCTTGGCGCAAGCCGCCGCCGTGGCGACCCCGTGCTGCCCGGCGCCCGTTTCGGCGATGATACGCCTTTTTCCCATGTGCCTTGCGAGAAGCGCCTGGCCTATCGCATTGTTTATCTTGTGCGCCCCCGTATTCGCGAGACCTTCGAGCTTGATGTAGATTTTCGCTCCGCCGAGGAGTTCCGTGGCGCGAGAGGCAAAGAGCAGGGGGGTTTCGCGACCGATATAGTCACGCTGGATTTCGTGAAGTTCCGCGAGAAACTCGGGATCTTTCATGTAGCGACGGAACGCCTGTTCGAGTTCGTCGAGTGGACGCCGCAGTACCTCGGCGACGTATTTGCCGCCGAACCTGTCGAAGAATCCTTGGTTGCTTTCCATATTCGATTCCTTTCTTGAAAAAACGAAAAAACCTTCCGAAACAAGTCCGGAAGGTTCTAAAACCCGCGCTCAGCACAAAAACCGGACTTGTCTTAGGTCCGACGCCACCAGAGGTTGATGATTCTTGCGCTTTGCATGTCAAAAAGATAGACTTTGTCGTATGGATTGGCAAGGGGGTTTTCTAGATTTGCCAGTCAAAAAGAAGGCGCGCGATGAGTGCAATACTCGAACGGTTTGATGTAGTGGTGATTGGCGGCGGACACGCCGGAATCGAAGCTTCCCATGCGGCGTGGAAGATAGGCGCCCGGACTGCGATGATAACGATGGATCTGGACGCTATCGGACGCATGTCCTGCAATCCGGCTGTCGGCGGGGTGAGCAAGGGGCAGATAGTTCGAGACATCGATGCGCTGGGCGGTCTCATGGGAATTTTGACGGACAGGGCGGGAATCCAGTTCCGGATGCTGAACCAGAGCAAGGGACCCGCTGTCTGGGGACCGCGGGCGCAGTGCGACCTCAAGGCGTATGGCTGTATCGCTCGGGAAACCCTGGAAAACTGCGCAGGGCTTCGGCTTGTCGCGGGAGAACTCGCCGCATTCGTTCGGCTGCCAGGCGGAAATTTCGAGCTGAGGCTCGCAAACGGCGATCGCTACGAGACAAGGACCCTGATAATTACCAGCGGCACGTTTCTTTCGTCCAGAATGTTCACCGGACTCGAAACGAGCATCGGCGGGCGCGTTGGCGAAAAGAGCGCGGACGCCCTTTCGAAGTCCATCCTTGAAAACGGTCTCCGGCTTCGCCGCCTAAAGACCGGAACCCCCAGCCGCATCGACCCTTCGACCGTCGATTTTGACGAAATCCAGATACAGCCCGGCGACGACCGTCCCTGGCCGATGAGCGACCGCCACACGGATCCGATAGACAACGGAAATGTCTGCTGGATAACCCGCACGAACCTGAAAACGCACGAAATCCTGCGATCGGGCTTCAAGGACAGCCCGATGTTTTCGGGGCGCATCAAGGGAAAAGGCCCGCGCTACTGCCCGAGCATCGAGGACAAGATCAATCGTTTCGGCGACAAGGATGGACACCAGCTCTTTCTCGAACCGGAGACGAAGGACGTTTCGCGCATCTACCTGAACGGTTTCAGCTCGAGCCTTCCGGCGGATGTCCAGCTCGCCGCACTGCATACGATTCCAGGGCTTTCCCATGCGCGCGTCATGCAGATAGGCTACGCGGTGGAATACGACAGTATCGATGCGACGCAGCTCCACCCTACTTTCGAGTGCAAGGAAATTCCGGGGCTTTACTTTGCGGGGCAGGTCTGCGGCACGAGTGGCTACGAGGAAGCCGCGGGGCAGGGAATTGTCGCCGGAATCAACGCGGCGCTCCGGTGCGAAGGCGCGGAACCGTTTATTCTCGGGCGTTCCGAAAGCTATATCGGCGTCATGGCGGACGATCTTTCCCGCTTTCTCCTGGACGAACCCTACCGGATGTTTACGAGTCGCGCCGAATACAGGCTCTTTCTGCGATCGGACAATGCGGATTCCCGTCTCAAGGAGCGCGCCCGGAAAGTCGGGATGATCGACGACGCGGACTTCTTGCACTGGACATTCCGCAAGGAAGAAATGGCGCGCGTCAAGAAGTTCCTCGCCGAGACTCCGGTGACCGCTCCGGAAATCAACCCGTTCCTCGAATCCTTCGGAGAGGCTCCCGTCCGCGAATCGGTCCGCCTGAACACGATTCTCCGCCGCCCGAAAATCGACCCCGAGTCCTTTTTGGAAAGATTCGCTCCGAAAAACGCGCTCCTTCGACGCGATCTCTGGAATCTCTTTGCCGAAGAATCCTACGCGGGTTTTTTTGCTCGCCAGGAAAAGGAAATCGAACACGAAAAGAAGATGGACCGCGTGAAGCTTTCTCCCGATACGGATTATTCCTCGATTTCCGCGCTTTCGATCGAGAGCCGCGGCCGTCTAGCCTCCGCGAAACCGCTCAGTGTAGGCAGCGCGTCCCGCATACCGGGCATCCGGCCATCGGACGTCATGGTGCTTTTGCATTGGGCGGAAAATCGGGGCTAGTCTCGACAAGTCCATTGTCCATGGACAACGCTCTGCGTTCTTTTTTTGTCGCAAGGGATATGTTTTGATATATATTTGAAAGCAGTGTGGTATCGAATTTGGACATGGTGCGGATTTCCCCGACGGGTCGCGATTTTCCTGTTGGCCATTTTGCTTGTGGCCTGCACGGATTCGCGAACCTCGCTAGGTAACAGCGCGGAGTCCGGCAATCCGGAACTTTCGGGCGTCGTGCGCTTTTCGGATGGAACGCCCGTCCCCTTTGCCTCGGTTGTCGTCGTACCGGCGAAATTTTCTCCTGCAGATGGAGAACCTCTGGATACGTCCTTTGTCGAGACGGCGGATTCGCTTGGACGCTACGCGTTTTTCCGCGTGCCATCGGGAACGTTCGCTCTGGAGGCCTTTGACTCCGCTTCGGGAGATCGATTTTTGCAAAAGGGGATTTCCGTTCCCGAGGATTCGACTTTCGAAAGGGACTGCGTGCTGGAATCTGTCGGGAGTATCCGGCTTGGAGCCCATGGCTTTGCGGATGGTACATCGGGATTTGTCTATGTCCCGGGGACGACGATTCTTCGGCATGTCACGGTGGAGCTGGGAAACATCTTCGTGGATTCGCTCCCTTCGGATTCCCTGTGGCCGCTTGTCTTTGTCTCGGAAGACGGCTATTCGCTTTCCCTGGAAAAGGGCGTGACGGTCGTTTCGGATTCGACTCTGCCCGTCGATGAAAACAGGGTCTCTTTCGGTTTCCGTTTTCCGCTGGACATGACGGCTTCGGGAATCGGCCTCTCGGAAAACCTGCGCAACATTCCGCTTGCCCTGCGGCTGGATTCCGGGGACTTCGACTTCGGCGGACTGGAGCGTATTCGCGGAACATGGACCGCCATCCTTTGCGGCGACACGCTTGCGCTCGACAATTCGCATTCCGATTTCGAACGCGAGCTTTTTACGTTCTGGGTTCGCATCCCGAAGCTCCGGGCCGGCGCGATGGACACGCTCTATCTTTATTTTGACGAGGGAGCGGAAACTTCGTTTGCGGATTCTGCCGTTCGGGTCTTTTCGGACGGATTTGTCGCCGCCTACCATTTTGACGAAGACGAGGTTTCTGCGCTCGACGCGACGGGAAACGGCTTTGACGGCATCCCGGAATCGCTTGCTGTCGCCGGGGACGCCGTTCTTGGCGGTGCGCTTTCCTACGACGGGAAAAAGGGCTTCATGACGATTCCGAATTCGGAAGGCGGGGATTTTGACGTGACGCATCGGGAACCGATTACCTTTTCGGTCTGGGTCAAGATGGCGGACACGAGCCTTTCGCATGTCGTCTTTGGCAAGGGGGCGGCGGGCTACAACCTGAAATACATGCAGGGGACGGGATGGCTTTACGAAGTCTATACGGACGAGGTCAAGGATTCCACCGCAGATCCCGCGCAGTATCTCTACTATTGGTACACGGATTCCATCGTCGCGGTAAACGAGTGGACGCAGCTGGTTGTTGCGCAGGATTCAAACGGCGCTTCTTTCTACGTGAACGGAACGCTTGCCACGTCCACCCCGAAAATCGGGAAAACCGAATCGGTTCGGATGACGGACAGTCTCTTTGTCGTCGGGAAGCTGGTCTATCCGGCGGACGATCCGACGGATCTCGTTACGCATTACTTCCGTGGCGTCATCGACGAGCTGCATCTGAGTCGCGACACGCGTTCGGCAGAGTGGATCCGGACGAGCTTTGAAAACCAGAATCCGGCAAGGCGCTGGCCTATTCCCCAAAAGATCGCGGAATAGGACATCTCTCTGGGCGTAGTCCGCGGACAACGCTCTTTCACTTTTTTTGCAACGGGATTCTTTTCTGGAATATTTTAATGGGAAAAGGAGACTTGGCATGGAAAAAAAAGGGTGTTTTTCCGCGATTTCGCTTTTAGGTCTTGTGATGCTTCTCGCAGAGGGAAGTTCGTTTGCCGCTACGGCGCAAATGGAAAAGCTCGGGCGCGGCCTTTCGGTCGCAAAGGCGGGGACAGGTGTTTTCCTGAGCTGGAGACTTCTCGGGACAGATCCGACGGACGCGACCTTTACGATTTACCGCGACGGGGCGGAAATCGCAAGGATTGCGGGTAGCGCCCCGACATCCTATCTGGATGCTTCGGGTTCGGTCGCAAGCGCTTACACCCTGAAGGATTCCGACGGGATCGTTTCTTCTCCGGTGATTGTGCTCGAAAACAGATTCAAGGACAATTACGGGGAAGCCGCCTGGAAAAGCATCCAGCTGGATCGTCCCGCGTCCTTGACGATGCCCGATGGCTCCACGTGCAGCTACCTGCCAAACGACATGAGCGTGGGAGACTTAGATGGCGACGGGGAATACGAGCTGATTCTCAAATGGGATCCGACCAATTCGAAGGACAACGCAAGTGACGGCTATACGGGAAACGTGTATATCGACGCCTACAGGCTTGACGGCACAAAGCTCTGGCGGATAGACATGGGAAAAAACATCCGGGCCGGTGCGCACTACACGCAGATGATGGTCTATGATCTCGACGGGGACGGCATTGCGGAAATTGCCCTGAAGACTAGCGACGGAACGGTGGACGGCAAGGGAAAGGTTATCGGAGACGCAAACGCGGATTACAGGACGAGCGCCGGCCGCATTCTTTCCGGAAACGAATACTTGACGGTTTTCAGCGGAAAGACGGGCGAGGCCATCACGACTATCGATTACGTTCCGGGACGGGGCGCGACAAGCGCCTGGGGCGACAATTACGGAAACCGTTCCGAGAGAATGCTCGCCGCCATCGCCTATCTCGACGGAGTTCACCCAAGTCTCGTCATGTGCCGTGGATATTATGCGGCAGCCTACATGGTCGCTTTCGACTTTGACGGAAAGACGCTCAGGCAGCGCTGGATGCTAGCCAGTACGGTTGACGGTTCGGGCATTTTCGGGGAAGGCAACCACAACCTTTCGGTGGGAGACCTCGATGGGGACGGTAGGGACGAAATCGTCTTTGGTTCCGCGGCGGTGAATCCCGACGGCACGCTTCGCTATCGCACGGGATTTGGACACGGCGACGCCATGCATCTTTCCGACATGGATCCGGATTCTCCAGGGCTCGAAGTCTATGCCGTGCACGAGGAAAAGACGAACAAGTATGCGGAGGAATTCAGAGACCCTTCGGGAAACGTCATCTGGGGAACGCTCCAGACCGGAGTCGACAACGGTCGCGGACTTGCCGCGGACATTGATTCGACAAGCCGCGGGTTCGAAATGTGGAGTACGACTTCCGGCGGTATCCGGACCGTTTCCGGGAATCTTCTTTCGAGCGTTACGCCTTCATACAATTTCCGGCTTTACTGGGATGGAGACTTGCAGGACGAACTGCTCGATGCGACGGGTAGCGGAGGCTCTGGCGGAAAGCTCGAAAAGTGGAATTCTTCCGCGCAGCGGATTGACCGGATTTTGAATCTCTACAAGATAAACAATTCGACTCTGAACAATTACACAAAAGCCAATCCCTGCCTTTCGGCGGACATTTTCGGGGACTTTCGCGAAGAAATCATCGCGCGAAACGGTGCCGATTCGTCGGTGGTGAACATTATCGCGACTCTGGCGACAACGCCTCATCGCGTGTACACGCTGATGCACGACAGGCAGTATCGCCTGAGCGTGGCGTGGCAGAACGTCGCCTACAACCAGCCGCCGCATCTCGGATACTTTTTGCCGGACAAGGTCGGGAATAACCTGACGAAGCCGGACATTTCGGTAATCGCTTCGGGCAAGACTTCCTCGGAAAAGACGACGGTCGCATTCGCGTCTTCGGTCAAGGCGTCCGAACCGGATTCTTCGAGCACGGGGTACGTGGAGACGGAACATGCGGGAACCGCCGGAGAAAACTACTGGAACTTCGCGAACGAGTCGGGAGCCTTTACGGTGTATCGGTTGAATTCGGAATCCGCACACGATTCGGCGACGCTTGCCATTGTCTATGCAAACGGAGGAAACGCCGACAGGCAAATGGAAGTATCTGTCGGAAACGAAACCGTTCTGGTCTCCTTCCCTCCGACAGGATGGGACACGTGGGATACGGCACTTGTCACTGTCCGAATTCCGGAAGGAGACTTTTCCATTACGCTCTCGTCGAAAACGTCGGATGGCGGTCCAAACATCAGTACGATAGCCTTTGACGTCGCAGGCGTCACGCAGATTTCGTCGAATGGCGGAACGACAGCGCTTGAACGGAAAATGTCGCGCGTCGCTTCGTATGACGTGAATTTCGAAGTGTTGCATTCCGGAATTTCGGGAATTGCGGATGTGTCCGTTTTCGATGTCCGCGGAAACAGGGTGCGTTCGTTCCGCACCAATGTCCACGTCGGCGACAATTCCGTATCGCTTGGCAAGGAGAACCTTTCGGCGGGAATCTACTATGTGAAAGTCAGCTTGAACTTGAAGCCTGTCGCTATCGAGAAGTTCGTACACAATCCATAGGAGTCTTTATGAAATCGCTTGAACATTGGGCTTTCTTGCTTTCGGTCTGGATTTTCCTGTTTTCTTCAACGCTCTTTGCGAAGGTGACAATTTATCTCTGTGGCGACTCGACGATGCAGGATTGGAACGAAGGTTACTACCCGAAGCGCGGCATTGGTCAGGAATTCGGATATTTCTGGAATTCCGATGCGGTGAGCGTCGAAAATCGCGGGGCGGGAGGCACTTACGCGATGGGATATTACAAGAGCAACTGGCCAGGCGTTCTTTCGAGCCTCAAGTCCGGGGATTTCGTTATCATCCAGTTTGGAATCAATGACCGGGCAAAAAGCTCCGAAGCGGACTTTGTCACGGCGACGACCGCCATGGCGAAAGAGGCCCTTGCGAAGGGGGCGACGCCCATCATCGTGAATCCCGTGCGCCGGAGCGATTTCCGCTTTTCGTCTAGCGCGCTTGCCGTTGCCGACTCCATTTACGAGTCCTATCACGGCTACCCGATCCGTGCGCGGGAAATCGCCGCATCCCTGAATGTCCCGCTGATCGACATGGATACGCTTTCGAGAAACTACCTGCTTTCGGTAGGGCAGTACTATGCGCTGCATTACGTGAACATGTATCTAGACGCGGGCGAATATTCGAACTACGGAAGCGGCAACAGCGACAATCTGCACTTGCAGCAGAACGGGGCGATTGCCTTTGGACGGATTCTTTCCGAGCAGATGCGAATCCACTCCGACGAAAAAGTTCGAAACCTGGCCAAAAATCTTGCGCCGATGTATTCCCTGAACGTGAAGGTGTCGCCCGAAGGATCGGATTCCGCGACAACCGTTTCGAGCTACTATCCGGCGGGAATTCCCGTGACGCTCAAGACGACGCCCAGGGCCGGGAAAAAATTCCTGGGATGGTATGACGGAAACGGCAAGAAGGTGGGGAACCTGCAAGCGACCGTGAATTCCGAAACCATTTGCACCTTTTCGATGACTTCCGCTTCGACGCAATATACCGCGGTTTACGAAGGCGGAAAGGCGGAACTCTACACGGGAAACGGCGCGGCTCTTTCGACGTTTCCGACAGGTACTCCGAAAGTCCTTGCCGACGTGGATCCGACTGGCGGCGTAGAAATCGACACGACGGTCGTCTATGAAAAGAACATCAAAAAATGGATTGACGCTTCTCTTCCGGATTCGTTCGATGCCGGCTGGACGGAATCTTCGAACGCTGGATATTCGGGCGGAGGATACTGGAATTTCGCCAATGCGCTTTCCACGTTTGCGGACTACAGGATGGTATTTCCTTCGGCGGGCCGCGCAACGCTCGGAATTGTCTATGCGAATGGAGGAACCGCTTCGCGAATGTTAAACGTCTATCTTGATCACGACTATCCGGTGAATTTTCCGCCGACGGGAAGCTGGACGGCCTGGGATACCGCCTGGGTGAATGTCGATTTGCCCTTGGGCGAAGAAACGATGCGCCTGATTTCGCTTACGGAAGACGGCGGACCCAATATTGACGCTTTTGGCTTTAGCGTTCCGGGAGTCGAACGCGCCGCTTCGGAAAAGGACTTGCCGAATGGGGAAACGGAAGGAAACGATTCCACGACGGCGGTTTCGGGCGCATTCCCGAACGGTGGATTTTCGCTAGCGGGAAACCGCTTGCGGCTGGAAACTTCCGGGATGGTGGTGGCGGAACTCTTTGACATGTCGGGTCGGCTGCTTGCTTTCGAACGAAGCTTTGTCGCGCAGGGCAGTACGGAACTTTTTACCGAAACCCGTCTTTCGCCCGGTATTTACCGTATCCGCGTCACTTCCCGAAACGGTTCGGCGAGCGCAACCTGGGCGCGAGTCCGCTAGGAGATTTTCATGAAGAGAGTAATTTTTTCGCTGGTTCTTTGTTTCGCGCTTTCGGTTCTTACCGTTGGCGACACGACGTCTTTCACCATTTACATCGTGGGCGATTCCACGGTGACGAACTACAACGCGAAGGCCTATCCGCAAACAGGATGGGGACAGGTCATCGGAAGTTTCTTTGACGCTTCCCGAGTGTCGATTTACAACGCGGCGCTTGGCGGCAGAAGCTCCAAGACCTTTATTCAGGAAGGGCGTCTCGACGCTCTCGACGGAAAGGTGCAGAAGGGGGATTTTCTCTTTATCCAGTTCGGGCACAACGACCGCTACTTCGGAAGCAAGTCGCGCGAAGTCCCTTTCGATTCCCTGGGCTATTACCTGAAACAGTATATCGACAAGGCGAAAGGCTGGGGCGCTACGCCGGTCCTCGTTTCCCCGATGATGATGAACACCTACCCGCGAAACGTATTCTCTTCGAAGTATTCGACTCAATCGGAATACGATGTGCGGGATTTGATGGAATCGCTAGCCAAGGATTACGGAATTCCCTTTGTCGATTTGAACCTGAAGTCCTATGAATTCGCAAAGAACCAAGACGCCGCCTATATTTCGCGCTATCTCTTCAAGTATTTTCTGCCGGGAGAATATCCCAACTACCCGAACGGCGTGACAAACGACGGAACGACGCATTTCCAGGAATCCGGGTCGCTTGCCCATGCGGAGTGGATTCTCGACGAGCTTTCGGACGAAGTTTCGGCGACCTATCTTTCGGACGATTCCCGGGCGGCTCTCGTCAAGTTGCTCTCTTCGGCAAAAAAGCGCTACACGCAGACGCTAAAGACGAACCTTTCTTCCGCAAGCGGGATAATTTCCCATTCGCAAGGGCTTCCTGGCGGCGCTCCGCTTGCGCTGCACGTGAGTCCGGGAAGTTTTGACAAGGCGTTCCAATACTGGGCGGATGACGATTGTCGATCCGTTTCGACGGATTCCAATTTTTACGGGACGACGACGCTTTACAGGAACGTGACCTATACGGCGGTCTTTGAAGGGGGGAGCGCTTGTGTGCCCGTTTCGCACGCTTCCGAGGACATCGCTTCATCGAGTTCCGCGGAATCGTCTTCTTCGCAAGTCGCCTCGAGTTCTAGCGGGGAATTTTCGTCGAGCAGTTCCGCGATCGTGTGTTCCGACATACCGGCAGACGCCGAGTGGAAGTCTCCCATTGACATGGCGTTTCCGGACGATGGACTTGGAACGACCGACAAAAATCACGAGGGATTTTTCGGACAGGGATTTTTCAATATCGAAAACGATTCGACGAGCGTTGCCGTGTGGCGTCTTGTCGCAGACCAGTCCGCGTCGAACGCAAGGCTCCTCGTCCGCTATGCGAACGGCGGAACGACTTCCCGGCCGATGAGGGTGACAGTCGATGCGGGAACCTACGAAGTGGATTTTCCTTCGACGGGAAGCTGGGACGCTTGGGATTCGGCATTTGTCGAAAATGTCTGGATCGATGCGCTGCCGTTCGAGTTTAAAATGGAGTCCTTGACGCAAGACGGCGGTCCGAACATCGACATGATTGCCTTCGACATTTCGGGAATTTATCGCGAAGGGTGTCTTCCCGCGGAAGTTCCGACGGGTGTTGCGAAAAAAGTCTCGCGTCCGGCGGGGGGAGTCGTTCGAAAAAAGGAATCCTGCCTTTACGATATTTCCGGTTCTTGCCATGCCGCGGAACGAAAAGGAAATCTTTCGAAGGGCGTCTATTTTTGAGGTTTCTGCCGAAAGGCTTTTGACGTTTCACGCCTAGACTTTTGTCGCTAAGCGAACTGTTTTCCGCCTGCCTGTCGGCGGACAGGCCTGGCGGCGGAGGGTGCGCCTGCCTGTCGGCAGACAGGCCTACCCGGCGAGGGGCGTGTCAGAGTTTAGTTGGGAGAACTTAGAGCTTAGAACAGTGAACGCTTAAGCATCTGGCATACAGAATATAGATGTCTGCAAATCTAAGTTCTAAAATCTCAGTTCTAAGTTCTGATAGTCCCCTTGCATCCACCCCCAGGGCCACGCGGTGTCAGAGCTTAGTTTGGAGAACTTAG
>CAVGIM010000026.1:0-37300 GCA_963629575.1 Candidatus Methanomethylophilaceae archaeon
CAGGCCGCATTTCAAAGGTAGCCAAGGGATTCCCTGTTTGTCGGGGACGCAACGCGCGAAGCCCCGTCCCGCAAGGCCCGTACGCAAAAATCCCCCGAAATCCGTTAAATTTCGGGGGATTCGTGGGACCTCCCGGACTTGAACCGGGAACCGGCGGGTTATGAGTCCGCGGCTCTAACCGATTGAGCTAAAGTCCCGATATTTCCCAAACGGGAAATTTTCTGCAAAGATAATCAAAGATTTTCTTTTTGTCTATTCTTCCCGAATCAAGAAGCCAGACGCCAAGGCTCCGCGCAGAGATTTTCGTCGAAACTTGAAGCATAGACAAAGAAAACCGGTGATTCCAGGCTCTAGATTCTCCGCTTGCAAGCACCAAAGGACTCCGCCATTTTTTATGTTTGTGCCCAATGGCTTTTTATTCCGACGAAATCATCCGCGAACTCAAGGCGCAGGCAAACATTGCGGACATCATCCAGCAATTTCTTCCGCTAAAGCGTTCCGGTGCGGGTCGCTTTGTCGGAAGGTGCCCGTTTCACAACGACCATTCCCCCTCGATGAACGTAAACCCGCAGATGGGCATCTACAAGTGTTTTGCCTGTGGAGCGGGCGGCGACGTATTCAAGTTCGTGATGGAACACGAAAAAATGGATTTCAAGGACGCCGTCGAATGGGTCGCAAACGCGACGGGGTTTCCGCTGCCGGAACCGAAGGAACAGGCCGCGCCCGAAGTCGCCGAAGCGCGGACACTCGCCCGCGAACTGAACGAGCTCGCCGCCGACTGGTTCGTCTCCGAACTCCCCAAAAGCGAAAAGGCTCTCCGATACATCGAATCGCGAAACATTTCCGAAGAGACGCGCAAGCTTTTCAAGATAGGCTATGCGCCCGAAGGCCGGGAAGGCTTCCTGAGCTATGCCGCGAAAAAAGGCTTTTCGCCCAAAAAGCTTGTCGAAGCGGGCCTCGCCGTCGAAAGGGAAAACGGAGGCATCGCCGACAAGTTCCGCGACCGCCTGATGTTTGCCATCGAAAATCTCTCGGGAAAAGTCGTCGCTTTCGGCGGGCGCATTCTCGACAAGGAAAGGAAAGCTCCCAAATACCTGAACAGTCCAGACACCGCCCTCTACAAGAAAGGCGAAATCCTTTACGGACTTTCCCATGCCAAGACCGAAATCGCCAAGGAAAACGCGGTCATCCTGGTCGAAGGCTATTTCGACCTCGTCAGCCTCTACCAGGCGGGAATCCACAACGTCGTCGCCGTCTCGGGAACCGCTCTCACCGACAAGCACGCGGAGATTCTCTCGCGCTACGCAAAAACCGCCTACCTGGTCTTTGACGGAGACGAAGCGGGCAGAAAGGCCGCCCACCGAACGCTCGAAATCGTGCTTCCCCACGGAATCGTCCCGAGAATCGTCTCGCTTTCCCGCGCAAATGGCGAAAAGATCGACCCGGACAACTTCGTGAACGAACACGGGAAAGACTCCGCCGAAGATTTCCGGAAGGAACTCGCCAAGGCGGAAAGCTGGCTAGACTATCTCGCGCGGACTTCCCCGACCGAATCCATCGAGGACCGCGCAGCGTTCGTCACGCGCATCAAGACAATCATCCTCTCCATCGGGGACAAGGAACTCAGGAACCAGTATCTGCACCTAGTCGCGGACCGGTTCGAAACGGAAGCGAACTTCATCGGCATCCGCCCGACAAGAGAGCCTAAATTCAAGTCCAGGCCGGAAACCGAAGCCTCTCCCGCGCCTGTCGAGGAACAGATCCCGTGGAACGCGCTTCCGCAAATGGAACTTCGCTTTGTAAACCTGGTCCTTTCCTCCCCAAGCCTCTGGCAAGCGGCAAGCGTCTTTTTCGATCTCGATTTCGCAAGTTCCGGGGTGAGCCTTTTCGCGTCCGAAATCCTCGACGAGATCCTGGGCGAAGCCCTGGCGGAATATGCGGAAACCGAAACGATCAACTTGATGACCCTCCACGATTCATTGCCTAGCCTGCCCGCGCAAGTTCTCGAATCGCTCCCCGAAGAACACTGGGACACGGAATGCGCGAACAAGGAATTTCTCGAAACGCTGGCGCAGCTCGAAATCCGCACCGCCGAGCGTTTTCGCGACAGACTGAAGAGCCGCCCGCTTTCCGACGAGACGCTCGCACTCCGACTCGAAATCCACGAATTCATTTCCCGGCAGATTCTCCCGCGCCTGCGCTCGGAAGACGAGGCGGCCAAGGATCCCGCATTTTTCAGAGACCTGCTCGACTACCGCGCGAAACTAGTCGAATACAGCGAAAAAATTTAAATTGGATACACTATGCTCTCAATCAAGAATCTCAAGGCAAGCCTTTCCGACGGAACCCCCATCCTCAACGGAATCGACCTCGAAGTCAAGCCCGGCGAAATTCACGCGATCATGGGCGTAAACGGTTCCGGGAAAAGCACGCTCGGAAAAGTCATCAGCGGGCATCCGGAATACACGGTCACCGGAGGAACCATCGAACTCGACGGCAAGGACCTGCTTTCGCTAGACCCGAGCGAACGGGCCAACGAGGGATTCTTCACTAGCACGCAATACCCGATTGAAATTCCGGGCGTACCGAACGTCGAATTCTTGCGCATGGCGCTCGATTCGAAGAGAGCCTACCAGAATCTCGGACCGGTTTCCGACGAAGAATTCGGCGAACTCCTGAAAAGGAACATGGAACTGCTCGAAATGGACGAACGCTACCGGACCCGCGGACTGAACGACGGCTTTTCCGGAGGAGAAAAGAAGCGAAACGAAATCCTGCAGATGGCGATGCTCGCTCCGAAATACTCCTTTCTCGACGAGACGGATTCAGGACTCGACATCGATGCGCTGCGAATCGTTTCGAACGGCATCAACCACATCCACGACGAAAGCCATGCCGTCATCCTGGTGACGCACTACGAGCGGCTTCTCGAATACGTCAAGCCGGATTACGTCCATGTCCTGATGCACGGAAAGATTCTTCTTTCGGGCAAGGCGGATCTCGCGCAAAAGCTCGAAAAAGACGGCTACGACTGGATCGAGGGCGCCTGATGCAAGAAGCCGCCATCAAAAGGATTCGGGAAATCGGATTTCCGACGCGCAAGTCGGAAGACTGGCTCGGATATCCCGTCGCACGGTTCGACATCCTAAACTCCCTTGCCCCCATCCGAAAGGAATCCGCCTTCGCCGCGGAAAGCGCCGACGGTTTCCACGCGATCTTCGAAGCGGGACTTTCCCCGGAAAGTTTCGGCATCGCTTCCGAGACAAGCCTTTCCGCGCTCCTGCCCATCGCGCTCGGCGCAAGGCCTTTTTTCCAGAACGTCGCCCCGGGGAAAACGGAAAACGGAATTCTCAAGGCCCGCGACGAATTTTCGCACACGGTCTTTCGCATTGGCGACGGAGCGAAAGTCTCGCTCGAAATTCTCGAAAACAAAATCGATCGCGAAGTTTCCGCAGAACGTCTGGACATTTTCGTCGGAGAAAACGCCGAACTCGAACTCTTCTCCACGGAAAGCGGACACGCCTCCGAAACGAAATTTCGCTCGATCCGCATCCGGCAAGCGAAAGGTTCCAAGGTCCACGTTCTCGATCTGAACCATACGGATTCCCTCCGCCGAATCGACCTTTCCGCAACCCTCGACGGCGAAGACGCCGAGTTCGGCTTCCGCTCTCTGAACATCGTCAAGAAATCGTCAGGCGAACACGACTTCGTTCGGGTGTGGCACAATGCGCCAAAATGCAAGAGCCGCCAGTTCGTCCGCAACCTGATTTCGGACTCTGCGCGCGTCTCCTACGACGGCGGAGTCGTCGCCGGCAAGAACTGTCCGGGAACCGATTCCTCGGAACTCGTGAATACGCTGCTCCTCTCGGACGACGCGAAAGTCTTTGTCAAGCCGACGCTCAAGATCTACCACGATGACGTCGCCTGCTCCCACGGAAACACCGTCGGCGCCCTCGACCGCGAAGCGATCTTCTACCTGGAGAGCCGAGGCATCGAAAGAAAACGCGCGGAAGAACTTCTCGTCCGCGCCTTCGCCAAGGACGTTATCGCCGAGCATCCCTTCCCGGCGGGAAAGAGTCGGCTTTTCGCGGTCCTCGACGCGATGTTCCGGTAACTACCGCAAGTTCTTCTTGGCGAAGCGGAGCAGGTTCTTCACCTGTCTGGCCGACATGGGCGGTTCGGTCGGCGTATTCCGGCGGCTCTTCGGATAGCAGTCCTCGCAGTAATAGTGCACCACGATTCCGTAACTCGCCGCGCCGTCCTTGACGTCCGTTTCGCGGGATCGATGCGGCCGGACCAGGGTTTCCTTCTTGCACTTGTCGCAGATTCCCGTCCTCGGTTCCTGGGGCTTGTGCCGTTCCGCCTTTCTCTTTTCGTCCGTCTCCGCCCAGGCGCGGGCCGCCGCCGCATTTTTCGCATAGAACTTGTCAGTGATGTCCATTTTCGGGCTCCTTTTGAATATTGAAAATTCTCCGCGCGATAAAAAGTCCGAGCAGCGCATGGCAGAGCGATGTCGGCATTCCGTTCGAATCATACAGGCTCCGGGCGAACTTGCCCCGCAAGATCTGGTCCCGTTCAAAGCTTTCCACGTGACGCGCAAAGTCGAGGACATGTACACGGTCGCTTCCGAGCGTCCTGAGCCTTTCGTCGAACGCTTCCACTTCCGCCGCACATTCCTTGAATGCCTCGCACGGAACGGTCAGGAGGTAGAGGACGGAAGCCGTCTTGGAGAGAATTTCCTCGACAAGCTCCCGGTAGGCGTAAAAGACTTCGTCGGGAACGGGGTGCACTTTCAGCTCGTGAAGCCCGAGGCCTATCACGATTCGCTCGGCAAGCTTTCCAAAGATATCGGACGGCGCGCGGGAAAGGACCGTCGAAAGGGGATAGCGAATCGAGGTAGAAATGGCAAACTGCAACGGTCGAGACGGATTTTCACAAAGGAGAAGCTCGGAAAACAGCGTCGCCGCTTCACCGTCGACACCCATCAGTTCGTCTCCGATGACCTGAATCCTGTGAGTCATAACGATAAACTACTTTGTTGTTTCGCGTTTGCGTACCCGAATTTCCCAATAATCCGACTTTTTTCTGCGAAAGAGCACCTGGTTCCCCGCTTCCACCAGGGCCCGCGGCACGTTTTCGATCGGTTCGCCGTCATCGACAAGGAAAGATATTTCCTCGGCATCTTCGAGCCCGCGCATGGCAAGCCGCGCCCGAACCGACCCGAGAGGACAGCGCACCCCGCGCAAATCGACAACGCCCATCGAAAGTTCGCCTTTGTCGATGTCCGGAGGCAAGGCATACCGCGGAGACGCTTCGGAGAACGCAAGAATTTCGGAAGCATGGCTGCCGGGCGCGGCTATCCAGTCCCCCATTCCTTCGGGAAACGCCTTCCGCGGGAGCCTATCGACAAGAGAAATCGCCTTTTCCGGAGAAAAGACGGATAAATCGGGAAAACAGCGGCGAAAAATGCCAACGAGAGCGTGCCCGAGCAAAAGCCGAAGCGACTCGTCGATGTCCGGATCGTTCCTGTTTGCCGCATACCAGCGTTCCAAAGGGGTCGGGGTCAAATCTTTCTCAGCCATAAATCATTACAAAATCAATCGGAATATAGCAATATCCCCATAGCATTTCTATATTTGCCGCCAAGCATTTAAAATGCAAAGGTTTAACATGGCTCAATATCTTCTAGATATTCTTTTTGTCGTTTACGTCATCGCCGGAATCGGTCTTGTCGTCTATGGATTCAACTGTTACTGGAGCATCTATCTTTTTCTAAAGAACAGTCGCCGCGTGCGCCTTGCCGATAGAAAGAACCTGCTGCAATATTACCGCGACCACAAGATGGACGAGCTTCCCATGGTCACGACACAGCTCCCCGTCTTCAACGAAGCGAACTGCGTGGAACGCCTGATCGACGCGGTATGCGCCATCGACTACCCGAAGGAGAAACACGAAATCCAGGTTCTCGACGATTCCACGGACGACTGCTACGAAGTCACCAGGCGCAAGGTCGAGGAAAAGCAGGCGGAAGGCTACGACATCAAGCTCATCCACAGAACGAACCGCGCAGATTTCAAGGCGGGAGCGCTCAAGGCAGGCATGGAAGTCGCCAAGGGAGAATTTCTCGCGATTTTCGATGCGGATTTCGTCCCCAAGAAGGATTTCCTGCTCAAGACGGTCCCGTATATGGTGATGGATTCGAAGATCGGTCTCGTACAGGGGCGCTGGGGACACCTGAACCGTGCGGAATCGGGTCTGACGCTCGCCCAGTCCATCGGTATCGATGGGCATTTTGTCGTGGAGCAGTCCGCCCGAAGCTGGGGAAACCTTTTCATGAACTTCAACGGAACCGCCGGCGTATGGCGCAAACAGGCGATTCTCGACGCGGGAGGCTGGGAAGGCGACACCCTCACCGAAGACATGGACCTTTCCTACCGAAGCCAGCTCGCCGGCTGGAAGATGAAATTCGTGTTCGACGTCATCGTTCCCGCGGAACTCCCGGACGACATCAACGCGTTCAAGGCCCAGCAGTTCCGCTGGGCGAAAGGCTCCATCCAGACCGCGATGAAGGACCTGCCGCTCGTGTTCAAGGCGAAAGTTCCGTTCCGCGTCAAGCTCGGCGCGTTTCTGCACACGACGCACTACTCGATTCATCCGTGCATGCTCTTTACGGCGCTTTGCGCCTATCCGCTGCTCGCCTGGTACGAACCGGTGACAAATCTCCCGACATGGCTCTTTACCGTTGCCTTCTGCTTTATCTTCCTCGCCGCGATAGCGCCATCGACTCTCTACTTTGTCGCGCAACGGTGCTCCGGATATACCGGATGGAAAACGCGAATGCTCTCGCTCCCTGTCCTCATGGCAATGGGCGTAGGCATCGCGGTCAGCAATACGCGCGCCTGGTTCTCCGCGGTCTTTGGCAAGCAGGGATCCTTTGTCCGCACGCCCAAGACCGGCGGCAAGAAGCATTCCCACTTTGCCCAGAAATTTCCGTTTCTCGCCTTTGTCGAAGTCGGGGTCGGCATCTACTGCGTTGTCGGACTTCTCGCCTACATCGGTGCGCAAAAATTCATCATCGGTCCGTTCCTCGCCCTTTACGCGATTGGATTTCTCGCCGTCGGCGCGCTGAGCTTTATCCAGTATTTCGAAAATCTCGCAAGCCTCCATCGGGAAAAGAAGAACAGAGCTTAGTTCGGAGAACTTAGAGCTTAGAAAAGCAGAGCGGATCGCTTTACATTTGGATCTAGACGTCCGCGAAACTCAGATCTAAGCTCCAAGCTCTAGGCTCTGACCGCGCTCCAGGATGACCGCTAGAAGTAAAAGTTCGCTTGGAGTCCCACTCTTCACTCACCACACTTCACTCGCGACATTCCACTCTCGGCCAAGCGCTCTGAAATTCCTATATTCCCCACATGGCGCAGAACAAGACAGGTCGGCGTTTTCCGCGGCTCGTGCTGCAAAAGGCGCAAGGCTCCGATTACAAGAAAATCGAAATGCAAACTCTCCGGGTCGGCATCTGGATAAACATCCTGATGGGAATCTGCGGCTGGGTAGGCTACTACTTTGCGAGCTCCTATGCGCTAGCGCTTGACGGAAGCCTCTGCGCGATTTCCGCGATAAGCTTCATCGTCGCGCTCCGAATTACCCGAAAGCGGGACACGACAAGCGAAGAATACCCGTTCGGCATCTACAGCGTGGAAAACGTCTATGCGATGCTGCAGGGGATTCTGCTCATCGCGATTACCGTCTATGCGATTTTCGAAGGAGCGGGTAACATCGCGGAATTTGTCCGCAAAGGAAGCGGGAACGCGGAACCGCTAAAAATCGTTCCGCTTTTCATCTACACGGTCGGCATGGTCTTTGCCTGCGGGGGCGTCTGGATCTACTACCGTGCGCAGCTTAAAAAGACGGACGGAGAAAGTCCCATTCTCAAGTCCGAAACCGTCGCCGCCTACATGGACACCTTCGTGACCATCGGAACGGGAATTGCGCTGATTCTCATGGCGATTGTCCCAAAGGATTCGAAGCTTTCGTTTCTCAATTACATCGGCGATTCGATGATCGTCATCGTCATTTCGCTCTTTCTCTTGCCGTCGCCCATCCGGGTCGTTTCGCATTCCTTCTTTTCGCTGATCGGTCGCACGACGCAGAACGCACCGCTCAGGAACCGCACGGAAAAAGTCGTACAGGCGAACCTTGATCCCTCTTTCAAGCTTATCCGCGTGCTGCTCTTCCACGTGGGTTCAAGCTACGAAATCGACGTGACCATCTCCCCGAAAGAAGATTCCGCCTTTGACATTTCCCGCTACCGGGAAACGAAAAAACGCCTCGACGCGGAACTGAAGAAGCTCTTCCCGAACCGGGTGCTGCAACTGTTTCTGGAGTGAGGACTAATTTACAAACTAACGACAAACCACCATCCCAAGACATTCTTCTTCCAAGACAAAGCTTTTAAATTCCGCCCAGATCATTGTACTTTGAAAACAGAACGCATAAACTATAATAATCGTGAATTCTCATCGTCAAGCATCTCGATTTCTTCTTGGTTTTTTTCAGACAGCAAATCCTATTAATTTCCCCATCCAACGACCCAATACCAAAGCGACTATTTCCTACCTCCAAAAGCGGATCCCCGCGTCATCGCACGGGAATGACATGAAAGCGTATTGGGAAATCTCTTTGTTTATTTCCCGTTGAAAAACTCCAGGCAAAAAACGATGCGCATCCCAAAGCTCGCAGAATTTTTCTTCAAAAACTATATTTGTGCCCAAATCAAGGATTTTCGCCTATGTACAGAATCGGTTTTGACAACGACGCCTATCTCAAGATGCAATCCGAAAGAATTGCGGAACGAATCGCCAAGTTCGGCGGAAAGCTCTACATGGAATTCGGCGGAAAACTCTTCGACGACTTCCACGCGTCCCGCGTCCTCCCGGGGTTCGCTCCCGACAGCAAAATCCGGATGCTCGAAAAGCTAAAGGACAAGGCGGAAATCATCATCGCCATCCACGCGGGCGATATCGAGAAAAACAAGGTCCGTGGCGATCTCGGCATCACCTACGACATGGACGTCTTGCGGCTCATCGACGCGTTCCGCGACTACGGCCTTTACGTGAGCAGCGTCGTGCTGACCCGCTTCGAAAACCAGGCGAGCGCAATCGCCTACCAGAAAAAGCTCGAAGATCTGGGGTTGAAGGTTTACCGGCACTACCCCATCGCCGGATATCCCTCGGACATTCCGCTCATCGTGAGCGACGACGGCTACGGCAAGAATGAATTCGTGCAAACATCCCGCGAACTGGTCGTGGTGACGGCACCCGGTCCCGGCAGCGGAAAGATGGCGGTCTGCCTTTCGCAGCTCTACCACGAAAACAAGCACGGTGTCAAGGCGGGCTACGCCAAGTTCGAAACTTTTCCCATCTGGAACATTCCGCTCAAGCACCCGGTGAACCTCGCCTACGAAGCCGCCACTGCCGACCTGAACGACGTAAACATGATCGACCCGTTCCATCTGGAAGCCTACGGGAAGACGACCGTGAACTACAATCGCGACGTGGAAATATTCCCCGTCCTGAACGCGATTTTCCACCGCATCATGGGAAACTCCCCCTACAAGTCCCCGACGGACATGGGCGTGAACATGGCGGGCAACTGCATCATCGACGACGAAGCGGTTAAAGAAGCCGCCAACGCAGAAATCATCCGACGCTACTACAACGCGCTCTGCCAGGTTCGAAAGGGACACGCCGAAAAGGACCAGGTCTATAAGCTGAAGCTTGTCATGGAGCAGGCGCACGTCAAACCCGAAGACAGAAAGGTTGCGGTCGTCGCCGAAAGAAAAGCGCTCGAAACGGGCGGTCCCGCTGTCGCCATCGAGCTTTCCGACGGAGCGATTGTCACCGGCAAGACGACATCCCTCCTCGGAGCGTGCTCGTCGATGCTTCTCAATGCGCTAAAGCACCTGGCAAAGCTCCCCGACGAAATGCAACTGCTTTCGCCCACCGTCATCGAGCCGATACAGAACCTCAAGACAAGGCAGCTCGGACACAAGAATCCGAGGCTCCACACGGACGAGGTGCTAGTCGCCCTTTCCGTCTGCGCGCTCTCCGACGAAAACGCAAGGCGCGCACTCGAAAAGCTCCCGGAACTGAAACACGCCGAAGTCCACGCAAGCGTCATTCTCGCCCAGGTCGATGTCGATGTGTTCCGCCGCCTGCGGGTAAACCTCACGACCACGCCCAAATACCAGACGGCAAAGCTCTATCACGAGTAAAAGCCGGAGCGGTGTTAAGAGTGGAGAGTGAAGAGAGGAGTGCTCGCTAAGCGATCTGCAAAGCCTTGCACAGTAAACAGTCATCCGTCTGGATTCTATCGGGGCTTTTAGCCCCTCCAGAATGACGGTAAACAAACCTCTAAAAAAAAGCGTGGCCCTGGGGGTGGATATCAGAGCTTAGAACTGAGAGCTTAGATCTGAGTTTCGCAAATGTCCAGGTTCAAACGTAAAGCGGATCGCTCTGCGACTCTAAGCTCTAAGCTCTGCTAACTAAGCTCTGGATTCTTTTCGCATTGTAAACAATTCATCCATTTTCTATTTTTGAATCATGAAAAATTTTTATGTAACCACCCCGATCTATTACGTCAATGACGCCCCGCATATCGGGCATTCCTATACGACCGTTCTCGCCGACATCCTTACGCGATTCCACAAGTTGCTCGGCTACCAGACATTCTTCCTCACCGGCACCGACGAACACGGGCAAAAGGTCCAGCGCGCCGCCGAAAAGCGCGGAGTCTCCCCGCAGGAGCATGTCGACGAATACAATCTGCGCTTCAAGAATCTCTGGAAAAAAATGGACATCGGTTACGATTACTTTATCCGCACGACCGATGCCGACCACAAGAAATTCGTGAGCGACTGCCTGCAAATGCTCTGGGACAAGGGAGAAATCTATTCCAAAGAATACGAAGGCTGGTATTCCGTCGGCGAAGAGCGGTTCTTTACGCAGGACGAACTCGACGAAAACGGATGCGACCCCATCAGCCACCGCCCGGTCGATTGGATCAAGGAAAAGAACTACTTCTTCAAGATGGGAAAATACCAGGAACGACTCATCGAATACCTGGAAACTCACAGGGACTGGATTGTCCCGGACTACCGATGGAACGAAATCCGCGGATTCCTGAAGCAGCCGCTGAACGATCTGTGCATCAGCCGGCCCAAGGCGCGCCTCAGCTGGGGAATACCCCTGCCCTTTGACGAAGACTACGTAACATACGTCTGGTTCGACGCCCTGCTGAACTACGTTAGCGCGGTGATGAAAATCGACGAAAAGGGAAATCTCGTTCCGAAGAGGAACTTCCCGGACGGCGAAACAATCTGGCCCGCGACCTACCACCTGGTCGGAAAGGACATCATCACGACTCACAGCGTCTATTGGCCGACGATGCTCTTTGCCCTGGGATTTCCGCTGCCAAGGCACATTCTCGCCCACGGCTGGTGGCTAGTCGGAAACGACAAGATGAGCAAGACGACCGGAAACGTCGTAAACCCGATGGAATACATGGAAAAATACGGCGTCGATGCGTTCCGCTACTACCTCGCCCGCGACATGGTCGTCGGACAGGACGCGAGCTTTACCCACGAAGGGTTCGTGCGCCGAATCAACAGCGATCTCGCGAACGATCTCGGAAACGTCGTGAACCGCGTACACCGCCTGGTCCTTTCGAACTTCGAAGGAACTCTCCCGAAGCCCGGAACGTTTGCCGCCGAAGAAAACTGCGTGCTGGAAATTGCGAACAAGTTAGCGGAAACGGTTCCCGAACTTCTCGAAAACGTCAAGCTCTCGCAGGCCGTCGAAGAAATACTATCGCTCGTCCGCGCGGTAAACCGTTACCTGGAGCAGAAAGCCCCCTGGAAACTCGCCAAGGACACTTCGAAAAAAGAGGAACTCGCCACAGTCCTCTTCGTTTCCGCAGAAGCGGTCCGCATCGCGCTCAGCTTCCTCTCTCCGGTCATTCCGACGAAAAGCCGCGAAGGTCTCGCGATGCTCGGAACGTCTATCGAAGGGGTCCGCGACCTCGCCTGGGGAAAGTTCCAAGGAGGCGAAAAGTTCGGCGAAGGATCGGCGCTATTTCCGCGAATTGTCGAAGAGACCCAAAAACCGGAAGCCGCCACCAAGCCGAAACAGAACAAGCCTCTTGCGGCAGAAGACGTTCCCGCCGAAATGGACATTCGCGTCGCAAGGATTCTCGAAGTAAGCGACCATCCCGATGCGACATCGCTCTATGTCCTCAAAGTGGATGCCGGCGAATCCGAACCGCGTACCATCTGTTCCGGACTCAAGAGCAGCTACACGCCCGAAGAACTGAAAGACCGGATGATCCTTCTCTTTGCGAACCTGAAACCGGCTCCGCTCCGCGGCATCATGAGCAACGGAATGCTTTTTGCCGGCGACACCGAAGAAGAACACGTCTGCAGGCTTCTCGCGCCGCCCGAAGGTGCAAAACCCGGAGACCGCGCCGCATTCCATGGAATCACGCCTTCGACGGACGGTCGAATTCTCAAGCTCAAGGATTTCGAAAAGGTTTCGCTCGAAGCCCGTGAAAAGGCGGTCGTCTGGAAAAAAAGCGTACTCGAGGTTTCCGGCAGGGCGGTCACCTGCGACGTCGAGGACGGTGCAAGGATCCACTAGGATTCTTCGATGTATTCCGAACGCAAATTTCTCTCCCTTGCCCCGCAGACAAAGGCAAAGCGCCTTGCCGAGCTTCTGCGGATTCTCGTCTTGCGACTCGGAAACGACACGGCGCAAATCCGTAGCGAATACGAACGTTATGCGGAGTGGTCGCATTTTCCCGAAAGCAAGCGTCTCGCCGGAAAGAACCAGTCAGAGCTTATCGAACTCTATCGGGACTTTCGCACCGAGGCGGGTCTAGGCTTTGAACGGGACGTCTATCTGGAAAGCGAACCGGGCGACAGGACGGAAGCCGTCGAAGAACCGCTTCCCTACGCCGTTCTTGCCCACAACCTGCGGAGCGCGTTCAACGTGGGTTCCCTCTTTCGCGCAACGGACTGCTTTGGCCTCGAAGCGGTACATCTTTCGGGCTACACGCCGGGCACCGATCATGCCATGCTGAAAAGCGCAGCCCGCGGAACCGAAAAATGGGTTCCTGCCAAGCGATGGGAAAACCCGTTCGACTGCATCGAAGCGCATCGGCAAAAAGGCTATGCGATTCTCGCGCTGGAAACGGGCGAAGGTTCCACCCCGATAGACCGGGTCAAATGGCCGGAAAAATCCCTGATCGTACTCGGCAACGAGGAACTGGGAATCGCCCCGGAGCTTTTGAAAGCCTGTACGCTCAAGGTCGAAATTCCCATGGCCGGTCGAAAGGCGAGCATGAACGTCGCCGGAGCGTTCGCCGTCCTCGCCTACGCAATCCGAACAAATTACCGAAAAGACTTTTCCGAATAATTTACGCGCAAAAAAAAAGGCTCCGTATCCATCGGAGTCTTTTTCAAAAAAGCCAAGGCCGGCGCTATTCTTCTTCCAAGCGCACAAGAACCGCCTGGGCGTGATGGCAGAAGCCTTCCGTTTCCGCAATTTCCGCAATCATTTTAGCCTGCTTGGAGATTGCCCTTTCCGTATAGTTGATGATGCTTGTCCGTTTCGCAAAGTCATAGACGCCGAGCGGGCTCGAAAAGCGCGCCGTCCCGTTTGTCGGCAGAACATGGTCCGGTCCGGCAAAATAGTCACCGACAGGTTCGCTCGACCAGGGGCCGATGAAAATGGCGCCGGCATTGACAATCCGGTGCGAAAGCGCTTCCGCGTCGGAGGTCTGCACTTCCAGATGTTCCGGTGCGATTCGGTTCGCGACCGCGACTCCGACATCCCAGTTATCGACAACCAGAATCCGCCCGAAATTTTCCAGCACCTTTTCGAGCAGTTCGCGCTTCGGGGAAGCTTCGACCAGTTCATCTACCGCCTTCGATATCCGTTTCGCCGTGTCCATGCTGTCGGTAATGCAGATGGAAGCTTCGTAGCCGGAACCGTGCTCCGCCTGGCTCAAGAGATCGACCGCGACATAGCGGGGACTAGACGACGAATCCGCGAGCACGAGAATTTCCGACGGCCCGGCAATCATGTCGATATCGACCTTTCCGAAAACTTCCCGCTTGGCGATCGCCGCATAGACGTTTCCCGGTCCCACGATCTTGTCGACAGGCTCGATTTCCTTTGAACCGTAGGCGAGGAGAGCAATCGCCTGCGCCCCGCCGATATGATAGACTTCCTTGATGCCCAGTTCCAAAAGAACAAAGGCGACCGACGGATCGATTCCGTCCTTTGCCGGAGTCGTCACCACGATTTGCTCGACTCCCGCGACAATGGCCGGTACCGCGTTCATGATGACCGTACTCGGATAGACCGCCGCTCCCCCCGGAACATAAAGCCCGACGCGACGCATTGGACGCACGCGCTGTCCCATGATTTCGCCATCCTTTCCCTTGAACGCGAAACTGCCGATGGAATGCAGTTCGTGACGATGAAAGCGTATCGCGTTCCGAATCGCGGAGCGCAACGCTTTCGCCAAAGTCGGGCTCACCATCTTGGCCTGCTTTTTCAGCACCTTGTCGTCAATTCGCAGTTCGCGTCCCTTGAGACCGTCGAACTTTTGCGCATATTCCACCGCCTTGGAAAGTCCGCCCTTGCGAACATTTTCCATGATATTCCGGACCTTCGCGTAAATTTCTTCCGTCGGAGCGACACCGCGCGCACAGATGCGATCGACTTCCTTTGAACTCTGATTGACCTTGAGAATCTTCATGCGACTAGTTTTCTCCTTGTTTCAAGGATTCCTTGTAAATTTTGTACGAAAGTCCATCGACAAGCGCAAGCCAGGACGCTTCGATGATGTTTGTGGAAACGCCTGCGACATGCCAGGAATCCCGCTCGTCGCCAAACGTGGTCCAGACGCGGACATGGGCATCCGACCCGACATTCGACCCGAGCACCCGGACCTTGAAATCGTCCAGCCGGACATTCTTCATGTAGGGGTAGTAAGGCAGCAGCGCCTTGCGGAGAGCCGCGTCGAGAGCGTTTACCGGTCCGTCGCCTTCGGCAACCTGGTGGCTGAGATTGTCCCCGACATGCAGCTTGACGGATGCTTGCGAAACGCTAGCCCCCTGTTCCGTACGGTCCTCGATGACGCGGTAGTTTTCCACCCGGAACGGCAGCGTAAAGACTCCCAGCGAACGATAGACAAGCATTTCGAAGCTCGCTTCGGCACTGTCGAAGTGCCAGCCCGCGTTTTCGCATTCCTTGATCCGACGCAAAAGCTCCTGCACCTTCGGATCCTTCTTGTCTATATCGACATGGAGAAGTTCCCTGATCTTTTCCACGACAAGGGAACCGCCCGCCTGGTCGCTTGCCACAAAGACCCGATTGTTTCCCACGGCATGGGGATCGATATGCTCGAAGCTGCGAGAGACCTTCATCACGCCGTCGATATGCGCACCGCCCTTGTGGGCAAAAGCCGCATCCCCGACGTAGGGCGCCTTGATGTCGCTCGGGATGTTTACAATCTGATCCAGGGAAAGGCTCACCCTGCGCAAGTCCTTGATGTTGTCCGCACAGGAGATTTTTCTTTGCATCTTGAACACCAGATCCGCGACAATCGTCGTCAGATCCGCGTTGCCGCACCTTTCCCCGTAACCGTTTAGGACTCCCTGGACCATCGAAAAGCCCGCGCTGACCGCGACAAGCGAATTCGCCACGGCGACACCGCTGTCATTGTGGGCGTGGATGCCGAGCGGAACCTGGATTTTCGAGAGAACCGCCCGAAGGATCTCTTCGAGTTCCCACGGCATCGTTCCGCCGTTCGTGTCGCAGAGAACGATAAAGTCCGCACCGCCCAGGGCCGCCGACTTGAGCGTCTCTATCGCATAGTCCGGACTTGCCTTGTAGCCGTCGAAGAAATGCTCCGCGTCGTAAATGACCTCTTCGGACGATTCCTTGAGAAAGCGGACGGAAGATTCTATCATGTCCAGGTTTTCTTCGAGCGTCGTCCGGATGACGTCCGTCACGTGCAAGTCCCAGCTTTTTCCGAAAATCGTCTTGACGGGAGCCCCGCTCTCGACCAGCGCCTTCAACAGCGGATCGTTTTCCGCGAGAATCTTCGGGCGGCGCGTACTGCCAAAGGCGCAAATTTTCGCATGGGAAAGCCGCATTTCGGCGATTCGGCGAAAGAACTCCACGTCCGTCGGATTCGAAGGGTTCGGCCAGCCGCCTTCGATGTAGTCAAAGCCAAAGGAATCCAGAAGTTTCGCGATTTGCAGCTTGTCCGCCAGGGAAAGCGATATCTTGCGATCCTGGTTTCCGTCGCGCAAAGTCGTATCGTAAAGAAAGACATCGGGCATAGTACGCAAAATTTAATAAAGTTGCCGAGGCTTTACGGGAGACGGGCGAGCATTCCTTCCCGAACGCGCTCCGCTTCTTCCTTCCCCTCGAGAGCTTCCAGGACGGCAAGCCCGAATTCCTCCGCGGTTCCCGGTCCGCGACTTGTCACGAGCTTTCCATGGACAACGACGCGGTCTTCCCGATAGCTCCCGCAACAAGAAAGCAGGTCCGCCTTTGTCGAAGGATAGCTGGTGACGCTTTTGTCGCCGAGGATTCCCGCCCGCGCAAGGACAAGCGGACCCGCGCAAATCGAAAGGACCCATTTTCCCGCACCGTAAAAATTCCTGACCAGTTCGAGGACGCGCTCGGACGCCATGAGGTTTTCCACGCCACGGCTCCCGCCCGGAAGAAATACTCCGTCAAATTCGGAAAGTTCCGCCTGGGAAAGGAGAATGTCCGCCGCAAGCGTCAAACCGTGCGCGCCTTCCACGGACACGTCGTCGTGAACGCTCGCAAACGTGACCTGCACGCCGCCGCGAGAAAGAATGTCGAACGGAACAACGCATTCCGTCTCTTCGAAACCGTTCGCAAGCACGAACAGGATGCGATTTTTCATGGGAAACTCCTTTGTCGATACAAGCCCAAAATCCGCAAAAGTCTAGCGAGGCCTTTACGAATATACCAAATTCTTGCTAACTTTTCCACGGGAACGCCGGATGGCCGCCTTCGCGCAAGCGAGGGAGGAAAGTCCGGGCACCGCAAGGCAGGATGCTGGATAACGTCCAGGCGCAGCAATGCGACGGATAGCGCAGCAGAAAGATACCGCCCGCCAAAAGACGGGTAAGGGTGAAATGGCGAGGCAAGAGCTCACCGCGATTCTGGCGACAGAATCGGCACGGCAAGCCCCATCCGGTGCAAGACCAAGCAGAACTCCGCGCTTTTCGAAAGCGCCCGGGCCGCCTGTCCGGCAGGAGTTCGGGTAGGTCGCTCGATGCCGCCAGCAATGGCGCGCACAGATAGATGGTCATCGCCGATTCTCTTCGGCACAGAACCCGGCTTACAGGCGTCCCCATTCGAGAGCCTCTTCGAAAACGGAGAGGCTCTCGCCTTATCCCCCAACAGTGCGGCCACCCCATTCCGCGGAATGGCGCCTTTCGTGTTCGAGCGTCTTCTCGAAATCCGCAAGCGGCGAACAGTTCCGCTCGACTTCTAGCCGAACCTGGTGCAAGCGGGAAAGAGAACGCATTTTCTCCGAAATCCCGAGCTTCGATTTCTGGATGGCATCGTCGAGGACACGAATCGATTCGTCATAGATCTTGCACGGAACGGGAAAAGGGTGACCGTCCTTTCCCCCGTGCGCAAAGGAGTAGCGCGCCGGGTCCGTAAAGCGCGACGGCGTCCCGTTGATGACCTCGCTCACAAGCGCAAGAGACTGCAGGGTCCGCGGGCCTAGGCCGGGAGTGAGCAGCAGGTTTTCAAAATTCGAAGGCGCGGATTCGTAGGCGGTAGCGAGGACGCTTCCAAGACGCTTCAGATCGACATCTTCCGCGCGAACTTCGTGACGCGCGGGCATCCTGCAATCGCGACCCGAACAGAAAAGAATCGGTTCCGGCGATCTTTCGAACAGGTCGGTCTGCTCCGGTACGACAATCGACGTCTTCGGTTTCACCATGGACGAAATTTCCCGCATGACGCGAAACGGTTCTTCATGGGAAAGCGCAAGGACCGATTCGCGGGTCTTTCCTGCCGTCCTATCCGTGAGATTCAGGATGCTTCCCTGGTTTTCTCCGACGATTGCCGTGTGCGGTTCTTCCACAAAGGAGCGAAGACGAAGCGAACTCCAGTGGTAGCGACGCGCCGCGCGGACTTTCGGATTCATTCCCTGCTGCACGACCGTCCAGTCTCCGTCGTCCGTCAAGACGAAGTTGTGCTGGTATAGCTGAAAACCGTCCTGGATGGCGGCATTATCGACCTTCGCGCAAAGCCTGCTCGCCCGCAAGAGAAAATTCCCGTCAAGCCCTGTCCTGTCCGCGATTTGCAAGAGCTCGTTCGGCGTCTCCCGGGAAAACTTTCCGCGTCCTCCGCATACATAGATTCCAAGTTCCCGCGAAAGCGGAGAAATGCCGCGCTTCAACGCGAACATGACGCTCGTGGTGATACCCGAGGAATGCCAGTCCATTCCCAGGACCGCGCCAAAGGACTGGAACCACAGCGGGTCGCTCAGACGGACGAGAAACTCCCTTTTCCCATAGTTTTCGACAATCGCCTCGACGATCAGGCGTCCCAGATCGCGCATCCGGTCAGCGAGCCACCTAGGAACCGTTCCCGTGTGCAAGGGCAAGTCCGCAATGCCGGTACGCTTGGGCATGTCGAAGCCAGCCTATTTTCTCCGGATGTTCAGGATAAACGCTCCGTGCGCGTTCGAAAGCATTTCCACGGAATATCCGCGAGGCAGGTTCCTGAAAAAGATCCGTACAAACTTTCCCTGTTCCGGCGAAGCGAGAACCGCGGCGATTTCCTCATCGCGAATCATCGAATCCGATGTCAGTTCGCGGGAAAGCCAGTGCCAAATCTGCCAATTGAAAAGTCCACGGGTACTCGCCACAAGGGACTGGACCATCAAGGCATACTCGTAGGCGTAAAAATCTCGTCTCACCTGAATTTCCGCCCGTTTCCGGGATTCGGGCAAGCGTTCAAAGAAAGGTACCGGAACGAGCGCTTCGCGGTCAGGGTTCAAATACGAAAACTGGATTTCTCCCTCGCGGACGACGACTTGCAGATTCGTATCGTCCAGATGCACAAAGTGCCCGAAAAGCGTTTCGCGGTAATCGCGAAAGACCTTCCGCGGCTCAAGAGGTTCGCGGATTTCGAGCGGAACCTTTTTCTCGGAAAAACGAGGAATCTCGTAGAACGCAAGCGATTCGCCCGAGCCTTTTTTTCGAAGAACGGCAAATCTAGCCGATCCGTCCGGATTTTTCAAAAGCCACCCGTGTTCTAAATCCGGGGAAAACTTTCCATTCTTCTCCACCACGATCTTCGAAATTTCCGGATCAAGAACCGCATCCATGTCCCATTCCATCCATGTTCCGCCCCCGCCTATCGAATCGAGCTTCGAAAAAATCGCAGAAGAAGAGAACCTGTCTTTCGAAAAAAACTCGAGTGGACTTGCCAGGGTCTCGCCGACAAGAAAGAAGGCGAAGAACAGCATGGAAAAGAAAATTCGAAACATATCCGCAAGATAGAATTGTTTCGCTACGGCGAGTATGCCCGAGCTGAATTTGGCGTGGAGAGCGAAGTGGTAAGTGTGGAGAGTGAAGAGTGGGACTCCGAGCGAACTTTTATTTCTAGCGATCATCCTGGAGCGCGGTCAGAGCCTAGAGCTTAGAGCTTAGATCTGAGTTTCGCAAATGTCCAGGTTCAAACGTAAAGCGGATCGCTCCGCAATTCTAAGCTCTAAGTTCTCCAAACTAAGCTCTGACACCCGAACAAGCGTGATAAAAGACACATATAATCTTTTTGGCATTTTTGCCGACCTTTCTCTTTTTTCGTTTTTTTTCTATCATTGTAAACAAAAATAAACAGCCGTCCTTTTCACGAGGAATTATATGAAAAAGCAATTCGTCATATCCCTGTCGGCAGTTGCAGGAAGCGTTCTCCTTTCGGCATGCGGCGACGATGTCACAAAAGTTACGAACGAAGTTTCCGGCATGGAAATTGTCGCGTCGGCGGATTCGCTCGGCAAGTGCGATTCCTCTACCCTCGGCAAGACCGTCTTTGCTTCGGATGAAAGCGTCGCCTACGTGTGCGCAGATTCGGGCTGGGTTTCGATCGCTCCAAAGGTGTCCGACGGCAAGGATGGAAAGGACGGTCTCGACGGAACTTCTTGCACGGCAAAACTTCTCTCCGACAGTTCGGGCTACAAGATCGTCTGCGGAGAAGACTCGGTAGGCGTCATCGCAAGCGGCCAAAACGGAGCGAACGGAAAGGACGGCGCCGATGGAAAGGATGGAGAAAATGGCGAATCGTGCTTGCTGGAACCTCTTTCCGATGGAGATATCTACAAGATCGTTTGCGGCGGGGATTCGGTTGGCGTCTTCAAGAACGGACTCGATGGAGTCGGCTGCTCGCTCGAAGACAACGGCGACGGAACCGTTTTGCATATCTGCGGCAAAGATACGGTCATTTTCTACAAGGCTCTCTGCGGAGAAACGGCTTACGAGCCCCAAAAGGCATTTTGCTACGAGAAGGCTCTTTATTCCTGCGACGAAAAGCCTTATGACCCTTCGAAAAGATTTTGCGACTCTCGCGATGCAAAAATTTATAGCTATGTCGTGATCGGCGAACAGACCTGGATGGCAGAGAACCTGAACATCGCCTATCCGAAGCTGGAAAACCTGGATTCGAACAGTTTCTGCTACAAGAACAGTGCGGATTCCTGCGCCAAGTACGGACGCCTTTACACGTGGGCCGCGGCGATGGATTCCGCCGCCCAATTCTACGGAACCGGCATGGATTGCGGCTACGACACAACGTGCATCACTCCCAAGATTGTCCGTGGCGTGTGTCCCGAAGGCTGGCACCTGCCGAGCAATGACGAATGGAACACGCTCGAAACCTACGTCAGCAATCACTCCTCTAACGGAGTCGGCTACGCGCTGAAATCGACAAGCGGCTGGAATAGCAGCAACGGCATGAACTCTTTCGGCTTCGGGGTTCTCCCGGCGGGCATCCGCGTAAACAACGGGACCAGCGGGGCATTTTGGGAGGTTCTCGAAGCGGCACACTTCTGGAGCTCTACGGAGTCCGGCAAATACTTCGCCACCAGCCGAGACCTCGACAACGACAACACCGCAGGCCTGGGCATGGAAAATAGCACCAAGTCCGACGCACTTTCGGTTCGCTGCGTCAAGGACTAGCTCGATTTGAGAGTGGAGTGTGGAAAGTGGAGAGTGGAGTGTTCGCTAAGCGACCTGCCCGCTCTACGTCTCTAAGCTCTAAGTTCTCTCAACTAAGCTCTGATAAGCTCCAAGCTCTGCTCACTAAGCTCTAAAAAGGCGTGACAAAAGACACATCCAAGATTTTTGAAAATTTTGCTAGCCTTTTCCATTTTCTTCTTTTTTCTATCATTGTAAACAAAAACAAACAGTCGTCCTTTTCGCGTGGAATTATATGAAAAAGCAATTCGTCATTTCCCTGTCGGCAGTTGCAGGAAGCGTTCTCCTTTCGGCATGCGGGGACGACGTCACCAAGGTCACGAACGTAACGAACGAAACTTCCAGCATGGAAATTGTCGCGTCGGCGGATTCGCTCGGCAAGTGCGATTCCTCTACCCTCGAAAAGACAGTCTATGCTTCGAACGAAAAAGCCGCCTACGTGTGCACGGATTCGGGATGGGTTTCTCTTGATCAAAAGGCGTCCGACGGCAAGTCTTGCACAGCGGAAACGCTCGAGGACAGCTCGGGCTACAGAATCGTCTGTGGGGGCGATTCCGTCGGAGTCATCAGGAACGGAGAAAACGGTTCGGACGGCAAGGATGGCGAGGACGGCGAGAAGGGAGACTCCGGAAAAAACGGCACGACGTGTACGGTGGAAATCCTTTCTGACGGGACAGGCTACAAGGTCGTCTGCGGGGGCGATTCCGTCGGAGTCATCAGGAACGGAGCCGATGGAAACAGCTGCATCATAACCGACCATGGCGACGGAACCGTTTTACAGGTTTGCGGCGCGGATACGATTACGCTTTACAAGGCGTTCTGCGCTGGCAAGGCCTACGATCCGGCCAAGGCCTATTGCTTCGAGGATTCCGCTTATTCCTGCGGCGAAAAGCCCTACGACCCGACAAGGGAGTTCTGCCACGAAAAAGAGGCTCACGAACTGTGCGGAGGAAAAGCCTATGACCCTTCGATCACGTTTTGCGATGCTCGCGACACGACCTTTTACCGCTATGTGGTCATCGGAACGCAGACCTGGATGGCGGAAAACCTGAACTTTGACAACCATGACGCATCGACGGCAACGAGCTATTGCTACAACGATGACGCGGATTCTTGCGACAAGTACGGACGTCTTTACCCATGGGACGACGCGATGGCATCCTGTCCCGAAGGCTGGCACCTTCCCGACACGGCGGAATGGAACACGCTTCGCGATTATGTGGGAGAAAATACGACAGGCGGCATCGATTCTAGCGGCTACGCGCTGAAATCGACAAGCGACTGGCATGACAACGGCAACGGCTCGGATGCATTCGGCTTCGGGGCTCTTCCGGCGGGATATCTCGACAGTGACGTAGCGTTCCATAACGTCCACGTCAAGACGGATTTCTGGAGTGCGAACGAGAAGAGTACAGCCATCGGATATGTCAGTCGCCTATACTATTACGGTGTGAAGCTGCACTTGGAAACAAGCAACAAGGATTTCGCCTATTCCGTCCGTTGCGTCAAGGACTGATCCCTGTTGAAAGTGGAGAGTGGAAAGTGGAGAGTGGAGTATTCGCTAAGCGACCTGCCCGCTCTGCTTTTCTAAGCTCTAAGTTCTCCCGACTAAGCTCTGACACGCCCCTCGCCGGGAAGGCCCGCCTGCTGCGGGCAGGCCTGTCTGCCGACAGGCAGACGCACCCTCCGCCGCCAGGCGGAAACAGGTCGCTTCGCGACAAAAGTCTAGACGCGAAACGTCAGGAAGCGATCTTTATTTCTGTTTTCGTGAGATCCGTCATAGACATCCGCATAAATTATAGTTATTATTCTTTCTGAATTTGCATTTTTAATACTTGAGGAACCAATGAATAAAAAGCAACTGCTTACATTCGTCGTGGGGCTCTCCCTGGGGATGGCCTTTGCGGAAACCGGGCTTGAAGGCGGAGCGGACGGTCTCCACCAGCAAAGCGCCAAGACTCTCGGGCAATGGGGAATTTCTGTCGGCATCGGGGCAGAAGGCATCGCCGACGCGCAACCCTCCGCCTACCAGTATATTTACCAGGTAAACGGTGGAGACGCCGTCATGGTGAACAGCCTCATGCCTTCGATTAACGGGAACTTCCACGCCGCGATAGGTCTTCTCGACTTTCTCGACCTAGGCGTCATTCTCCCGCTCCACTATGACGACATCAACCCGGATGTCAAAGGCACCGACATGCAAGGCTTCGGCATCGGAGACCTGCAGACCTGGCTAAAGTTTCGCCTCCCCTTCGACACGACAAACGTGACAAGCGTCGCCGTCCTCGGACAAATCTACTTCCCCACCGGAGACCGCGCAACCGGCATGCGTCCGCGCCACGTCTGGTATGTCAATTCCTACGGCTATTCGCACGCCTACACGGCCGACGACTGGGCGCTCGAAGCCTCCCTCCTCCTCACGTTCGACTTCAATAAAATCGGAATCCCGCTCCGCTGGAACAACAACATGGGATTCGTCGGAGTCTTGCACGAAGGCGCCAACACGCTCGTCTGGGGAACCGGCCTAAACCTCACCGCGCTCGAATCGATGGACTTCTTCCTCGAATTTTCCGGCGAGACCCGCGTAGAAAAGACTCTTAACTGGCGCGATCCGCTTATCGACCCGATGCGCCTCACCCCGGGCGTCCGGTTCCACCTCGGACACGGAGTCGATCTCGCCGTCGGCGCGGACATCGGCATCACCGCGTTCATCGACGAAGACGACCTGACGAGAAAATTCATGACGGTGAACAAGAAGCAGAACGGAAACGTCGTCTCCTACAAGACGGGAGCCGCCGACTACGGAATGTCCGCCCTTCTCACCTGGCGCGGAAACCCGTTCACGAAAAACGACGAGGACGGAGACGGGGTCGAAGATTCGAAGGACCTTTGCCCGCATACGCCGAAAGACGTTTCCGTCGATGCGAACGGCTGCCCGACCGACGAAGACGGCGACAGAATCCCGGACTACCTCGACAAGTGCGCCGGAACGCCCAAGGGAACCCCGGTCGATAGCACAGGCTGCCCGTTCAAGCCCGACACGGTCATTGTCCACGACACGCTGAAAATCGACACGGCGAAAGTTTGCGCGGCGGTCCTCGATTCGGACGAAGACGGTGTACAGGACGCAATGGACAAGTGCCCCAACACGCCAAAGGGCGCAGTCGTCGATAGCACCGGATGCCCGGAAGATTCCGACAAGGACGGCGTCTATAACGGACTCGACAAGTGCCCCAACACGCCGAGCGGCATTTCGGTCGATAGCACAGGCTGCCCCATCGACTCGGACAAGGACGGCGTCCCCGATTCCCAGGACAAATGCCCCAACACGCCCGCCAATTCCGTCGTCGATAGCACGGGCTGCATTCTCGATTCCGACAAGGACGGCGTACCGGACGCAATCGACCAGTGCCCGAACACGCTCCCCGGCGTCCAGATAGACTCGGTCGGCTGCCCCGTGAACAAGAAGGAAGACCTGAGCGAACTCCGCAAGGGAATCCGCTTCAAGCGCAACTCCGCAACGCTCGTGAAGAGCAGCTACGGAACGCTCGACGACATCATCAAGCTCATGAAGCAACACCCGCAGGCAAAGCTCGAAGTCCAGGGCCACACCGACGAAGTCGGAACGTCCGACTACAACCAGCAGCTTTCCGAAAAACGCGCGAGGACCGTCACCGACTACTTTATCAAGAAAGGCGTCGACGAGTCCCGCGTCCGAGCGGTCGGCTACGGATCCAGCCGTCCTGTCGCGGACAACAAGAGCCGTTCCGGTCGCGAAGCGAACCGCCGCGTCGAACTGGTCCCGTTCGAATAGCCCCAAGTTTCAGACAAAAAGGCTTCGCGTTTGCGAAGCCTTTTTCGTGGACCGTAAAAAAAAATCAGGCGTTCTGCACCGCCGAGATGACGGGCTTCAGACGCTTTCCGCAGAGCGTGACGATGATTCCCGCCTGGGCGAACATGTAGAACGCCGTATCCCGACTTTTGTTGAGCATCGAATTCGCGTCGTAGTCGTCCTTTGTCACAAAGACCTCGGCGACTCCCGAAAGCGCGATTTCCAGGGCGCAGCGTTCACAGGGAAACCCGATGACATAGAGCTTCGAACCGGGCGGAACCTTGCCGCGCGCATAGTGGAGCGCATTGATTTCCGCATGGACCATGAACGGATACTTGTTCACTTCGAATTCGTGGTGCGAAACGAGATTTCCCGAATCCGCTTCGAGCAAATCGTAAGCGAGCCGCCGATTTTCCCGCGTGTAGGGAATCGTCGCATCGTCAAAGCTCGCCGGGGCGCCGTTGTAGCCCGTGCTGAGCACCCGCCCGTCGCCCGACACAAGCACCGCTCCCATCTGCGTGTTCGCATCCTTCGAAAGGCGCGCCTGCGCCATCATCATCTGCGTATAGACTTCGTCGCGAAGCTTTCGCCGTTCCTCGTTCATAGAGACCTCTTTTTCTTCGATAGTCAAAAAATAAACTAAACTCCCCCAAAAAGGCATCCGCCCCCGCAATCTTTTCTATATTTGGAGCGCTACGGGGTGTAGCTCAGCCTGGTAGAGCGTCTGCTTTGGGAGCAGAATGTCGTCAGTTCGAATCTGGCTACCCCGATAAGGCTCCGAAAGGAGCCTGTTTTTTTGAGAAGTTTTCTTAGCCAGATGAGAACGGAGTTCGACGGAAAGTCGCGGTGAGCGTAGCGAACGAAAGCGCTTTTCGAGCCGAACGCAAAGCGGGCGGTCCCGAAGGGACGGAGCGGAACAGCGTGACGCGGAGCAATCTGGCTACCCCGACGATAGAAAGGATTCCGAATAGGAATCCTTTCTTGTAAACCTTTCATAGCCAGATGAGAAGCACTAAAACGGCAAGTCGTCCTCATCTTCTTTCATATAAGAATCCACGATGGAACGGACTCTCTTCGAAACCTTGATTTGACGCGAAGAGAGAAGTCCTTCGTTAAAAACCGTTTCGACCAACGGATACAGCTTGTCCCCTTCTGACACATGGACGATTTCTAAAGCGTCATCCCGTTGATTATTGGCAAAATAGACATCAAAGCCTTTTTTCCGTGTGCCGCAATCCTGTACCTGGGTTACGAACAAAAACACCTGGTTCATATCGCAAAACAAACTGTAATCCCCCAAAAGATAATCCGGATTGAACAATGATCTATAACGACAACAATCCACACCATCGGGATAGCACTCTAGCCTCATCAATGGATGATTGAATTGGCTCTGGTGATTTTCCAGCATGTTTTTTGTTTCCGATGTCCAAGAAAGGATTCCAATTCGCGTGTCCTTGATTACTTTTTCAAAAAATGTCCGAAAATAGTTTTCATTTGGCGTCAAACTTTGAAGATTGCAATTCAGGAGCGTATCGACAGCTATTTTATACCTATCCGACGCCCACAGAAGCAAATCCATCAGCGGCATGTTGGGATTTTCTTCCGTTCTTGAAATTCTGGAAAGATAACCCTGGCTTACACCAGCGGCTTTTTCTATTTCACCCGTTTTATCTCCTTCCTTATTTGCCAGGAAGCGAAGGTTTTGCAAGAACAACAATTTGTTCACATTTTTCATATTTCACCACTTTTACGAATAAATATAGATATAATTTCCAAAAATTGAAAATTCTTCATAAAATAGCTTAGATATTGAAATATTTCTGACTATATTTAAAAAGGTTGCGGCTACCAAACGCAATAAAACTTTACCGCACATCGGGAATCTTCCGAATAGGCAATTCAAGATTCTTGATGCGCACAACGCGCCATGGCGCAAAGGATTATATGAAGAGCAAAATCTTCAGAAATTCTCCGCTGTTCTTACGCAACAACTTTCCGGGGGAAGGCCGTTGGCAAATTCCCCTTGTCAAAAAGCAGAAAATCGATTTGGGGGATTTAAACGTCTTGTCATACAACAATGTCCGAAGCAATGACTTGCCTCTTTTTCACTCTTTTGGAGTACATTTCTTTGTGGACGATTATCGCTTCGTTCCCGTTTACGAAAAACCGGAACTTTGCTACACCAAACTGAAGCCTTACAGGATTTTATTTGCCCCCGATTTTTCTCTTTACCGGGAAATGCAACCTTGGCGCAGAATCGAAAGCATTGGAAAAAGCCGCTGGTGCGGAGCTTTTTGGCAAAGCAAAGGCGCCCATGTCATTGCGACAATCAGCTGGAGTTCGCCCGAAAGCTTCGAATACGCTTTTGACGGTGTGGAAAAGGGCGCCATCGTAGCAATCGGAATGATCGGCTGTAAATCCAGCAAATCGAGTTTTTTAAAAGGTTTCTATGCCATGCAAGAAAAAATAGAGCCAAGTAAAATCGTCTGTTTTGGTTCTCCTTTTCCCGAAATGCAGTCATCCAAACTTGTCGTTATCGATTATGTAAAATCGTGGAGGGGATAATGGGCGGAAGAGGAACTTTTGCAGCAGGGAAAGAAGTCGATTTCTCATACAAGACCGTCGGCTTTATCGAAGGGGTAAAAGTTTTGGAAGGATTGAACGGCAAGCACGCATTGCCGGAAGAATCGCACACAAGCGAAGCGTACATCAAGCTAAAACCAAGTGGAATTTTTCATGAAATGCGAATATACGGAAAAGACCATTTGCCAATAATGGATATCGCTTATCATCCGGAGCCAAATGTCGATCCAAGCAAAAAACCTGTACTTCACTACCACACTTATGATAAAGACGTGATAAACAGAGGCGACGCGACGCTCCTGACAAAAGAACTATATGAGAAATATTCTAAATTTTTTATCGGAGTACCAAAAAAATGATCAACGGAGACTACAGCGAATTCCTAGACCATCTCTACTACGGCGATGAGCTTTGGATTAAATACAAAGGCGTCGTTTACTTTATCCAAGGATGGTATGACGAAAAGAACCCTCATCCATGCGCGATGGAATGCTATACGCTTGCAACCGATCCGCTGACCAGGCTGTTTTACACAGAAGAATCGTCCATGCAAGATTGCGCCAAAAAGCTTTTAGTGCAACCTTTGTTTGAGGGAAAAACGCTCCCTGAAATCGAGCAAGAAACAGAATGGGTCGATACGGAGCTCGGTTAAATGATTGGCGGAGATTACAGCGAATTCCTAGACCATCTCTACTACGGCGATGAGCTTTGGATTAAATACAAAGGCGTCGTTTACTTTATCCAGGGATGGTACGACAAAAAAAAACGCACCCTTGGGCAATGGAATGCGATTCGCTTGCAACCGATCCGCTGACCAGGCTGTTTTACACGGAGGAATCGTCGTCCATGCTGGAATGCGCCAAAAAGCTTTTAGCGCAGCCTTTGTTTGACGGAAAGACGCTTCCCGAAATCGAACAAGACGTGAAATGGGTAGATGACTACTTGGGATAAAAACTGCCCGATGCTACCAACATCGGGCAGGGCTTTCGAAAAATTCAGGGAATCTTCCGAATAGGCGAAGCCTAATATAGAAAAACGGCGAGGGTGATGTCAAGCCTCTAAAATTGCAGCTTGGGGAGCGCCTTCACGATTTTCACGGTTTCGAGGCTCACGGTGATGATTCGCAAAACCAGGTTGAAGATATAGGCGGGGTCGCCGTGTTCCGCGGCATAATCGTTCGGGTCGTTCGCGATGCCGCTCGCCTTGTCGGTCGAAACGGCGTAGCGTTCCATGAGCCATTCGATGGCGGACTTGCCATTTACGACGTATTCGTAGGCTTCGGCGGGGATGCCCGCGATGGTGAGCTTTTCGTTATAGACGATTCGGCTCTTGTCGTCGGTTCGCTTTGATTTATCGTTTTTGTCCTTGAGCTTTTTCGCAAAGCGCATTTGAGTGACGCGGTAAAGCGTTTGGGGGTCCTCGGCGCTGTAGGCGATGCGGGCGTCGGCGGCTTCGCCATGGAACAGGGGAAGGTCCGACGTGGCGGTGCCAGAAGAGACGACAAGAGCCCGGTAGGGTTCCGCACTTTCATAATTCAAGTGGAGCTCGGCGAGTTTGCGGCCCGCACGGCCAAAAGCCCAGAAGTCGCTTGCGGATTCGACGAGCGGGATGCGCGGGAGCATCTTTTTGAGGTCGGCGGAAAAGGCCAGGCGGTAATCCGGGGAATGCAAAAAGCCATAGACGTAATAGAAGAGGTCTTCCTTGTTAATTTTCGGGTCGCCGTACTGCGTGCGGGCTTGTTTCAGGATGTAGTCGCTGATGGCGTCTTTACGGACAAACCTTTCCCTTGCAGCGAACATGTCGCCCTCGCCGAGTTCCTCGTAGTAATAGAGGGGGAAGCATTGGGATTTTCCGATGAGTTCATAATCAGGCAAAATATCGCTGATTATACATGAAAAAGACTTTGTTACGCCAACGCCAGAAACACATATTGTCAAGTTCTTTTGTTCTAGTGTTGGAAATAGCTTTGTTTGCTGGTAGGTTCTTTGTAATAATTCTTTCTGATTCGTTAGGTATTCCTTAACAAAAGGCCTATAAGAGTAATTCCAAATTGACGTTTCATCAAAAGAATATTTAATGTTCCTTTCTGCATCGTGAAGAAACATATCAGACCAACTAATCTTTTTAGAATCGTATGTTACAAACTTTTCAATCTTAGCATTAGGGTCATTTAATTTGGCCTTTTGGAAAGACGAACGTTCCTGATTATAAAAATTAATCATAGTCTTAGCATTCTTGGCAAGTTTTTCATTAGACATGTTTACCAAGTACGCGTCTTTTGCTGTTAATACGCCATTTGAACTAGCGATAAACCAACTCTTGCAACCAACATCGAACTTCTTTTCCGGCTCGATCGGCGTCCACTTGCCAAAGGCCTCGTTCCGCTGGTTGATCCAGTCGCCGTGGGCGTTCGGGCGGATTTCCGCCATTTCGAGGTGGGTGATGCTTTCCGCGTCCCGGATTCTCGAGAGCTTCTCTTCGCGAGAAAGGTAGTCGCCGATGTCGCGGTATTTGATGACCGCCTTGGGTGGGTTTCCGCCTTCGCTATGGCCCGCGAGAGGACGCTTGACAAGGATCGTAATCGCTACCGGCGTGCGGGAGCCGCTGCCAAAAATTTTCCCGCCTTCTTTCCGGGAAAGTTCGCCGCTTGTGCGTTGGTTCCCCCGCAAGTTGAAAACGTAAATCTTGCTGAATTCACGCTCGATACACTTACGGAATCCATCTAATCCATTGCTGTCGAGCCAGCTCCCATTGGTAATAAATCCTATAACGCCGCCGCTCTTCGGGTCGATGCGGTCGGTTGCCCAGCGGAACGCTTTGATATAACTATCGTAAGCCGCTTTGTTCAAGTTCGCTTCGCTTGTTGCGACATAGTAATCTTCGACGCGTTTGTCCAAATCCGGATACTTCTGGTTCTGCGCGTTGTCGTTCGCGGACTTCTGCCCCACGGAATACGGCGGGTTCCCGATCACCACCTGGATGGGCGTGCGCTTCTGGGCGCGGGCGCGCGGACCGTTCACCGGAAAAACGTCCTCGCCAAAATCCTCCTGCGTGGCGCGTTCCGAAAGCTGGAAGCTGTCCGTGAGGCAAATCCCTTCGAACGGCGTAAATTCCAAAGAACCGCTCGCGTCGTGGTAGGCGTTCTCGATGTTCACGCTCGCGATGTAGTAGGCGAGCAGCACGATTTCGTTCGCCTTGAGTTCCTTTCGGTATTTGCGTTCGAAGTCCTTTTTTTGAATCAGCCCGCTCTGGATAAGCCTAGTCACGAAAGTTCCCGTTCCCGTGAACGGATCGATGATGTTCACGTTCTCGTCGGAAAGGCTCCGCCCGAACTCCATTTTCAAAACGTCGTTCACGCTTCGGATGATAAAATCCACGCATTCCACAGGCGTATAGACGATGCCCAATTTTTCGACCGTTTTCGGGAGCGCGCTTTTGAAAAACTTGTCGTAAAGCTCGATGATGATTTTCTGCTTGCCCTCGGCGCTTTCGACGCCTTCCGCGCGGAGCTTCACGCTGTTCATGAACTTTTCGAGGCTCCGCTTGTCGCAATCCTCCGTCACGTTCTCGACGACATCGATGATGCGCTGGAGCGCCCGCGAAACGGGATTCTTCCCGGCAAAGTCGTAGCCGTCAAAGAGGGCTTCAAAAACGGGTCGCGTGATCAGGTGCTGCGAGAGCATCTCGATCGCGGATTCTTCGTTTACGCCCGGGTTCAGATTTTTCTTGAGCGCGGAAAGGAACCGTTCGAATTCCTTTTTCGACCGGGCATCGGTCCTTAAAAGTTCCCGGATGCGGTCCTCGTGGCGGTGCGCGATGTCGGCGACATCCTTCGCCCAGTCTTCCCAGTAGCGGCGGCTCCCCACCTTCTCCACCATCTTCGCGTAAATCGCGCCCTGGAGTTCCTGGAATTTGAGTTCCATCTGCTCCTCGAGCTTTCGGGACTTTTCGCCTGCAGCCGGATCGATCGTTTCAATGTCAACGGCAGGAAGCCCGCTCGAAACGCCGATGCGTCCGCCGGTCAGGCTTTTCCCTCGTTCGCGCTTTCCGAACTGGATTTTGTTCACCATCGCATTGAAGCGGTCGTCGTGCGCCCGGAGCGCGTTCAAAATCTTCCAGACGACCTTGAAGCGTTCGTTGTTGTCAAGCGCCTCTTCCGCCTTTTCGCCCGAAGGGACGAGCACCGGGATGATGATGTAGCCGTACTTTTTACCGGGAGCAGCGCGCATCACGCGTCCGACGCTCTGCACCACATCGACTTCGGAGTCCCGCGCCGAAAGGAACAGCACCGCGTCGAGGCTCGGAACATCCACGCCTTCGGAGAGGCAGCGAACATTGCTCACGATGCGACAATCGCCGTCCTCGATTTCGCCTTTTAGCCAGGCGAGCCGCCTGTCACGCTCGGACGCTCCCATGCCCCCGTCGATATGCATCGCGGACACCCGGACGGTCTCCTTCTGCACTTCGGGTTTTAGGGAATCGTAATACGAAGTTTTCAGGTCGTTGATAAGTTCCACGATTTCCTTCGACACCTTGATGTTCTGCGAAAAGGCGACGGCACGCTTCATCGGGCTCGGGTCCGTTTCCTTCAGCTGGTGGTCATCGACAAGGGTTATCTTCGAGAGCGCGTTAAAGCACCCGATAAGCTTCGCTTCGTCGTCCGAGAGCATTTCGCTGCGATCCGTCGCGAGGGAACGCTGCAGGCTTTCGTTCATCGCCATCGGATCGATCGTGAGCACGAGCACCTTGTAGTCGGAGAGCAGTTGCTTTTCTACCGCCTCGCCAAAGCCGATGCGGTACATTTCCTCGCCGTATTTGGAAACGTCGTCCATGGAGCAGATTTCGACGCTGTTCTCTTCCGCTTTCTTCTTGCTCGCTTCGCTGTAAAGGCGCGGCGTCGCCGTCATGTAGAGGCGCTTTTTCGCCCGGATAAAATCGTCGTCGTGAACCTTTACGAAATTCGATTCGTCCTTTCCCGCAAGCGTCGCGCCTGTCGTGCGATGCGCCTCGTCGCAGACAATCAAATCGAAAACAAAATTTCCCAGCTTTTTCTGCGCACGGGAAACCACGTCGATGGATTGGTACGTGCAAAAGACGACCGTCATTTCCTCGTCCTTTCGGAGGCGCGCAAGTTCGAGCTGCTTCACGACCGTCCGGCAATCCGTCGAAGCGGGCAGGGCAAGTTCCGTGACGCTGTAGCCGTCGCCGTCATCGTCGCCCTTCCGGGCGGACTTCGAAACCCCGGAATCCGAACAAATGCAGATAGGCCTTATCGGCTTACAGGCATCCGCGGTCCATTCTCTAAGCGTCTGGCCCAAAAGCGCGATGGACGGCACAAGGAAGAGAACCGTTCCCTTGTTTTTCGTCTCGTTTTCCGCGATGCAGAGCGACGTATAAGTTTTGCCCGTTCCGCAGGCCATAATCAGCTTTCCGCGGCTGTGGGAGGCGTCCGAAAAATACGCGTGGACCTTTTCAATCGCTTCTTTCTGGTGGTCGCGCGGAGACTTCTTTTTCGGCAGCGCGTTTTCCCCGCTAGAACCCTTGTCGAGCTTTTCCCAATCGACGCTTGCGCTTTCGAGTTCAAGAAGCCCGATGCGGTGAAATTCCGGGTCCTGGTTTTCGAGGGAATGCAACGCTTCGCGGTTGAAGCCGCCCTCCGTCGTATCGAGCCACAGGCGGTAGGCAAAGCGAACCTTTTTCCCTTCCCTGTCATAGAACGTCTTGCCCGAAGTGGAAAGGAACGTATCGACCGCGGGCTTGTCGATTTTCGCGTCCGCCCGGTAGCACTTGCACTGGATAGCCCAAAAATTCCCCCCAAAGGTTTCCGCGACGAGATCTATCCCCACGTCCTTCCCGCCGAATTCATCCTTCGCAAAGAATTCGTTCCACAGCCAAACGTTTGCAAGCGTCGAAGCATAGACCGGATCGGTCTTCAGATAGCGGCGCATCAGCAGTTCGAACTTGTTTCCCTTGTCGCGTTCCGAGAGAGCCTCCTCGCGATACTTGTCGAGAATCCGGGCAAACGGGGAACGGACATCATGATACTGCGGCATAGCGACTCCTTGCAAGGAAACAACTCGGACAGAAATATAGTTTCAAAACCAATCCCTGTACTTTTTTGTAATTTTGAAAATTATGTTCGAATCCATTCTCTTGGGCCTTCTCCAGGGCCTCGCCGAATTTCTCCCCGTCTCCAGTTCCGGTCATCTCGTCGTCGGAAAGTCCCTGCTCGGTCTTCATGAAGCGGGCATGTTCTTCGACATCATGCTCCACGCGGGAACGCTGCTCTCCATCTTCGTCATCTTCCGGAAAAAAATCTGGAATATTATCAAGGGCTGCGCGCTCCGCGACAAGGACCAGCTCCGGGAAGCGGGCTACATCGTCCTCGCGTCGATTCCGACAGCCATCATCGGTCTAGGCTTCAAGGACCAGATCGAATCGCTCTTCGAAAGTCCGCGGTTCGTCTGCGGCGCGCTCCTCTTCACGGGAACGCTCCTGTTCCTTTCGAAGTGGGCAAGGACCGGCGCAAACCACCCGGAAGAACCCGGCAAGGCGATGAACTGGTGGCGCGCGCTAGTCACGGGAACGGTGCAGGGCGTTGCCTGCATCCCGGGCATCAGCCGCAGCGGCTCCACGATTTCCGCCATGCTCTTCATGGGAACGAACCGCAAGTACGCCGGCGAATTTTCGTTCCTCATGAGCATCCCGGCCGTCGGCGGCGCAGCGCTCCTCGACTTCATCAAATGGGTCAAGTGCCAGACGTTCAACCCGATAGAAAATCCGGAAATGCTTTCCAAGTGCGCGGAAAGCGGCTCGTTCACCCCGGAACTCCTCGCGGGAATGCTCGTCGCGTTCGTCTCGGGAATCTTCGCGCTCAAGTGGCTCATGAACTTTGTCCAAAAGGGAAAGTTCCACTACTTCGCCTACTACCTGTGGGCAGCGGGCATTTTGGGGCTCGTGTTTATTCGGTAAGGGAAAACCAAAAAGATATGGGAGTGCATTCTATTTCAAAACCGTCCTTTTGGACAGTTTTTGATTCAAAGCGCGTAACGACCTGCAATCTTTTTGCCGGATAAACCTTGGCGAACTTCACCAGGGATTCAATTTCACGCTCAAATGTTTCGACATTTTCCAAGGAATAGCACACCTGAATAGCGAGTTCTTCAGGAACGACAAAATCCACCTCGCAGCCTTTGGCATTATAAAAATAGCAGCTGTCGCCATAGCGTTTGCGCATGTTTACAGCGACGATATTTTCGAGAAGCGAAGTTTGCGGATCGAGCAAGAACAGGGAAAGAATGCCGTTATCCACAAAGTAATACTTTCGGTTGCTTTCCTTGTCCTGGAGCTTTGCCCGGTAATTTTCGAACGGCAATAAAAGCCAGGAATCTTGCATATACCGGACATAATCGATGCAGGAATCCACGCTCAGCTTTTTTCCGACCGCGGAAACGACGTTTGACATGCGGTTGTAGGAAACGGGCTGTTTGACGCTCTCGGCGAGCTTCTTGACGAGGATTCTCAGCGAAAAATCGTTGCGGATCTGGTGACGGGTCACGAGATCGCCAAAGAAAATCTTGTTGAAAAGTCCGGAAAGCCAGCTTCGCTTGTCCAAAATTTCGGAAAGTTCCGGCAGGCCGCCAAACATAAAGTATTCCTCGAACAGCCTGTCGATTTTTTTGCGATTTTTGAACCTGAAGTTTTGTTCCGAAGGATTCAGTCCCGAAGCCTTCAAAAATTCCGGAAACGAATAGGGATAAACGTTTTGAATCAGGTAACGACCGCCGAGAGTCGTAGCGATTTCTGCACTGAGCATCTTCGCATTGCTCCCAGTGATAAAAACCCTGTATTTTTGGTCAGCAAGTCTCCGCGCGAACTTTTCCCACCCATTCACAATCTGAATCTCGTCCAAAAAGAAGATGGGCCTATAGTCGTAAAGTTCCTCGAAACAGGTCTTGATTAGATCCAAGTCTCCCGCCTGAATGTTTTCGAGACGATCGTCTTCAAAATTAAAGTAGAGCATTTCTTCAGGCTTGTGACCTTGGGCAACCAAACACTGTAAAACCTGGAACATCATGTAGGACTTCCCTGCGTGCCGAAGCCCCACAAAGACGTAATTGCCGTTAGGCTCAAGGCTTATGTTCCGTTCCACCAGCCGAACATTCTTTGCATAGTCTTGGTATTCGACAATTAGCTCTTTAATGGTATCTTTGTTCATCGACACTCCTTTTTACCGTAAAATAACAATTTTATCGATTACAAACGATAAAAAGTGAATATTTTTATCGGGTATGGACGATAAAAGAGTACAATGGAAAAGTTTCGATTTTATCCAATAATTTCTCGGCAACACCGACCTGGATATCGATCTCGACGCCGTGCGAGGTAGAAATGCCCCTCGTTGATACATCTGATAGACCACGGCAGTATCTGCATCAACGATATCATTCTTGCCGAACTGCTCCCATCCATAAGGAAACGAGGCGAAACGGAACTCGAAAACCTGCTAAACCTCCTGCCGAAAATTCCCATGCAGATTGACTGGAACAGCCTTATCTGCATGCAGACGGAAAACTTGAAGCACGAAATAAACAAGGTCGGTCTGCCCGATTTGATGATCGCCCAGAATGCTTTACAAAACGGAGTGACACTATTCTCATTAGACAGGCATTTTGAACTTATTGGGGATATACTTTCCCTGCAACTGTATAAATGATTTTTGCATAGAAGATGCCCAACATCGAGGAAACGCCAATCGGCATGACGGCCTCACTTATTCGCTTTGCCAAAAGTCCAAGTTCAACTTGGGCGGAACAAGCGGAAAATAGAAACAGCTCAGTTAAAACTTTTTAAAGAGACCGTAAGTTCTCCGCCAAAGCTATTCATCATAAAGCGCTCATCTCCGAGGAAAAAGTCTTTCTCGATTTTGTATTCAAATGGAAAAAAATATTCAACAGTGTTCAATTCAGCAAATGAATAGTAGCCACCATGACAAACCTCTAATAAAGTATGAACCATAAATAGAACCATACATTTGTTTTTCACGGAATGCTTTACGATTCGATACTTCCCAGGATGATCACAGTCGAGTACATTCAGTTCCTTTAACGTAGAGATCAACTTATCAATAGAATGATATAGAGTAGTCCGTTCACCCCATTCGTCATATAGTCTCTGCTTAATTTGACTTAATGAAATTTCATCCTGAAATTCCGATAGCCTGCCAATCAACTTGCACATATCCACGAATACAGGATAAGTTGCCATCATCATACACCAGTGTACTACCAGCGCATATTCTGGCATATCTTGAATGATACTAATAGCCTCATCTCTCAGCTTACTGTTAACTTCATTCTTATAAACCCATATATTCATCAGAATTTCTCTGGTCTTACGAATATTTGTTGGACTGGAGATTTCAAAACCTAAATACTCATTTAGCTGATCTTTTATTTCTTGTTCTGTAAATTCTCCAGAAGTGAGCTCCATAACCTTATTAAGCCACTGGAGTTTCAAATTCCGAGATAAACCAACCATCTTAGCCATTGTTCTGT
>CAVGIM010000027.1:0-36982 GCA_963629575.1 Candidatus Methanomethylophilaceae archaeon
AGCCACTGGAGTTTCAAATTCCGAGATAAACCAACCATCTTAGCCATTGTTCTGTACCGCCTTTATCTTGATAAACGGAACAACGACTTCATCGATTGTCATTCCGCCGTGGGTCATTACCTGTTCACCGGAGTTATCGAGTGATGCATCCGTATTGCAGATTAAGTAATCATATTCCTTCGGAAGATAATACTTCGGATACTCGATCAGTCCAAACCTGTCTGCCAACTTTGTCTTGTCAGCAAAGTCCTTCAGCACCACCATGCGGTGGCTCTTTGTTTCAATATCGACACCTGCTCCGACCAATCTTCCGATTCCGTTGCACAGCGTGTTGCCATGGTCTGCCGTTATATACACATCAAAATCTTTTGACAGCAGACGATCTGTTAGTTGCCGGAGCTTGCCTTCATCGGAAAGCACAGATATATCGTTATACATTCCGAGCCGTCCCTGCGGCTGTGCGTGTACCATGTCATCCACGTCATTGATGATGACGGCACCACAGCGGACAGAATTACCGAATTCCGTATCGTACCCGCGGGAATAGCCAATCTGACTGTCAGCGTATCCAAGAGATTTGGCGCACTCAGTGAATTCCACTTTTTCCTTGCTCTGAACCCATGGTGCGATCAGCTGGCTCGGGAACTTGTTCGACAACAGGCATTGCCTCGATATGGATGTAGTGCTCGGAATCATTGCAAATGCTGCTTCCTGCTCATATTGCACGCCACCAAAGGATTGAGAGATAATGCTCCAATCAAATTCCGACATGCCATCCATGACAATAATTGCAAACTTCTCACTTTGTCCATGCATGTACTCCATCGCACGGCTCACCAGTACAGGCGTATCACGGTCAATCTTAGAAGACAACGTACCGAATGACTTGAGTACATATCCTTGGAATAGCCGGTTGATTTCGCTTGTGTCAATATTTAGCCCATATTGGACGGAATATCGGTCAATCTGTGCTTTTTCCTCCGCAATATGAAACCAGTCACGGTAAGATGGACTACTCTTTGCTTTTTGGAGTATGTACTCCAATTCTGTATGGAAATATCGAAGCAGGTTATTCTTGCCATAAACAACCGTCTCAAAAAACTTTTCCGTCTGCTCTGTCGTGGTCAGATTATCAAAATTCTTTGCAATGACCATCGTCAGCAGCTCCAGATCCATTTTGGATTTATGGTGCAGAACATCGAAATTCAATTTAGGAAAGAGTGCCCTAAGCGAAACTGTGTATGCTGTAAAACGCGTCAGAATATCATAGGGAATATATGCCTTGCCATAACTCATTACTGCAAGCTTTTCATTCCCAGATTTCACTTTCTGCTCATATCCGATACGGAAGCTGAGATCATCCTGATACTCGACTACTTCAAATCCGTGTTCTGCAAAAGCACTACTGTAAGCTGCGATACGATTCAGGCGATCCGCATCGTTTATCCATATGAGATTTGCATATGCTGCCGGGGAATTCCCGTACACATACTCTCCAAACATTGCTTACGCCTCCAATCGAATCAATATCATCAGCCGAAAATCCGGGAGCACGGTTCCACTGCGTTTGTGCTCTTCTTCAATCTCTCGTTCCTCGCGGTCGAGCTTTGCAATTCTCGAACGGCGAATGTTCTCTATGCCGATATGCCCTGCGGCTTCTCTGCGAAGAGACAGCGCATACTTATACTTCTCATACTGTTCAGTGCTACGCTTTGTCTGCTTTTCCTTTAGTTCAACAAATGTGTTGTAAGCAAAGTCCATGCAGATCTCCTGCAAGCGCTGATAGTCCTCTTCCGAAAGATTGGGTACCATCCGGCAATCCAGCCGACTGCTTCCATCAAGGAACACATCCATGATTTTGCTGCCGGCCATAGGGCGCAGCACATACGACTCATTCACAAAAATCGGAATAATGCGCTTGTCCTGCGTATCCTCGGAAACAGAAAGCTCCCAGAGCATGAAGTAGCCGGTCTCATTTGGGAAGTTACGAATACCAACCGACAGAAGCTGTCCTGTGCGGTCTTGTACAATACTGCCGCAGAGATGTTTTGTAATCATCTCGTCGTTGATACTGATCCTGTCGATAAGCGTCAAGTCGTTTCCTTTCCAGGACTCATAGTAGGCAAGCATCTGACGCAGAGCAGTATCTACATCAAAGTTTGATTCCTTGCCGACCAGTTGCGTCAAGTCTTTCTCTTCATGGAGAATATCCTTGTACTTAAGAGCATTCTCCGCCTGTTGGCGCATTTCCTTCTCTACGGAGTAAATATTCTGTTCAATGCGGGAAACGTGTCCGATAGAGCTCATGTAGGCATCCGTAAAATCACATTCTGCCACTTCGCTGTCCAAGACATCAGAGTATTTATCTACGCCAAGCTCTTTCATGATGACAGAGAGTTTTTCTTCCAACACTTCACGAACACGGCTTTCCACCGTGTCACCGATAATCATGTTATAAATATGGACATCTCGCTGCTGACCAATACGGTCCGCACGACCGCAGCGCTGCTCGATCTTCATCGGGTTCCACGGCAGATCATAGTTGATGATGATGTTCGCGAACTGCAAGTTCAGACCTTCTCCACCGGCATCCGTTGAAATGAAGATGCCTGTGCTCGTCTTGAACTCATTAAGAGCATTATTACGCTCTTCGATGTCCATGCTACCATTCAGAACACTAACTGAGTAGCCTCTGGATTCCAGCAATTCCTTCAGATAAACCTGTGTACCAACAAACTCCGTGAACAGAATAATCTTCTGTGCCGGATCTTCGCTTTGAAGCTCGTCAATCGTATCAAAGAGAGCATCAACCTTAACATCATGATGCTGAAACGCTGCCTGTTTTGCCGTGGAGATAATCATTTTCAGCTCTTCAATTTCGGCAGTACGATCAAGGGATATTGCTTCCGTAGCATCCGCATCGCCGTCTTCAATATCACGCTCATCCAAATCAGCTTCACTCATAGTATTTGCGCGTGTCTCTTCTTCGAGGAGCACATGCAGACGGCGCTCCAAACTTTGGCGTACCGCAGCCGTGCTGCTTGTCACCATGCGCTGCATAATAATCATGAGGAAGATAAGGCACATGTTCTTCTTGCGATTTCGACGTACCTTATCATAGGTTTTGGAGACATAGGAGCTTACCATTTCGTACAGTTGTCGCTGAAGTGAATGACGCTCATCCCAATGAAGTTCCACCAAATGCGTATATCTCTTCTTAAAAAGCAGATTACCGTTATTGTCGATGGCTTCTCGCTTTTCGGAGCGAATCAGATATGGCGCAACCTGTTCCTTGACGATAGATTTGTAGTTTGGGAACGCCTGCTCGTCAAGCAGACGTACCAAGCGAAGAAACGGCTCTGTTTTACCGTTATGTGGCGTCGCCGTCAGCAAAAGCAAATACGGGCTTGCCTGTGAAAGCAAATATCCCAGTTTATAGCGTGCTACATCACTTGAAGAGCCAGCCACGCGGTGAGCCTCATCAATGATAATCAAATCCCATCCACTATTGATGATGGCTTCTATGCGCTCTTGATTATATTTCTCAACCCGCTCGTCCGACCAACCGGCATGCTTTTCCAATGGTTTGATGGAATCCATGGGGGAAATGACCTGATCGAATTGACCATACACATCCTCGTTATCGGTAAGACGGCGTATAGTATCGAAATCCGACGGAAGGATAACCTGAAACTTCTCATGGAACTTCTCCTGCATTTCTACAGACCACTGGCTGACAAGTCCGGTAGGGCATACGACAAGAATTCGTGTGATGAGTCCGCGGGCTTTCAGCTCCTTGATAATCATGCCTGCCTCGATGGTCTTACCAAGACCGACTTCATCTGCGAGAATGTAGCGAATATTGCGCGTTTCCAGTGCCCGCTCCAGCACATGTAGCTGATGCGGAAGCGGAATCACGCCACTGGAGAGGGCGGAAAGAACACCGGCGGATGTCTCGTTTTTGATTTTGGAGAGCAACGTAACATAGCGCAGATAGTTTTCATCCAGCTGTGCTTCGTTGCCTCTCATCTTTAATTGTTCGCTGGTCGCCTTGTACACCCTACCATCGGCAGGATTGAACACCTTATAGGACGTATAGCCCCAGAGTTCAATCCGCTCTATGACTTGTACATTTGCGCCGGTCGCAGTATCAAAAACGAAATCTCCGATATTAAACATTCTTACTTCACCTCAACTGCAAGTGTATTTTTCAGCCGCAATCTCTTGTTCTCCAAGTGTTATCTTGCACTTTTCAAATCCGGCTGCACCGAATAATGAATCTATAACAATAGCATTGCTATATTTGGCTCTTGTTACCGCAACATAGTATTTTTCAGGAGCTTTAAGCTTTTTTCCATGAAGAAAATCAGCAAATGCTTTGTTGGCATAAATTAAGCAGCGAGGATATGTTTTTCCTTTACACTCGCCAAAATTCACGACATTATATCCACATGTATCGACTGTATTTTTATTGAATCTAAGTTCCTGCGGCAAGAAGAACTCAAAGTACTTAGAAGCATCTTCCTTTGCAATCAAGAATACTCCGTCATGCCCTGTTTCTTCTGTCATATTCGATGTGATGTTTTTATCGTTCGGATATACACGGTTTGCAAAACTGCAAATCTGAGAATTAAAGCGCCTGCTACACAGCGACTCTTGAATCACCACAATGTTTTTTCTTTGAAGCTCCTGAAAAAAAGCAAAGATGTTTTTCCCGGATTTTTTTTTGTTGGTTCTTGTGCTGTGTGTCTGGAATGTCGCTTGCTTGTTATCTCCTACGCATACAACAGACATATCTAAAGCAAAAAGCTTCTCTAAAATCTCGATATCACGTCCAGCTAAATCTTGAACTTCATCTATATAGATTGATGAATATGTCTTTGCCAAACGCAAGAAGACTTTATGCTCACTCCGTTCATCAAGCAGCAGTATCAAATTGCTTGCTTCTTCAGAACGAACATTATCTGAATCGGTAATATAACGCTTTGCTGTGCCTGCAAGAGCATAATTACGCGAATGTTCCAGCGAGAAATCGAGAGAAACTAGTTTGTTTATACCAGTTATATACGTCTGATATGGTTTTATCAGTTCCTTCAAGAGAAACTGATACCATGTATAGATGACTATGCCAACCGGTAATACGCCATAATTCTGCGCTTCTAATTCTGCGCGGATAGCCTCCGCACCTCTGTTTGTGTATGTGACCATAAGGACACGAGCACACTCATTTTCTCGTATTTCCTCAAGTGCTTCGCAACATATTCCATATGTTTTTCCTGCTCCAGCAGCGGCCAATCTAACAGTATTCATCTATCAGCTCCTTGATATACGCCGGATAATGAATACTGGTCTCCGAATCAAACACTCTCGCTGCCCATTCCGACTTGTTTTTGCTCATGAAGCCCAATATTCCATCGTAGTCTCTATTCATCAGTGATGTTTCGCATGAAATGACAGTCTTAAACTCTTCGGTTGGAACTCCGTTTTCATCACAGTTCACAGCTAAAACAGAAGGTTCTATTGTGTTAAGAGCCTCATCCATCTCATAAAAGATTCTGATATACGGAGAGTCCTTGTACTCGCTGTATTTTTCGTCGATATTCAAGGCTATATTGCCATCGTTATCCGTTACGACTGCAATTTTCTTTTTAAGAATTACAGCGATGTCGCAATAACGCTTGAACGCCAGAGAATCGACAGCTATGATATCAATCCCATTTTCACTCGGAAGGCAGCCTTTTTTATCCTTGTATGCTCGCTGAATGATAAGATCATCTGTAGGACCTTCTACGAGAACGACTTTTTCAGCCAACACAAGGCGCAATGTATCGTATCCAGGAAGTTTCTTGAAATAGCTGATAGTCCCGTTCGGTAAATCTCGAAACGGCTTCACTTCGCCTTTTTCAACAAGAAGCAGATTCCCTAAATTCAGCTTATTTGCAATAAAGCTGCTATGCGTTGAGATAAATATCTGTTTTCCTTTGGTTGAAGAAACGCGATGAACTAACTTTGCCATATTTGTGTGCGACAGACAGTTTTCCGGTTCCTCCATAAGAATCATGTTCACTTCTTCGGCATCATGAGCAATCGCAAGCTCAACCTTTATTGTGTTTTGGGTCCCAAAACCGATTTGCTCAAATGGAATAGTATCAATCGAAATCGCCATCTGGCGCTTCCACTCATCCACATCATTTTCTCTAAGCTCAAGAGAAAATATTCTTCCATTAAGTGCTTGACCTTTCTTTAATTCCTCGTTGAGTTTTGTGATGGTGCCACTGTCGCTGAAGTTAGCACGTACTTTTCTATAGGCGATACTCAAATCGACCTGATCTTCAGGCGAAAGGTATTGCGTTATATTCTCCGAAACAAATCTATCCACCACACCAGTGTAATCTTTCCGTGTAGTATCAACAAAAACAGATTTTATAGGACAATAGCGGTAACTTACCGGCTCTCCACTGAAATATTTGCAATCGGCACGGTAGAATTCAACCGGTATATCCTTCACTTCACCAGCTACAAGCATTTCTTTGTAAACGCGCTCATATTGGTTGTCAAATTCTGCGACTACGCGTATTCCGGCAATATCTTCACTTAATAAATTATTGCTGCCACTATAAAGCGCATCTCCATTGGCGCAATAAGCTTCCATGATTATTTTTGGCGGAGCAATCGGCTCATTGCCATTGAGGGAAGCTATATATGCATTGCGGACATCTATATTGAACATATTGTCCTTGATTTGCTTGCTAAACGCGTATCCGTTTAGCTTGCCGGAAGTTATGATTGATATAACCTCAAGAAGCGTGCTCTTACCAGCATCGTTTTCTCCTACAAAAACGTTGATGTCTGGGTTTATTGGGATGCACACATCCTTTAGCAACTTATAATTTTGTACTCGAATTTTGGATATTATCACGTTGCCCTCCACCTTCAGTATACTCATTAACGCTTCACTGATTGGGAACCTTTCTTTTTGAGTTCGCCAAATATGTAATTTGCGAAAACGGTCCTTTATACGCTTCTTCGTCCAGGAAACCCAGAATCACCTTGATCTGCTCTTTATCATTTGGAATAACAATTTGCTTGTTTTTAACGGTAATAGTAATTCCAGATTTCTGAGCCAAGCGTTTGATTTCTATAGCCTGGTATTTTTTTAGAACTTCAGAATCGTTAATCGCGGCAATCTTCCTACGAATCGAAGAATTCGCCATCGTTTCAAAGCTTTCGGCGTTTTCAAAGCTCAAGCTCGCGTTAGAAGTGAATGAAGTCACTTCCTGCGTCGTTGCTGAGCGATAATATCCACTCAAGTCAAAGACCTGCCTTGCGTAATAGAAAGATGTGAATTGCAATTCCTCATCAGGCGCATAGAAGCAGTCTATTGAGTCTGAGATACTAATCCCGTATGATTTTTCATGGCGAAAAGTATTATTTGACCAGAACAGGTTAAAGTTGGACGTGGAGATATACTGTTCTTTGCGGAAACGCTGAAAAGCAACAGAGAACTTTTCTGTATCACCTTCATCAACTTTTTCGCCTACAAATACAGCCTTAATAGGCGGATATTCTCCATTCGTTTTCTCATAAGCTGTAACTCCGATAGGATTCCTGACTGCATCCTTTATCTCATCCGCCAACTGAAAATTGCTGATGTGTAGAATTTCGTCTTGTTCAGGCTTATATCTGCCATCAAATTCAACTTTTTCTTTATCGGATGTTAGGCTTTGCACTGCTTCGGCAAATGTATGGCAGATTGATTTCTGCGTATCAACATCAATCTCAATCCTCATGATGGTGTTATCGTTATCCGCACAAATAACCAATACTGAGCTATTTTCAAACATCACATTCCCTCCACATCTTTCAGCAAAAATTCAAAAATACGGTTTACTCTTTTTACTTCCTTAGCATTTCTGATTTTTCGCTTGCTTATCAAAACATATCCGGAAACACCATTCTGGGTACCAATCTGATAGAAATGATACCCACGTAAAAACAAAAACGGATTCGGAACCGCCGAGTTTACAAACGGAGCTACAAGTATAACAGCCGCAGGAATGGCGATAAATAGCAGCAAATTGCAATCATCTAATGTCATGCTAATGAACGGAAAGAGATAGGAAAAAATATATGCCACAATCCACGCATCATGTGGAGATACATCCGTAACATTTATCGTGATTGGTGGAAGGTTGCGTTTGCCGTAAGCAAACGCAACCAGCATCAACGCCATCAGCAAAATGGCCACGCAGATACAGATAACCGATACAGTCCATGTCTTCTTTTCGCAATACCAAACGATTGCAAATACAATTAGGAGTGGAGCACCGGCAGACAGGTTATATATCCATTTCTGCATGATGTTTGGCATTTTACACTCTCCCCAGACTGATATCGTAGTACATGAGCAGATTCGGGTCTTCCTGGATGGTGGACTCCGGCAGGCGCTCGGCGATGTCTACGATGGCCTGATAATTCTTGTCCTTCCACAGACGGCTGAAGCCGACGCGGATAGCTTCGGAACGGAAAGATTTCAGCTTGCCCTTGCTGTTCAGGTAGCCTTCAAACTCCTTCCAGAGCTTCTTCTCACGCAGCTTGGCGACATCGCCTTCTTTGGTGACATCCGGTATGTACCAGCGTCCCTTTTCATCCTGAAGGAAGTTTTCTTCCAGAATGACAGACAGCTCCGGCATAGCTTCGTAACGATCGACGCTCTTGATCTCCTGCATGAACTTCGGCTGAATCTCGGCGTAGGTCTGCGGGCCGTCCATCTTCTCGTCCAACTGCTGATAGAGCCAGGAGATAGCCGTCTTCTCGTTCGTTACGAACAGGGAGAACTGAATATTCTCCACGTCGGTCTTGATGCGGGCAGTGTCGTACTCATTGACCTGATCCGGCAGAAAATACATGTTGTCGCGTTTTAAGAACTTTTCATCCAAGCCACGGTAAAAATCAGTGGCGTCCAGTGGCACAGGGATGCCCTGCATGATGTGGTAGGCTACCATGCGGTCAAAGAGTAGGTAAGCCTGACGCTCGGCAACGATTTCAATCTTGTCGTTTTTGACAACGACAACTGGAATGTTATCAAGATGTTGATAGACAAAAGCCCATGCTGTTTCCTCCGATCCAGCCTTTAAAAGAAATTCCCTATGAAAACTCTCTTTCGGCTTATATACGGAAATAACAAGATCCTGCTTTACAGCAGAGGAGTTGTTGACCTGTTTGAAGCTTCCCTGTTGTTTATCTAACGTTCTAACATCCGCAATGATAAAGCCCGCGCGTAGAAGTGACTCCTGAATGGCATTCCAAACCGCATTCTTAGAGTTATGAAACTCCACTGTCATCCATCTGTTAGGCTTCAATATTCTATAAAATTCGCAGAAACAGCGTGTCATCAAGGTTTGATATTCAACAATTCCCTTACCATGTACATCATTTACTATTGCCTCTGTTTTCGCATTTGTCTTAACCTTAAGCCAAGCTTCCCAAATAAAACTAAGCTCAGAATAATTCAGATTGTCGCCAAATGGAGGGTCGGTAAATAGGTAATCTATGGAATTGTCCGGGATATTTCTCAAATCCGTTGATGATGCATTGTTTTCAACACAATGTTTAAACGTCGTTGTCAGGGAAAACACTTTGACGAAATCATCCAATTTTCCTCTTAACATTCTAAATACATCACCTTCCGCGTTTAAGGACGGCAGATATAGTGTGCCACTTAACACTCCATTTCCTCGTTTGCCCATGTTATAGCGAACCAGTTTTGAAACAAGAGTGGGGTTGATTGATTGGAGAACAATTTTAAGTCGATGTTCGCCAATCTTATTATTCAGGGCAGACAAGACATATAAATTTCTTTTGGTATAAAACTGATGAACATGTGTAACACCATATTTGTCATTTCGACGACTTTCTGATCCCTCACACATTCTGTCCGTTGGGTACCAATATGGAATCTTCATTTCCTGAATTCTGTCTACAAGAGCAAGATCCTCTTTATCGGGTTTTTTATCATAGCGTTTTCCTGCGTAGAAATAGTTAATTAGGACAGGAACTTGCTTTGAGACTGTGACTGTCGTTTGCAGTGCATCATCGTAATATGTCTGCATGGCGTTATCACAATCTCTCTTCTTTAATACCATCCCACATTTCGGGCAATTGAACTCATCAGCTACTTTTCGACTCTCTGAATCAACAGCCGCATCCCAATATACAATTTCTTCTCCACAGTTTGGGCACACGAAAACATCTGACCAAACAGTGTAGTTTATTCTTCCTAACCGATTTGTTTGAATGAAGGATTCATCACTTCCATTGTGTTTAGTCTCATAAACCCAGCCACATTCTTTTTCAACTTCATCAATGATTTTGCAGGCAGTTTCATAGAAACCAGATACTGATGTAGCAGTATTATAGTTATACGAGATATACTGTGCTGCTGGAGACAAATCACTTACAATAACATTTCTGTGTTCATCTTTCGCTTTGAGCATATCAATGCAAGAAAAATCTGATTCAAGCATTTGAGCTGCTACTCCGGTCATACCTGTTCCACAAAAACCATCAAAAACAATGTCACCCGGGTTTGTATAATGTTTGATGTATCTCATAATAGCCTTATAAGGGACTTTCGTATGATAGGTGTGAGCCATATATATAGGGTCATTCTTTCCCTCACTCACATCCGCTGCAAACGGCTCACGATGATAATCATCGGTTGCTTCATCATAAGGCGTACCATTCTCCTTGATAAACTCCTCGATAAACGGATTCGGGCAGGCGGTGTAGTACGGCGCATCAGACAGCGCGATAATGTCCTCATCGGTGCCAATGGGGAAGCCTTCAATGTTGCGTACCTTATCTATATCCTCTTTGGTCAGCTTTCTCGGTTCCACAGATGTATCCTCACTTTCGATCTCTTCTGAAAATCTCCGGGAGAATTGTGCAGACAGTATCTGCACAATTCTCGTCAGAGCAATGATTTATTTCTTCACAATAATTCGCAGCTTGCCTGCATCCTTGCCATTTGTATATCCGGAAATCAGTTCGCTGACTTTATTGCGGAATGCTTGCTCATCCAGCGGTGGAAGCTTTGTCAGCTTTTCCACCAGATCGTCCGCATTCACAACCACAGGTTCAAATCCCTTGAGCAGAGCCTGAATCGCCTTCACAAAGAAGTCATCCACGCGCTTAGGCAATTCCTTCGTTTCAATAAAATCGTCAATGGCTTTCTGCTGCGCCTCGCTCAGGTACTCCTTCTGGCTCTCAACAATAGGATCAGAAATCGTATCAAGCAAGGATTTTGTCCATTCATCAAGCAAGGAATCCAGACGCATCTCTATGTTGTCCAGCTTGCCAAAAACCGGCTTCACGTTATCATCCAGATGGAAGTGGCAATGCGGGCATACCGGCGAGGATTTCAGCTCTTCCGGCGTCAGCTCATAGCAGACCTTCAGATCAGAAAGCTCGTTTTCTAAATCGGTCAGCTTCGCAACAGAAAGAATTTCAATGCCGCGCAACTTTTTCAGGGTCAGGAGTGTCCGACTTTCCTGAATTTTACCGCGTTTCTGTGCATCGTTGATGTCCAGTCTCTTTTTCTTGTGCTCCGCGTAGTAAAGGTCAATATACTTATCCTTAACCTTACCGAGTTCCGCTTCGATTTTCTGCACAGCTACCTCGCCGGATTCGCCGTTCCAAATGCTGTCGCGGATCTCACGGAAAGCGTCCTTGGCGGTTTCCATATCATGTTTGAGCGAATCACCGAGTTCCACGGTTTCGATGTTAGTCATATAGGACACAATTGCCGTACAGCCGTTCTTAAAGACAAGGTATTCGCTGACTTTTTTGATTGCCGCAATATCTTCTGCCAGCTTGTCAATCTGCTCCATAGTGAGACTGAAATTGTTCAGCTTTGCCGGTGTGTTGAAGCGCGCCTGATAGTTGCTGAACTCATCACGGACATTCTGGCAAGCCTTTCTCAGCTGTTCCACTCTTGCAGGCGGAACCAGAGCTTCGCCCCAAAGAGCAAAATCCTGACTGAGCTTCGTGCCAGCAATTACAGCAGAATTGCTCATTGCCTGTGCCTGCTTCAAAAGCTCTTCTACGCCCTTTGCTCGTGTAGACTGATTATCCAGCAACGCCGGATTGATATCCAGCACATTGAAGAGTGCTTTCAGTTCCGCCATTGCCATTTCAGAAGGTCTGGAAAGGTACTTGAACTCATAAAGGTCGAGCACACTCGTCTTCGGAACTTCATCCAGATTAGAAGCTGTCAAAGCTTTGCCGTTCTTCAGCGTCATAACGGCATATCCATCATAAACCATGGCAAGGAAGATGATCGGAGTAAAGATGAAGCTAAACTTGAAGCGTTTATCTACATACTGCCCCATGAACTTCTCTTCAAAGATATCCGAATAGTTGATGACGCCCTGAGGCGGCAGCTCTTTCAGTTTACCGATATAGTAAGCGGCATACTTGGAGTTTTTGGTGGAAATCTTATCTCCATCCAAAACGCCAAAACTTTGCAGCATGCTCGCAGAAAGTTGAGACTTTCTACCTGCAAAATGGTCAAATGCCGCACGTACTGCATCAGCCATGTTCTTGCGAGTGATTTTTGTCTTCATTACGGGATAATCCGGATAAATCTCGCAGAAGTGATCGTCCAAACATATTGAAGCAGCAAGGTCGATAGTATCCTTAAAGGTCATGTCGCGATTATAGCGTCCCTTCAGGATTTCGATGAGCTGACGACGTTCCCGTTTATAAACCACATCAAAGCAGGTGTTCTTGTTTTCGTTCAGGGAGCGGATCAGCTTCTTGCGGATTGCAGCTGCTTTGTTCAGATATGCATCCTTGTCCTTGCCTTCGCTCATAGCAGCAAGACTGTTTGCGGAAGCGTATAGGCTCAACATTTCGCGGAATTCCTCAGCGGATTTGAAATGCAGGTACACCTCGTCCGGAAGATTCTGCACGCAAATTCCGCTCTTGTCGTATGGCGGCATGATGTGGATATAGAAGTCACGTTCCGGTTGTGCAGTGCTTCTTTCACCGGGCAGTCCCATGAAAAGATAACCTTCACGGAAGATGTGATGGGAATCCCAGTTCAGGTCATATTCGTAGATGTTGAAGTTGGTCACATATTGCTTGGCATCCCAGTCGAGGCATGCATACACAACGCCGTAGAAAGAACGGTTCAGTTCATCATCAGTCAGGAGCGTCGCTTTTTGCTTGATCTTCTCGTCGTAGTCAACGACCTTATCAACGTCGATATAATACTGGCTGTTGGCATCATTGAAGATAATGAACTGTCCGGAGACGGTTGTCATGATTTCTTTCAATGTGACTTTTACCGCAGACAAAAGGAAGTCGGCATCCTGCTCCGGCATCGGCATATATAAGCATAGATCGTCTTTAAGATTCTCTGCCGTCATGCCAAACTGTACATCCAGCCCGTTCGTTGTCAGGCGATGAACACTGAGCGCATAAATTATCTGCATTGCCATCGGTTTATACGCCGGTTTCGGGAATGCACGGGTGATAATATCTTCCAGCTGCTGGCTTGCGCCAACAACACGGCTGATGGTCGGATCGCTTTTGAGCAGACCATTGGATTTGATTGCAGGCCAGTAGTTATCGAAAGAGATGATGCCCGGTGCATTCTCCGGCACGCTTGTGTCGAAAATACCCTTGATAGTAGTGGAAATATTCTTTAGGATATGACGGTTCTCAATCAAGTAAAGCTTGTTGAAAACGTCTATATACGACGGATGAATCGGGAACAGATCAACAAACTCTTCCAGACGAGAGGACATGCCTGTATAAAGCCCACAGAATTTTTCCAGATGGTTGCGGATCAGAGCTTTCTGCTCCGGCGTTTTCTTTAGGATACGCTCAGAAACAACATAGGAAGTCGCTTCTTTCGTAATAATCATCTGCGTAAAGCGGTCACTGACATGCTTAAGCGTATCAGCGACAAAACTAAAACGCGGATTGTCAAAAATCTTCTCCTGCATACCAAACATGACACGCAGAGGGGACTTGGAGCACATCTCACCCAACGCACGGAAAAACTCCAAATCCAGAACTATTTCACGCTCATTTCGAGAAGACAGATAGGACAGAAACTCATCAACGATAATCAGGTAGCCTTTATCCGGATACTTTTCCGAAAAAGCAATCATCATATCCTTGAGGACAGTCTTGATGCTTTTAACACTCTTATAATCCGGCACTTCAAAATCAATGCCGCGCTTTTCAAAATCATCCTGTACATATCCCATGATGACGTCATACAGCGGCATTACAACGCCGCCGATTTCGATACGCAGAACTTCAAACTTGCCAGCAATGGGCTGAACCTGTTCGGCAAATTTCTTGTTTTGAAGATACTGTACATTACCCGCATCAGTTGCAATGGCGGAAATGACACTCATCAAGTGAGACTTACCAGTACCATAGTTGCCGACGATTAAAACGCCCTTGTTGTCCACAACTTCATCCATTTGAAGCTGATCAAGCACGGGAGCCTGTAAGCTCTCTGCCATGCTATCAGACATCACATAGGTTTTTACATATTCGCGAGCTTTGTCTTTGTTTTCAGCTGTGACAAGCTGGATAACATCCTCTATCGGATGGAAAGAAATCAAATCCGAGTATTTCATGGTTGGTTAGCCTCCCTCATCAGACGATGCATGTCACATCGTACTTGTCTAAATCATATGTCTTAAAATCAGCGTAACCAGGTTCCGCATATATTAACTTCCCATTGCTGTATGTTCCTGACCATATGATTGAGAACTCTCTTTTTTTGCACGCAGCAATCAAAAACTGCAAAACATCAATTTGATAATCCGGATTGAATAGCACATCAAAATCCTTTATCGTGCTATTCTTCGGTAACTCCGCAATAATCGTATCAACAATTTTGGGCAGCATAAGTGACGACTTTCGAATTGGTTTTACGCTGATAAGTTCTTTTGCAATACTGACATTTAGGCTGATACCTTTGCTCTCGCGTTCTTCGTCCGGACAGCAAAAAATAATTGGTTTCATTAGCCCGTCTGAGCTGTGTTTTTGATATTCGTACTTTGAAATCTGTTTGCACATCTATAACCGTCCCCTATCCCTGTCGTAGGGTAAGGTAAAATCGTCTTACTTTCGGAATATAAGAAAAAAAAACGTTGTCAATACCTTTTGAAAATTTCCGACCGTCCTCTGGTTTTGGCACAAATTTTGCTGAATTATGGGTGAAATTCGGAACCTTTCCGCCGAGCGGGCTTTAGACCACGGTCATTTGGCCACGCAAAAGAACAGGTTCCACTTTTTGAAACAGGCGACTGTTTCATTTTGAAACGTTTCAAAATTGGAGATACAAATGGCTACAGAAAAAAAAGAATTCCAGACCGAAGTGCAGGATCTTCTCCACTTGATGATCCACTCCCTCTATAGCAACAAGGAAATCTTTCTCCGCGAGCTGATTTCGAACGCCGCGGATGCGCTCGACAAGCGTCGCTTCCTTTCCCTCTCGAACGCGGCGCTCCTTCCCGAAGGCACCCAGCTCAAAATCGACCTGTCCGTCAATTCCAAGAACCGGACGCTGACCGTCGAAGATAACGGCATCGGCATGAACAAGGAAGATCTCGAAAGCTGTCTCGGCACCATCGCGCGTTCGGGAACGAAGCATTTCGTCCAGGACCTGAAGGATTCCGACAAGTCGAGCGTCGATCTGATCGGACAGTTCGGCGTCGGGTTCTATTCCGTCTTCATGGTCGCAAGCAAGGTCGAGGTCCTTTCGCGCAAGGCCGGCGAGGAATCCGGCTACCTGTGGAGTTCCGACGGCAGCGGCTCCTACGAAGTTTCCGACATGCCAAAGGAAAGCGCGGGAACGAAAATCACGCTCTACCTGAAGGACGGCGAGGATTTCAACGACTTCACGACCGAATGGAGCATCGAAAGCATCGTCCGCAAGTATTCGGAATTCGTCTCCTACGGCATCTACCTGCACCACGAGCCGACAAAGAACGACAAGGGCGAAACGGAAACCAAGGAACCGACCCGCCTGAACGACAAGCCGGCGCTCTGGCGCCAAAGCGCAAAGGAAATCACGGACGAACAGTACAAGGAATTCTACCCGACCGTTTCGCACGACGGCGGCGAACCTCTCGCCTGGAAGCATTCCCACGTCGAAGGCTCCCAGGAATTCTGGACGCTCGTCTATGTGCCGGCAAAGGCCCCGTTCAACATTTGGCAGAACGACCGCATCACGGGATTAAAGCTCTACGTGAAGAAGGTATTCATCATGGACGACTGCAAGGATCTGCTTCCGCCGTGGCTGCGCTTTGTCCGCGGCGTCGTCGATTCCGAAGACCTGCCGCTAAACGTCTCCCGCGAGATTCTCCAGTCGAACAAGGTAATCACGACAATCCGAAAGAACGTCATCAAGAACGTCCTCGACATGCTTTCCGAAATCAAGGAAAAGGACCGCGAAAAATACGAGGCCTGGTGGCGCGAACTCGGCATGGTCCTGAAGGAAGGCTTCTACATGAACTGGGAACACCTCGACGAGCTGAAGAAGCTCACGCTCTTCAAGTCGAGCAAGTCCGGCGACAAGTTCACGAGCCTCGAAGAATACGTCAAGAACATGCCGAAGGAACAGAAGGAAATCTACTTCCTCGTCGGCGAGAACAAGGACGCGGTGGCGACAAGCCCGATTCTCGAAGCCTACAGGAACAGGAATTTCGAAGTGCTCCTCCTTTCCGACCCGATCGACGAATTCATGATGAACTCCCTCACGGAATTCGACGGGAAGAAGTTCCACGACATTAGCCGCGGAGACGTCGATTTCGAAAAGACCGAAGAGGAAAAGAAGTCGGAAGAAGCTTCCAAGGCCGAATACAAGGACCTCTGCGCGGAACTCCAGAAGGATTTGGACGCAAACATCAAGGAAGTCCGCGTATCGAGCCGCCTAAAAGACAGCCCGTGCTGCCTCGTCACCGACGAAAGCGCGATGAGCCATCACATGGAACGCATGATGGCCGCGATGGGTCAGGGCGTCACCAAGTCCAAGCGCATTCTCGAAATCAATCCCGAGCATCCGATTTGCAAGATGCTGAAGGAAAAGGCTTCGAAGAAGGAATCGCTCGAAGACTGGCCCAAGGCGCTTTACGGGCAGGCTCTCCTCGCCGAAGGTTCCCCGCTCGAAAACCCGGCGGCATACGTCCAGGCGATAAACAAGCTGCTTTCCGCGCAGATTCACTAGCCCGACATTTTCTGTCATAGGACCGTCTTATATTTTAGGGCGGTCTTTTCCTTTTTGACTATGCCCACACCTGACGAACTCCTCGTTTCCGCGCAAAGGCTGCTGAAAGAATTCTTTGGATTCAAATCCTTCCGCCCGGCACAAAAAGCGGTTTTCCAGAACCTTTTCCTCGGAAAGGACACGCTCGCGCTCCTCCCGACAGGCGGCGGAAAGTCCATCTGCTACCAGATTCCCGCGCTCCTCTTTCCGGGAACGTGCATCGTCGTCTCGCCGCTGCTCGCGCTGATGAAGGACCAAGTCGATGCGCTTTCCGAATGCGGAATCCGGGCGGCTGCGCTCAACAGCCATACGTCCAGGGAAGAATCAGCGAAGATTCGGAGCCTTGCCCTCTGCGGCGAACTGAAGCTTCTCTACCTTTCGCCGGAACGCATCCGGTTCGAACTGGATTTTCTGCTTTCAAAAATCAGGATTTCTCTTTTCGCCATCGACGAAGCGCATTGCATTTCACAGTGGGGGCACGACTTTAGGCCCGAATACGCCGAGCTTCACGCGCTCCGGGAACGGTTTCCCGAAGTTCCGTTAATCGCACTGACCGCTACAGCCGACGCCGTCACGCGCGAAGACATTTTGACGCAACTCGGGATTCCCTGCGAAAACATCGTACTTTCGAGCTTCGACCGTCCTAACTTAAGCCTTTCGGTAAAGCTCAACTACCGCAAACGGGAAAAGCTTTTCGAAATCGAGCGGTTCATCGAAAAGCGCAAAAAGGAAAGCGGAATCATCTACTGCCTTTCGCGCAAGGGCACGGAATCGCTCGCCAGGGAACTTGACTTGCGCGGAATCCGCGCCGAAGCCTATCACGCGGGCCTCGAACCCGAAGAGCGCATCCGCATCCAGGAAGATTTCCTGAACGACAAGGTGAAGGTCATCTGCGCCACGACCGCTTTCGGCATGGGAATCGACAAATCGAACATCCGGTTCGTCATCCATTACAACACGCCCAAGAACATGGAAGGCTACTACCAGGAAATCGGACGCGCCGGACGGGACGGGATGCCTTCGGACACGCTATTCTTCTATTCCGATTCCGACATGGTGCAGCTTGCGAAGTTCGCCGAGGAAAGCGGCGAAAAGGAATTGCAGCTCGAAAAGCTACGACGCATCGAGCACTACGCGACAAGCCCGATTTGCCGCAGACGTATTCTTCTCAGCTATTTCGGCGAGACTTTCGACCATGACTGCGGGAACTGCGACATCTGCAAAAATCCCCCGCAGCGCTTTGACGGATCGGTTCTCGCCCAGAAGGCTCTTTCCGCCATCGTTCGCACACGCGAATCGGAAAATTCCCAGATGATCATCGACATTCTTCGCGGAAACCGTTCCGCTCCGCTCCTCGAAAAGCATTACGACGAGCTCAAAACCTATGGAGTCGGGAAATCGACTCCGCCGGCAAAATGGAAAGCCTATCTGATGCAGCTCATCCATCTAGGCGCGATTTCAAAGAGCTACGCTCCGGGGGAACCTCTTTCGGTGACGCCTTACGGCTGGAGCGTTCTCCGCGGAGAAAAGACTCTCGAACTCGCGCTCGTCAGGGAATCCGACGATTCTCCCGCCAAATCGAGATTCCGACATTCCGACGACGAACCGAGGGACGAACTGTTCGAAACGCTGCGGGAGCTTCGACGGGAACTTGCCCAGAGAGAAAGCGTCCCCGCCTACCTAGTCTTCAGCGACAAGGTCCTTTCGGAAATCGCAAAGGAAAGGCCGACAAGCCTCGAAGAATTTGCGGAAATTTCGGGAGTCGGAAATTTCAAACTGAAAAAATACGGGGAACTCTTTATCCGGGAAATCTGCCGCTCGACGTGATGCCGCCGTTGGTGGAAGTCAGAGCTTAGAACTTGGAGCTTAGATCTGAGTTTCGCAAATGTCCAGGTTCAAACGTAAAGCGATCCGCTTTGCTTTTCTAAGCTCTAAATTCTGCTAACTAAGCTCTGACACCGCGTGGCCTAGGGGGTGGATGCAAGGAAGGGGGACCTTGGCCTTCGCAACTCGGAAAGGTCCCCCTACCTTGCCCCTCGCCGGGAAGGCGCCCCATCCGCCGCCAGGCGGAAACAGGTCGCTTGGCGACAAAAGCCTTTCGGCAAAAAGTAAAAAGCTCGCTCGGCAATTCTAATCTCTAAGCTCTCTGGACTAAGCTCTAGCTAAAAACCCCTTCTTGCCGCTTCGTTTCGATCCTTCAAGAATTCAAGCAGGGCGTCTTCCGAAAGCGGCCTGGAAAGATACAGCCCCTGGAAACGGCTTACTCCGGCTTTCTCGCTTTCGATCAGCTGTTCCCGCGTTTCGATTCCCTTTTGCACGACATTCACGTGAATTTTCCTAAAGATCTTGCGCATCGAGAAAACCGCCTCCCAAAAAGCGTTATCCCCCGACATCTGCAAGCGTTTCCGTTCGAACTTCACGCTCCGAAAATCGCCGGCAAGCACCCGGTTCCAGTTGGTATAGCCTTCGCCAAAATCATCGAGGGAAAAGCGAAAGCCCAGATCGCGAAGCTTTTGAAAATTCTTCTTCGCCATTTCGCTTTCATCCAATACGGCCGCACGGGAAATTTCCAATCCGAAGAATTCCGCACCGACACCAGCCTTTTCCGCTGTTTCCTTGAAAAACGCTTCGCAGTTTTCGGGAAAAAGCTGGGAAAGGCTTATGTTCACGTCGATTTCACGAAGTCCGTAAAGAAGCGTTTTCTTTTCGCCGACAAACCGGCACACGCTTTCGAAAACAATCCGCCCGATATCGTCCGCAAATCCTCTCCGTTCGGCTATCGGGAGGAACTCTCTCGGGGAAATATTCGCAAATTCCGGATCATTCAGGCGCACCAGCGCTTCCGCTGAATCGAAATACGACGTTTCCGAATTCCAGACCGGCTGGTAGATAATTTCGAACTTGCGTTCCCGAACCGCGCGTTCCAAGGCGTTTTCTAGTTCCAGACGTTCCACGCTCGTCTTGATGTCCTTGCATTCTCCCAGTTCCGCCAGCCATTCCGCCTTGTCGATTTCATCGGGAACCGAGACGACCGTGCATTTCGCCTCGACAGAAACGGGAACTCTGCCAACGCGATGCTTTCCACGCCAAAGCATCGAGAGAAATTTTTCCGAAAAATTTTCGCAGGGTATCCTTTCCTGCGAAGAGACAATCGCAATCTTGTCCTGCGTAAGGCGATAGACCGTTCCCGTTGAATTTTTCTGAATCCAGAAAAGAAGGTTGCGCGCAATCCTTTCCAAGTCCTCGACCTTGAACATCGAAAGCAATGGCTTGAAATTCGAAAGAAAGATGATGATAACGGAATATTTTCGCTTCGAACGGATAAACCGGTCATTGTCGGCGACAAAGGCCCGCCGATCGTACACGCCCGAAATCGCATCGGCATGAAGATTTTCCATTTCGATTAGAAGCATTACGCCCAAGAGCGAAATCGCTTCGAAAAAAAGTTCAAGCTTTAGCCACGGCACGACAAACTGGACAAGAATGCCGACAACGCTCGCTCCGATAAAGAACCAAAGCGCAAACGATGTCGATTTGGCGAGTACCCGTCGATAGGTAAAAAGCTGTCCAATGGCAAAGGCTATATAGCCCACTGCTTCCACGTAAATGAAAAGTTCAAGCGGTCCCCGTGTAAAGAGAACATTGTCCTGGTAATAGAAAATCAGATGGGTAACAGGATTTGTCACGACCAGCAATTCCAGAAGGAAGGCAGGAGACAAGAACCAGAAGGCTTCGCGCATCGAACGGCTTTCGCCCCAATTGTTCACCGTGACAACATAGAGAGCAAAGAGAGGCGCAAGCAGCGTGTGCAGAGCAAAATAGACGGTCTGGAAAAAATTCTGGACGACGTTGAACGCGTTTCCTTCGACAGAAACGAGCGGATTCATCCCCGTCGCAAGAATCGAGGCGATGCACGACAGGAACAAGTTAAAAATGAGCAGTTCAAAGACTTTTCCGCTTTCCTTTTTTGGCTTCCGGTGAGTGTAGTAAAAAATCAGGCTGCAAAGTACGACAACTGCCGAGCAGATAAAAAAGCAAAGATCCGTTGACAAAAAGCGCATGAAAAAACTCTCCGGACAAAAATTCGCCGTAGAGCCTAATATATATATTATGGCCATGCAGCAACAGACCTCCAAGGAAAAAGCAATTCTAGTAGGCATCGTCACCCCGAAAGAGCGAAGATCCTCCGCCGAGGAACATCTCGAAGAACTCGGCCGTCTCGCGGAAACCGCGGGAGCAATCGTTACGCGAAAGTTCCTGCAACGCGTCCAGGCCTTCAACCCGGCAACGCTCATCGGCGAAGGAAAAGTTTCCGAAATCAGGAACGCCCTAGAAGAGGATTCCGCAGGTCTTGTCATCTTCGACGAGGATCTTTCCGGCTCGCAGGTCCGCAATCTGGAAAAGCGCCTCCCGGGCATCAAGGTTCTCGACCGGACGGGCATCATCCTCGACATTTTCGCGAAACACGCCATCACGGCGGAAAGCCGCCTGATGGTCGAAATCGCCCAGCTCGAATATCTCGTTCCGCGGCTCACCCATGCCTGGACGCACCTTTCGCGGCAAGCCGGCGGGCGCGGCATCGGCATGAACGGTCCCGGCGAAACCCAGCTCGAAACCGACAGACGCATCATCCACCGAAAGATCCAGGAGCTGAAAAAGAAGCTCGAAAAAATAGAAGGGGCGCGAAAACGCCAGGCAATGCGACGTTCGGAAATTTTCCAGGTCGGAATCGTCGGTTACACGAACGCGGGAAAAAGCACGCTCACGAACCGCCTCGCCAAAAGCAACGTCTATGTCAAGGACCAGCTGTTCGCCACGCTCGACAGCACCATGCGAAAGCTCTATGTCGGCGACGGAAAGTTCATCCTTCTCTCGGATACGGTAGGATTTATCCGCAAGCTGCCTCCGCATCTGCTCGCCACGTTCAAGAGTACGCTCGGAGCGGCGAGCCACGCCAACCTCATCCTGGACGTTGTCGATGCGACGGCAAGCGACTACATGGAACATCTGGAAATCACGCACCGGATTCTCGAAGAACTGGTAGTCCCGGAAATCCCCCGGATCATCGTGTTCAACAAGTCGGAATCGGCAACGTCCGATCGCCGCGCGGAACTCCTAGCCCATTTTCCGGAAGCGCTCCAGATCAGCGCCAAGGAAAACATCGGAATGGAAGCGCTAAGGCAAGTCCTCGTTGAAAAAATGCTCGCCTGGGAAGAATCCCGCAAGATGCATGCAGGCTAGCGCATCGGATTGTAGTTGTTCATCATCACCATCGCCAGCGCGATACAGAGCATCACGACCGATCCGACAACCAGTTGCTGTCTGTGGTCGTATTCCCGCATCACGTATTCCGGTTCCATTTCTTCGTGAAGTTCTTCCCGGGTAGGCTTCGCATCGACCCGTACCGAATCGGCGCCATAGACTGCCGCCGCCTCCGCCTCCGACATGTTCAGCGTATTGACATACATCGAATCGAAGGCATCCGCCGCGGAAGCCACGGAAACGTTTCCAAAAAGCAGAAACGACGCGACAAGGACGCTTCCCCAGGAAACGCCCCGAAAAAAGAGCTTTTCCAGAAACGCCAAGCGAGACCTATTCCTTCGCCATCTGGTCCAGAAGCTGGTTTACGATTTTCGGGTTTGCCTTGCCGCCGGAATTTTTCATCACCTGCCCGACAAAGAATCCCTTGAGCGCGGCCTTTCCGCCCTTGAACTCGGCGAATTGCGTCGCATTCTTCGCGATGACGTCGCGCACGACCTTTTCGATCGCAGCCGTATCCGTAATCTGGACAAGCCCCTTTTCCTTGACAATCGTATCCGGATCCTCGCCCGTCTTGAACATGTCCGCAAAGACCTGCTTCGCTATCTTGCCGTTGATGGTCGCGTCCTCGATGAGATTCACGAGACGGGAAAGATGTTCGGGCTTGACCTTGATGGCGTCGAAACCGCCTTCCAGTTCCTTGACTTCGCGGAGAAGTTCCGTGATGACCCAGTTCGCGAGAATCTTCGGGTTCTTGCATGTCTTCGCGGCGGTGTCGAACCAGTCGCTCACCCGGATTTCGTCCGTCAGGACCTGCGCATCGTATTCCGTGAGCTTGTAATCCTTGATGAAGCGCGCAAAGCGGGCATCCGGGAGTTCCGGCAGCGTGCGACGAATCTCCTCGACAAAGTCCGGGTCGGTCACCAGGCGCACCATGTCGGGTTCCGGGAAATACTTGTAATCGGGAGCGTCTTCCTTCGAACGGATGACGGTCGTCTTGTCCGCGTTCGGGTCGTAGCGTTTCGTGCACTGCAAGACTTCCTTGCCCGCGTCGAGAGTCACGGTCTGGAGAAGCATTTCCGCGGTCAGCGCCTTTTCGAGGTTCGTGAAGCTGTTCAGGTTCTTGATTTCGGCGCGCGTTCCAAACGGGGCATCCTCGCTCGGACGGATAGAAATGTTTCCGTCGCAGCGGATGTTTCCATTTTCCATGTTCGCATGGGAAACGCCCGTGTATTCGAGAATCTGCTTGATTTTCTTGAACGTGAGAACGGCTTCTTCCGGGCTGCGGATATCCGGTTCGGTCACGATTTCGCAAAGCGGCGTCCCGCAGCGGTTCGCGTCGAAATGGCTTCCGGTCGGACTCATGTCGTGCACAAGCTTTCCCGCGTCCTCTTCCATGTGAATGCGCGTGATGCCAATCCGCCGGACAGTACCGTCTGCGCGCGTGATTTCGAGCCATCCGTTCTTGCAAATCGGATGGTCATAGATAGGAAGCCCTCCCGTCTGCGTAATCTGGTAGCCTTTCGGAAGATCGGGATAGAAATAGTTCTTTCGGGTCCACATCGCGTTCAGGTCGATTTCGCAGTGCAGCGCAAGTCCAAGCCGAATCGCGTACTCCACGGCCTTCTTGTTCGGTACGGGCATCGCTCCGGGAAATCCCAGGCACACCGGGCACACATGCTTGTTCGGGCTCGTGTTCACCTCGACTTCGCAGCCGCAAAACATCTTCGTCCGTGTCGCGAGTTGGCAATGAATTTCAAGACCGATTACAGGATAATACTTGGACATGGCAAAAACTCCAGAACTTGTTACGCGGAAAATCTAGAAAATATTCAGGCGAGCTCCGAAAGCAGGATGACGTTCAAGTCGCCCAGATCCTTGAGCGAAGCGTTTTCCGAAAGGACGAGATCCGCGCCGCATACGTAGGCAGTCGCCATCTGCAGGGAATCTTCCAGGCTCAGCCGCCTTTCCGCCCGGAACCTTGCCGAAACAAGCGCGATGTCCGCATCCACTTCCCGGAGCATGAACTGCGAACTCTTCGTAAAGAATTCCCTGTATTCGCGGGCGAGGACCGCCGCGCCCCTTTCGTAGGCCCGGCGAGAAATATTCGCGAGGGTAATCGGGGACGCGACCATCTGGATTCCGCGCGCATAGACAATATCGAGGACCCGGAGCATTACCGGATAGAATTCCGAACGGAATTCCAGCAGGCGTCGGATCGGTTTTTCATCCAAAAAGAGAATTCGGGAATTTTCGATACGGTTCATAAACAAAATTTAACAAAGCGATTCCTTTTTTGTTATTATTATAAGTGAAGATATCCCTCGATAAGGAGAACCAGATGAATAAAGTCCTATTTGCATCCCTTGCCATGGCGACAGCGCTGCTTGCGCAAGCCGCTCCGAATCCGACAAGCGCAGCCGACACGGCGAAAGTACAGACATCGGAAACCCCGGCAATCGCCGACTCCGCGGCGAAAGCGTCCCCGGTAGATTCCACAGTGACGCCCCCCGCACAAAACGAAACGAAACCGGTCGCGGCCGATACGGCAAAGGCAGAACCGGTCGCCGAAACGGCGATAGCGAACGATTCGGCGAAAGTCGCCACAGCCGACACGGCAAAGGCTTCCACGGATACGGCAAGCGTCGCTGCCGCAGAAGAAAAAACTCCGGTTGCTGACACCGCCAGTGCCGTGAAAGCGGCAGCAACCGCACAGGGCGCGGATTCGCTCAAGGCGGAAGCCGCCGACACGGCGAAAGTCGCTACGGCCGACACGACAAAGAAAGCGGTCGCCCCGAAGGCACCCGCAGAAGACTACTCCATGGCGGCAGCCGGGACCGAAGAAAAGAAGAAAGTGAAGAAGGAGCCGCTATTCAAGGCCGGCGAATTCGTCTTCGATATCAACGCGAGCTTCGAAATCCAGGCGGGCAAGGTTCTGTGGACAAGCGAAGACGACAAGAACAGCGACAACTTCGAAGAGTGGTGGGGACGCGCGAACCTCGGACTCGAAACCCATTCGAACGACTTCAACGGCCGCATCCTCGTCTGGATGTATCCGGGCGACCTGATGGATAACCAGTACCATGCGCGCCACACGGCAAACGGAAAAACGCTGGACTCCTATGAATACAGGGATCTCTTCGAAATTCACGAGGCCTGGGCGGAACAGCATACGAAATACCTGGCGTTCAAGCTTGGCCGCTGGGAATTCACCCAGAAGAACGGAGACTATTTCGGAAACTACGTCGATGGCTATTACAACGGATTCAAGTCCGGCACAAACAGCGAAAACGCTCTGCAATTCACGCTCACGCCGGCCGAGACCATGACGATGGACATTGCCCTTGTCAGCACGACGCCGAACCTCAACACGGGCGATCTCCGTCTGATGTTCCGCTTCCACGACCTTTCCGGCATTGAATTCCTGAATCTCGACCTCGGATACCGCACGAACGTATTCGACCTGATTCACGACGACGATACGGACATTCGCCATACGATCGCACTCCAGGGCAAGACGCCGATTGTAAACGATCTCGCCTACTTCTTCCTCGAAGGCGCCCTCATGGGAATCGATGCCGAAGAGACCTATCGCGACGCAAACGGCAAAAAGCACACCCGTTCGATCGACATGGTCACTCCGATTACCGGCGGTCTTCTCTTTACGCCGCGCGACTATCGCATCATCCTCGAAGCGGAATATATCCATAACCGTCAAGACACGGAATACGCGGACAAGGACAAGAAGCACATCAAGGACGTCCTCGCGGCCTTCTACATCGAGAAGCCTCTTTCCAAGCGCTTCACGCTTTCGTTCGGCGCACACAGCTACGGAACGTCCCGCGATTTCGAATTCAACGGAAATCTAATCGGAAAGATCAACTAGGCAAAATACAGAAGGGCATCTCTAAAAATCGCCTCGGCAAGGAAAATTCGAGCGAGACCCGCGATGGCAAAAGCGATAAACCAGCGCGAAGCGTCGCTACCAATTTTTGAAAATCGAATTTTTAGAGATGACCAGAAAGGTTCTTGTACGCCCCCTCCGGGGGCGTTTTTTTTACAGGTGCGCTTGATTTTTTATTTGCCCAGAAGGCACGCCAGCTTTTCTAGATCCGCAGCGGAAATTTTCCAAGCCCTTCCGCGAGGTCAGAGCTTAGAACTGAGTGCTTAGTTGAGAGTGGAATGTGGAGAGTGGAGAGTGGAGTGTTCGCGAAGCGATCTGTAAAGCCTTGTAGGGTAAACGGTCATCCTGGAGCGCGGTCAGAGCCTAGAGCTTGGAGCTTAGATCCGAGTTTCGCAGACGTTTTGGTTCAAATGTAAAGCGGATCGCTCTGCGTCTCTAAGCTCTACGTTCTCTCAACTAAGCTCGGAACAAGCTCGGCTCACATCGGATCGATGTTTACGCGAATGTCGAGTTCCGATGGCAAATCCGAAAGGGCGCGGCGAATGTCGGACGAAAGATTCGCCTTGACAAGGATGTGTTTCCAATACATATCGCGCAACGGCGAAATATAGGCGTCAACAGGGCCGAGAATTTCGATCCTTGCGTTTTTTGACAGCTCGTCGGCAAATGCGCGCGATAGCTTTTCCAGAAATTCAGGATTTTTGTGTCCCATTTCAATCGTCGCAATTTTCGCATAAGGCGGATAATGCGCTTCGAACCGAGCGGCCAGCTCTTCTCTTGCAAAGCCCGAATAGTCGTGCGCAACGGCAAACCGAATAATCGGATCGTCGGGATTGTTCGTCTGCAAAATGACCTGCCCACCGACCCGCGAACGCCCGGCGCGACCCGAAGTCTGGCTCAAAAGTTCAAAGAGCTTTTCACCGGAACGGAAGTCCGGCACGCCGGCGCCGGAATCTGCGCCCACGACGCCCACCAGCTGGACGCCAGGAAAATCGTGGCCCTTCGCCACGATTTGCGTGCCGAGAAGAACCGAATACTTGCGTTCGCGAAAATCGGAAAGGATCCTCTCCGCAGCGCCCACGTTTGCCGTCGTATCCCTGTCCATGCGGACGACTTTCGCCATCGGAACCCATTCCGCGACTTCCTCTTCCAATTTTTCGATTGCGCCTCCGGCAAATTCAAATTCCGAAGAACCGCAAGAAGGGCATTTCACGCCAAGCGCAAGGAGCTTTCCGCAATAATGGCACAGCAGACCGCCGTATTGCTTGTGAAAGACTAGCGGCACCTTGCATTCCGGACAGGAGAGCGGTTCACCGCATTCCGCGCAGAGCCTCGCCTTGGAATATCCGCGCCGGTTCATCAGGATAATCGCCTGGTCGCCGCGTTCCACGGTTTCCGAAAGGGCCTCCCGCAATTCGCTCGAAAGGAGAAGCGAAGAATCCTGCAGGCGAACCTTCTTTTTCATATCGACGATTCGGACTTTCGGCAATTCCATCGCCGTTGCCCGCTTCCGGAGAGCGAGATATTCCAGGTTTCCGTTTTTCGCCGCAAGAAAAGTTTCGAGCGAAGGGGTCGCGCTTCCCAGAACGACAAGCGCCCCAAACTTGTACGCTTCGTGCAAGGCGATATTTCGCGCATGGTATCGCGGAGCGGAATCCTCCTGCTTGTAAGAGGCATCGTGTTCCTCGTCGAGAATTACCAGGTCATAGTCAAACGGCGAGAGAATCGCGCTGCGCGTACCGACGACTATTTTCGCCCTCTCCGAAAGAATGGAAACCCAGGAAGCCCGTTTTTTCGGAGCGGAAAGCGCGGAATGGATGACAGGAACGTCAAATTCCAAAAATTCCGAAAAGCGAGTTGCCGTCTGTGGCGCAAGACCGATTTCCGGCACAAGGACCAGAACCTTTTTCCCGGCATCAAGAGCACATTTCGCAAGCTCCATGTAAATCCGGGTCTTTCCGCTTCCCGTCACCCCATGGAGAAGCGCCCCGCGAAATCCCGAACCCTCCAAAAGTTCCCGCAAGCGCGCAAGCGCTACCCTTTGCTCTTCCGTCAGAGGCGGAAATTCGCTCGACATTTTCTGTCGCGAAAATTCAGACGGAGCCTCCGACGCGGAAACAAGCGAAGCATCCAGATACGCTCCGAAATCCCGGGGAAGAAATACGTTCAGAGATTGCATCGGGGTCGCCATGTAATAGGTGGAGACCCATTCGAGCTTTTCCATGAAGCGTTCTCCGAAAACATATCCCGAAGCGTGGGAAACGGCAGGCTTCGCCTTCGAAAAGCCGGGTCGTTCCGAAAACAGGCGGGATACGACTCCGAGAATAGGCTTTCTCTTCGCAAGCTGCACCCACACGACGCTCCCCCGCAAGATTCTCGCCCCCGCCAAAACCCCGTAGGTAAACGCCATCGGAGACTGCGGAACAAGAACTTCACAAAAAGCGGAAAAGGCGTTCACGTCTCTCGCGACGGAAATATCGTCCGGCGGCAATGTTTTCGGGACTCTCTTCACCATGTGCCAAAGATAGCTCTTTTGCGTTTTTCGGACCTTTTTGAAGGAGAACATCGATTTATCCAGGGAATTTTATTTAGATTGAATCTAGTCCGTGTACCATCTGGCACACTTGTTTTGGAGAACACTCTATGGGATTTTTTAATTTATTTAGACCCGATTGGCAGAATTCCAACCCCGAAACCCGGGCCGCCGCCGTCGCAAGACTAGACGCTTCGAACCAGAGCGCCCTCTCAAGCGTCGCGACGAGCGATACCGAGCCGAAAATCCGGAACATCGCCATCCGCAAGATTACCGACGCGGACACTCTCCAAAAGATTCTCGCCTCCGAAACGGAACTTTCCAACAGGCACGACGCGGAAACCCGTCTGCAGGAAGTTCTCGCCGACCACCTCAAGAACTTTCGCGAAATTCCCGGGAAGAAGGAGCACGACGCCATATCGATAGTCGCGGGCACGCGTCTAGCCGACGACCTGCTAAAGTCCATGCCGAATTCCGAACTGAGACTTTCGCTCGTCCGTTCGACGACAAGGCAGAGTTCTCTAGAACTAGTCGCGCTCAAGGATGCGAAAGCGGAAATCGCCATGGCCGCCGTCGAACGGATCGACCGCGACAACATGCTGCAAAACATCGCCCAGAATTCGCGCCATACGAGCGTTCGTCAAAAAGCCGCCGAAAAGCGCAAGGAACTGCAAAAGCCATCCATACAGGAAAAAGAGAAAAACGAAATGCTTCTCCTTTTCCACAAGCGGGATGCCATCATCCAGCAAGCGCAACGCCTTTCGGACGCAAAAGACTTCATGACGAACAAGGCGGAATTCGACAAGATTCTCCAGATGGCCGCCGAACTCGGAATGGGACCGGCACAGGCGGATCTCGACCGGGTCATCGCGAGCTACGAAAATCGCCGCGCAGAAGAACAGGCGCGCATCGACAGGGAAAATGCCGAAAGCAACGCGAAGGCGAACAGGCAAAGGGAACTCGAAGGCATCCTCGCCCAGATAGACAGGCTGCTCGAAACGGGCGCGTCCGAAAACAGGGAAGCCATCGAACAGCTGATAGCCAAGTTCGAAGCGGCAAACGACAATCCGGACTCGGCCATCGCGGGACTCTTCAAGATGTCCGTCGAACGCTTCAACCGCCTAGTTCAAAACGAAACCAGTTCGCCGGATTCCTCCGAAAGCAAGGCTTCCCGTGCCGAAATTCTCGCCCAGCTTTCTCTCCTCGCCGAATCCGACGACTATTCCAGGACGACAGAACACAAGGTCAAGGCGCTTGTGCGCAAGTGGGAATCGATGCCTCTCGTGGAAGGAGACGACCCGGAGCTCCAGGCATACAACACGCTCAGGAGCAAGATTTCCGAAAGGCTCGCCGAAAAGCGCGAAGCCGAAGAGAAGCTTTTCAACGCCAATGCGGAAAAGCTCCGCGCGATTATCGAAAGCGTAAAGAAAATCGACGAGAACGGGGACTTCAGGGAAATTTCGCAAAAGCTCCGCGAAGCCTACAAGTCATGGAAGGATATCGTCGGAGAAGACAAGTTCCGCTACAAGGAAATCTGGAAAGAATACCAGGAAGCGACAGAACGCTTCAAGGAAATGCAGGAATGGGAATCCTGGCACAACGAACACGACAGGGAAGCCATTCTTGAAGAAATGTCCGCACTCGCCAAAGGCGAAGCGAGCCGCGAGACGCTGCCGAAACTCCGCAACCTGACAAACCAGTGGAAAGCGATCGGGCCGGTTTCCGCGATGCGCTTTAACGAATACCGCGACAGGTTCCGCGCGCTCTTCGAAGAAATCACCGCCAAGTGCGAACCATTCGTCAAGGAACAGGAAGAAGAACGCAGACAAAACCTCGCCGAAAAGGAAAACATCTGCAAGCAGGTGGAAGAACTTTCCAGCGAAAGCGAAACCAATTGGCGCGACAAATACAAAACCATGCAGGAACTCCAGGAAAAATGGAAGACCATCGGCATGGTCCCGAAAGAAAACGTCCAGCAGATTTGGGACCGTTTCCGCAACGCGGAGACAGCCTTCTACAGCAAGCACAGGGAATTCGTCAAGCAGGAAGACATCCTTCGCGAAGCGAACTACCAAAAGAAAATTGCGCTCTGCGAAAAGGCGGAATCGCTTTCCGAATCCGCCGATTGGAACGCGACATCGGGCGAATTCCGCAAACTGCAGGAACAGTGGAAAGAATCCGGACCTGTCCCCCGTTCAAAGTCCGAAGAAATCTGGAACCGTTTCCGCAGCGCCTGCGACGCGTTTTTCACCCGCAAGCGCGCCCACTTCGAAGAAATGGACCAGACCAAGACGCAAAACCTCCAAGCGAAAGAAGCCCTGTGCCAAAAGCTCGAATCGATGGATTTCGATCCGCAAGATCCGGAATCCCTGAAAGCCGTAAAGGCCATTGTCGAAGAATGGAAAGGCATCGGGATGGTTCCGAAAGAAAAAGTCGATGAGATTTGGAATCGATACAGCACCATTCTCGACAGGTTTGCCGAAAAGCGCGCAGCGGTCGATCCCGGATTCCAGAAAATAGCGAACGACGCAAAGGCGAAAAAGCTTTCCATGATTTCGACGGTCGCCGCACTCGTCGAAACCGCCGGTTCGAACGAAAGTGCGGACACGGTCAAGAAGCTGCAATCCGACTGGAGAGAACTTCCGCGGACAGGCATCGAAGAACAGGAACTGTACAAAAAATTCCGAAACGCCTGTGACGACTTCTTCAACCGTCGCCGCGACCAGCTCGACATCCAGGAACAGGCTCGCGAAAACAACCTGCAGAACAAGCTCCGCCTTTGCGAAGAAGCGGAACGCCTGCTCGAAAGCCTCACCGAGGACACCCGCCGCGAAGCGATGAACGTCGTCAAGCAGCTCCGCCGCCACTGGAAGGAAATCGGCGCGGTTCCGCGCAAGGAATCCGACAAGATCTGGAAACGGTTCAACTCGGCTTGCGACGCGATTTTCGAAAGCAAGCCCGAAGCCAGACAACCCGAAGCGTAAAAATGTATCCTCCATGGACCTCCCCCGAAGACGCCGCCAGGATTCTCCAGGACGGCGGCATTGTCGCCATTCCCACCGAGACGGTTTACGGCCTAGCCGGAAACGCCTTTGACACGAAAGCCCTCGCCAAGATTTTCGACGCGAAGAAACGCCCGCATTTCGATCCGCTGATTGTCCATATTTCGGCATTCGACGAACTGCGAGACGTCGCCGCCGAAATTCCCGAAAAGGCGCTTGCGCTAGCGAAAGCCTATTGGCCCGGCCCGATGACGCTTGTCCTCCCCAAGACGGAAAGAATCCCGGACCTTGCGACAAGCGGCCTTCCGACCGTCGCCGTACGCTTTCCCAGCCATCCCATCGCTCAAGAAATCATCCGACTTTCCGGAGTCCCGCTAGCGGCTCCCAGCGCGAACCTTTTCCAGCATGTCAGCCCGACAACCGCGGAACACGTGCGGGATCAGCTCGGAGACGCTATCGACGGCATTGTCGATGGAGGCTCGTGCGACGTCGGCGTAGAAAGCACGATCGTCGCTTTTCCTAACGGGAAACCCGTCATTCTCAGACCCGGCGGAATCACGCCCGAAATGATCCGTTCCGTCGCCGGAAGCGTCGAAATTCACGAGTCGAAATCCAATCCCAAAGGTCCGATGCCCGCTCCGGGAATGATAGACAGGCATTATCGTCCGCAAGTCCCGCTGTTTTACGGGCATCTTCCCGCAGGCGCAAAGATTCCAGGCGAAACGGTGCGCATCGCGTTTGGCAAGCAGGAATCCGTCATTCCGCCGACAGTCAATCTTTCGGAATCCGGAGACTTGAAGGAAGCGACGTCAAATCTCTACGCGATGATGCGCCAAATGGACAACCCGAAAAACAAGCTGATTCTGGTCGATCCGATTCCGAACGAAGGCGTGGGCATCGCCTGCAACGATCGCCTCAAAAGGGCGGGAGTTCGCCAGTTGCCCGAATCTTTCTAGACGCGATTGCGTTAAAGTGCCACCACTCCGAATCGAGCGGCAAAAATCCCGCGCCGCGCATTACCCGGCGGAGAAGTTCGCGGTTTTCGACTTGCCACGCAGAGAGCGTCCCTTTTTCTAGCGCCTCGGTCTCGCCTTTTTTCCCAGCGCGACTTTCAAAGGAATCAAAGTCCGTGCCCATGTCAAGAAGGGTTCCGGAAGAATCCGCAAGGGTCAAGTCCAGCGCAAACCCGAAATTGTGCACGCTGCCGCGCTGCGGATTCGAAACATAGTCGGCAAAAGGCGTTCCGACGACCGTTTCGCGGAGCTTCGCCTGCGCATAGACAGGTCGCGAAGCGTCAAAAACGACAAACCGGAAACCGGGTCTTTCCGCTTGCAACAGGCGAATGGCCTTGCGAAACTTCCTTGCGGCCGCCCGCTTCAGGTAGGCGCGCTTCGCTCCGCAATACAGATCGTGCCCCGTGACATTTTCGAAAGTCGCATAGCGCAAGTCCAGAGAGACGAACGGAAAACCCGTTATTTCGACATAGGAGGTATCATTGCGTACAAAGTTTTCCCACTCGGCATACGCGCGGCAAAAGCGCAAGGGCCTTTCCGGACGCTTTGGCGAAAACGCGATTTCTTCGGAAGAGACGGCAACCCAGAACGAGAGGCAGAGAAGCGTCAGGACGCTAAATCGCAAAGTTCGCCTCGACGCCGAACTGCAAGTAGATTCCCATGCCCTTCGCCATGAAGGGAACAAGGTCAAAACCGTTCGCGGATCGACCGTCCACATCGTGCGAGACCTGCGAGCGTTCACGCGCATTGTCCGTACCCAGGAATTTCAGTGCGCCGATGTCAAGCGCAGAAAACACGTTGTCCGCTTCGACATAGAACCGCACCTTCCGGAAGAAGAAGAGGCGTCCCGGCAAGTCGAGATTCACGCGGACATCCGTGCGGAAAAGGTCGGTAAACTCGTTGTAGTCGCGAATTTCCCTTGTCCCGAGGACTCCCGTCGAGGAATTCGAAGGCTTGATTCGGTAGTAGTAGAGCGGGCGATGCCATCCGGCGTGATGCGTGAGAATCACCGACACCAGGGAATCTTTCCGCGGATAGTAGCGAAGCGATGTCGCCATGTCCAGACGGGAATTTGCCTCCCACGGGAGAGAGCGACCATCGTCTAGCGAATACTCGCCATAGACCGACGAAAGATTCAGTCCCAGGGCGAAATGGTGCAGCGTCCGCGCCTCGACCTTCGCTGCCGCCCCGAGAACCCAGGCGTTGTCGGCACTTGACAGTTCGCGGTAATGCGCATAGGCTAGCGGAACGGGCAATTCCGGATTCAGGTAGAATCGACCAAAGCCATGCCCGCTGACGCTAAGTCTCTTTTTCGAAAATCCCGCGCCGAACTTTGCCGAAGATCCCGTCACGATGCCGCTTTCGAGCTTTCCGTCCGACCAGGATTCCCGAAAATCGCCTCGCCACGCGGCATTTCCAAACAGCCGAAAGCCTTCGCCCGGGGAATTTCCGGGAATTCCCGCCGAAAGGTTCCTGTCAAAGTCGAGAGAAACCATCGGCGATCCGTGGCCATGAAAGTCCGCCAAGGCTCCAAACGCAAATATCGTCTTTTGCGCATCGCTTGTCCACGTCAAGCGGCTAGACCCCGAAAGAACCCCCGTGTTCAGCTCGGTCTTTTGCGCCTTCGAGAAGTCGGGCCACTTTCTGGTCACGAAGTGGTGTTCGTAAAGAATCGCTCCGGAAAGATCCGCCCCGAAAAGCCGTCCGGGAAACTTTCTGTCCATTCCCGCGGAAAAAGTCGTCTTCTCCTGTTCGTAGCCATCGATGAATGTCGCGTTTTCGGGGAGCGCGTCCTGGCGGTATCCGGTCGTATCGCGGAGCGTGTCGGAAGCTTCTTCGCGAACGACTCCGGCGTGGAAGCTCGTTCCGAGAGCGGATGCGTACTCGAAGGCGAGAACTCCGTAGGTTCGATGCCCGCGAATGATATCGACACTGTTCGACGTTTCGAGCGAAGTCGTCGTGTCCTGGCGAACCACATATTCGTCGCTGCTGTAAACGCCGTTCACCATCCAGCGGTTGTCCAGAGAATCGTGGCCAGCGAGCTGTGCGAACAGATCATAGGACGTAAGGCTGAACGAATCCGAATCTTCCGTGGAACAATCGTCGCAACTCGAATCCCGCTTTCGGAACTCGGTGAAGAATTTTTCGCCCATGTTCTTGAGCATTTCGGCATCCAGAAAACGGAAACTGAACCGGAAGGAATCCCAGAAGAGGAAAGGTCCGCCGACCGTCACTTCGCGCATGGTCGTCCCCGCCGAGAGCCCGATTTCGAACTCCTCGCCCGAAAGGGTTTCCGGAATGTAATCGACAGAAGTGGCAAGTCCCTGCCCCACGGGACCTTCCCCGTAATTGTCATAGATTTCGACGGATTTCAGAAGATGCGGGTTGATGACGGAAAGATTTCCCGGGAATCCGATATCGAGATGCCGCATGTTCGGTATGCGAAGGCGCCCCAGATGATAGCCGACTTCTTCCGCCCGCGAACCGTCGTAAAAAAGTTCGCTCGAAAAATCCTTTTGGCCCGAGACCCCCTCGAACGAGGACATGAGTTCCGCGAGGTCAAAGCGCATTCCGACGACATCTTCGAGCTTTTCGACCGTGATGTGCGAAGGTTCGTTCCACTCGACCCGGGTTCCGCCGCCGATAATCGTACTTTCGCCGAGGTTCCGCACATTCGGATGCATCACGACGACGATATCGAAGAGGTCCGCAAAATCGTCGAGCGATACGTGCAGCGTATCGAAGCCATCCTTGGCAAAGACGAGCTTCGCGCTCCGGGAATCCGCGGTAAGTTCAAAGCGTCCGTTTCCATCCGTTTCGCCAAGCGACCTGCCCGACTCATAGAGAATCGCCACCGAAGACAGGGGATGATCCGATTCCGACTCGACAACCGTTCCAATGATAGGCGTCGGAGCGGCAAACGCAGATGCGGAAAAAAACACGCCGAGAAGGACAAAGATTCGTTTTAGCATACCAGGCAATAAAATATATATTTTCTACTTTGGCGAAAATGGCGAACGCTTATCTCATCCAGTCAGAACCGCAAGGCGACAAGGGCGCCACATTTTCTCACGTGCGGGAAACGCTCCTGCGGATAACTCCCGAACCCGGAAGTCTCGTTATTTTCCCGGAAATGTTCGCCACCGGATTTTTGACGCATCCGGACGAATCGCTCGCCGAAACGCTTGACGGGGAAAACTCCCCCACCATCCGGTTTTTGCAAGACCTCTCCAACGAAACGGGCTGCCTTGTGCTCGGCGGCGGCATCGAGAAGTTTCCATCGGATACTTTCAGGTTTCGAAACTGGACGGGTTTTTTCGCGCCGGGAGCGTGCGCGCCGAAAGCGATTTACAGAAAGCGTCACCCGTTTGCAGACGAGGCGGAGCTCTTTAGGCCCGGAGATTCCGCGGTATTCCTGGACTGGAAAGGCTTTTGCGTTTCGCCCGCGATATGCTTTGACCTGCGGTTTCCCGAGGACTTTCGGTGTGCAAGACGCTCCGGAGCGAGCCTTTTTACAATTCAGGCGGAATGGCCCAGAGAAAGGGAAATGCACTTTCGTACGCTTCTCCGCGCCCGCGCAATCGAAAACCAATGCTACGTCCTCGCTGCCGCACGGTCGGGAACGAGCTTTGCGAACAGTTGCGCGTTCGGTCCAAACGGCGAAGAAATTTCGAACAGCTCTCCCGAAGAAAGCGTCCTTTCCGTTTCGCTGGATATAGAAGACGTTTTGACCGCGCGCCGAGACTTCCCTGTTCCGCTCCGCTGAGGAGTCGTTCCGAAGGGGGATCAGAGCTTAGAGCTTAGAATTGCAGAGCGGGCTTTTTACTTTTTGCCGAAAGGCTTTTGACGTTTCACGTCTAGGCTTTTTTTCGCGAAGCGAACTGTTTCCGCCTGTCTGCCCGCAGCAGGCGGGCCTTCCCGGCGAGGGGCGTGCCAGAGTTTAGTCGGGAGAACTTAGATCTTAGAACAGTG
>CAVGIM010000028.1:0-35815 GCA_963629575.1 Candidatus Methanomethylophilaceae archaeon
AAAATTAGTTTGTGTGTAAAGCTCTTTTTGAAGGGTAATTTTTAGAGGTGACCTTTAGTTACTTAATGACAATATATTTTGAAAACTGCTAAAGTTGTCGCCTTTTAGTGTCTCTTATAGACAACTTGTGCGTTTTCTGGATTGTGTTTATTTGTCAACGCAGGAATGTTCGGATATTGGGTGACGAGATCGCTAGTCTTTTGATATGCGACTTCTTCGATTTCTGCAATTCCATTCTTCGGTTCAGAAACGATAACCACATGTAATGTTCTGTCTTTATATCGACGCAAATAAAAACGTTTGCCATTTCCTTCTGCGATGATTGCCGGATTTTTTATTGTTTCTACAATGCAACCGGAGTATCGTGCACGTCTGACATCAAAGGAGTATTCATGCCCGCCGCATAGGTGCATCGCTCTGAATCTTAGCGAACGGGGTTCTTCTCTAGTATGTACTGGGTTTGTAGGTTCTCGGTCAAAAACGTTTAGCTTTACGCAAACTCCGGTCGGGTCTATAACCATTGGAAAGTTGTTCAAAAAAGTTTCTACGGCATCAACAAGAGTCTTTTCTGTCTTTTGGGGGAGTACAGGTGCTACGAGGGGATCTGCTGGAATGAATTGCTTAATGGATTTTAGTTGAAACCCATTTTTTACAGCCTCCCAGGAACTGCATGGCGTTTTTTGCGTCTGTATCGGTTTTGGAGCCTTGAGCGTCTTGGTCCCGCTTGGACGGCGCAGTCTGGCAAGCATTTCATTGAATCTTTTGTCGGTTCCCATCGACATCCTCGGTCGCATAATCAAAAAGATTTGCATAAGAATTGATATTGGGAACGCCGCCAAGGCGACCGTCAAGATACAGTTGAGGCAACTTGCGATCTTTTCGGATTTTGGCATCGTTTAAAACAAACTCATCTAAAGAGGAAAGCTTTGTCGAACTGGTTTCAGCATCGCATTCTGCAATCCAGATCTCGTCTCGACGCAGTACATCTTGATCCATTTGCTCTATATCGTGGTTTGTTAATATCAGCTGGGATCGGGTGTCTTGATTTCTTGTTTCTAAGAAAGATGCCAACAGTTGTTTAACCAGGTTTGTGTGGAGACTGCGGTCTAGTTCGTCGATTACATAGCAACAATCGGAACCGATAGAGACAAGGTCGTTAAATGCCGGAAAAAGGTGCAGGCATCGCCTGGTTCCATCGGAATTTTCCGCTATTTCAAAGGGGACTGAATTACCTTTTAAGTCGCGATGATATGAAATCATCTTTTGGCATTTGAGGTCTTTGTCCGCATTTAATTCAAATTTGTAAAAATCGTCTCTTGATCCGGTTGCCAGAATATTGATTACTCCGGAATTTAGAGCCGACGAAATATCGTTTAACATTTCCTTTGGGAAAAAATTCACATAATCGTCGAAAGGCTTGAACTCAATACTTTCGATGCTTGTGTCCAGCTTATGCAAGAAAGAGGACAGTCTGTTTGTTGGCATGCTCCTATCGGTAAAATTAATGAGCTTGCTGGAAGGCTTTAGAATGACAAGCTTGAAGCGAAACCAAGAATAGATTTTCTTTAGTTCTTCAAGGCCAGGTACATTGATGCTTTGCGCGTAAGGGATCGCCAGTTTTTGCTTGATAACGCTCTGGAAGGCAAGGCGTGTCGCTTTTGGGATGTCTTTATCCAAAATGCGGATCGAACCATCGCTATTTCGCTCAAAGATGGGCTTCATCTTGCGACCTCGGACTTTTTCAAGCTTTTCGCTCGTAACAAGTCCGTCATGGTTTAACGAAAATGCATAATGATACCACAGATCGTCTATCGTGAAGGAAAATTCAAAGCAACTGTCTTTGTTTTTATATTCGGGATCAAGCCTAAATGAATCTACGACTTCAGTGTGAAAAGAATCAAAATTGGTCGAGACAATTTTTTTTACGGCAAATTCGATTGCCTTGACAAGATTCGACTTTCCGGCGGCATTGGAACCAAAAATAACGGAAATCGGCAAAACATTCAGTTTGTATTCCGGCAAATACTGAATATGGTTTGCGTGCTGCTTTTCCTTGGTGGCGACAAGGGAAATAGAAGTCGGTTCTTTGAATGATTTCCAGTTAGATACAGAAAAACTCAAAAGCATGGTATCTCCGGTGAGTTTTTAGAAAATAGCATTGTTTAATATAAAATTCAATGCCTTATGAGAAAAAATCTCATAAAACTATGAATTTTACAATGTTTTCTAGAAAAATTTGTGCTTACTTGACTCTTTCCCAATAGATTTTCTCGCCGAATATTTCGCAATACATTTGGTTCTTGCCTTGCATGTGATAGACGACCGAAACTCCTAGCGTTCCGGTGACGAGAACCTTATCGTCATCGACTTCATACTTGACGTCTTCTGCCATGCCGCAGGAATATTCTTTCGACGAGGTAAATTCTACTTCGTCGCAGCCGATTTGTTTGAGTATTCCTGCTCCGGATGTAGCTTTCCATTTTCCGATGATGGGGTTGCCGCATGCTGTTAGTGTTAACGCTGTTGCGCAGAGCAAGAACGTTTTAATTATTCTCATTGTTCCGCCGTTTTCCTTTTTGCTAATTGTTCTCCGCTCATTAGCTTGGGGAGAAGGGTGTCGCGTAATTTGACGAGTTGTCGGTTCTCAATTCGATGTGAGATTATTGCATCGATGATTGGCTCTAATGTTGCTCCGATTTTCTTGTAATCCACTTCAGATGGAATACAAACTTCGGCTTTGTCAAGTTCTTCGCGTTTGATGTGCCCCATTGTGGTGGCTTTATCCGCGGCGAGAGTAATAAAATGGTCTAGATGACGCTTGGACCAGAGATAATAGAACCATTTGCCATATTTTTGTGAAGTGACCTTGAAAAGATGCTGGTTAAGTCCGCATTCTCCTCCGCACCAAATATCGACCAGCAGACTGCCTGACCATGAAAAAATCACGTCGCCGTCATTTACGATATGCTCAGGTTTAATCTCTGGCGAACATCGTTCTGCATCGTCCCCGGGAAAGCCTTGGCGGAGTTCCTTGATTTTTAAAACGGCCAATCCGATTTCATTATCCTTTGGACGGAACTTCTGCATGGCGAGACCGTTAAGATAGTCCGCGATTTCCGATAGAGTTCCTTTACGCCAATCCCCCGGCATCTTTCCGCCAAAAGGCGCGTAGTCGATGAACCAGTTCTTGAAGAGCGTCTGCGCCTGTTCCTCTAAATTCTTGTTGATGGCGTTGTTGAGTTCTATCTTGTCGTCGAGGCTCCCGAGGATTTCCGCGATGCGGCGCTGCTCCGCGAGAGGGGGAAGCTTGACACCGTATTCCATCAAGGAATTTTTATCCCCCCGAGGCATTTTTGTGCCTTTGGCTGTAGCCATGCTATAATCAAAAAAAGAATCCGCACTTAACAAGTAGTAGAGAAACTTCGCATCGACATTTTCCCGATTTCTAAAAACAAGAACATCGGCAGAGCAGCCACCGTCATGAGAAGCCCGCCAAATTTTCTTGAAATACGGGCGGATGTTTGAAACCAGGACGTCACCCTTTTTATACGCAACCACACTGCCATCATCAGGAATCGAGGAAGCTAAAACAACGCCTCCGCGATTTGGCTGCATGTTTTCCGTAGATATGTATGTAGCACTGGTCAAAGAGGCTACGCCTATACGCTCCTTCCCATAGGAACAAATTTCACCCAGCTTGACTTCTTTCCATTCGCTCATACCTGTTTTCCGTTCCGTATTGCCCATTTTTGTTCCCTTTTTACAAAATTATAAAAACTGCGCGAAATATACGGGGAGCATCTGGATTGCTCCGTCCGCTTGCGTATCCTTGGTGTGCAGCAGATAGCACGTTTTGATGCGGTCGGAAAACTTTTGGCGGAATGCATCCAAAGAGGCGTGGACATTGTAACCGGATGACTTGACTTCGATGGGGCAAATCTTGTTCCCGCGGGAAAGAAGAAAGTCGATTTCATATCTCTTGGTGCTGTTAGGCTTGGGAAAAGAGTAGTAAAAGAGCTCTGCTCCCTTTGAGCGCAATATCTGGGCGATGGCGTTTTCGTAAACGTATCCGAGATTGGCGTTGAGACTGTCGTTCAGGAGCTTTTGGTAGATGATGTTTTCTGTAAACGCTTTGTCCTTGAAGGCAAGCGTAACGAATAGTCCCGTGTCTTCGAGGAACAGTTTGAATTTGGAAATGGCCTTATGAAGCGAAAAGCCGACGCTCGGGTCGTTTGCGTGGTAGGCCATGGAGACTGTCATGGAATCCTTCATGTCCATGAGGGTTTCTTCGATAGAGGCAAGATGGTTGTTGCCTAATACCGATGAAATCTGGTATCTGGAAACATTGGCGCTTAGCATGGCGGGGATATTGTTGAACAGGAGAGAAGCTTTTCCTGTCGGGTCAATTCGCCTAAAGTCGTCTTCGTACAGTTCGAGAATTTCACGCTTGACGGCATCCACGGTGGAGAAGTCGTTGTTTTCGATGTAGGCGTTTAGGGCTTGCGGCATCCCGCCAATGAGCATGTATAGCCTAAAGTTGCGCATCAGTTTGCGGTGTACGGCGTTTCCCGCGGGCCTTTTCTTTTGGAACAATTCCTGCATGAACGGCAGGGAAACTTCATCGTTTAGCGCCCACCGGAACTCTTCAAAATCCATGGGGTGCATTTCTATCCGGGTTTCTTCGCTGGGGATGACGATTCCCTTTATGTTTTTCTTTATGGAAAGCAGCGAACCGGTTTCGATATAGTCGTAACGCCCGTCTTTGACAAGATGCTTGATGGCTTGGCGCGCTTGAGGACAAAGCTGGACTTCGTCAAAAATGATGACGGATTCGCGTTCGTAAAGTTTTTTGTCAAAGCGGGTTTTCAGCATCAGGAAAAAGAAGTTGATATCGCTCATGTCATTAAACAGGTCCCGGATATCCTTGCCGGCTTTGCTGAAGTCGATGAGGATGTAGGACTTGTATTCCTTTTGGGCGAATTCTTCAACGATTGTCGATTTCCCGATGCGGCGAGCGCCTTTCACCAAAAGAGCGGTCCTCCCTTTTCGGGTATTTTTCCAGTCCAGCATTTGCCGGTAAATTTTGCGCTTGAACGTTGTCATTTTTTTTTGCCACGTGGATGGAGTTTTAAAAATGCCAAATTTAAAATAGCATTTTTGAATAAAAATACCAAATTTATTTAGTTAAAAGTGAATAAAAATACCGATTTTGGAGTTCTCGCTTAGAATTTTCACTTCATTCCGCACTTTTTTCAATCCAGATTCCCGTGTCTGTGTACGCCGCAGCGGACGTGCGCGGGAATGACATACAAAGCGAACCGAGGGATGACATTGTAGAGAGCCGAGGATGCCGATCCACTCCCAACTCCTACATCTTGTATCCCAAACCTTCCAGGTTCTTCTTGATCTGCTTTTCGAGTTCGTGGCTCTTCTCGAACATTCCCGAAAGTTCGGCGGTGAGTCGGGTCATTTTCTCTTCGAAGGGTTCGTCGTCTTCTTCGGCGTCGGCGACTCCCACGTAGCGTCCCGGGGTGAGAATGTAGTCCTGCTTCGCGATGTCTTCGGTTTTCGCCACGGCGCAGAATCCCTTTTCGTTTTCCAGCTTGCCGGCCTGGAACTTGACGAACGTGTCCGAGAGTTTCTGGATGTCTTCGTCGGAGAGGTCGCGGTGCTTGCGGTCCACCATGTGGCCCATGTTGCGGGCATCGACAAAGAGCGTCTTGCCGCTTTGCGTTTTGTTCCTAGCGAGGAACCAGAGGGTCACGGGGATGGTCACGCTGTAAAAGAGCTGGGTGGGCATGGCCACGATGCCTTCGACAAGGTCCGCCTCGATGATGTTCTGGCGAATGTCGTCTTCGCCGCCGGAGCTGGTGCTGAGCGCGCCGTTGGCTAGCACGAGGCCAATCTTGCCGTTCGGGGCGAGGTGATGGATCATGTGTTCGATCCAGGCGTAGTTCGCGTTGTTTGCCGGCGGCAGACCGTATTTCCAGCGCACGTCGTCCTTCAGTGCTTCCTGTCCCCAGGGGTGGTAGTTGAACGGCGGGTTCGCCAAAATGAAGTCCGCTTTCAGAGTGGGGTGCAGGTCGTTTGCGAAGGTGTCCGCCTGGTAGGGACCGAAGTTTGCGTCGATGCCGCGGATGGCCATGTTCATCTTCGCCATTTTCCAGGTGTCGGCGTTTGCCTCTTGCCCGTAAACGGAGATGGCTCCGCGCTTGTGGCTGTGGGCCTCGATAAACTTGGCGCTCTGCACGAACATGCCGCCCGAACCGCAGGCGGGGTCGTACACGCGGCAGTTCTCGTAGGGCTTGAGGATTTCTACAAGGGTGCGCACGATGCACGAGGGCGTGTAGAATTCGCCGCCCTTCTGGCCTTCGACAGCGGCAAACTGCGCAATGCAATATTCGTAGGCGCGACCCAGCAAGTCCTTGCTCTCTTCCACATCGCTCATGTCGATGTTGTTTGTAAAGATGTCCACCACGTCGCCGAGAACCTTCTTGTCCAAATCGGGGTTCGCGTAATTCTTGGGGAGAACGTTCTTGAGCGTCTTGTTCTCGGCTTCGATAAGCTGCATCGCCGTGTCGATTACCATGCCTATTTCTGGCTTGTGGGCGTTTGCCGCGATGTGTTCCCAGCGAGCCTTCGCCGGCACAAAGAATACGTTCTCTTCCATGTAGGCGTCTCGGTCGTTTTCGAATCCGTCGCCTTCTTCGACCAGAGTCCTGTAGCGGCGATCGAACGCACACGAAATGTAGCGCAAAAAGATAAGCCCGATAATCACCTTGCGGTATTCCGCGGCGGGGATATGACCCCACAGGATGCAAGCCGCGTCCCAAATCTGTCTTTCGAATCCGATTTTCGCCTGAGAGATCTTCCTGGAAGGTTTCGCCATAAAAAAAATTCCTGATTTATTGGGGAAAGATAGAAAACCGCATTGAATTTTTAAATTTAACGCCAAATCGAGGTGCCCATGATTGACGAACGCTCCACCCTTGTTTACGTTAGCGGCCAAGGCCGCATCGAAGCTCCGAAACTACAGACCGAACGTCCGAAAACAGACGGCGTAGCGCGCATCTTGCTGAAGCGCCTCGGCGGAAACAAGATGGCGAGCGTCATCTCCGGGCTAGACCTAGACGAAGGAGCGCTCGCGGAACTCGGGCGCGATCTCAAGCGCAAGTGCGGTACCGGCGGAACCGTGAAAAACTTCGCGATTGAAATCCAGGGCGACAAGCGAAACGTCTTGAAGGCGGAACTCGAAAGGCGCGGCTATCGGGTAAAGCTTGTCGGCGGATAGCTTTTGACGAGACGTCTATGTTATTGTCGGGCTAGAATCGGCAACCCAAAATAAAAAAGACCTCGCTAAGCGAAGTCTTTTTTACTGCCTCAACTGGACTCGAACCAGTGACAACCTGATTAACAGTCAGGGGCTCTACCAACTGAGCTATGAGGCATTGGAGTGACCCAAATATATAAAAGCGAAAAATTTCTGTCAAGGGGAACTGGAAGATTTTTTTTGCCTTTCCCGCGCTTTTTCGCGAGCGGTCTTGCCGATGATGTTCAGATTCTTCCAGCGGACGAGCTTGACCCTGTTCCCGTTTTCGTCGTAAACGGCGATGTCCTTCGCGTTTATCGCCCGGATGAGTTCCTGCATCTTGGAAACGGTTTCCTGGGCGGTTTCGAGAATTTCCTTTTCGGCGAGCAGGCTCTTGCCTATCTTGCCGCTTTCGACGGATTGAATCAGCGAGTCGATTTTCGAAATGCCTTGCGACAGCTCTTCGAGGCCGGATCTTGCCGTTTCGATGGAGCCTTTCGCCTGGGCGCTTGCGACATGGAATGCGGAATCCGCGGAATTTGCCGTCCTTTCGATTGTTTCGGAAGCGGCGGTCGCCTGGTCGAGAACGCCTCGCAGCTTTTCGTTCCCGAGTTCGGCCGTCCTTTCCAGGTTTTCTAGCAGGGATTCGACCGCCTGTTCGGATGCCTTGAACTTCTGGACGACGCCCGGCGCGGAATCCGTCCCGGAAAGAACCGTTTCGACGAGCTTTTGCAGGTTAATCGCCTGGTCGCGAATGTCCGCGATAAAGCGCAGCGATTCCGTGATGCCCGGGACGAACTCCCCGCGAAAGACATGGTCCTTTGGAAGAATGTCGCCGGTTCGCGGACGAATAAGCTCGATTCGCCGACCGCCCATCAGCGCAAAGGCCGCGTTGCGGAAGCGGGTCCCTTCGCGGAGCGTGACCGGTTCGTCGAAAACGACCGTGATGCGCGATCGGTCGCCTAGCCAATTGACGCTTCCTACGTGGCCGATTTCGTATCCGTTCTCGGTGACGGGATCCTCGGGGGAAAGCGCCCCGAGTTCATCGAAGTCGACAAACGCCTGCGAAGAGGTTTCGCGGTGGGCATGCCACATCCCGATGCTCACGCCGGCGAGAATGCAGACGATTGCGCCAAGGGAAATGTAGCCGAACGCCTTGTCAGAAATTTTCATACAGGGTGAATATAATTTTTTGAAGCCGGATTATCATTAACGGGCAAATCGAATTTCGAGCGAAAGCCGACAAAAATCCGGGTGCCGCGCGATCATCGTTCCGCGACACGGTTTCGCCCGTTCTTCTTTGCGTCGTAAAGCGCCTTGTCCAGTCGCAGGAAAAGGCTCTTGGAGGTGTCTTTCGCCTTGGCGTCGGTAATTCCGATGCTGATGGTCAGTTTCTTCAGAGGGGAAAAGTCCGCAGTCTCGACCTGTTGCCGGATGCGTTCCGCGAGGATTCTCGCCCCGTTCAGGTCCGTGTTTGGCAGAATGCACATAAATTCTTCGCCGCCCCAGCGCCCGAGAACGTCGCACGAGCGAATGGATGCGCTGACGAGATCCGAAAGCCTGGAAAGAATGTGGTCGCCTACGTTGTGCCCATAGGTGTCGTTGACTTTCTTGAAAAAGTCGATGTCGTACATGATCACGGAAAAGTCTCCGTCGGAGCGCCGCTTTCCCAGTTCGTATTCCAGAATCTCGTTTACCTTTCGGCGGTTGAACAGGTGCGTCAGCTGGTCGTGTTCCGCCAGGTCGGAAAGCTGGAAAATGCTCCTGTTCAAGTCGTCGGTCGTCGCTTCGAGAAAGGTTACCAGCCTATCCGAAAGGGGAAGGCTCTTTTTCTTCGCCTTGAGAGTCTTGTCGATGATGGGATCCGGAATCCGGGAAAGGTCGGGCTTGCCTTCCCGGAAGGCGACGGCGACGATGGATGAATTGAGAACGCCCCCACCGTCTTTCGTGAGGAGAAGTTCGCCGCTGCCGTAGCTTATGCAGGGTTCGGGAACGATTCCCGAAAAATACTGCAGTTCGCGCTGCGCCTTCCGGCTGCCCATAAAGAGCTGTCGGTTGGCGCAGGCGTAGATAAGGAGGGCTTCGGGCTGAAAGCTTGCGATTGCGTTTGCCGAAGAAAGCGTTTCGCGGAGAAGATACTCCGGCTTCGAGTAAGAAAGATAGATCTTGCGGCCTTTTTGGATTTCGCTGGAAAAGGCGATTTTTCCGTCGGGCGTGTAGCGGAAGGGAAGCTTCGCTAGCGATAGGGAACCGTTTTTTGCAAGCAGCGGAAACGCGCAGGCGTTGACGTTGAAAAAATCGTTGAACTGTACATCCAGGTACTTTTCGTAGAGATGGGAGACCGGAAGGTTGTCGATGGAAGAAACGAATCCGTTCGAATCGCTGTCCGTGACGGTGTGCTCGATGCCTAGCGGCTTCCACCCGAGGCTGTATGTCGTTTCGATTTCGAGTTCCTTTCCGCTGAAGGCGACCAGGAGAATGCCCTTGTCGTAGATAGCCTTTGGCGTAAAGATTCGGGACGAGTCCTTGTCGAGTGTTTGCGTCCCGGCGAGAGCGCCGAAAATGGGGGTGTTTGGATAGTGAAAGTTCAATTCTTTCAGAAATTGCGCGGGGCAGATCTGGATGCAGCTCGAAAGGTAGAGAAAGCCCTTGATGTCCGGTATGCCGTGAAGCTGGTGTGCGACGGCGGAACCGAGTGCGGTCATGTCCTTGTCGTGGCAATCCATTTCGAAGACGTGTACGGACGCCTTCGAAAACAGAAACAGCGAAAGCCTTGTATGTTCCTGGCATTGGAACGTCTTGCCTAACTTTCCGAACGTCGTCATGCCGACGATCCTTGTCTTGGGGAGCCGTTCCCGGATGCGCACGACTTCCGCTTTCAGGAAGTCCTTTCGGCAAATCGGTTCGTAAACGATGAGCAGGCTGTCGCTTGCGGAGCGGTAGCCGGGATCTTTCGCAATGGCGGAAAGCGTTTCGTCCAAGGCGTTTTCGGTAATGTCGTAGGTGTGCTGGATCATTATGCATAAAATAATCTTCTTTCCCGAAAAACAATCGAAAAGCGGAAAACGATTTGCGCTTGGTCACGATTTCTTTTGAATTTGCGCCAAATTTCGGGTGTTTTGGACCTAAATTGTTTTATATTTGCTATGTCAAATTTTTCAAAGGACATAAAATGGCAAAAGTTGCTAAGAATTCCAAGAAAAAGGTCGTTCTCGCCTACAGTGGCGGACTGGATACATCCGTAATCATCCCCTGGCTGAAGGAAAACTACGACTGCGAAGTCATCGCTTTCGCGGCGGATCTGGGCCAGAACGATTTTCCGAGCGAGGAAGCTCTCGAAAAGAAGGCGCTTGCGACGGGCGCTTCGAAGTGCTACGTGCTCGACCTGAAGAAGGAATTTCTGGAAGACTATGTCTGGCCGACGGTTCGTGCCGGTGCCAAGTACGAAGGCACCTACCTGTTGGGGACATCCTTTGCGCGTCCGCTGATCGCGAAGTATCAGGTGAAGATAGCCCAGATGGAAGGCGCCTACGCGGTAGCCCACGGGGCGACCGGCAAGGGAAACGACCAGGTCCGTTTCGAATTGACATATGCCGCCCTGGATCCGTCTCTCGAGGTAATCGCTCCGTGGAAGGACGCCAAGTGGGAATTCCATGACCGCGAAGGCATGATAGACTATCTCGATGCGCGCGGAATTCCGCACACCGGCATCTCCAAGAAAAAAATCTATTCCGAAGACGGAAACCTCTGGCACCTTTCCCACGAAGGCGGCATTCTCGAAGAACCGGACAAGGAACACAAGTATGACATGCTCAAGCACACGAAGACCTACGAAAAGGCTCCGAACAAGCCGGGCTATGTCACGATTTCCTTCGACAAGGGAACTCCGGTCGCTCTCGACGGCAAGAAGATGGGCGCGGTGGAACTTCTCGAAAAGCTGAACGCCATCGGTGGCGAACACGCTTGCGGCCTTATCGATATCGTCGAAGACCGCCTGGTCGGCCTCAAGAGCCGCGGCGTGTATGAAACTCCGGGCGGAACCCTGCTCTACAAGGCTCACGAATGCCTGGAACAGCTCGTTCTCGACAAGGAAACGATGTTCGAAAAGCAGAAGATGGCGATGACGTATGCGAACCTGGTCTATAACGGGGAATGGTTCACTCCGCTCCGCCAGGCGATGGATGCCTTTATCGCGGAAACCCAGAAGGTGGTGACGGGCGATGTCCGCCTGAAGCTCTACAAGGGAAACGTCATTCCGGCGGGTATGAAGAGCCCCTACAGTCTCTATGACATGGATCTGGGCGGCTTCTCCGACGTGGAAATGTACAACCAGAAGGACGCTTCGGGATTTATCCGCTGCTTTGGTCTTCCGCTGAAAACGCGTGCGCTCCTACTTGGCAAGAAGACAAATGTCGATTTCGGCAAGGTAAGCGTCAAGAAGAAATAGTTCATCCAGGTTGGAATAGAAAAGGCTCCGCGGCGCGGGGTCTTTTTTGTATATGCAATAAAGGATTTTCGCTTTGAAGATGCATGTCCTTTGGCTTTTCAAAGAAAGGGTCTTGCGTTTTGAAATCGAATGCCTATTTTCAAAGAACGTCACGATCCCTTCGTATAGGAGGCTATATGGAACAGGTTACGGCAAAAAGAATTCCGGCTGGCCATGTCATTACGATTACGCTGGCGGCGGCGCTTGGCGGTTTTCTTTTTGGATTTGATTCGTCTGTCATCAACGGGGCGAACGGTGCTCTCCAGGTACATTTCAACATGAGCGATTCCGAACTCGGTCTTGCGGTTGCGCTTTCGCTCATCGGGGCGGCTGTCGGGGCCTGTTTTGTGGGGCGCCTGGCGGATGCGTTCGGCCGTGTCCGCTGCATGGTTGCGGCTTCGGTGCTTTTTCTGGTGAGCGCTATCGGTTCGGGGATTCCTTTCGGCGTTCCCGATTTCATCGTCTGGCGCGTGATTGGCGGCGTAGGTGTCGGCATGGCGAGCATCGTCGCTCCTATCTATATCGCGGAAACGGCTCCGGCGGAATGGCGCGGACGGCTTGGTTCCCTGCAGCAGCTAGCGATTGTCATCGGAATCTTTGTCGCGCTTCTTTCCAACTACGTGATTGTCCGGATGGCGGGATCTGCGGGAAACGTTCTGGTCGGGAACTTCAAGGCGTGGCAGATCATGTTCTGGGTCGAAATTTTGCCTGCGCTTCTGTATGGGTTGGCCGCCCTTCGGCTTCCGGAATCGCCACGGTTCCTGATTTCGCAGGGACGCCTGGACGAGGCGAAGAGAGTCTTTGAACGAATCAGTTCCGAGAACGTGGAAGAACGGGTCAAGACGGTCCAGAAATCCTTTGACAGGGAAATTCGGCATCGCCTTTCCGATTTGCTCGAATCGCTCGCTAGCGGCAAGAGGCGCGTCTCCCCGATTGTCTGGGCGGGTCTAGGACTCGCCGTTCTCCAGCAGTTCGTCGGAATCAATGTCATTTTTTACTATGGGACGATGCTCTGGCAGAGCGTGGGATTCGGCGAAAGCGACGCGTTTTTTTCGAGCCTCATCAACAGCGGAATCAACCTGGTGATGACCGTCGTCGCGATTCTTCTCATCGACAAGATCGGGCGCAAGTCCCTCTTGCTTGCGGGAAGCGTCGGGATGAGCGTTACGCTGGGAATCCTTTCCCTGTGCTTCCTTTTTGGTGGCGCGGATCTCGGGCCTGTCTCCGCGAAGATGGCGCTTGTCGCCGCGAATCTCTATGTCGCCTTCTTTGCGGCGACGTGGGGACCTGTCATGTGGGTGATGCTCGGCGAAATGTTCAACAATCGCATCCGCGCGGTCGCCATTTCTCTCTGCGGCCTTGCCCAGTGGATGGCGAATTTCCTTGTAACGTGGTCTTTCCCCATTTTGACGGGTCGCCATGGAATCGGGGTCGGACAGACCTACCTGCTCTATACGCTTTTCGCCTTTGCGAGCATCTTCTTCGTGTCGAAGTTCATCCGGGAGACGAACGGAAAACAGCTCGAAGAAATGTAGGCGAATTTCCCATGACGGAAATCCCGGGCTTTCCGGGATTTTTCGGAATTTCACAGCCGGTGGAAAAAGAGCATCAGGTCTTCGAACGAACCGTCGTTCTTGCGGTAGCATTCCGGGATGGTGCCGAGGCTTTCGAATCCCAGCCTTTCGTATAGGCGAATCGCCGAAACGTTGGACTTGAGTACCGCATTGAACTGGAGAACGCGAAACCCGAGCTTCTTTCCCTGGACGAGGCTGTCTTCGACGAGCAGCTTGCCGATTCCCTTTCCTCGGGATTCGCTTTCGACCGCATAGCTCGCGTTGGCGATTGTCGCGCAGCGTCCGATGTTGTTCGGGTGCAGGATATACAGTCCCAGGATCTTTCCTTGGCTTTCGGCTACCGCGGTGTAGTCTTGCGCCGAGAAAAAACGTTCCGCTTCGCTGTCCGTGTCAAGTCCGCTTTCCTGGGGAAAGGCGTTTGCCGCTTCGACGACTTCGTTCCAGATGGCCCGCATGGCGGGAATGTCTTCGGGCTTGAATCGGCGAACGGCAGTTTCAATGGTTTTCATGTCCTCTAAGCTAGAATTTTTGCGCAATGCCGGAGATTATCGGGCGGTTTGCCGGTAGCGGTACATTCCTTCCGGATATCTTTGGCGGAGAATGCGGAGCGATTCGCTTTCGCTCTTGTTTCGGAAAATGGCCTTTCCGACTTTCTTCCCGTTGATGTCATAGACGGCGTAGGAAAGAATCCCGCTCGTTTCGAAACGGATCCCCGGAACGCTTTCCGTCCCTTCTGCGGCGAATTCTATCCAGTCCACGTTGAAGTAGGGACTTTTGACTAGGAGTCTTAACAGATGTTCCCCTTTGGAAATGGCGGATGTCTTTCCGGTGACGGTGGTGAACGTAGCGAAGTCTCCCGTATTCGGAACGTTTACCGAGGCGACTTCCGCTCCGTCGATTTCGAGAGAGAACGCTCCGCCGTCCGTTCCGGAAGCGACTCTTGCCGTAAAGTCGAAAGCGCCGTCGCTTTGGACATCGACGGAAAAGAGAATCCATTCGCCCTGATTTGTCCAGCCGTAGAAGTAGGCGCCGTCTGCCGTATCGATTCCCGCATTGTCGTCGCGATAGATTTTTGCGGGAGCGTCTTCCGTGTTCTTGTCGTAATAGGCGATATTCTGTCCGCCGAGGTCGTAGTTCTCGGCTTCTAGCTTTCCGGGAATCGGAATTCTCCCGTCAAAGGGTTCGCTCGTTTTTTCGTCTTCGCTTGAATTGTCGGATGAATCCTCCGGAGTTTCGACTGTCGCAAGGAGCGGAAGCATCGTTTCCGCGTAGCGCTTTCCGAGCAGCTGGTAGCCCGCATTGTCGAAGTGCAGGTTGTCGGAACCGCCGCCACAATCCCTGGAACTTACGACGTGGGCTGTCGGGATCTTGCCGGGAAGCGCGTCGATTTGCGAATTGGCGCTTGCGCATTGGCCACCCTGGAGCACTTCGCCTACAAGGAGAGGTACGCTGTCCGCAGAGAGATCGAGGTCGGAGAGCATGTCCTCGTAAACCTTTTTTACGGTTGTCGCCCACGTGTCGCTGTAGGCGTCCGTTTCGCCCTGGTGCATGAGAATCCCCTTGATGACTCCGACTTTTTTGGCTTCGGTGGCGAGATCGATGATTCGCCCGTAGGGGTTGCTCCCGTAATCGGCGGCTTTTTGCTTGAGCCAGGATTCGGCGCTCGAAAGATAGCTGGAATATTGCGCCTTGTCGAAAAGCTTGATGCTTGCGCCTGCGACCGCGACGGGAATGACCCCGATCTTTGCGCTCGGCAGTTTTTCCGCCATGGTCTTTCCGAAATAGTCTGCGGGCGAAAGACCCGTGTAGCAGTGGAAAAGAGGCGGCACGGCGACGCTCCATTCGCCGAGAGTACGTCCCATGTTTGAACATGTCATGGAAGCGAGTACGAGAAAACGGTCGTTTTTTGAACGGTTTGCCTCGATGACGCTTGCCTGGCCTTCCATGTTGGACTGTCCGAACGCGATGTAGATGTGAAAGTTCGGGTCGGGGTCGGCAAGCGCCGCTTGGCACATGGCGACCAGGATGCAAAAGGCAAGAGCTTTGTTCACGGGAATCTCCTCGATTAGGGTTCAAGCCTTTTTAAAAGTATCGCTAGATTTTTCGCAAAGGAAAGGCCGGATGAAAGTTTCGTTGTTAAAAATTAAACGCGGGGAATTTTCCTGTAGCAATTTTATATATTATCGTCCATGATATTTTTTTGGATAGGCTTTTTGGCTCTTGTCGGCGTGATGCTCGCGCTTGACCTTTGTATCTTGAACAAGAAGGATCACGAAATCGGTGTCGGCGAGGCGCTCAAATGGACCGGAGTCTGGATCTTCCTCGCTCTCCTCTTTGGCGGATTCATCTTCTTTGCCTATGAACATCATCTTTTGGGAATCGGCGTGCACGCCGGGGCGTCTCTTTCGGGCCTAGATGCCTTTGTGGAATATCTTACGGGATATGTTCTCGAAAAGTCGCTTTCCCTGGACAACATCTTTGTGATGGCGGCGATATTTTCCTACTTCGGGATCCCGCGGATTTACCAGCATCGCGTGCTTTTCTGGGGAATTCTCGGTGCGCTCGTCTTGCGTGGCGTCTTTATCCTTGGCGGAACCGCCCTGATTTCGCGCTTCCATTTCTTGATCTATTTCTTTGGCGCGTTCCTCATCTTTACGGCCGTCAAGATGCAGTTTTCGAAAGCCGACGGGGAAGTGGATCCTTCGAAAAATCTTGCGGTGCGCCTAGCCCGGAAGCTTTTTCCGGTGACGGACGAACACCACGGACACGATTTCTTCCTGAAAAAGGACGGCAGGCGCTTTGCTACGCCGCTTTTCCTTGCGCTTATCGTCATCGAATCATCGGATGTCCTTTTTGCCGTCGATAGCATTCCGGCGGTTTTTGGCGTGACGCTCGATCCCTTCCTGGTTTTTACGTCGAACATCATGGCGATTCTCGGGTTGCGTTCCCTGTACTTTGCGCTGGCGGCGATGCTTGGCATGTTCCGCTTTCTGAAAAACGCGCTGGTCGTCGTCCTTGCCTTTGTCGGCGTCAAGATGCTCGTCTCTTCCCTGGTGGAATTGCCTAGCTGGGTGAGCCTTGTGGTCGTCTTTGCCATGATAGGCCTCGGAATTCTTGCGAGCGTACTGATTCCCGAAAAGAAAGAAAAAGCGTAGCGATGCTCTATACGCCTTATCGGGACTTTTTGGCGAGGGAGTTTCCGTCCTTTCGAAAAGTTCGAAAGCTTCCCCTTTCGGGCGGGATGTCCTGCCCGAATCTCGACGGAAGCCGCGGTCGCGGCGGTTGCGCCTATTGCAACAACAAGTCCTTCAGCCCGGTCTGGGACAAGGCCTGCGTTTCGGTCGAGGAACAGCTCCAGGAGCTTCTGCCGAAGATTCGCAAGAAGTATCGGGATGCGGGGATTCTCGCCTACTTCCAGCCCTATACGAATACCTACGCTCCGGTGGAAAGGCTTCGCCAAGTTTACGAGCCGGTTTTCGCTTCGGACGAAATAGCGGGAGTTGCTATCGGGACGCGTCCGGATTGCGTTGCGGACGATGTGCTGGAACTTCTCGCCTTTGAAAATACCCGGAAAAAGGTGATTCTGGAACTTGGGCTCCAGACGGCAAATGACGAAACGCTCGGTCGGATCGGTCGCGGTCATACGCTCTCGGATTTTGAAGATGCTGTCGAACGGGCCCATGCGGCAAACCTGATTGTGACAACCCATGTGATTCTCGGACTTCCCGGCGAAACGAACGACGATTTCCTGAAAACGGCGGAAGTCGTCCGCGACTTGAAAATCTCCGCCGTGAAAATTCATCCGCTGCATGTCGTGCGAAACACTCGCCTCGCGGATTCGTTTGCAAAAGGGGAATTCTCGCTGCTTTCGTTTGACGGGTATTGTCTTGCGGTGGCGAACTTTATTCGGACCGTGGGGCGCGATGTCGCTATCGAGCGGTTCAGCGGGGAAGCGCAAGACGAAACGCTGATCGCTCCCGATTGGTGCGGGGACAGAAATCGGATTGTCTTGAGGGTGGAAGAGCTTTTGGCTTCACACGACAGTCGCCTTTTTCCAGCGTCCGCTTTTTAGTCTCCAGAAATTCGCACAGGACCGGTAGATTTCGTCACACGCCATGCCGAGCCAAAGCCCGACAAGGCCGAGGTCCAATGCAAAGGCGAGGAACAGGGCGGACCCCAGTCCGAGGGTCCACATCATGAGGCTTCCAAAGATGGCGGGAAACTTTGAATCGCCCGCGGCGCGCAGGGATGACGTGAGAACGACATTTGCCGACTTGAAAGGCTGCAGAAGGACGTCGCACCAAAGGCACGCCGAACCCAGCCGGATGACTTCCGGGTTGTCCGTGTAGAGCCGGAGCAGATGCGGTCCAAGCATGGCGACGGCGAGAGCGATGAAAAATCCTGCCGAGCAGCTTGCGACGAGGGACTGGGTCGTGCGGCGCAGCGCCTTTTGAAAATCGTGCGCTCCGACGAGATGCGCCACGAGAATCTGGTTGCCGTTTCCTAGTCCGACGCCTAGAATGACGGCGAACATGGCGAAGTTTGCGCTAAAGACTCGGGCGGTTACCGCAATGGTGCCGAGATGTACGACCATCGCGGTGATGAAAACCTGGAACAGCTGAAAACTGATCGGCTCCGCAGCGGCGGGAAGCCCGATGCGAATCCAGTCGCCGATGACGATTCGGGACCGCCTGATATCGCGGGTTCTTGTTCTGTGGTGGATTCTGTAGCGCAAGACGCACCAGAGTATGCCAGTGGAAAATGCCCAGGAAAGCGCCGTGGCCAGGGCGACTCCCTTGACGTGCATTTGGGGGATTCCGAATAGACCGTTCAAAAAGACAATGTTCAGGCAGACATTGAGCACGATGGTAATCGAGTTCCCGACGAGATTCCAGATGGTGAGACCGTGCGTGGCGATGAGCGCGGTCAGCGTTGTTTGCAACGCCCTGAAGACAAAGCCAAAGCTGATGACTTGCAAAAATTCGACGGCGTATCTTGACGCATCGCCGGAAAGGCCTATGGCCCTGACAATCCAATGCGAAGACGGCAAGATAAGGAATGTCGTTGCGATGCCCAGGAGCAGGCTCCCGACGATGACCATCGAAATCGTCGTTCGAGCGTGGCTGCTTGCGTTTGCCCCGAGAAATTGCGAAGCGATGCTTGCCCCCGCCTGGGAAAAGGCCTGGATGGCGATGAAGATGGTCCCGAGTATCGGCATGAGCGCTCCGACTCCGGCTGCTGCGCTTTCGTTTGTACGCGACAAAAACCAGCTGTCCATCATCGGCTGGAAAACGCCGATGCCAAACGTGACGATAAGCGGCCAGGAAAGGCTTAGTATTCCGCGGTCTTTAACGGAGTCGGTCATGGCTTTGAAGATATTTTTTTTGAAAGAATTTTATTTTCGTGAAAACCGTATGCAGAAATCCAACTATTGTTTTTTAAAAGTCGCCTTTTCGCTGATTCTAGGTTTTCTGCCTTTTCAAACCCTAAGATTTGCAGATTTTCGCAATCAAGTCCATTGGGGGATTGGGTAAAACCTTCGGATGTATAAAACAGATATTCGTTCATAAGAGCCGGATCAAAGGGATGACGAGAATTTTCTATCTGATGAAAATTCCTTTTTGACTTTCAAGCTCGAAAGCGTATTGCTTTCCAAGGTTCTCGTAGCTTAAAAATTTCACTCTTTCCCGAATATTGTCATAGACCGTGCAATGTAATTTCCGATCATACTCCGAGTGTCGCTTTTCATCCGCTACGATGTACATTTTTACGAAAAAATCCTGCAAATCCGAAAATTTATTGAGAGAATTCTGAAAATCTGTTGAATGTTCGACTTCGAAAAAATATTCCGGCATTTCGCGATCGTTGAACCAAATGACATCGATTGTCGAGCTTCTTTTCGTGAATTTTTCATAAGAATACAAGGGCTGATTCTGCAGAGTTCTTAGGTCTCCCAATTTTTCGTCAAGAAACATTTTCGCCTTGTCTTGATTTGGAACAAATGTTTTTAAGTTTCGCAAATTGCCGATTGTGACTAGCAGCCCTTGATAATAGGAATGCGTAAATTCCTGAACAATTCTTGAATCCTTGTTTTTCTCGGTTTCGACAATAATTCCACGATCTTCAAGTTCTTTTTGGCGAGATCTTAATGCCCAAAGCCCAGGCTTTATCTTGTAAATGTCCTTGTTGTTCTGGACGATTCGGCGAATCGAGGCTTGTGGCGTTTTTGTCTTCCAGTCGCATTTTTTTAAAATTTCCTGATATAGCCTTCCTAGTGTTGCGATCCCACCAAGTTTTTCCAAAGTCTGGATGACGGTTTCATCTTGTTTCATGGGAATTTCCTTTTCGTGTCGCCGCCGACAAACGGTTCGCAATACTTTTCGATTCGCTCCGGATAGAACTTGCGAATTTCATCCAACAGCTGGGTCTTTCCGCCGACCCATTTTATGAAAGGCTTTGCCGTCATCATGCTTTTTAAAATAGAAAAATGAGGCACATTGAAAAATCCCCGAAGGGGATCTTCGGGGATAGGCGCTTTTTCAAACTAAAATCTAGTCCTTGTAGAAGTCCTTCACCTTTTCGACTACGTCGGCGAGGTTTACCATTGTCATTTCCTTTTCGGCGCGTGGCTTCCATTCGACCTGGCCGTTTGCGAGCCCCTTCTTGCCGAGCGCGATGCGGAGAGGGATTCCCCACAGGTCCGCGTCCTTGAACTTGACGCCCGCGCGTTCGTCGCGATCATCGACAAGAACTTCGAACCCGGCGTCTTCCAGTTCCTTTTCGAGCTTGTCCGCAATTTCGGAATCCTTGGTGATGTTTACGATTTCCACCTGGAACGGCGCGATGTTTTTTGGCCAGATGGGTCCGAAGTCATCGTGGCTGTTTTCGACGACGCTCGCCATGAGACGTCCGACGCCGATGCCGTAGCAACCCATGAGAATCGGTTCCGCCTTGCCTTCGGGGGTGAGGAATGTCGCTCCCATGCTGCTCGAAAATTTTGTGCCGAGCTTGAAGATGTTGCCGAGTTCGATGCCGCGGGCTTCGGAAAGCGCCTTGCCGCATTTGGGGCACTTGCAGCCTTCTTCCGCTTCGGCGATGTCCGCAACTTCGTAGTTCTGCAGATCGCGCTTCGGATTGCAATGGATGTAGTGGAAGCCCTTTTCGTTTGCGCCAACGACGAGGTCGCAAGCGTTTTCGAGTCCGGAATCGACAATGACGCGCGTATCGTGCGCTTCGATGGGGCTTGCGAATCCGGGAACCATGCCGCACTTTTCGATTAGCGACTCCTCGGCGGGGTAGAGTTCCTTCGCTTTCAGCAGGTTGTGCAGCTTGATTTCGGAAACATCGAGATTTCCCGGGACAAGCGCCGTGACGAGCTTCCCGTTAAAGTCGAAGAAGACGCACTTGGCGGTGGATTCTGGCTTGACATGAAGGAACGCGCAAAGTTCGTCGATGGTTCCGGCATGAGGCGTCGCCACCTTTTCGAGAGCCGCGTCCGCGTTTCCCTGGTATGGCTCGCGTTCGAACGTCGCGATTTCCCGGTTTGCCTGGTAGCCGCAATGCTTGCAGAGAATCAGGTAGTCTTCGCCGTTCGGCGTGTCGAGCATGAATTCGTGCGCGACCTTTCCGCCCATGATTCCCGTATCCGACTGGACGATGACGGGTTCGATTCCCACCTTGCGGAAAATGTTCCGATAGGCTTCGTATTCGAGTTCGTAATGCCTGTCGAGGTCTTCTGGCGAAGTGTGGAAGCTGTAGGCGTCCTTCATGATGAATTCCCGGACGCGGATGAGTCCTCCGCGGGCACGCGCCTCGTCGCGATACTTTGTCTTGAACTGGTAGAGCATGAACGGGAGCTGCTTGTAGCTCGATACGACATAGCGGACGAGATCCGTCATCGCTTCTTCGTGCGTCATCGCGAGGACCATGTTGTGGTTGTTCCGATCCTTGAAGCGGAGCAGCTCGTCGCCGATTGCCGTGTAGCGTCCCGATTCGCTCCAGAGTTCCGCTGTCTGCACGACCGGAAGATCGACTTCGATTCCGCCTATCGCGTTCATCTCGTCGCGAATAAGTCTTTCGATCTTTTTCAGGACGCGGAATCCCATGGGGAGGTAGCTGTAGATTCCGGTGGAGAGTGGCTTGATGTATCCGCCGCGCATGAGGAAGATGTGGCTTGGCATCGTGGCGTCGCTCGGCGTTTCGCGGAGCGTGGTATAAAAGAACTTGGAGAGCTTCATAGTAGGTTCAAATCTAGAAAATTTGCTAGTTTGTTACCCAAATGCAAACCGTGTTCAATGTCAAGGAGACATAGAAATGAAATTTCGCCATTTTGCGCTGACGGCGACCGCATTCGCTCTCGCAGCCTGCAATGGAAACAGTGAAAGGAACCAAGTGAAAGTCGGGCTTTTGTCGAGCGATGAAGTCAAGATTTCCTATACGGTCGGAACGCAGCTCGGAAACCAGCTCAAGGTTGCCCAGTCCCAGCTGGATTTTGCGGTGAAAGTTTCGGAATTCGAAAATGGCATCCTGGACGGAAACAGGATGGTGCGCGATACGTCCGCCACGGGGAATTCCCTGAAGTATCCGGATTCCGTGATGAACGAAATCGCTCGGGGAATGCAGAACCGCGCCATGTCCATCCAGATGGCGAAAATGCCGCAGCCGAAAAAGGATTCGACGGACACGTCCAAGGCTCCGCGTCCCGAAATGCCGGCGGCGATGACCTCTGAAGAAGCGACCCGGGCTTCCTACTTGATGGGCGTACAGTTCGGTGCGCAGTTCGCTTCGCTTTCGGAACAGGCGAATGTGGACATGAACCTGGACGCGTTCCGCCAGGGCGTCTGGGATTTCGAAGCTTTTGCCAAGGATTCCTCCAAGGCGCTCCGCTTGCCAGAGGATACGCTCCAGGCGGTGAGCATGAGACTTCGCGACAAGATTCTCGAAGCCCGCAAGGCGGCCATTGAAAAGCAGAAAGCCGAGGAAGAAGCCGTAAAAAAGGCAATTGAACCGCTTCGCGGCGATACGCTTCCCGACGGAACCCAGGCAAAAATGAACTTCAAGGTCAAGGCTTCCGGCGTGAATGTCTCTGCCGAGAACCTCGAATCCTATGCGGGTTCGCCGCTCTTTGTCTTCTATTTTTCCACGACTTGCGGACATTGCCGGCATGCGACTCCCGAAATCAAGGAAATCGCAAGCGCGTTCCGGGAAAAGGGAATCCGCTCCATCGCTGTCGCGAGCGGTGGAAACAACAAGCGCGCCATCCGCAGCTTCATCGAGGAATACAAGCTTGACGAAGCGAAAATTGACGTTTTCTTTGACGAATCCCGCGAGTTCGGGGAACTCTACAGCGACGGCTATGTTCCCAAGGTCTATGTCGTGAAGCCGGACGGTTCCCTGATGACGTTCAAGAACTTTGAACAGCAGAAGGATTCCATCCAGGTGGAACTCGGCAGGTTGAGTACAAAGTAATTTTAAGGGAGCTTGTACAAAAACCGCCTTCTCCTAGGAGAAGGCGGTTTTCGCTTTAAACGAGAATTTTGACTAGGCGAGCTTTTCCGCAGCCGCCGCGACGGAAAGCAGGTCCGCTTCGGCATAGGGTTTTCCAATCCACTGGATGCTTACGGAAAGTCCGTCCGCATTTCCGCAGGGAACGGAAATTCCCGGAAGTCCGGCGAGATTCAGGCTGACCGTGTAGATATCCGAAAGGTACATCGCCATCGGGTCGCTTTCGCTTGTGCCGCGGAGAAGCGGAAGCCCTGGCATCACCGGGGAAGCGATGACGTCGCAGGTCTTGAATGCCTCTGTAAAGTCGTCGGAAATGAGACGGCGGACTTTTTGCGCCTGGACATAGTAGGCGTCAAAGAATCCGGAACTTAACACGTAGGAACCGAGCATTATTCGGCGTTGGACTTCCTTGCCGAACGCTTCGCTGCGAGACATCGCATAGAGGTCGTAGAGATTCTTCGCGTCCTTGCTGCGGTATGTGTAGCGTACGCCGTCAAAGCGGGAAAGGTTGCTGGACGCTTCGGCGGTCGCGATGATGTAATAGCTCGATACCGCGTAATGGATGTTCGGCATCGAAATTTCGCGAAGCTTCGCACCTTCGGATTCCGCGTTCTTCAGAAGTTTTTCGATAGCGGACTTGCATTTGGCGTCAATGCCTTCGCCAAAGTATTCCCTGGGAACGCCGATGACCTTTCCCTTTAGGGATTCGCCGATTTTTCGCCCGAAGTCTTCGGCGGGTCGCGCACTTGTCGTGTTGTCGTGGGCGTCCTGTCCGCAGATGGCCGAAAGGACTGTCGCCGAGTCCTGGACATTTCCGGACAGCGGGCCAATCTGGTCGAGGCTCGAAGCGTAGGCGATTAACCCGTAGCGCGAAACGCGTCCGTATGTCGGCTTGAGACCGACGATGCCCGTGCAGGCGGCCGGCTGGCGAATCGATCCGCCCGTATCGCTTCCGAGGGCGACGGGAACTGTTTCCGCTTTTACCGCGACGGCGGAGCCTCCCGAAGATCCGCCGGGAACGCGGGAGGCGTCAATCGGGTTTTCTACCGGACCGAAATAGGAGGATTCGCTGGAAGATCCCATGGCGAATTCGTCCATGTTGGTTTTTCCGACGATGACCGCGCCTTGCGCTTCGAGCTTTGCGACCGCGGTTGCCGTGTAGGGCGATACAAAATGTTCGAGCATCTTCGAGGCGGCTGTCGTGCGCGAGCCTTCGAGGCAGAGGTTGTCCTTGATGGCGACGGGAATGCCGTCGAGCGCACCGAGAACTTTTCCCTGCTTACGGCGTTCATCGCTTTCCTTCGCCTTTTGCAGGGCGCGCTCGGCGAGAACCGAAATGTAGGCGTTGAGCGACTTGTTCTTTTCGATTGCCGCGAGAGATTCTTCGGCGAGCTTTTCCGCCGTCGTGCTCCCGCTTTCCAGTGCGGATTTCAAATCCTGAATAGTTTTCATTTAACGTTCTCCGGACCATTTCATAATATACAGACCAACGACAAGGCCGACGAGACTCATCACGTTCAGTTTCAGCTGGAAGCCGAATGCGATTTTGAACATGTAGAGATCGAGCGTGAACGGTTGCATGTCCGAGCCTGATCCCGTGTTGAAAGCCCAGAACGGTCTGACGAAAAAGTTGTGTACGATATTGTCGTAGCCTCCGGCATTCATCAGTTCGCCGAGTTTGCCAAACAGAAAGCCTAGACTTTCCCCGAGAACTCCGCCGATGAGGAGCCCGAGTATCACGAAGAGCAGGAGTCTTCCAAAACCGTTTCTTTTCGACATAGTCTATACCTAGGTTTTTGGAGAAAATATAAAAATAGTTTCCCTTTCTCTTTGCCCGAGAGCCGTGTTTCTTGCGAAAATTTATCGTCCTGGCGCTTTTTGAGAGTGGAATGTCGAGAGTTGAGAGTGGAGTGCTCGCGAAGCGATCTGCAGAGCCTTGTAGGGTAAACGGTCATCCTGGAGGGAGGTCAGAACTTAGAACTGAGAGCTTAGAACTGAGTTTCGCAAACGTCTAGGTTCAAACGCAAAGCGGAACGCTCTGCGTCTCTAAGCTCCAAGCTCTCCGAACTAAGCTCTGACACCCGAACAAGCGTGATAAAAGACACATGTAATTTTTTTGCCATTTTGGCAGTCTTTCCGCCTTTTCCGCTTTTTTCTATCGTTGTAAACAAAAATAAACAAACTTTCTCGTTTCGAGGAATTATATGAAAAAGCGATCCATCGTTTCCCTGTCGGCAGTTTTGGGGAGCGTTCTTCTTTCCGCTTGCGGCGACGATGTTACAAAAGTCACGAACGTGACGAGCGAAGTTTCCGGCATGGAAATTGTCGCGTCCGCAGATTCGCTCGGCAAGTGCGACTCCTCTACCCTCGGCAAGACCGTCTTTGTTTCGGACGAAAACGTCGCCTACATCTGCGCGGATTCCGGCTGGGCGCCGTTCTCGAAAAATTCCGGAGGAAAGGACGGGATTTCTTGCGCTACGGAAATTCTCTCCGACAGTTCGGGCTACAAAATCGTCTGCGGAGAAGATTCGGTCGGCGTTGTCAGGAACGGCCAAAACGGCAAAAATGGATCGGACGGCAAGACTGGCGAAAAGGGCGAAAACGGGGAAAGCGGCACGTCGTGTACGGTAGAAATCCTTTCCGACGGGACAGGCTACAAGGTCGTCTGCGGCGGGGATTCCGTTGGCGTCGTCAAGAACGGTCTAGACGGAAACGGCTGCACCATAACCGACAACGGCGACGGGACAGTTTCGCAGGTTTGTGGCGAAGATACAATCAGGCTCTACAAGGCGATCTGTGGCGGTAAACCCTACGGCCCGGAGAAGGCTTTCTGTCAGGGGGATTCCCTCTATTCTTGTGGCGAAAAAGCCTATGACCCGGCATGGAAGTTCTGCGTCGAAGAGAAAATTTATGATCTGTGCCGTGGAGAGGTTTACGATCCTTCCAAGAAACTCTGCAAGGAAGGGACTCTCTATGACCTGTGTGGCGAAAATCCCTACGATCGATCGACAGAATTTTGCGATTTTCGCGATGCGAAAATTTACGGCTATACCGTCATCGGGGAACAGACCTGGATGGCGGAAAACTTGAACTTTGCCTATCGGATGACGGATGCCGACGGAAACGAAACATCGGATTCGATCAGCTTCTGCTATGATAACGATTTGGCAAACTGTGAAACCTACGGTCGTCTTTACACATGGGCCGCGGCGATGGACTCCGCCGCCGTGTTCAGCGATGAAGGAAAAGACTGCGGTTACGGAGTGGAGTGTGCCGCGAGCGGAAAGGTACAGGGTGTGTGCCCCGAGGGCTATCACCTGCCCGACACGACGGAATGGAAGGTGCTCATCGATTATGTGGCAAATCACACGCCTAACGCAGCCTCTGGCTCTGCGCTGAAATCGACAAGCGGCTGGAATAATGATGGCAACGGATCGGACTTGTTCGGCTTTGCGGCGCTTCCCGCGGGATTCCGAAATGACGATGGGCAGTTTGAAAAGATTCGCGAATCGGTGGAGTTCTGGACTTCCACAAGTGTGAGCGATTCTGGGGCCTATAAGCGGTTCCTGGACGACGTCAGCACGGTCCTGTGGAATTCGGGCGCTACCCCCAAGAACAAGGCGCGTTCCGTCCGCTGCGTCAAGGACGCGGATTAGTGTTTATCTGATACAAGGAGAAAAACAAATGAAAAAGTCGAAAATGCTCGCATTCTGCGGAACGCTTGCTCTCGCCGGGACTTTTCTTGCCTTGACGGCATGTGGCTCGGACTCGTCGTCCGGTGCGAAAGTTCCCACGGAAAACGTCTTCGATTCGTACGAGAATCTTCCCGAGTGCTCGGAAGATCTCGGGTTCGATGTGGCCTATGTCGGGCCGGACAGTCTAATCTATGTCTGCGAAGACGGCGAATGGATTCCGAATTTCGAGGAAAGCTCCAGCTCTGCGGAAGTCTATTCCAGTTCATCGTTCGGAAAATATGACAATCCCGCGATTTCGTACGGGACTCTCACGGATGCGCGCGACAATCAGACATACAAGACCGTCGTCATCGGCACGCAGACCTGGATGGCGGAAAACCTGAACTACAAGTCGCCGACGATCCAGGGCTCCGAAGTGCCGCCGGCTACAGGTTACGAATATTTCGGTTCCTACTATATGTGGGACGATGCGCAAATCGTCTGCCCCGAGGGCTGGCACCTGCCCGACACGACGGAGTGGAACGTTCTCGAAGCGTTTGTCGCGGACTCCCTGTTTGGCGGCGAGAAGGATTCCGTCGGTTACGCCTTGAAATCCACTGCCGGCTGGGATTCCTTTAAAGGCGAATCGGGTAACGGATCGGACGCCTTCGGATTCGGAGCCGTTCCCTCGGGATACTTGAGAGAGAATGATTCCTTGTTCCTCGGTTCTTCGAGATTCGCCTACTTCGCGACAACGGTAGAAAGCGATTCGATAAATACCGAGGCCTATTTCCGCAGTGTCGCTTACAACGACGTCGAATTGGATCTCTACTTCAGTCCGAAGACCACCAACGGACGGTCGGTCCGCTGCCTCAAGGACTAGAAAACTCCCCATTCCCGATAATTTGCGAAACTGGACTTGCAAAATCGAGACTTTTTAGCTAATTTTGCAACGCTCGCACGAGTTGCGGGCTGTAGCTCAGTCTGGTAGAGCGCTTGAATGGGGTTCAAGAGGTCGTTGGTTCGAATCCAATCAGCCCGATAAGGCTTCCGATTTTTTCGGGAGCCTTTTTTGTACGCCGGGGGTTGGTTTTTAAGTAAAAGATAGGAAGCAATTTTGTGGCTGACAGTAAAAAAAACTTGCATTTTGATGACTGAAAAGTATATTAAGCGTGTCTAATCCGAATTTGCGACGCGGGATTGGACCCTTTGCCTGGAAGAGGTTCGGGCGGGGATGGAATGCTCGCAGGAGAAGTGTTAGATGGAAAACATGGATGAATATTCAAAGTTCAAAAGCTTGCTGGAATATTTTGTAGACTACTTGGAATATGTTTCAAAAGAAGATAAGGCTTCTATTAGAACAGAAAAATTAAAAAATGATGTTAAAGAAGGAAAGGAACTTCCTCGTGGGGAGGGTTCAGGAAAAGGACCGAATCCAAAATTACAAGAGTTGATTTCGGAATGGGCATGCTTTGATGGTTGTGGTCAAGTTTGTTTTCGCATAAATTCTTTTGCTGGAAACCGTTTTGAGGCTGAAAATAATTATTTGCAATGGGATGCGACGGGCTATAATATTGTAGCTCACTGGGAAAACCATAATATTGTGGGACTTAAACAGTTGGTTTGGACAGATGGAAGCCGCGTTGTTCAAAGTAGTGTCGCTCTAACCGACCTAGGCCTTTTCGATGACAAAGAGCCAAACGAAACTTTAAAAAAGTTCTTCGACGAATTCAAAAAAATGTGTATAGAAGATGCTTATGAATTTAGGAAACAGAGCCAACCCTCAACACCGAGTCAAGATATGGATACCAACAAATCAGAATTTGTAGAAAAGTTGATAGAACTTCTCAAAGCTTCCCATAACCTGATTCTTCACGGGGCGCCGGGAACGGGAAAAACCTACCTGGCAAGGAAAATCGCCGAAGAGATGAAAGCGGAAACGGCTTTTGTCCAGTTTCATCCGAGTTATGACTACACGGATTTCGTGGAAGGTCTGCGCCCGAAAAACAAAGAGGGGAGTGACGAAATCGGATTTGAACGCAAGGACGGAATCTTCAAGGAATTTTGCCAGAAGGCACTGAAAAATTTGCAGAATAGTGAAAAAACGGAAGAGAAACTGCAAAAAAAAGATTTTGTTTTCATCATTGACGAAATTAATCGTGGCGAAATGTCAAAGATTTTTGGTGAGTTGTTCTATGCAATTGATCCTGGTTATCGAGGAAAATCTGGCGAAATTAAAACGCAGTACCAGAATCTTGTTCCGGAAGGCGATGCTTTTGGCAATGGTTTCTTCGTCCCCGAAAACGTCTATATCATCGGCACCATGAACGATATCGATCGAAGCCTCGATACCATGGACTTCGCGTTCCGCCGGCGCTTTGCGTTCAAGGAAATCGAGGCGAATGAAAATATCGGCATGCTGGATGATCTTGGTGAGGATATTCGTAAAGAAGCCATCGACCGAATGAACAATCTGAATGCGGCGATTGAAAAAATCGAAGGTCTTTCTTCCGCATACCATATCGGTGGTGCCTATTTCTTAAAGCTCAAGGAATGCAATAACGATTTCCTGAAGCTTTGGGAACTTCATCTAGAAGGCCTCCTTCGCGAATATCTCCGCGGGCAGGAAGACGCTAACGAAAAACTGAAAGAATTAAAAGCCGCTTATAACAATGATGCTTCTGCAGAGTCCGCTTCGACGAATGATTCTTCCAATCCTTCTGAAGGTGCATCGTCAGAAAATGAATCAAAGGGCGCATAAAAATGTTCTGCCTTAAAACGACGGACAACAATTGCGGAAAAGTCGTTTCGGAATGCGTCTCGGAAACAAATGGAGTAAAACCGAAGTTTACCGAAGAGCATTATTCCGACTTGGCGTTTTTTGCAAATGCCCCGCTGAAGGTTCTTCTCCAAAAGAACAGGGAACTGCTCGTCTTTCCGCATTGCCTGGAATTGGAAAAACCAGACCAGACGCATGGGAAAATCCGGGATTCCAGGATTCTGGAAATGAGCGGTAGTCCGAAGGATCTGGGCGCGGTGGAAATCAGTACCGGCAACCTGATGGGCTTTGTCGGGAAGGGCTCCGTGCAGGTCGAAATCGTTTCTCGCTTTGCAAGCGGCGAAAAGGATTTCTTTCTGCATTATATGCTTTCCAAGGTTTTTGGTTTCAATCTTCTCCAGTTGGATTTTGACGTTTCGGTCGGGGATGTCTTTGACGTCTTGCCGTGGATGTTTCCGCATTTCTTGAAAAAGGCTCTGTCGCAGGGGGTTTACAAAACATATCGCACCTTTGAACGGAACGATGCGAACGTAAAAGGTCCGGTAAATATTCCCCGTCACGTTTGCCAGAACATTCCCTTTTGCGGAAGAATCGCCTATCGCGAACGAACTTGCACCGAGGACAATTCGCTGACGGAGCTTGTCCGTCATACGATCGAATTTATCAAGACCGGGCAATTTGGAAATGCGATTTTTTCGCGAAACAAGGATATTCGGGACGCGGTGTTTCAGATAATGGAAAGTACGCCGTCATACAATCGACAGGAACGTCAAAAGGTCATCTCCCAAAACGCGCAACCTGTCCGGCATCCCTATTTTACGGAATGGCGCCCGCTGCAAAAGCTTTGCCTCGCCATTCTGAATTTCGAAAAAATCAAATACCACAGGGACCAAAAGAGCGTTTTCGGTATTCTCTTCGATGGAGCCTGGCTGTGGGAAGAGTATTTAAATACAATCCTGAAAGAAGATGGCTTTACGCATCCGGAGAACAAGAAGGGAACCGGTGGCATTCGGATGTTCGAGACTCCGGTCGATGAAGGAAAAATCGATTCCAACTTTCGTAGAATCTACCCGGACTTTTACCGGAAAACGGGAGAAAATTTGGACTGGATTTTGGACGCCAAGTACCAGCATCTCGAAAAAGATCCCAAACGAGAAAATTTGTACCAAATCGTCACCTATATGCATACGATGGAGTGTCTCCGAGGCGGGTTCGTCTTTCCTTACAAGGGAAACGATTTGGAACAGGCAGATTCGGATCCGGAAAAAGAACAGGAAAATTTTCTAAAAACATTTAAGCTGGCCGGCTTTGGCGGAAAGATTTCCGTTTGCGGGATGCGGATTCCGCATGATTCAAAAGACTCTGAAGCGTTTGAAAAAGAAATGAAAGAGTCGGAAGGGTGGCTTGTCAAGAACGTGAACGGGAGTTGAGAAGATTGCGTCAAACTCCATTCCCGTGTCAGGAGTTCTCATCGCTTTTATCTGGATACAAGAAAAGACCGGTAAGAAACCGGTCTTTTCTTGTATGGAGCTAAGGAGATTGTGCGCTCTTCGCGCATCCCGTTGGGACTCACCGCCATATGGCGGTTCGCTCTTCGCAAAAGCCCGCAGGGCTTTCGCTCCGTCGAACTCCATTCCCGTGTCAGGAGTTCTCATCGCTTTTATCTGGATACAAGAAAAGACCGGTAAGAAACCGGTCTTTTCTTGTATGGAGCTAAGGAGATTGTGCGCTCTTCGCGCATCCCGTTGGGACTCACCGCCATATGGCGGTTCGCTCTTCGCAAAAGCCCGCAGGGCTTTCGCTCCGTCGAACTCCATTCCCGTGTCAGGAGTTCTCATCGCTTTTATCTGGATACAAGAAAAGACCGGTAAGAAACCGGTCTTTTCTTGTATGGAGCTAAGGAGATTCGAACTCCTGACCCCAACGCTGCCAGCGTTGTGCTCTACCAAACTGAGCTATAACCCCGTTAGAGTGATCCAAATTGAGAAAAAAAAGTTCTCCCTGTCAAGGGGCGAATTCAAAATTTTTGAAAATCGCCTGAATCACTCGGTAAAAACTAGGCGAAGGTCTCGATCTTCACCGATTCGATTACCACGTCGTCATACGGGCGATCGTTTGCGTCGGTGCGGACTTTCGCTATCTTGTCGAGAACGTAGAAACCGTCAAAGAGCTGTCCGAATACGGAATAGCCTTCCGCGGGACCGCCGTTTTCCGGGTGATTCAAGAAAGGCGTTCCTTCTGCCGGGTGGACGATAAAGAACTGGCTTCCGATGGAATGCGGCATCATCGTCTTCGCCCAGCTGAGCGCGCCGCGCAGGTGCGAGAGCCTTGCGTCGTACTTGTCGCCGATGGTCGTGCCTTTTCCCTTGGCCGAGTGTCCGCCGGTGCCGTTCCGGTTGGTGAAGTCTCCGCCCTGGATCATGAATCCCTTGATAATCCGATGGAAAGGCGAACCGTCATACTTGCCCTGCTTTGCGAGCGCGATGAAGTTTTCGGCGCATTCTCCGACTATCTCGGGGAAAAGGCGTGCGCGCATTTCGCCGTGGTTCGTCTTGATGATGGCGATGGTTTCGCCGCTCTTCGGCATGTCTAGCTGATTGAACATAACTTGGAATCTCCGGTTGCTTTTGTTCGGAGATAAAAACTACATTTTCTTTTTGGAAAAAACTGAAAAAGGAGCGCGCTTTGAAGGATAATTGCAAACGGATCCGTCTCTTGCTCGATGCCCAGGCGATGGAAACCGCTATCGACCGAATGGCTTCGACCGTCGCGGAGATGATTCCCTCGGCAGACGATGTTCTGGTTCTCGGAATGGCCAGTCGGGGAATCCCGCTTTCGAAAAGGCTCGCGCTTCGCCTTTCGAAGCGTTACTCGCGGGAAATCCCGTGCGGAAGCCTGGACGCGACGTTCTACCGCGACGACTTTCATTACAGACGCCCGCTCGCCGTGACCGAAATGCGCATTACGGAAATGCCCGTCGCCGTCGAAGGGAAAACCGTGATCCTTGTCGATGACGTTCTTTATACGGGGCGCTCGGCGCGTGCCGCGATCGAAGCGATTCTCGACATGGGACGTCCGGCGGCGATCCGCTTCTGTGCGCTGGTCGATCGCGGGCATCGGGAACTTCCGATTGCCGCCGATGCGGTGGGACTTTCCGTCAAGACGCTCGAAAACGAGGAAGTACGAGTGCTCATCGAACCGGGCGATCCGGAAACGGCTGTCTATCTTGTTCAAGTGGAGAATGTATGAAGTCGTCTCTTGCTATTCGACATCTTTTGGGGCTTGAAGGCGTGGGCGAAAGCGATATCCGGGCCATTTTGGACACGGCGGTCGAGTTTCGCGAACTTCTGGAACGTCCCGTGAAAAAGGTCCCGTCCCTTCGCGGGCTTACGATTGTAAACCTGTTCTTCGAAAACAGTACGCGGACTCGTACGAGTTTCGAGCTTGCGGAAAAGAGGCTCTCGGCGGACATCGTGAACTTTTCGAGCTCGAGTTCGAGCGTCCAGAAGGGCGAAACCCTGCTCGATACGCTCAAGAACATCGAATCGATGAAAATCGACGTGGTCGTGGTGCGGCACAAGGGAACGGGAGTTCCCAAGTTCCTCTCGGAGCATACGGACGCAATCGTCGTCAATGCCGGGGACGGTGCGCACGAGCATCCGACACAGGCGCTGCTCGACATGTTTACCGTCGAACAGAAGCTCGGAACCCTCAAGGGAAAGCGCGTCGCGATTGTGGGGGACATTCGCCACAGTCGCGTGGCACGCTCGGATTCCTGGGGCATGACGACGCTCGGAGCGAAAGTCACGCTTTGCGGACCGAGCACGCTGCTTCCTCGCTACCGGTCCGACTTCCCGGACGTTTCCTGGGAAACCGATGTCGAAAAGGCTGTCGAAGGCGCCGATGCGGTCATTGCGCTCCGCCTGCAGAAGGAACGCATGGAAGATTCCCTCTTGCCTAGTCTCCGCGAATACCGGAACTATTTCGGCGTGACGGAAGAAGTTCTCGACAGGGCTTCCGATTCTGCGCTCATCATGCATCCCGGTCCCATCAACCGCGGCGTGGAACTTGACTCGGATGTCGCGGACGGAAAACACTCCGTCATCCTTTCGCAGGTGACAAACGGTGTCGCCGTGCGGATGTCCGCCCTGTATCTTCTTTCCGGAGGTCGTGCAAATGGATAATGTCGTCTTGAAAAATGTCTGCCCCTTTGTCCACGGCAAGCTGGAGCCTGTACAGACCGTCTCGATCGTGGATGGCGTCTTTCGGAATTCCGCCCCGGAGGGAACCCGTATCGTCGAAGGAAACGGCGCCTTGCTTCTTCCCGGGCTCTTCGCTCTGGGAATCGATTTCCAGGAACCTTCGCGTGACGACATCTACACGTATCGGGCGGGATTTCAGGCAATGCGCCGCGGCGGATTCTTTGGCGGTCTCTACGAAAGCGCGGCGAATCCGGTCGATGGCATCTGGCGCCTGGTCGCGGAAAAGTCCGCTCTCGGAAAAGGCGGTCTCGACATCCGGATCCTGGGGGCGATAAGCCAGGGCTACGAAGCGAAGGCTCTCGCCGAAATGCGCGAACTTTCCGACGGGGGAGTGGCGGGATTTGGCGACGGGAACCGTTCCTTTGGAACGATGCGGTTCTTGCGTCTTGCGCTCGAATACGGCGCGATGACGGGGAAAAGGTTCTTCTTTCTCCCTTACGACTATTCCCTTGCCCATGGTGGCTTTGTGAACGAGGGAAATTTCTCCGACATGATAGGAATGAAGGGCGTTCCCGAACAGGCGGAGACGATACCGCTCTTTGCGCTTCTCGAAATGGCGCGCTGGCTTGGCGTTCCGCTGCACATCAAGCAGGTGACGTCCAAGGCCGCTTTGGACTTGATCCGTCGCTACCGGGAAATGCGTCTCGACGTGACCTGTGACGTCGATGTTCACCACCTGCTTTTTTGCGACGAGGACCTGAAGAGTCTCGATACGAATCTCAACCTGCATCCGCCTCTTCGCACCGCCGAAGACAGGGACGCCTTGTGGGAGGCTCTCTCCGACGGAACCGTCTGTGCGGTGAGCTTCAACCACTTTCCCGTGCATCGCGAAGACAAGGAAGTGAATTTCGAAGCGGCCGTTCCGGGAGCCGTCTCGCTCGAAATCGCGTTGCCGATGATCTGGAACCGGCTTTCCGAAAGGCTCGGAATTTCGCGGGCTTTAGAGCTTCTTTCGACAAATCCGGCAAGAATCGCGGGAGCGGAACCGCCCCGTCTGGAACTAGGCGAAAAGGTTTCCGCGGTCCTCTTCGATCCGGCCGGGCGGACGCCTGTCGAACCGGACACGTTTGCCGGAGGCGTCGAAAATTCGCCTTTCCTCGGGCGTGAACTTTCGGGACGGATTCTGGGTTCCTACATCGCGGGAACGTGGAGGTAGCTTGTTCTCTTTCGCCATTTCGGTGCAGACTCTCTTCCTTGCGCTTCTTGTCGCCACGCTTTTTCTCGTGCTGGTCGTCCTGAGGGAAATCAGCCGGAACAATCGGCGAAGAGAAGTCGGGAAAATGTTCGCTTCGGACAAGTTCGACGAAAAGGTTGCGCAATTTCATCTGTCCGACATCGAACGGGCGATGCTCGAAAGGCTGGTCCGCCAATCTTCGTTTTCCAACAAGGATTCGGTGCTGAATTCGCCTCTTCTTTTCGAAGAGGCGGTAAACGCTGTGTACAAATTAAATCACGGCGTCGAGAGAATCGCGCCTGTCGATTGCGAAACCATCGGATGCCTTCGAAAGAAACTGGGACATCTCGACAACGCTTCGAAGTTCTCGTATATTTCCACGCGGCAGTTCGCACCCGGAATGGACGTGACTCTTGTCCTGTCCGAGCACAGGCACGAACGGCCGCTTCATCGAAAGATCCTTTCGCTAAACGAACGTTTTTGGCTTGTTCCCGCCGAAGACCCGAAAGTTCATGACTGTCTCGGGCGAAAAATCAACGTCCGATTCAACATTCCCGGCGAGGCCATCTATTCCGCAAGGGTTCGGGTCCTGAAAATCGATGAGTCGGGGAACCTGGTTCTGGAGCATTCGACAAGAATCCACAAGGAACAGCTCCGTCGCTGGATTCGTCTGGCCGTACGATTTCCCGTGCACTTGCAGACAGGCGAAAAGGAAATGGATGGTTTCCTGGTCGATCTTTCCGCGGGTGGCATTCTCCTTGCGCTTCCCGAAGTCCTGGACGAGGGCGCGCTTGTCCATATTCGCTTTCTCTTGCCGGGCTTTGGCGAAGAATCGCTGGATGTTCGCATCTTGCGCGTGTTGCACAAGGGAGAAAGAGACGAGAAAACGGGAGGAATCGACCACAGCGCTTCTTTCATCGGAGAGTTTGGCGAAACCCAGGAACACGTCTTGCAATATATCTTCATGGAAAGGCGGAAAACCAGGGCTTGCCCGGAGTTCAGAGCTTAGTCCAGAGAACTTGGAGCTTAGAATTGAGGAGCGGGCCGTTACTT
>CAVGIM010000029.1:0-35550 GCA_963629575.1 Candidatus Methanomethylophilaceae archaeon
GAGGGTGCGCCTGCCTGTCGGCAGACAGGCCTACCCGGCGAGGGGCGTGTCAGAGCTTAGTAAGCAGAGCTTAGAGACGCAGAGCGATCCGCTTTACATTTTGAACCTAAACGTCTGCGAAACTCAGATCTAAGCTCCAAGCTCTAGGCTCTGACCGCGCTCCAGGATGACCGCTAGAAGTAAAAGTTCGCTCGGAGTCCCACTCTTCACTCTCGACAAGGTTATCAACTCGTCTCTAGTTCTCTTCGAGCGGATATTTTAGGTAGAGGCTGTGATGGACCAGTCTTGGCGAGGTCTTCGGGTAGTCGAGTATCGACTGGAGACCGCGAGACTCCTTGCGGGCGAGAGCGCTTTTCACGATGAGGATACTGCTTTCGATCGCATTGCGAAATTCGAGTAGCGAAACCGATTTGGGGCCTTGTCTTTTCATTGCCGATTCGACTTCGCGATTGAATTCCCTGAGTTTTTCAAGCCCGGCCTTGAGGCCCGCGACGGAGCGGACGATGCCGCATTTGTCCCACATGAGCTTTTTCGCTTCGAGGGAGCGCTTTTTCCAATGGCGGTCCTGGGTCATGACGATCGTTTCGGAAGGAATGGTCGGTGCGCGGAAGCTTTTCTTGAAGATGCCTGTCTTTTCCATGTTTTCGACGGCTCGGAGGGCAAAGACCACGCTTTCGAGAAGCGAGTTCGAAGCGAGTCTGTTTGCGCCGTGGACGCCTGTCGCCGCGACTTCGCCCGATGCGTAGAAGCCTTCGAGTCTTGTCCGCGACCATGTATCGACGAGAATCCCTCCGCACATGTAATGCGCTGCCGGGACAACGGGTATCCAGTCCTTGGTCATGTCGATTCCGACGGAGAGGCATTTCGCATAGATGTGGGGAAAATGCGTTTTCGTGTCTTTCGGATTGTGCGCGGTGACGTCCAGATACATGCAGGGTTCGCCGGTGCGATCCATTTCGCGGTGGATGGCGCGGGCGACAATGTCGCGCGGGGCCAGGGATCGAAGCGGGTGCACGCCGTTCATGAACTCTTCGCCCTTGGCGTTTTTGAGAATACCGCCAAAGCCTCTGACCGCTTCCGAGATGAGGAACGACTTCTTGAGGCTAGGGGCGAACAGGGAGGTCGGGTGGAATTGCATAAATTCGACATCCTGGATTGCCGCTCCGGCCCGAGCCGCAATGGCGATGCCGTCTCCGCAGGCGTCGGGAGGATCTATCGTATGGAACCACAGGCGGCCCGCTCCGCCGGTCGCCATCAGCGTGACCTTGGCAAAGATGGCCTCGGTCTTTCCCGTCTTCTGGTGAATTATTTTCGCGCCGAGCACGCGCTTCTTCGCCTTGTCTAGGACAAGGTCCTCGATCAGGGCGTTTTCCAGAAACGTGATGTTGGAAAACTCGTGCAACTTGGCGATGAGCGCCCGCATGATTTCCTTTCCCGTCAAGTCCGCCGCGTGGAGGATTCGCCGATGGCTGTGTCCGCCTTCTAGGTGAAGATCGAACGGAATGCCCGAATCGTTAGCCTCTGCCGGGGTGAAGCGGACTCCCCATTTGACTAGCTGGTCGATTGTCTTTGGACCGTTTTCGACGAGAATCTTGACCGCGTTTCTTTTGCAGAGACCCGCCCCCGCTTCGCAAGTATCGTCCTGGTGGAGCTTGAAGGAATCCCTTGGGTCCGTTACCGAACAGATTCCGCCCTGTGCGTAGTTCGATGAACCGTCCGGTTTTGCACCCTTGGTGAGGATAAGGACCGTGTGTCCATGTTCTGCGGCCTTGAGGGCTGCGCTCAAACCGGAAATGCCGGCGCCGAGGATCAAGATGTCGTACACTGTAGCCTCTGGAGTTAAAGTTGCGAAGGCGACACACCCATAATAGAAAAAAAGCGAAATTACGGCTATACGAAAGCGGGCTCATCGAAGAAGAGAACTTTTTTTATTACATTTGGCAAAAATCAATGGAGTTTACTCTATGCTGACATGGATTAACGAAAATGCGAAATGGGTCATTGCCATTTTTGCCGTAGGTATCGCGCTCGGACTTTTGGCGATGGATCGCACGCCGGAGCAGTCTCACCAGTATCCGATCGGCCGTGTCGATGGGCACGAAATTTCCTATGCGGAATACAACAACCGCGTCAACCGGATTACCGAAGCGAACTATCGCGGACAGAACCTTTCGGACGAACAGCGCGCCCAGCTGCGCAGCGAAGTTTTCCGTACCTTTGTGCAGCAGGAACTCCTCAAGTCCCAGTTCGACGCAAACGCCCTCTACGCTTCTGTCGCCGAGATGAAGGAAGAATTGAGGAACAATCCGGATGCGGTTCGCCGAATGGTTGGCGAAGAGGCGCAACAGCGGATTTACATGATCCAGGCGAATTCCGCAAGCGAACAGGAAGCTTCGCAGAATATCCAGGCCTATCTCCAGACGCTTCCGCAGTTCCTTCTCGATACGGCTTTCGACAAGGCCGCATATGACGCATGGCTCGAAACCCCGGCCGCCTACGAATGGATCAACATGCAGAGCTACGAGCAGGAACTCAAATCGAGGACCATCCCCCTGCACCAGCTCCAGATCTTTGTGACGGCGAATGCCCATCCGACAAGCCTCGAATCCCAGTGGAACGTGAACAACCGCTTGACGTCCCAGGATGTGGAAGTCGCCTTTGTTTCGGCGGACGACTTCAAGGTAGATCCGGCTTCGGTCGATAGTCTCAAGGTGAACGCCTACTTCAATGCGCACGCGGACAGTTTCTTTGTCGAAAAGGATGAAGTCCGTCTGGCCTATGCCTGTTTGCCGCTCCTGCCGACAGCGAAGGACGAAGAGGAAATCCACAAGTATGCGATGACGGTCTATTACCAGCTGAAGGATTCTTCTTCGGCTTCGAGCTTCGAGGATATGGCGAAGGTTTCTAGCGAGGATGTCGCTTCGGCTGCAAACGGCGGTCTTCTCGGCGACTATGCGGCGCGCGGAACGTGGGTCAAGGAATTTGAAGATGTCGCCTTTGCGCTGGATTCCGGGGAAATTTCGGAACCCGTCCGTACGCGTTACGGCTACCACATCATCCAGAGCCTCGGCAAGACCAAGGATTCCACGGGTGCAGAAAAGGTGAAGGCCGCGCACATCCTTTTCTCGGTTACCGCTTCTCCGGAAACCGTCGATAGTCTGGAAAAGATTCTCCTCGGCATCAAGACCGCGGTCGAAGATGGCGATTCCTCGTTTGCCGCGGCGGCCGCAGCCCGCAACGTTCCTTCGCGCGAAACCGCATGGATCGGTCATGGCGAAGACATTCCGGAACTCGGCTTTGTCGGTGGTCTTTCTGCCTATGCCTTTGTGAACAAGGAACGTCCGGACCTTGCGGAAGGAAAAGTTTCCGGCGCGTTGAAGAACGGGAACTTTGTCCTGGTCGCGATGCGAATCGACAGCCTCGCCGCAGGCAAGCGCAGCATGTCGCCCTATTACGAGCAGATCAAGAACGGCCTGCTGCTCCAGGAATCGAAGGATGCCGCGCTCCACTACCTGAACTCGGTCGAAGACAAGGTGAAGGCGGTCGAGCTGGCCGTAGATTCGAGCGGTGCCTCCGTCGTGGATTCGAGCGTCGCGAAGGTGACAATCGAAAAGGCGACCGCCTCGTTTGACGGTTTTGTTCCGGGAATCGGATATTCCAATCCGGCGCTCTTCCGCGTATTCTCGAAGCAGAAAGTCGGCGAATGGGGCGAACCGTTCGTGACGAACGAAGGTGCCGCGATGGTCAAGATTTTGAGCAGGACCTTGCCGGATACTTCCAGTGCAAAGACGGCGCTTACCGAGGACCTGGCGAACACGTGGCGCTTTGGCTATGCGATGCTTTTCAACGAGTTCGTATCGAACCTCGAAAAATCCGCGAATGTCGAAAGCAATCTGGATCTCTACTACCGCGAATAGCCGCTTTGACAAGACTAGAGAAAACTCTCCCCGCAAAGGAGAGTTTTTTGTTGGAATAAATTTTTACATTGCAGACGATGTCTAGAACTCTCCAAGAATATTTACCGCAAAAGGGCGAAGCTGTTTCGTCCGAAGATTTGCTCGAACGCTTTCTCGCCTGGGCGGAAGAACGGAAAATCAACTTGTACGAAGCCCAGGAAAATGCGGTTCTGGAACTATTTGACGGCAAGAACGTCATTCTGAATACGCCGACGGGAAGCGGCAAGTCGCTTGTCGCGACCGCTCTCCACTTTATGAGCCTTTCCTTCGGTCATCGTTCCGCCTATACCTGCCCCATCAAGGCTCTGGTCAATGAAAAGTGGCTTTCGCTCTGCAGGGAGTTTGGAGCGGAAAACGTGGGCCTTTCGACCGGTGACGCGACTGTGAACGCGAACGCTCCGATTCTTTGCTGCACCGCGGAAATCCTCGAAAACCGTTCGCTGTCGGAAGGTTCGGAATTGGACATCCAGGACGTGGTGATGGACGAGTTTCACTACTATTCCGACAGGGAGCGCGGCGTTGCGTGGCAGGTTCCGCTCCTGACGCTTCCGCAGACGCGCTTTCTCTTGATGTCCGCAACGATCGGGAAGACGCTTTTTTTCGAACAGGCGATTTCTCGCCTGAACGGAAAGCCATGCGTGACGGTGACGGGCACGGTTCGACCGGTTCCTCTCGAATTTTCCTATTCGATGAACGAGATTTCGACGACGCTGCAGGGGCTTGTGAACGGCGGAAAGGCTCCGGTCTATGTCGTTCACTTTACGCAGAGCTCGGCGGCGGAAAACGCGCAAAACTTTACGAGCCTTAGCTTGTGTACAAAGGAAGAAAAGGCGGCAATAGCGAAGGAAATTTCGAGGTTCCGGTTTTCGAGTCCGTATGGACCCGAGTTCAAGCGCTTCCTCAAGCAGGGAATCGGGCTGCATCATGCGGGACTCTTGCCCAAGTATCGGATCCTCGTGGAAAAGCTTTCTCAAAAGGGCCTGCTCAAGGTCATTTGCGGAACGGACACGCTGGGCGTCGGCGTGAACGTTCCCATCCGGACGGTACTCTTCACGCAGCTCTGCAAGTATTCGGGCGACAAGACGGCGATTCTCGCTTCGCGGGATTTTCACCAGATCGCGGGGCGCGCGGGTCGTAAAGGATTTGACGATGTCGGGTATGTCGTGGCGGAAGCGCCTCTCCACGTAATCGAAAACGCGAAGCTCGCCGCCAAGGCTTCCCAAAATGGAAAGAAGTTCGTGAAGCGGAAACCTCCCGAGCACGGCTTCGTGATGTGGGACGAAAGTACGTTTCGCCGCCTGATCGATTCGCCGCCCGAGCCTCTCGTTTCCCGGTTCGACGTTTCGCACGGAATGCTCGTCAACGTTCTTTCCCGAAAGACGGACGGATGCCTCGCCATGCGACGGCTGATTCGCGACTGCCATGAAAGTGCCAAGCGGAAAAAGGAGCTGACGCATCGCGCGTTCCAGCTTTTCCGTTCGCTCGTCGAAAAGAATATCGTGGAATTCATTCGGAATCCAGAGCCCGGGATGGCGCATGTTCGCGTCAATCTGGACTTGCAGAACGACTTCGCGATGAACGAACCGCTTTCGCTCTATCTGCTCGACACGCTTCCGAAGCTCGACCGGGAAAGCCCCGACTTTGCGCTAGACGTAATATCGCTCGTGGAATCGATTGTGGAAAATCCCGAACCGATTTTGCGCGTCCAGCTTCGAAAGGCGCGTGACGCCCGGTATGCGGAACTCAAGGCGGAACACGCCGAATACAACAAAATCCAGGAAGAACTCGACAAGGTCGAATATCCGAAGCCGCTCCGGGAATTTATCTACACGACGTTCAACGATTTTGCGGACGATCATCCGTGGGTGGGAACCTTGAACGTGGAACCCAAATCGATCGTTCGAGAGATGATCGAATGCTTTGACACGTTCAGCGGATATGTCAAAAAGTACGGCCTCCTTCGAATGGAAGCGGTGCTGCTTCGGCACATCAACTATGTCTATAAGGTTCTTTCGCAGACCGTTCCCGACAGCTTGAAAACGGACGAACTCCGCGAAATGGAAGACTATCTGGGCGAGATGATTCGACGGACGGATTCGAGTCTCCTCGAAGAGTGGGAACGCTTGAAGAATCCGGAATTCGAGGCGAAGGAAGCTGTCGAGGAAAAGGCTTTCCACGCCGACGAGGCGGCAAACGACGTGACGGTGGACCGAAAGAAATTTCTCGCGCTTTCGCGGGCGCGAATCTTTTCCGTCTTGTCGCTATTCCGGAATTGCCGCTTTGGGGAAGCGCTTGACCTTCTCGCCGAGGATCTGGAAGAAGGAAAGCCCTTGGTCGATTTGGAGGGCGTTCCGTGGACGGAAACGCGTCTTGCGGAAATTTTTGCGGACTATACGGCGGAACATGGAAAGTTCCGGCTTGACGCCGAAGCCCGAGCCCTTTCGCATACCGTTTCGAAGTGGAGTGCGGAAACGCTCGAAATCTTGCAGGTTCTGGTGGATGATGCCGACGACAACGATTTCGGCGTGACGTTCCGAATTTCGCTTTCGGAGTCCCGCGCGGCAGGCGCTCCGCTCGTTTCCCTTGCAAGCATTGGCCCGATTGGATAAAGCGTGACCTACTGCTTTACAAGAATGGACTTCCCTCCGATTTCCAGGATGGCGGGAAGTGTCGGAATTTTGAGGCTCATTCCGGAAAGTTTTCCCGTTTGCAAGAGTTTCCCGTTCAAATCGAACAGCCTGTAAGCGGCATGTTCCGGAACTCCTTCGATGCGGAAAACGTTTCCAGTTAATTTGTGTGCAAATGGCTTTTCGTTTTTCTGCAACCGCAGGGAGCGAATCGCAGTCGATGACTCTACAAGCGAGCAGCAGCCGGGACCGATGGGAGATTTTGCTCCGCTATTTTCAAAATATGTAATCATTTCGATATCGGGGCAACCTCCTACACCTTTCATTTTATCCATTTCGTTTTTTAAGAAGGCTTCCAGGGAATCTGCAGGATTCTCTAAATACCCGTATCGTTGCAAACGCATTAATTCGGCAAACAAAACTTCGCTAAATGGCAAGGTTCCTTTTGTTCCGGAAACATTTCCATTTATATTAAATGGGTTTTCGCACAATTGGGTGCTTCTATATAAATAAATGGTCACTAGCGAATCAGCGAGTGTAATGTCCAGAAAAACGGTTTGATCTTCCGGAGAATGATAGGCCAAAGAGGACGGATGAATTTCGCATTTGGTGCTGAGATTGTTATTTTTTAAATTTATGAAATCGCAAAAAGCGTCACTAAATTTTCCGGTGTTGAAACGCAAGGTCTGAAAATTTAAATCATACGTTTCCGGTTCGAAATTCATGGCCTTGGCTTGACAAAGGAAAATCAGCAAAAATAGGAAGAGTTTTTTCATTTTTCCCTCCAGACAAATTCGGTTGTGCTTTCCGGGTTGAAATTTACGCTATAGACTGTCGCATACTGGTGAACAGTGATGTTTCTTCCTAAAAAACGCCCGTAGAGCTTTTTGTTCGACTGCCCAAGGATCAGGTCGGCGTTGGGGGCGAAAATGGAGCGTGCGCACCAGATGACGGAGCCGTTTGAGTGCAACATTTTTACATCCCTCTTTCGAGCGTGTAGTCCGAAATCTTTACCAGGGAATCCAGGATACCGACCAGGCGCTTTTCCGTTTCCGGATTTTCTTTCGAGAGATTTTCGTTTTGATGCGTATCCCTTTCCGCAAACAGCCAACGCGCTTCGCCAGCCTGAATCGGGTAGGGGGAAATCAGCCGGTAACCGTCGAGTCCGACTGCCGCGGTATGAAAATACGCGCCGAGGGAAAGCCCCGTTCCCGTTCCGCGCAGCAGATTGTGTCCCATGAAAATGTTTGGAACGGCGAGACCCGCGAGTTCGAGAATGGTCGGGGCGATGTCGATTTGGGCCGTCGTTATCGTGTCGCGCATCGGTTCGATGCCTTTCCCGGAAATGACAAGGGGAATCCACGTCGCATTGGAAAATCCTCCGCCGCTCATCGTGGAAACGCCGTTTTCGCCAAGCGGAAATCCGTGATCCGCCAAAACAATCAGGTAGGTGTTTTCAAACCATGCTTCCTTTTCGATTGCGTGGATGAATCGGGCAAGCTGTCTATCGGCGTATCGCATCGTGTAGTTGATTCGTTCCGTGAGAGGCTTCTGCTTTTCTTCCTCGGGCATTTCCGCCGCGAAGTTGAACGGGTAATGGTTGGAGCGTGTCGCGAGAGTCGCGAGAAACGGGGAGCCTTGGCGCGCTAGCGTGTCGCGGACATAGGAAATCGCATGGTCAAAAAATGTCGAATCGTCTTCGCGACTTCGGTCATAGTGCTCCGCATGGTACCATTTGGCCATCCAGACACCGAGATTGTCCCAGGCCGGGTCGGCGGCGGAGAAGTAGTGGGCGACGTAGCCCGAATCCTTGAGGACCGATGCGAAGCTCGGCAGATTGACGTGCGCGAGGTCTGTCGCTTCGGAAAGCCTCGAATGGTGGGGAATGCCCGTGTGGGTCGAAAGGATGCCTCCGGTCGTGGGAAGTCCGCTGGCAAACATCCGTTCGAAGGCGTGTCCGCCGCTTGCGACGGAATCGAGGAACGGAGTCGGGGAAGGCCGCTCTGGATTCAGGTAGCCGACGTTCAGTCCGCGGTGGGATTCAAGGAATACGACGATAAAGTTTGGCTTTTTCTCGCGTTGCGAAAGGAGTCTCTCGCTTTCGAGAAGTTTTCGCCTGGGCACGCGGTAAAGCGGAAGCCTTGCCGGGGAATCTTTCGGAAATTTCCACAGGGAATCGCCTTCGACTTCTTGCCACAGGCTTTGGTAGAAATCTCGATAGGGAAGAATTTCGCTTTCGGAAATGCCCGCGGACCGCTTTCCGGAAAACAGCTCGTCGTAAACGAGGGAAACGATCGGCTTGAGCTTGGTCATTCGGGCGTTTCCAGTCCAGATGACATGGATGAACAGGAAGGCGAAAACGTAAAACGCGCACATGGCGATGGGAACTTTCGAAAAGCCCGTGCGCTCTCTTCCTTTCTGGAATAGCTTCCCTGCCAGACGGTACACGGCGTAAGTCGCAGGGAGAATCAGCGCAAGGACAAAGAACTGCAGAAAGGGGACCGATCCGTCGTTTGCCACGTAATCCCAGAACATCTTGAGCGAAGAAGTGTCCTTGTACGTGTTGATGATGCCAAAGGAAAGATGGCTCCCGAGAAAACGCTGGACTTCGTCATCGAGAAGCGTGAACAGGAGAATGACGGAATGGAAAACCGCATACAGGGCGAGCCAAAGCGATTCGAACGAGAACCTTTTTGCCCTCCGGATCCTGTCGAGCTTTTTCCCGACAAGTTTCGATAAAACGAGGACAAACAGAAAGACGACGAGCGAATGACAAATCCAGATGAAATCGATGCACAACGCGTGAAAGATATACCAGTCCGGCTTGCTGACAAAGGGAAAACCATAGGGATTTTCGCGGAAAAGGAGCAGAATGCGCAAAAAAGCGTGCGAAATCCAGAAGGCGAGCGAAACGAGTAGCCAGTTGGAAATGTGCCATTTCTTTTGCAAAGTGGAAAATAGGAATGTGAAGTTTTGCATTGTCCGAAATTTAAACATTTTGACGAAAAATAAATTCTATCTTGTGCCCTCGATGAGTGAAGCTTTGGAAGCGGATAGTCGTTTTTTAAGGAAAGGCGTTATCGTCAATGTCGTCGGGACGATATTGAAGGTATGCGGCCCTATCTTGACGATTGTTCTCGCCCGTGTATTCGGTCCTGCGGAGTTTGGCATCTTTGTTTCGACGCAAACCTTGCTGCTCACGATTTCACGGTCGGCGACACTAGGACTCGACAAGGGACTTTATTGGTATTTGCCGCAAAATCGGCTTGATGGAAGACCTCCGTATGACGGTGTCATGGAATCGTTTTGGACGGCTGTCCTTGTCTCTCTGGTTTGCATGTTCGCGATTTTTGCCGGATCGTTTACTCCGTTCCTATCGAAAGAATTGCCCTGGTATGCTCTTTCGCTTGTGTTCTATGCCGCATCCTACGTGCTGAGCAATACCTCGGAAGGAAACCGCAAGCCGCAAAACGCCGTCTTCATCAATTCGTTTCTGGTGGCAGTCCTTTCTCCGGCGTCTTCGATTGTCATGCATGTCTTGGGAATACCCCATGCGCTTCCGCTAGGACTTCTCGTAGGGCAAGTCGGTGGATTCTGTCTGCATTTTTTCCTGGTCAGGAAACAGTTCCCGGAAATGCCGATTTTTCCCGGGAAGCGCGTATCCAGGGTGCTGCTTGTCTATTCGCTTCCTCTGGGATTCAACGAATTTGTGTCGTCTTTTCTTATCCGTTCGAGCCTTTGGATGGTGATGCTCTTTCTTGGGCCGGAAAAGGCGGGTGCCTACGGAATCATGGTGACGATTTCCAATGCGCTGCAGACGATTCGGGTTGGATTTACTCCGATCTTGACGCCCGTTGTCGCTGGCATGAACAGGGAACGGCTCCATACCGATTTAAAACCCGTTTTTTCGTATTGCGTTTCCATGGTGACGTTCATCCAGCTGTTGATAGGATTTTTCATCATTCTTTTCCCGAACGAAATCTTGAGCATCGCGGGCAAGGCGTTCATTGTGCAGCCGGAAGCCCTGGGCATTTTGCTTTTGGTTCATCTGCTTGCCGGATTTTGGGGGATGTCGCTTGTGATCATGAACGGCATCGGCAAAAGTCTTTATACCCTAAAGATGAATATCTTTTCATTGGGAATCGCGCTTGTCTCCGGATATTTCCTGGTGCCGTCTCTTGGACTTGTCGGGGCGGCGCTTTCCATGCTTATCTATAATGTTGTTGCGATGATTTGGAACAATGTCTATCTCGCGAAGCTGGGGCTTTGGCCGTATTCCCTTGCGCTTCTGAATCGGGGCGTGTGGATTTGCGTACTTATCGTTTGCTACGTTTGTCTGAATATGGAAACCGTGGAATTGAACCTGTGGCAGAAGGGGCTCGCCTATCTTGTCGCTGTTACGGCTCTCGGTTTGCAATGGCTATATGACAAAAGAAAGAAATCCAGATGATTACTTCCACCAGGCTTCGAAATTGTGGGAAATCCGCTTTTCCTCTGGTGGAAGCTGCATGTAGTTTCCGTAGAGTTGGTGCAGATAGAGATTATAGCTCCTGAAACTCGTATAGCGTCTGTTTTCGAACGTGTAGGTTTCCTGTGGAAGCAAATCGGACTTGTTGAAGATTGCATCGAAGTTGTGTCCGGAAAAAAGGATGGCGACCCGGTCTGAATTCTGGATTCGATATCTGTGAAAAAACCATTCGACAAAACGGCAAACGCGCTTTTTTCCTACGAGTGTTGCGACAATGTTGAAAAAATATTTGTAAAGAAGCGTCCAGGTGCCGAGAGTTCTTGATGAAAAATCTGTACTCATGGCAAGACCGACGACGCGTAAGAAACTGCAGAAAAAAATAAATGCCTTGGCTCCTAAAAGAGTTTTTGGCAGGCCGTCAATTGGGAAAATGTCTATCCAGATTCCCTGATACCCCTTGTGTCTGTCGCTCTTGATCTCTGTCCGGTTGTCAATCGCTTTGGCAAAGGGATAGAAGTAATCGCTGGCGGTGTCGTCGATAACGGAAATCCATTTGACATGGGTTCCGTCTTTTCTCTTGAGAATGGCGAGAAGCTTTTCGTAATCTTCGCGCAGCATGGCAATGTCCATATCGTCGTCCCAAGGAATGTAACCTTTATGACGGATTGCGCCTAGTAGGGAACCGTAGGCGAGATAGTACTTCAGATGATTCTTCTCGCAAATTCTAACGATTTCATCCAAAATGGACATCTGGATTTGACGGATTTCTTCAAAAGAGATTTTTTGCATATTACTTCTTTAGAATTTCCTTAATCAAGGACGTGGAAATCCCTTCGGTTCTCGGCAGGATGACAACATCTCTATGATGTTCCTTGCACCATTTTTCTGCGGCAATAAAGCTGGGATTATTCTGATCAGGTCCTCGTGCGAAAATATCGAAATCGATTTCCCGTACGATGCTTTCTGCGGTTTTGTAGATGACAACTTCATCTACATAGCGGATTGCTGCGACCATGTAGCAACGCTGTTCTGTCGTATAGGTTAGTTTTGTTCCCGGTTTAAATTTTGAAACATAGTCTGCATCTTGTACAGCGACTATCAAGTGATCGCCTAAGTTTTTTGCCTTGCGGAATAGCTCCATATGTCCGAAATGGAGCAAATCAAAAACGCCAATGGTTAAAATTCGTTTCATAATTTCCTCATCTCTAAAAATAGATAAAGTTCCGTTTTCTATTTTTAATCCCATGACCAAATACCTCTTTGTCTTGACCAGTTCCCCGAAGGATTTTTTCTGCGAACAGACTCTCGTGGCAATCGCTTCGCTCCGGGATCACAATCCGAAAGCCTTTGTCACGCTGCTCACGGACGACAGGACCGCGGAATCGCTTACGGGGAAGCGCGCCGTGCTGAAGGCGGCGGTCGATGAGCTGAAGGTCCTTTCGCTCGACGAAAAGCTTTCGCCGATGCAGCGTTCGCGCTATCTGAAAACGGTCATGCGGAACGAGGTCGATGGGGATTTTCTGTATATGGATTCGGACATCGCGGTCGTGGGGAGCCTGGAGATCCCGGAGAAATGGCGCGGCGGAATCTACGCGGTGCTCGATTTTCACACCAACTTGCACAAGGCGATTAACCGGAAGAAGGTGCTGAACGCGGCGAAGATGCTCGGGTTTTCCCCGATTTTAAACGACGAACTTTTTAACGGTGGCGTCATGTATGCAAGCGACACGCCGGAAGTGCGATCGTTTTTTAAAAAGTGGCACGAGCTTTGGGAGTATTCCGTTTCCAAAAACTATCCCTATGACATGGCGGCTCTTGCCGAAACGGATTTTTCGTTTGGCTACAAGATTCGGAAGATGCCCGGCGAATGGAATTGCCAGCTCGCTTACGGCAAGCGCTTTTTGCCGGATGCAAAGATTCTGCATTTCTTCGGTTCGCGGATCATCGATCCTTGTGGTCGCCCGGTCCCGGATTCCATGGACGCTTTCTTGCCAAAGATTTTGCGAAAGAATTTTTATACGGACCTGAAAAATATCCCGGTGACGGTGGATGCCGACAAAAATATCCACATCAACGCGTATTACGATTCCGTCATCCGCAACGCCAAGGACGCTTTCCTGTTCCAGACGAAAAGGCTCGGAACTTTCGGTGCGGATATCGTGCGCTCCTATGCCTTTGCGCGGACCCTCGCCTTTTTCTACCGGAAGGTTCCGTTCTTGACACGCCCGCTTGAATGGCTGGGGAAGATTCGATGAACCTGCTCTATAACCTGGTCTCGGTGCAGCCGATTCACAATGCAAAATTTCACGGCGGCGGTTCGTATGGCGAGGTCGTGTTCCGGGCGATTCTCGAAAAATTGTTTGTGGAAAAAGCCGCCGAATGTTCGGACGTTCATCTGTTTGCGGCGTTCGATGCGGGAAAGTTTTTGGACCCGAAAATCGGCGAAGCCTGTAAAAAGTTCGGTGTTCCGCTGTTTGATATTCGCGAAAAGTCCCCGCAGCGGATAATCGACGAAAATCGGATAGACACTTTCTATACGCCGCTGTATTCGCTAGAGAAGAAGTGGGATGTTTCCGTTCCGCGTTTCGTCTTTACGTGGCACGGCGTGCGCGCGCTCGAAATGAAATACAGCCCGCTCGGGGTTAAGTTCGCGCGGACATTTTCGCAAAAGGCGGAAGCGCTCGTGCGTTACCGCGAGCTGTGGAAGAAGCATTTTTACAAGCCGAAGTATGAACGGTTGGCAAGTCGAATCGCAGAGGGAAAAGTTTTTGCGATGACGGTGAGCGAACACAGCCGCGCTTCGATTCGGAATTTTTTTCCGGAACTTTCGCACGTGGAAATTCCGGTCTTTTACAGCCCGATGGAAAGTGTCGAACCGGCGGGAACGCTTCCGACGAAAGTTTTTCCAAAGAAGTACTTTCTTTTGACAAGCGGGGCGCGCTGGGAAAAGAACAATCTCCTGGCGGTAAAGGCTTTTGACGGGCTTGTCGAAACATCCCTGAAAGACGATTCGGAATTCAAGGCTGTCATAACGGGCGTGCCGAATCCGAAAGTCTATCGGAAGAATCTCCGTCATCCGGATCGATTCGTCTTTTTGGACTACGTGGAAGCGGAACAGCTTGAAGCGTTGCACCAGAACGCGTATGCGTTTATCTTCCCGTCGCTCAACGAAGGCTTTGGCTATCCGCCGATGCAGTCGATGCGTTACGGCGTCCCGGTCGCGGCGAGCGGTTCCACGTCGATTCCCGAAATCTGCGGGGACGCTGCGCTGTATTTCGATCCGTATTCCGAGAGCGAAATCCGGAACCGGATGATTCAGCTGCTAGATAGCGGCATCGAGACTTTTTACGCGGAACGGGCGATTGCCCGTTACGAAAAGGTTCGCGACCGCCAGAGATTGGATCTCGAAAAAACGGTTCGGTATATTCTTGGGCTATCGAATGGAACGCTTGCGTGAAAATCCCCAGAGCGCAATCAGATAGGCGACGAAGAATCCGAGCAGCCCGTATTCGACAGTGTCCCCGATGTGGAAGTAGAGCGTGTCTTGACTGCGGAGCGGGACTTTTCGTGTGATGACGCGTTCCGAATAAAGTTCCGTTTTCAAGTCCTCGTTGCCGAACTGGTCGATGAACGCGGAAATTCCCGTGTTGGTGCAGCGGACCGCCGGGTATCCGCTTTCGATGACTCGGTAGCGAATCTGGTTCAGGTGCTGTGCCGCAGCGGTGCTCTTTCCGAACCAGCCGTCGTTGGTGATATCGACCATGAGCCGGGAACCGTTTCGGATCGTGCTGCGGATTTCCATGCCGTAGATCGTTTCGTAGCAGATGAAAGGACTCCAGGAAAAAGGTTCGAAAACGGGCCGCTCTTTCCCCGGAACGAAATTTCCCTGTCCGACATCGACATAGTTCAGGATGGAGAAAACATCGTCGAAGGGAATCCTTTCGCTGAACGGGACGAGATGCGTCTTGACGTAGCGCGTATAACCGGTTTCGTCGGGCCTGAAGAGAAATCCGCTGTTGTAAAGATTCACCGGCCGCGGAGGCTTGCCGTTTCTGTCGTAGTCGAGCGTTCCGATGAAAAGGCTTGTCCGGGTACCGCGAATGCGATTGTGTATCCACTCCTTTTCGCGGGACCTTTTGCGCAAGAAATCCGGAATGGCGGTTTCCGGAAAGACGACAAGATCCGGGGCTTCGTCTTTCCAGTCGATGCTGTCGCTTGCGATCTTCCACGTTTTCTGCACGACGGAATCGTAGTAGGCCTTGCTCCACTTGTCCGTTTGCTGGATATTCGGCTGGACGATGGCGACTCGAGGGGCCTCTGCCGGGTCGTTCGCGTAAAACGGGGAGGCTTCTTTCGTGGAAAGCCGTGCAGAACCGTAGCAAAAGAGGACGGAGAAAAGAAGAATCGGGACGGCGAAGAGAACTTTTTTCCTTTGGGTAAAGGCGATAGCGACGGACAGGTTGCTTGCGACGATTAGCGCCGTGTAGCCGAATACGCCGATAAGCGACAAGGCCTGGAGAAGTTCGAGATGCTTGCCGAAAGCGTATCCGAGATGGCTCCACGGAAAGCTGAAATCCCCGATGCTCCGCGTCATTTCGAGCCCCGCGTAGAACAGCGGAAAAAGAACGAGCAGAACGGGAAATCCTTTTATTCGGACATCGCGGGCCTTGACGAATACCGCGGCGGCTATCGTATTGTAAACGCTGAAGTAGGAAATGAGGAGGATAAGCCCGATGAAAATCAGGACCGCCGGTCCGACATTCATCACGTTGTAAATCCAGTAGTAGTTGATAACGTTGTATAGAAATCCCGACCAGAACGATGCGAAAAGGGCGGTCTGCATTCTGGATCGTAAAAGGACGAGGAACCACGGGACAAGGAACACCAGAGCTCCCGGGCCCAGAGGAAGCGGGGGAAACGAGAGCGCGTAGAATCCCCAGCCAATGCTGCAGATAAGAAGCGCAAGACGCGATTCTCTCTCTCGGATGCGGCGAAAGTTCCAGACGGCAAACCGAAACAGCCCGAACAGGAAAAGCGGAATGAAAACGGCGCAAAGCTGGATGATTCCGACATGCGTTTGCAGCAGATAGTCGGCGGCGAGCGAAAAGAAGCCTGTTCCGCAAAAAATTCCGAGCGCTTTGGGAAAACGGCTTCGAATTTTTCTGGAAAACAGGAACGGCAGCGCACAGACAAAGGGGACAATCTGTGGCGCGAAGAGATAGATCCCTTCGGCTTCGGGACTTGTCCGTACGAGCGCGATGTCGAGAATCGCCTGGACCAGGAATAACGCGAAGATCATAGCCCGCCCTTTCCCTGCGGATGGAACAGCAGCACATACTCGCCTTTCGGTTCGCGGGCCTTATAATGCGCCAATAATTCTGTAGGCGTTCCCACGAGATGTTCCTCGAATTTCTTGGTCAGTTCGCGCATCAGTGCCACGGGAATTTCGCCAAAGACCTGGCGGATTTCGTCGATGAACTTGACGAGGTTGTGCGGACTCGCGTAGAAGACAAGCGTCGAATCCGCCGAGACTTTCAGCTTTTCGAGCAGGTGCAGGCGTTGTGCGCTTTTCTTGGGCGAAAAGTTTTCGAAGCGGAAACGATCGGTAGGAAGTCCGCTCGAAACCAGGGCGTTTATCATGGCGCAGGCACCCGGAACGCTTCGCACGTCGATTCCTTCGCGGACGCATTCGCGGACAAGGTTGAACGCCGGGTCGGCAATGCCGGGAGTTCCCGCGTCGCTGATGATAGCGATGTCGCCTTCGTTCTTTAGATACTCCACATATCGGGGCGTCACTTCTTCCTTGTTGAAATCGTGATAGCTTTCCGTTCTTGTATGGATGTCGTAGTGATCGAGAAGAAGTCTCGAATGGCGCGTGTCTTCGGCAAGAACGAGCGAAACTTCCTTTAAGATGCGAACGGCGCGGTAGGTAATGTCTTCGAGGTTTCCAATGGGAGTTGCGACAATGTAGAGAGTGTGCATAGCGTGAAGTTAGTAAAAGTCCGGACGAATCGTGTTGTCCGCGGGAACGTTTTGTTCCAGGGACTGCCGGATTCGGGCGGAGAGCTTGGCGTGGATCATGTCTGTCCGTTCCTGGACATATCCGTTTCGGTATGGGCCGTACCAGAAGAGGCGAAGCTTTTCCTCTTCGAGAAACTTTGCCCGTTCGACGGTGATCCCTTCACAGGAAAGTTCCGACGCAAGCGTCACGGAAATATCGTCTTCGCGCGGCATGGCGGGCCAGAGCGGCGCGAGAACGAAAACGCCCAGATACCAAAGGCTTGCGTAGCGTTCTTCGACCCTGCCGTCGAACGAAAGGCGCAACAGGCATCCTGCCGGAACGCTTTCTTCGAGCGCGCGTCTGTAGAAGTTCTTTAGCCTGTCGGGAATTTCGACGGATTTGCCGCCTTCCCTTGCCGAAAAGGAAATATCGACATCCTTCCCTGGACTGTCGCCGGAAAAGTCCGCGTGGTATAGGGACGGCGCACAGGCGGAAAGAAAAAGCGCGGATAGAATGCCGAGGAAAAATTTCACGGACAAAAGATAGATTATTACATTTTTACCCATGCAATCCCTGCCGGCCTACTTCTTTTCCGATGCGCATCTTGGCGTAAACCCTCCGGGCGCGATTCCGGATCGCGAAGAGCGTCTAGTCCGTTTCCTGAAAAGCCTTGTCGGCAAATCCTCGCACGTTTTCCTGGTCGGCGACCTGTTCGAATTCTGGTATGAATATCGCCATTACGTTTCCCGCGGCCATTTTCCGCTCTACCGCGTCTTGGGCGATTTGGTGGATTCGGGAACGGAAGTCCATTACCTGATGGGAAATCACGACTTCGCCCTGGAAGACTTTTTTCCGCGGGAATTGGGAGTGTCCGTCCACCGTTCATTCGTGTGCGATTTGCAGGGGCATCGGGTCTATCTGATGCATGGCGACGGCATTCCAAGGAGCGACCGGGGCTACCGCTTGGCGCGAAAGGTTCTCGATGCGCGCCTGTCGAGATTTCTTTTTCGCAAAATTCATCCTGACCTGGGAATGGACATTGCGCGCCTTGTCGGAAACAGAAGTCGCCTGGTGGGAAAGAGCCGGGTCATCCAGATTCCGGAATACCTGGACGCTTCGAGCCTTCGAATGCGCGAAAATCGCTGCGACGTTTGCGTGCATGGGCACCACCACGTTTCCGGCGTGTGGGATGTTTCCGAAGGAAAGGTCGTTTCTCCCGGGCAATGGCTTTTCGAAACGTTCTACGCGAAAATGGAAAACGGCGAGATCTCCGTTTTCCGTTTTTCGGGGAATTCGGGGTGAAACTTACTGGTCGAGGCGTTCCTCGGAAGCTTCGCGGAGTTTCTTGGCTTCCTTGGTTCCCCAGAGCCTATCGACAAAGTCGAACGACAGGAACTTTTCCTTGTATGTCTCGACCCAGCACCAGTGCTTCTCTTCGCCGTTTTCCGTCTTGACGACCCACTGGTCCGGCGCATAGAACTTGTAGGTAACCGGGTTCGGCGTTACCCATGCGTCGGTCTGTTCCGGGGTTTCCGTAACGCTCCAGACCTTTCCGCTAGTCCGTTTCCAGATGAATACGTTGATGGCCGCGATCACCGCGAGGAAGATGAGACTCCACTTGAAATTTTTCTTGGTCAGGAGAAAGATGACAAGCAAGAGGAGGAGCAGCGAGAGCGCTGCGAAGTTATAGTGGATCGAGTAGAAGGCCTTGAATATTTCAATCATGTTTTACCCTATTTTGAAAGTCATGACGTTTTCGGAAATCTTGACGCTCAGCCGCGTATGCGCGTCGGGAAGCTTGACGCCGAAGGCGTGGAACGTTCCCATCATGGAGAGGCTCGCGTGGCTGTCGATCGTTCGGACGTTGAGCAGTCCTTTCTTGCCAAAAGTAAGCTTGAACGTCTTTTTCTTCGCATCGTATTCCGGCGTCATCGCGCTATTTTTCGCCGTGTCGAGCGCGGTGATGCAGCGCTTGTCGAGAATCATCGTGCCGCGCGGGTCGATGGAAATCATCGGAAGTCCCGCGGAATTGCGGCAGGCGTATATCTTCCAGTCTCCGGTCTTTCTGGAATTTTTCTTCTGGAATACGAGCTTGTCATTCTCCTTCGTGATGACGATGTCTCCGGAAACGACCGGAATCCCGACGGCTTTCATTGCGCCGCGGAGATAGAGAAGATACGTCTCGTTGGAGGGGAGAAGGCGGAACGATGTCGGCTTGAGCCTGGCTGTCGGGACGATAGCGATACGGCATCCCGCCGCATCGATGAAAACGTCTGCATACGGAGTGTTCTTCAGTTTGAACTTTTCGGCGAGTTCCCTGGTGAAGCGGATGAATCCGCGAATGTCCATTCTTGCCTTGTAGGTTTCCATAAGAAAAATCCTCTATAGAGTCCGTTGCAAAATTCCAGAGCTAGACTTGCTGAAATTTCCTATCAAAAATCTAACAAAATAACGAGTTGCGGACAAGACAATCCCGTTAATTTGTGCACTATTCCGCAAAGAGGCTTTCCAGGGTTTCTAGAAGGGAACTCCCGTTCCGTTCCACGACCGCGAACCGTTCGGGATGGCCGGCAAGGAGCCTTTGTACCGGTTCGCGAAGCCTGGGATTGTCCAGAACGACTGTCGCCCGACTTTCTCCGCCATCGAAGCGCATTCGGGTTCTTGTCCTGCTCAGAAACTCGGGAAAGAAGATGCGGTAGCGATCCGCGAGTCGCGCGCTAAAGCTTTCGGAAGGATCGACCAGTATGGCGCTTTTTCCCAGGCCGCTTGCGAAAGAATTGTAGGCGGCGATGGCTCCCGTGCCGTGTCCTAGAAAAATCGGGCTGGAAGAACCGGCGCATCTTGCCATGGAACGGATATCGCTTTCGTAGAATTTTTCGCCGGGCGAGCCTTCGCTTCCGGCGGAACCGCGGTAGTTGAATCCGACCAGGCGGATTCCGGAAATTTTCCGGGCGTTCGCGAGAAATGTCGAAGCGTCTTCGCCGGCGTCGGGAAAATACAGCACGGTAGTCGGCGCGGAATCGTTCAGAATCCATCCCTGGAGCTTCTTTTCGTCTTCTGTCTTGCACAGAACGGCATTCCTTTCGAGCGATTCCGCGGAAGCCTTGTCGATCTGGGCGCGCGGAAAGGCGTATCTGCGCTCCGAAACCGCCATGTAGAACAGAAGGCAGAGGTAGATTATCGCGAAGACGGCCGCCAGGCGAAGCGTCTTGAAGAAGAATCTCTTGATTGTATCCATCGCCCACAAGATAAAAAGAATCCCGTCCTTTGTGCAGAACGGGATTCGAGGATGGGATTGGGTGTTCCCTAAAACTAGACAAAAAATCTGGCGAACGGATCCCTCTTGAAAACAAAAGCGTTCACAAACTGTTCTTTTTCTCGAAATTCCGCGTTTTTGCAAAACTTTTGGTTTTTAAAGTGTTCCCGCCGAAAAAGGAAAATGTATTTTTATTTCGCTATGAACGTGTTTGCCTACTATAATTACAGAAAGTACTTGCAGGATTATTACGAGTATCGCAAGTCGGTTCAGCGCTATTTTTCCTATCGGGCGTTTGCCAAGCGCGCCGGCTACACGTCTAGCGGGCTTTATCTGGATCTGGTAAAGGGCAGAAAGTCCCTTACGCCGCAGATGGTTCCGAAGTTTATCCACGCTCTCGGGCTCTCCGAAAAGGAAGGCAGATACTTTAGCCTGATGGTGGACTTTACCCACGCGGAAACCCCGGAGTCCAAGCAGGCGATTTTCGAACAGATGTCCGCGCTTCTTCCCAAGACGACAAAGGCGCTTTCCCGCCAGCAGGTGGAGTATTACAGGGAATGGTACTATGTCGCGGTCCGCGAGGCGCTGTCCGTCCTGAACGTTTCCGACAATTACCAGGATCTGGCGCTTTTCCTCAATCCGCGGATTTCCGTTCCGCAGGCGAGGCAGGCTATCCGGCTGCTATCCGACTTGAAGCTCATCGAAAAGGAAAACGGCTGCTGGAAGTCCGTAAACAAGACGATTACGAGCGGTCGGGAAATCCCTCCGTTCATCGTCCATGGTTTCCAGAAGAAGATGATGGACCTGGGCAAGGCTTCCATCGATTATTTCAGCACGGAGCGTCGCAATGTCTCGTGCACGACGATGAGCGTTTCTCCCCAGGGGCTTGAACGCATTATCCATAAAATTGATACTTTTCGAAAGGAAGTTGTCGATATCGTTCGCTCGGACGAACGGGAAACGATGATTTGCGAATTGAACATCCAGTTCTTTCCGCTGTCCAAGGAACTCGAGAATACCCCGAAAAGCCTATATGCGGGTGTCAGTACGGTCAAGGAAGGAGAAAACGATGAAGTTTAACGGATGCTCTCTTGCGCTTCTTCTTTGCTTCTGGCTTTTGGCCTGTTCGGATTCCAAGGTCGCCGGAACGGCGACCGATACGGAAAACACGATTGCCGGAACCGTCCTCCTGTCCGACAGTTCCATCGCGAGCGGCGTGCGGGTCAGGCAGGTTGCGGCTCGTGCCGGCATCTCCAGCGCGTATCTCGAAACCATGACCGACGGGTCGGGAAGCTTTGCGTTCGACAGCGTACTTGCGGATACGGTAAATATCGAGTTCCGCTACGAGGAAAACGCGTCCCTGCGGGAAGTCCGGCTGCTTCGGAACGTGGAGTCCCGGTTTGCGGAAGCGCTTGGCGTCCGTCTGCAAAAGCCTGCGGTACTTCTCGGTCGCCTGGAATCCGCCGAGGACTCCTCCTTCTGGATGGGCGCGCACTTTTTCGTTTCGCTGGATTCGACGACGTTCCTTGCGGACCTCTTCGCTCCGGATTCGTTCGCTATCCTTGCGCCGGAAGGCGCGTTCCTTCTGTCGATAACGCCGGCGGATTCGGGTGCCGTCGCGAAGCTGAGAAACGCCGGATACGCGGATTCCCTCATCGTCCGCAAGCTTTCGGTTTCGCTTGCGCCTGGCGATACGCTCAATATCGGAAATCTCCGCTGGGGACTTTCGGAAGACGAATCGACTCTTGCCAAACGCCTGAAAGGCGTCGTGACGAACGAGAACGGCAGACCGCTAAAGGGGGTCGCCGTCCACGTGGTTACGGATCTCTATGGACTGGGAACGTCGGATGCGGATGGGTTCGTTACCCAGGCCGTTTCCGATTCGACGGGATCCTGGAGCGTTTCCGCACCGTCGCTAGGCCTTGTGGCGGACAGTTTCCGCGTGGAGTTCCGCGGCGTGGATTCTCTCGGCCGCCAGATTGCGGGAACCTCCGGCTATGTCTCGCGGGAGACTCTCAAGTCCGCGGCAAGCGATATCCTTGTCGATACCGTTCGACTGGAACCTTCTGCGGATTTTCTGGGACAGGTGTTTCTCGTGGCGAACGGTTCCGAAAGTTCCAGGTCGGACACGCTGTGCTGGACTTACAGCATCCGCGTGGGATTTTTGGGAACGAGCAATTTCCAGACGGTGAACTCCTGTGACGCGGTCCGAATGCGGAACCTGCCGCCGGGCGCCCAGGATTTCATCTTCTACTCGGGAGACGAGCAGGTCGTGAAGAATCTCAAGACCGGCAAGTCCAGTCCCGAGGATTACGTGAAAGTTGTCCATGTGAACCTTCCGGAGGGCGATACGCTGAAGCAGCAGGGCTTCACCTACACGCCTCCGATGTCCGCTAGCGGTTCCCTGTAGGGGGAAAACGCCCCCATTTGGAGAAGTTTTTGCCGGGCATATTGACCGAATGATTTTTTTCTAGTATATTTGCGCTACCTTGAGAATCGAGATTTCAAAAATCGCATCCTGTGACGGCTCCTTGCGGCTGAGCTTTGCAAGGGAACCTTCCGATGCGGCCGTTTTTGATGAACTTCGCGTCAAGGAACCGCTTTGCATGGAACTCTCGGTTGTCTCCGAAGGTCCGGGCAAGTGGATCCTCGCGGGGACTCTTTCCGGGGTACAGATTTTAGAATGCTCCCGCTCCCTGGAACTTTTCGACAGTCCGTTCGATACGCCGATAAGCTTTTGGGTGGAACTCGTTCCGGGACTGGCGGAAGAGGAACTGGACGATACGGACGACGAGACCTTTGGCTTTCGCGTTCCGAGCGTCCAGGATCATGTGGATGTGACCGAATGCGTGCGGCAACTGGTGATTCTCCAGGAACCCCTCCATCCGGTTAAGGACGATCCGGACAAGGACTTTGTCTGGGAAGCCGGCGAAAAGTCGGAAGTTCCCGGTGGAGATCCTCGTTGGGAAAAATTGAAAGCGCTCAAGGACAGGATGAAACGTCCGAACGGATGAATCCTGGGCTTGGGCCGAACGATTAGGAGTTCAAAATGGCCGTACCAAAGAGAAAAACATCGACTGCCCGTCGTGACAAGCGCCGTACGCACTGGAAGCTCGAAGCGCCAGCGCTCGCTACCTGCGATCATTGCGGTTCTGCAAAGCGTCCGCACCGCGTGTGCCCGGTTTGCGGTTATTACAACGGTGTGGAAGTTCTCCACATCCAGGAAGCCTAGTTTCTAAATTTCCATTCCCCATAAAGGAGTATCTTCCATGATTGGCATTGCCCTTGATGCTTTTGGTGGCGATAACGCTCCGGACGTTGTGGTCCAGGGCGCGATCAATGCCGTGAACAGTTCCGAAGGAAAGTTTTGCGTTGTCCTGTGCGGTCCCGAGGCCGAGGTCAAGGCGAAACTGAAACAGTTCGGTTACGAAGGCAAGCTGATTCAGGTGGTCGATGCTCCTGAAATGGTCGCCATGGACGAGCATCCGACGGAAGTACTCCGCAAAAAGCAGCATTCCGGTCTTGTGATGTGCGTGGCCCTTCAAAAGAAGGGACTTGTCCAGGCGAGCGTTTCCGCTGGAAATTCCGGGGCGATGATGGCTTCGTGCCTGATGATTCTCGGTCGCACGAGCGAGAACTTTGCCCGTCCGCCTATCGGATGCATCATTCCGACAGCCTCGGGGCATAGCGTCCTGGTCGATGCCGGTGCGAACGTCGATGAAAAGCCGGTCGTTCTCAAGGACTTTGCCCTTGCGGGTTCCGTCTTTGCGGAAAGCCATCTGGGCATCGAGAATCCGAAAGTCGGCCTTCTGAACATGGGCGAAGAAGAGAAGAAGGGACCTCTCGCGGTCCAGGAAGCGCACCAGCTTTTAAAAAACGCTCCGGTAAACTTTATCGGCAACATCGAAGGTCGCGACGTCCTCCTGGGCAAGGCGGACGTGATTGTCTGTTCCGGCTTTGTCGGCAATGTCCTGCTGAAGATGTACGAAGGCTTTTACGAATTGCACACAAAGACCTTTGGCGTCATCGATACGCCGGCCGGTCGAAAGTTCAACGAAGCCTGGGACTATCGCAATACCGGTGGAGCGCTCCTGCTCGGGCTCAAGGGAACGGGCATTATCGCCCATGGCCGTTCCGATGCGAAGGCGATCGAACAGGCCTTGAAAGTCGCCTATACCTTTGCCGCCAACAAGGTCCCCGAAAAGATCGGGCAGAAGCTTGCGGGTATCGAAGCCTGATGATGCCTTGGAATTCCCTCTTCTCGGGTTGTTTGGGCCGGAAAGTCCAGGGAATGACAGCGAAGTTTATTGAACAAAAGTTTAAAATTTTGTCCGAAGCGATGCGTTTTCGGACATTTTTTATTCCGATTTCCTCTCGATAATCTATTTTGGAGAAAACGATGTCAAAAACCATTTTTGTATTTCCCGGTCAAGGCGCTCAATATGTAGGCATGGGAAAGGCTCTTTCCGAAGCCTTTGCCCCGGCGAAGCGGTTGCTCGAAAAAGCGGATGATACGCTTGGCTTTTCTCTTTCGAAAGTGATGTTCGATGGCCCCGAAGCGGACCTGAAAATGACGTCGAACACGCAGCCCGCCCTGTTCGTTTCCTCGATGATGGTCCTCGAAGTACTCAAGGCCGAAGGCATCGGCTTTGACGTTGTCGCCGGGCATTCCCTAGGCGAGTATTCCGCAATTTGCGCGGCGGGCGGTTTTTCCTTTGAAGACGGGCTTTCGCTTGTGCGTCTGCGCGGCTCGCTGATGGCGAAAGCCGGTTCGGAACATCCGGGCTCGATGGCCGCGGTTATCGGCGCAAGCGACGAAAAGGTCCAGGAACTTTGCGATGGCGTCAAGGATGCTGGGCTTGTCGTCCCGGCGAACTTCAACTGCCCCGGCCAGGTTGTCGTTTCGGGCGAAGTCGATGCGGTCGCCAGGCTAGTGGAAAATTGCGCCGCGCAGGGCATCAAGGCGGTTTCGCTTGCCGTTTCGGGAGCGTTCCACAGTCCGCTGATGCAGAGCGCGCAGGCGGGGCTTGCCGAGGCCATCGAAAAGACGGAGTTCCATGACCTGCAGAAGCCTCTCGTCGCAAACGTCACGGCGTCCGCGGTGACGGAAGCGAAGGAAATTCGCGAGCTGCTCGTTCGCCAACTGGTCTGTCCGGTTCGCTGGAGCGAGTCGATGACGTATGCGATTCGGGAATGTGGCGTTACCGCAGGCGTGGAAGTCGGCGTGGGCCATGTACTTTCGGGACTCCAGCGCAAGATCGACCGCTCGGTAAAGTTTTCCGCCGTGGAATCCGTCGAATCGGTCCAGGCCTTGAAAGGAGCGCTATGATTGACTTGAAAGGAAAAGTCGCCGTCGTTACGGGAGCCTCCCGGGGCATTGGACTTGAAATCGCCCGGACGCTCGCTTTTCGGGGCGCACGGGTCGCCTTGATTTCGACGCGGGAACGCGAAGAGCTCGCTTCGCAAATGGCAAGCGAGACCGGTTCCGAAGTCAAGAGCTATGCCTGCGATGTCTCGGACGCCGAACAGGTCTCGGTAACGTTCCGGACGATTCTCGAAGCCTTTGGACAGATAGACATTCTGGTGAACAACGCGGGAATCACGCGGGACGGTCTGATGATGCGGATGAAGGATGCGGATTTTGACGATGTGATTCGCACGAATCTCCGGTCGGCATTCCTTTGTACCCGGGCGGTCGCTCGACACATGATGGGGCGCAGGTCCGGCCGTATCGTGAACATGGCGAGCATCAACGGGATTCGCGCCCAGGCGGGGCAGTCCAACTACGCGGCGTCCAAGGCGGGCATCATCGGTCTGACCAAGACGAACGCGATGGAGTTTGCGGCTCGCGGAATTACCGTGAACGCGGTCGCTCCCGGGTTTATCGGCACGGACATGACGGCGAAGCTTTCCCCGGAAACGCTCGAAAAATTCAAGAATTCCATTCCTGCCCAGCGAATCGGGCAGCCGAAAGACGTCGCGAACGCGGTCGCTTTCCTGGTATCCGACGAAGCTTCCTACATCACGGGACAGGTCCTCGGAGTCGATGGCGGTCTCGGGGCGTGACTTGATATTTTACAAAAAGTTTCTAACTTTTCACAAAACCTCAAACGGAGTTAAAAATGACTGAAGAAGAACTTCTCAAGAAAATTACGGCTGTTGTCGTCGAAAAGCTCGGTGTGAAGCCGGAAGACGTGACCCGCGACGCTTCCTTCGTGAACGATCTCGGTGCCGATTCCCTCGACCGCGTGGAACTGGTGATGGCTCTCGAAGACGAATTCGATATCGAAATTCTCGACGAAGATGCCGAAAAGTTCATCAAGGTTTCCGACGTTCTTTCTTACATCCAGAACAAGCTCAACAAGTAATCGTCGCTTGCTCGAAGCAGCTCTTTCGTTGGTCGTCCTTTTCAAGAGGCGGCGTGACGAAAGGGCTGTTCTTGTTTTAAACGGAAATTTTGCAAGAAATCAGGATCCAGCTGTTTGATGGGACACGATAAGCGAAGCGGGCCACGAGAATTTAAATGTCTGCGGCTCTAAGAGATTTCGACGAAGTTCCCTTGTCCCGCGTCCCGAAAGCCTGGACGTTCCCAATTCCAGAAATGGAATATTTTTATCTTTTCCCCATATGGAAAAAAAGGGTAGAAACGTTATCCGCCGGATCTTCCTGTGGTTTCGCAAGAAGTCGGGAAACGATTTGGAAAACAGTCTAGGCTACGAATTCAAGAAACCGGAACTCCTGGCGCATGCCCTGGTGCACCGCTCCTGGCTTTCGGGAAAGGAAATGCCTTACTGGGAAAACAACGAACGTCTGGAGTTTCTGGGCGATTCCATCTTGAACATGCTGGTGACGGAATACCTTTACAAGACGTATCCGCATCTGTCGGAAGGCGATCTTTCCAAGATGAAAAGCGTGGTCGTTTCGGGACAGGCGCTGACAAAGATCGCGCGAAGCTGGAACCTGGGGGAATATCTTCGCGTAGGAAAAGGCGAAGCGCGAAATGGAGGAAGAAACCGGGACAGTCTTCTGGAAGATGCGTTCGAAGCGATTCTCGGCGCGATATACCTCGACAGCAACCTCAAGCAATGTCGAAAGTTCCTGGAACGGCACATTTTCCCGAACATCCAGGAAGTCGTTTCCGAAAAGGACTTTATCAATTACAAGAGTGCCTTGCTGGAATACATGCAGGCGCGCGCCCTGCCGCCTCCCGATTACGAGCTGGTCTCGGAAAGCGGACCGGAGCATTGCAAAAAGTTCGAAATGACGGTCATTTTCCAGGGCGAGGAATACGGTCGCGGAAAGGGACCGTCCAAGAAAAAGGCCGAGCAGGAAGCGGCGCAAAAGACCCTGGAGCGGCTGAAAGCCGAGGAAGCCGCCAAGACGAACGCCGCGTTGATCATCGAGAAACCGGTGAAAATCACGAAGAAGACGATTGCCAGAAAGGAAAAGGAGACGACAAGAAAATGATGTCTTTCGGAAAATGTCTTTTGCCTTTTTTCGCGCTCTGCGCCATGGCTTTTTTCGGATGCCGGGATAGCGCGGAAAAGACCGCCAAGGTCGTGGATGCGGAATGCCCCTCGTCGTATTCCTATCCGGCAGATGCCGATGGCGAATTTGACCCCGTGGCGAGCGAAAGCGCAATCCCTTGCGGAAGCATCCGCCTGTGGGGAGCCTCGATGCCGAAGTCCTTCAACATGTGGGAAGATTACAACAGCTTTAGCGCCGGGTTGATGAACCTGATGTTTGAACCTCTGGTGTCTCTTCATTCGACGGAAGACAGGCCGATTGGCATCCTGGCGGACCGCTGGGAAATTTCCGCGGACAGCCTGACGTTTACGTTTCACATCGACCCGAGGGCGAAGTGGAGCGATGGCGTGCAGATTACCGCCGAGGATGTCCAGTTCTATTATGACGTCATCATGGACCCCAAGAACCTGACTCCGATTTTCAAGGTCGGGCTTTCGCGGTTCGACCGCCCGAAGATTCTCGATTCCCTGACGCTTTCCATTTCGGCAAGAACGGTTCATTGGGCGAATTTCTGGGAAGCTGCCGGCCTGGTCGCATTCCCGAAGCATATCTGGAACGGCAAGGATTTCAACCAGGTTCGCTACAGGTTTCCGGTTGTCGAAGGTCCCTACCGGATTACGGATTTTCGGGAGGATCGCTATGTGGAGCTTTCCCGGAATGCGGACTGGTGGGGCTTTCACAAGAACTGGAATCGCGGAAAATACAACTTCGAAAAGATCCGCTACCGCTTTATGGAAGACAGGACCAAGGCGCTTGAAGCCTTCAAGAAAGGGGATCTGGACGCCTATGCGGTTTACACGTCTTCCATCTGGATGAAACAGACCGATTTTTCTGCCGTGCAGAAAGGCTGGGCGGTAAAGCAACGCATCTACAATCGCGAACCGATTGGTTTCCAGGGAATGGCGATGAACCTTCGCCGGGAAAAGTTCCAGGACGTTCGGGTGCGCAAGGCGCTTTCCTATCTGATGGATCGCAAGCTGATGAACGAAAAATACATGTATGACCAGTATTTTCTCCTGAACAGCTATTATCCGGACCTTTGGAAGGATCACGCCAATCCGCGAGCGGAAAACTACCCGTTCGACATGGATCGCGCAAGAAAGCTCCTGTCGGAAGCGGGGTATGTTCCCGGGGACAAGGGAATGCTCGAAAAGGACGGCAAGCCGCTTGAAATCGCCTTCATTACGGCGAGCGAGGACTTGCGCCACTTGACTTTTTACCAGGAAGCGCTCCAGAAGGCGGGAATCCGGGTTTCCATCGAGCAGATGTCCCAGAGCACGCTGCGGAAACGCCTCGACAACGCGGACTTTGACATGTATTGGATTGCGTGGGGAAGCTCTCGCCTTTCCGATCCGGAAGCCTCGTGGTCCAGCGAGACGGCAAACGATATCGGGACGAACAATGTCACGGGCGTCGCGGACCCTGTAGTCGATAGCCTCGTCAAGCTGCAGAAAACGGAATTCGACATGGCGAAGCGAAACGAGATCTTGCGCGCGCTAGATAATCGCCTTTCGGAAATCGTTCCCTATGTTCTGATGTGGCAGTGCGACTTTCACCGGATTCTTTACTGGAACCGCTTCGGAACGCCCACGAATGTCTATACGAAGTTTGGACGCGAAGACGAAAGCGTCCCGGTCTATTGGTGGTTCTCTCCCGAAAAGTCTCGGCGGTTGGATTCCGCAATGAAGGCGGGAACGTCGCTACCGCAAGAAAGGGAAGAGGTTCGCGATGCGGAATGAATTTGACATTGTTGTCGTCGGGAAAGGTCCGGCGGGAATCTCGGCAGCGCTTTACGCGCTTCGGGCGAATCTTTCGGTCCTTATCGTCGCGAAAGACGAAGGAGCCTTGGGAAAGGCGCATCTTATCGCCAACTATTACGGCTTTGCGGAACCTGTTTCCGGAATGGAACTGGAACGTCGCGGGGAAGAACAGGCGAAAAATCTCGGTGCGGATTTTCTTTCCGGCGAAGTTCTCGACCTGATGTCTAGCGAAAGTTTCCATGTCCGGGTCCGTACAAGCGAAGACACGGTCGAAAATTTTACGGCGAAGTCGGTGATTGTCGCCGCCGGAGCCTTGCGCTCGAAAGTTTCCGTTCCGGGAATCGATTCCTTTGAAGGAAAAGGCGTGAGCTATTGCGCGGTCTGTGATGGATTCTTTTACCGCAAGAAAAGCGTCGCTGTCCTTGGAAACGGCGCCTATGCGCTTTCCGAAGCGGAAGAGCTGTTGCCGCTTGCCGCAAAGGTCTATGTCTGCACGCTCGGCGCGGACCTTGCCGTGGAATTTCCCGATGCGTTTTTCGTGGAAAGGGAAAAGGTCGTGGCGGTCGAAGGAAATGGCCGCGTTGAGCGGTTGCGTCTTGAAAGCGGTAGGGAAATTGCGGTCGATGGAATTTTTGTCGCTATCGGATCGGCGAGCGCGGCGGATCTTGCTCGCAAGGCCGGAGCCGCCCTGGAATCGAACCGGTTGGTTGTCGATGAAAATCGGATGACGACCGTTCCCGGACTTTTTGCCGCCGGGGATTGCCTGGGAGGCGTCTTGCAGGTCGCCGTGGCTGTCGGTGACGGGGCGAAGGCGGGGCTTGGCGCGGTTGCCTATGTACGAAAGCTGCGAACGAAGGACGGTGCAAAATGATTCTGTCGGGAAAGAAGATTCTCTTGGGGGTGACGGGAAGCATTGCCGCCTACAAGGCCTGTGAGCTTTTGCGCTTGCTTCAAAAGGAAGGGGCGGAAGTCCGAGTCGCGATGTCGCCGGCCGCGACAAGATTTGTCGCTCCGCTTTCGTTCGCGTCGCTTTCCAGGTGCCCGGTCTATCTTCAGGACGGTGCCCAGGAAGCGCGCCCTTTTCAGCATATCGATTTTCCCCGCTGGGCGGATCTCTACATCGTCGCTCCGGCTTCTGCCGATGCTATTGGAAAGTTCGCCTGTGGCCTTGCGGACGATCCCGTTTCGCTTTGCTTCATGTCGAGCACCTGCGAAAAGTGGATTTTCCCGGCGATGAATTCCGCGATGTACCGTTCGATTGCCGTGCAGCGCAACCTGGAGATCCTGCGCGGGTTTTCCGACACGAAAGTCATTGCTCCCTCGGATGGCGAGCTAGCTTGTGGAGAAAAGGGGCCTGGCCGTTTTATGGAACCGGCGGAAATCGTCAAGGTATTGAAAAGCTCTAGCGAAGCATCTGGGAAGCGATTGAATCGTTCCGTCCTGATTACCGCGGGGCGCACCGAAGAAGCGATCGATCCCGTACGCTACATATCGAACCGTTCGAGCGGAAAAACAGCCGTGGCCCTTGCCGAGGAGTTTCTTGACGCGGGCTATGACGTATCGCTTGTTCATGGCCCGATGGACGTGGACGCGCCTCTTGGCGTCGAGGAAATTTCCGTGAAAAGCGCCCGGCAAATGTACGATGCCGTTCTTTCCCGTCAAGTGTCCTTTGACGTGGTCGTGCACTGTGCCGCGGTCGCCGACTATCGTCCGAAGAAGGCGAGCGAAACAAAGATCAAGGATAGCCGGAGCCAGTTGATCCTGGAGCTTGAACCGAATCCGAACATCTTGCGCGCTACGGTCGGGAACAGGAAGCCTGGGCAGGTAATCGTCGGGTTCGCGCTGGAGACCGACGATGTGAAGCGACACGGACTGGAAAAGCTCGAAAAGAGCGGAGCCGACATTCTCGTGTTGAATACGCCTGTCCTTTCGGATGGAGGCTTTGGAAGGGATGCGGTTCCCTACGCAATTCTCGAAAAGGGAAAGCCCGTCCCCGAACTGGAATTTCACTTGAAGTCAAAACTCGCGAGGGATGTCGTCGAACGGGTGAACCTTCGGTGGGAGGTTTCCGGTGGCTGACTTTACGGAACTGGCCAGGTATCTGGCTGAGCAGATCGATATCGGAACGGACAGGATAGTTCTGGATGAACCGTGGGCGTATCGGCCTGTTTCCCGTGCCGCGTCCCCTGTCCTATCGGCGGATTCCTTTCGGCAACGGCAACCTGTCGCGCCAAGACCGTCTTCGGCTTCGAATGTCCCTGCGGCTCGTGCGGCAGATTCCCGCGCATTGGTTTCGAACGAAAAAATCGTTATCCCCGAATCGGCAAAAGCCGTCGTTCCTTCGGCGTTTGAATCGGCGACGGATCTCGAAAGCTTTTACGGGAGCGTCGCGGCCGAGAAAATCTATGCCAGGTCGAACTTTGCGAAAGGCGAAGGCAACCTGCAAGGTCCAAGGCTTCTTCTCGTTATCTATGCACCGCTCGAAAAGTACCGAAATGGCTATCTGGATTCCGATGTCGGGCAGATGGTCGCGCGGATGTTCGAAAGTCTCCAGATTGCTTCCGGGCAAATCGGCATCACCTATTTTTGCAAGAAGCCGGTGAACCGGGCGGTTCTTCCCCAGGTGGCGATTCTCTTCAAGAAAATGCTGGAAAAGGAAGTTTCGCTGGTAAATCCCCAGACTCTCGTGTTTTTCGGGGACAGGCTCTTGAAACAGGCTCTTTCGCAAAATGCGCGTGCCATCGACTTTGGAGGCGTTCCGCTCGAATTTGCGAAAGTTCCGGCGACGGTTTTCATCGATCCCGAAGAAATGCTGAACGACAGGCAGTTGAAGGTTATCACCTGGAAAACGCACATTCCGAAGTGCGGTTTTTTTGGTTAAATTCTAGACAGGATTTTTGTAAATGGCGAGTGAACAGGAAAACTACGAATACGCAGGAAGATCGACTCCGCAGGCGGTCGATGCCGAAGTCGCCTTTCTCGGTGGCGTGATACAGGATACGAATACCCTTTCGGAAGTTATCTCGCTTCTCGACCCCGAGGATTTTTACCAGGAACGCCACCGCATTATCTGGGAAGTCCTGCAAAAGCAATCCCAGCTGAACATTCCAATCGGCGTCGTGACCTTGTCCGCCGCGCTCGAAAAGGAAAACAAGCTCGAAACGGTCGGCGGCAGGGACTACCTTCTCCGTCTGATCGAATCCGTGGGAAGCGCTGCCCAGGCGAAAGTCCATGCGGAGCTGATTCGAAAAAAATCGACAATGCGCAAGCTGATCGCTTCGGCGACAAACGCCATCCGCGAAGCGGAAAATCCGGCTTCCGAACCGGACGAGGTGATTTCGAAGGTGGAAGGCGATATCATGGCGCTCGCCGAGAAGCAGGTGAAGGATTCGCTTCGCCCGGCAAGCGTCGTCGTCGAGGAAGTTCTGAAAGCGCTCGAAAACCGGAAGGACGGTCTTTCGGGATGTCCGACGGGATTCACGGATCTAGACCGTCTGACGAACGGCCTGCAGCCATCGGACCTGATAATTCTCGCGGGGCGTCCGGGCATGGGAAAGTCCGCGTTTGCTCTGACGCTTGCGTCCAATTCCAGCTTCAACTACGGAAAGCATGTCGCCTTCTTCAGCCTGGAAATGGGAGCGGAACAGCTGATGCAGCGTATCCTCTGCTCGATGGCGGGAATCGAGCTTTCCAAGTTTCGCGCAAACAAGCTGAATCGGGACGAATATTCGAAACTGCCGGGCATCGCAAGCCGCATCATGCAGACGAATACGCTCTACGTCGATGACAATCTGGACCTGGGCATCATGGAACTTCTCTCCAAGTGCAGAAGCCTCAAGCGAAAGGTCGGTCTCGATCTGGTGATTGTCGATTATCTCCAGCTGATGAAGACGGGTCGCGAAGAGAACCGCGCAGTCGCCGTCGGCGCGATTTCCCGCGGACTGAAAATCTTGGCGAAGGACCTGAAAATCCCAGTCATCGCGCTTGCGCAGCTTTCTCGAAAGACAGAGGACCGCGCCGATTCCGCTCGCGGAGGAAAGACCCGGCCGCAGCTTTCGGACTTGCGAGAATCCGGCTCTATCGAACAGGATGCGGACATGGTCTGGTTTATCGAGCGTCCGTTCTACCGCAGCCATGACGAAGCCGACAAGAACAAGGCGCAGCTTCTGGTGGCGAAGCATCGTAACGGATCGACCGCGGACATCGACTTGACGTGGATTCCGCAATATACGCGGTTCGAGAACTACATTGCCGAGGACGAGGGAACGGGAATGGTCGATGCGAACATGGGCTTTGGGGATCTCGAAGGATAGAATCGATGAACGTCTTGTTTACACCGCTTCGCGTTCTTGGCCGAATTGTCGTCTCCGGAATTTCGAGCGTGGGCGAACTGTTCTGTATCCTCTATTTCACGATTCGCCAGGTTCCGTATGTTTTCAAGAACTGGAATCTTGTCCTCAAGCAAATGGTCTCGATCGGCGTTTCGTCGGTTCCGCTTCTTTTTGTCACGTCCATCTTTACGGGAATGGTGGCGACCGTACAGGCTTCCTTCCAGTTTCGCGGGCTTGTCGCCGACAAATGGGTGGGAACCGCTGCCTGCAAGATGGTCCTGATAGAATTGGGCCCGCTTCTCGCCGCTCTGGTCCTTGCCGGGCGTGTCGGCAGTGCGCTTGCCGCGGAAATCGCTTCGATGCGGGAAAAGGAAGAACTCGATGCGCACGAGGTACTGGACCTGAATCCGTATCGTTATCTCGCGATGCCCCGTTTTGTCGCCTTTTTTTCCATGGTGCCGTGCCTTACGATTATTTCGAATTGTCTTGCGCTTATCGGGGGCTGGATTGTCGCCGTGCTCGCTCTGGACATTTCGTCGTACACGTTCTACACGGGAATGCAATACCTGTTCAATCCCAGGGATCTTTTCGGTGGCGTACTCAAGTCCTTCGTTTTCGGGATAGTCATTTTCTTGCTCGGTTGGTTTCACGGGATGAATGCCGCTCCCGGGGCAAAGGGGGTCGGGCTTGCGACAAAGGATTCCGTGGTTTCCTGCTGCCTGATGATCCTGATTCTAGACCTTGCGACAGACGCCATTCTCTTCCAGTAGGTTAGTTTATGCCAAATGTAGCGATCGATCCAAGCGATATCATGATTCAGCTTCACGGCCTGAAAAAGAATTTCGGTGCGCAGATGGTTCTCGCGGACGTGAATCTCGACATTCGCCGTGGAGAAACGATGGTGATCATCGGACAGTCGGGCGGTGGAAAGTCGGTTATCCTGAAGCACATGATTGGGCTTTTGCAGCCGGATGACGGCGAAGTTGTCGTCGATGGCGTAACCATCAGCACTTCCAAATCTTTCGATACGCGAACCATTCGCAAGAAAATGGGGATGCTTTTCCAGAGCGGCGCGCTTTTCGACAGCATGGATACGGGCGAAAATATCGCGTTTGCCCTTCGCGAGCATCACCCCGAGCTTTCCGAAAAGGAGGTGCAGGATGTCGTGACGGAAAAGCTCAAGCTGATAAATCTCGTTCCGGAATTTCGGACGAAGATGCCGAGCGAACTTTCGGGGGGAATGCGCAAGCGCGTTGCCCTGGCCCGGGCGATTGCCCTGAATCCGGAAATTCTTCTCTACGACGAACCGACGACGGGACTCGATCCGATTACGAGCGACGTTATCAATGACCTGATCCTCGACATGCAGAAAAAGCTCGGCGTGACATCGGTCGTGGTGACGCACGACATGGTGAGCGCCTTCAAGGTCGCGGACCGCATCGCGATGCTTTACAAGGGCCGAATAATCGAAGTGGGAACCGTCGATGAAATCAAGAATACGACGAATCCTTTCGTGAAGCAGTTCATCACGGGAAAGCGGAAGATCAATCCGGAAGATAGCGCCGTGGAGGTCAGAGCTTAGTCCAGAGAACTTAGAGCTTAGAGACGCAGAGCGATCCGCTTT
>CAVGIM010000030.1:0-32061 GCA_963629575.1 Candidatus Methanomethylophilaceae archaeon
GATCCGCTTTACATTTGAACCTAAACGTCTGCGAAACTCAGATCTAAGCTCCAAGTTCTAAGCTCTGATAATCCCGCTCCAGGATGACCGTTTATCGTACAAGGCTTTGCACATCGCTTCGCGAACACTCAACTCTCCACACTCCACACTTCACGCGTGGAGTGGCTTTGCCAGACTAGCGAATCGAAATGCGCCTGGTCCAGCTTTCGGAGCCCGCACGGACGCGCACGATATAGGTTCCCGGCAAGACGGATTCGAGGGAAACCTGCCCGCTGGCTTGCAAAAGTTGCTTGATGGCGCGGCCTTGCATGTCAAAGAGATCGACAGTTGCCGGCTTGACGCTTTGAATTTCCAAAATCCTTGAAGAAAAGGAAACCGTGAGCGTTTTGGACGAATGACTGTTGAATCCCGAAATGTCGTCTCCGTTTGACGCTTTTAGCGAGAGATTCGAAATGGTGACCTGTTCCCAGCGGGATCCGGGCATTGTCAGTTTCAGCGTGACCGTCTCGGTGGCGTTTGCCGTAAACTGGCACTCGTAGGACTTGGTTTCTCCGGCGTTGACGGTTACCTTGTCCGAACAATAGCTGTCGAGAACCGTGGAAATTTCCATCGACGAACCGCCGTTTTGCAGGGACGCGTCAAAGGAAAGCGTATAGGATTCTTCGGCGGTAACCGTTCCGAGAACCTTGGAAACTAATCGTTCGCTATTGTAGTCGTTGGACTGTCCAATGGTGACGCCGTTATTCGAGGCGTTTGAAAGCTGTGCGTTTGATTCCCAGTCCGTCGAGATGCTTGACGAGCTGGAAAGGATCGCGGAAGAGCTGCTGGAAATGACGCTGCTCGAACTGGACCTTTGTGCGGAACTGCTCGAAAGCTTTTCGCTGGAACTGCTTTCCTTGACGCTTGACGAACTGCTTGCGGCTTGCGAAGAGCTGGACTTGGCGATACTTGAACTGGATTCGCTGCTCGAACTGGATGAACTGGAGGATACCGTTCCAGAGCAAGCCGTATAGGAAGTCGGAAGGGTAGAAAATACATTTGAATTGACCCAGTTTCCGCTTTCGGAATAGTTCCATGCGCTACCGCTAAAATAAGAAGCCGTTTCGGATTTTGTGGTTACGGACCAGTTTGCTCCGGAGAGTTTGTATTGTTTCATCCAGTTATACCATTCTGCGCTGTAACTTGCGTTAAAACCTCCATTGCCGCTAGGTGCCGAGTTTCCCCATTCGGAAACAAATACGGAAAGACCGCCATTCATGGCTTTGACTGCATTTGCGCCTTGGTTGCTTGTTGTGTGACGGTATTGGTCTTCGCCTGCATAATAGTGAAATGCGTAGGCGACATTGTTGTCCGTTAGAGGGTTGCTTAACGCTGCATTGGGATATTGATCGAAATAAGGCGTCCCGACGATAATCAAATTATCGGAATAGGAACGAATTTGGGAAATGACTTTGTTCGCATAGGATCGAATCGTTGTCCAATAGTTTTGGGCGCCAGATAGTTCAAACCACGAATCGCTGCAGGCATTCTTTGGTTCATTATAGATTTCAAAGATGACATTGTCGTATTTTCCCCATTTTTGAGCCATTTCGGTAAAAAAGGCCAGGGCGGTCGATTCGCTGTTTTCTGCGCAATGCGAATGGTAATCGATGATGACATAGATATCGTTATCGATTGCCGCCTGGACCACGGTATTCATGTAGGCGGAGTATTTGGATTTGTCCGTGGACCAGTTCCCGTCGCCCCAGTTTTCATCGGCACCCATAGGAGCGCGGATTAGCTGGATTTTTTGATTTTCGACAAGACCGTTGACGATGTCCGTAGTCCAAAAATTGGACCCATCGGTAGAAGAAATACTCCAGAACAGGCTCATTCCTTGGATGGCGACTTCATTTCCCGAGGTAGAGTAGGCTGGACAAGAACCGTAGATCCGTCCCTGTCCGTTGCTATTTTTTCCGGCTTGAAGTTGCCCATATTGGCTGACGGGACCGATGCGGTTGGCCGCAAATCCACACGATACGGCTATCGCCAGGGTCAAAAGAAAGGAATACTTCATACAAGACCTCGAAAGGAAAAATTCGCCCATAATTTACGCATTTCCTTCCGAATCTTTGTAAAAAGCGCTTAACATTGTGGCTTTTCTGTTCCCGCGACGTTCCCTGTGTGATTTGGCGCAAAATGCTTTGGAGAAAAGTCGGAAAAGGAAAGCCGGGGAATGAAAGCTAGCGAAAACGGTTCGCTTCGACTTCCCGCATTCCGAAATTTTATCCGTCAAAAGTTCCTTCGAAAACAAATTCCGCAGGGCCTGTCATCATCACGTGGGAATCGTCCTCGCGCCATTCGATGTGGAGCGTTCCTCCCAGAAGATCCAGGTCGATTTTCCGGTTTGTCTTTCCGTTGAGAACGCAGGCGACGAGCGTTGCGCAGGCTCCGGTTCCGCAGGCGAGAGTTTCGCCGGTTCCCCGTTCCCAGACGCGCATTTTCGCATGGTCCGGGCTTAAAACCTCGACAAATTCGATGTTCGCCTTTCGCGGAAAGAATCTGTCTGTTTCGTAGATAGGGCCTTTGGAAAGTACCGGCGCGGAATCGACGCTTTCGACAAATGTCACGGCATGGGGGTTTCCCATCGAGACGCAGGTGAAGTCTTGTCCGTCGATAGCGATGCGGTTTGTCTCTGCGGAAACGGGAATCTTCGACGGTTCGAGAATCGGCGCGCCCATGTCGATTGTCGCCGACAGGAACCGTTCGCCGTCGCGGTGGATGAGGATGTGCTTGATGCCCGCACCCGTTTCGAGGTCGAATTCGTCTCTGGACTTTTCAAAAAAGCGTTCCCAGGCAAATCTCGCGACGCACCGGCTCGCGTTGCCGCACATCTCCGATTCGCTGCCGTCCGGGTTGAACATCCGCATCCGGATATCCGCCTTTTCGGATTTGCAGATAAGGACTAGCCCGTCCGATCCTACGCCGAAATGCCTGTCGGAAATCTTCCGGGAAAGCTCTGCGGGATCCTTGACGATTTCTTCCCGATTGTCTATGTAGATATAGTCGTTTCCCGCGCCTTGCATCTTGGTAAAGGGAATCATGGCAGTTTCTCCTTGATGGCTTCGTCGATTATCCCGCTAGCGAGTACAGCGTCGTCTCTGTATAGGGCGACGATTTGTCCGGGCGTTACGGACATTTGCGGTTCTTCGAACGTTACGTATAAATTATCTCCATCGATTCTGAACTTTGCCGGGACGAGGCTTTTCCCGTGTCGAATCTTGGCGAAAGCGGTTCCTTCGGTTTCGGACTTGTCGAGGAGCAGACGGTTGATGCCATGGGCTTTCAGGGATCCGGAAAAAAGTTCTTCCCTTGTTCCCAGGACGACCTGGTTTTTGTGCGGGTCGAGACGAATGACGAATAGCGGTTCCTTGAGACCGCCGATTCCGAGTCCCTTGCGCTGGCCGATGGTATAGTAAACGATTCCGCCGTGCTTGCCGAGAACCTTGCCGCTTGTATCGACAATGTCGCCGGGCTTGATGTCTTCCTTGTCGAACAGAACGGAATAATCGTCGCATTCGATAAAGTCCTGGCTTTCGGGTTTTTGGGCCAGGTCCTCGAATCCGGATTCCGTGGCGAGCGCCTTGACTTCGTGCTTGGCAAGTTCCCCGAGAGGGAAAATGACGCGGGAAAGCTGGGCGGGAGAAAGTCTCGAAAGAAAATACGTCTGGTCCTTGGTGTGGTCGATTGCCCGTCGCAGAAGCTTTCCGTTTTCGGAAACCCTTGCGTAGTGACCCGTGGCAAAAACGTCAAAATCGAGCAGCTTGTGCGCGCAGTCGACAAGAAAGCCGAATTTCATTTTCTGGTTGCACTTGACGCAAGGATTCGGCGTGCGACCGGCCTTGTATTCGGATTTGAAATAGTCGAGGACGTTTTTCTTGTACTGCTCGGCTAGCGGGATGACTTCGTAATCGATTCCGAGGCGCCTTGCGATGTTTTCCGTTTCGACGAGTTCGCGGGCTTCGCCGGGTCCGAAACAACCGCTCTGTCCACGGTCTGGAATGGGGATGGAACCATCCCAGAGGCTCATGGTCACGCCGACTACCGAGTGACCCTGTTTCTTGAGGAGGTAGGCGGTCATCGTCGAATCGACACCGCCGGAAAGTCCGACTGCGATTTTCATGTTCCAAATATAGGAAATGGAAAATTTTTCCAAAAAACTTGCTACCTTTCCCGATATGGATATTGCGAACTGGCGAACGAGAATCGATGAACTCGAAAACGTGATCATCGAGCTTTTGAACAAGCGCGCGGAATACGCGGTGGAAATCGGCAAGATCAAGAAAAAATGCGGTCTTCCCGTGTTGGATGCTTCGCGCGAAAGGGAAATTCTCGAACGTGTCGCGGAAAAGTCGGCAAGGCAAAACGGGCCGCTCTCGCCACAAGCGATGCAGCGGATTTTCCAGGCGATCATGGCGGAAACCCGGCAGGTGGAAAAATAATGCTTTCGATTCATCGGATTACCTTTGTCGGATTCGGGCTCTTGGCAAGCTCGATCGCCGCCGCTTTTCGGCAGGCGAAATCCCGGACGATCATTCGGGCGGTCAGTTCCCCCCAAACGCTTTTGCGCGCGAGGGAACTGGATCTCGCTGACGAAACGTTCGGCTATGACGAATTGGAAAAATGGGTCGATGGCTCGGACGTCATTTTGCTTTGCACGCCGATTTCGGGAATCCTCTCGATGCTCGAAAAGCTTTCGAGGTACAAGCCCTCGCATCCGATTCTCGTGTCGGATATCGGCAGCACCAAGGCGGAAATCTGCAAGGCGGGTTTGCGCCTGCAGGAGCCGTTCCGTTTTGTCGGCGGGCATCCGATGGCCGGATCGGAAAAGCGCTCGCTGGAGTATAACGACCCGTCCCTGTTCGAAAACGCCTACTGGTTCGTCTGTCCGGATGCGGAAATGCCTAAAGAATCCTACCGGTCTCTTTCCGAAATCATCGCGTTTCTCGGAGCGACGCAAGTCGTTTTTCCGCCGGAGCATCACGACCAGACTGTCGCTTGGGTCAGCCACATGCCTCAAATGGCGAGTTCTAGCCTTGCCGCGAACATTCCGGGGAGGCTTCTCGAAAACGGCTACCAGCATTTTGCCGGGCGCGCCTTTCGCGACATGACGCGAATCGCCGCTTCGAGTTGGGCGATGTGGAAAGACGTGGCGGAAACGAACAAGGCGGAAATTCTCCGGGCGATGGACGAGTATATTTCGGGGCTTGTCAAGACACGCTCTGCGATCGAGAAGATTCCCGCGGACGAAGAAACGCTGCACCGGATTTTTCTCAAGGGAAACGATGGTCGGGCATCGCTTTTCGCACCGGGGAAGAATACGGGAAACAGCTTTTTCCAGTTAACCGTCCAGCTCAAGGATGAGCCGGGTACGCTCCTTTCCGTCCTGGAACCGCTGGCTAGGGCAAACCTGAACATCCGCGATGTCGAGCTGATGAAAGTTCGGGAAAATGTCGCCGGGACGCTTCTAGTCGCCTTCAAGACGGAATCCCAGGCGAATGCCGCTCGGGAACTTTTGCGCAACTTGAATTTCGAAGTCACGGAACGCTGATGAGTGAATTTGTACTGAATCCGGATCGGGAACTGGCAGAAGATGTCCTGGTGATGGGACTTCTTGTGAACGGTCGGACGACTTTGGACGATTTTGTCTTTACCGAGCGGACGCGTACGCTTGTCTCCTTGCTTTCGGAATTCGGGCTTGTCGTCGAGGAAAAGGGAACCAGTACGATCCTTTCGGGGGTCGGATTTTCCTACAGGGTTCCTCCTCTTTTAAAAATTCCGGAGAGCGAAAACGCAATGGCTCTTCTCCTTGCCCTGGCTTCGCGTGACGACGAATCGCTTTATACGATTACGGGATCCGAACGAATTTTGCAGAAGGCAAGATTTTTTTTGTCGGAGGTCTTTGGAGCGGTCATCGAAAGAGACGAACAAGGTGAATCGGGCCGGACGCTGACCGTGCATTTTGCAAAGGTTCTTCCCGTTCTGAAGGAAACCCGGGAAGGCTGCATTCCCTATCTTTTCAAGAATGCGGTTCTCTTGAACGCGCTGGTTTGCGGAAAGAACCTGGAATGCGAAGAGCGTTTTCCGATGCGTTCCGAATTTGTGGAAATGCTCGCCTATTTTGGAGCGAATCTCCAGATCCAGACAACGGGAATGCAGGAAATGAGCGAACTGGAACGGCGCATGGCAAAGGCTCGCGGAATCCGGACGGAACGTCGGACAAGGACGACGATTCTCGAAACGAAAATCTTGACGAGCCGCGATTACTTTGTTCCTGGAGATCCGACGGAAGCCTGTGCGCTTGCCGCCTTGGCGGTCCTTTCGCCCGAGTTCAAGGGAAAGAAGGTGACATTGAAAAACGTGCTGGTCGCAACCGATCGGGCGGGGGCGTTTGCCGCGTTAAGGCGGATGGGAGCTCGCATCGACCAGGGGTCCCGACACGAACGCTATGGAACGGCCTATGCCGATGTAACGGCGGTCTATGAAAAAAGGCTTTCTTCCCGACGTCTTGCGGAAGACATTCTGTGCACCTGTCTCGAAGAGTATCCGTTTATCGCGCTTGCCGCATGCACGGCGGAAGGCGAAAGCATCCTTCGAATTCCCGACAGCCTTTCCAAGGAACTGAGACTGCGTTGCGAGTCCCTTGCCCGGAATTTGAAACAGACGGGCGCCCAGATAGGCGTCTATGACGAGGGCCTTGTCATTCGCGGAAAGGAAGAACTCGATTCGGGAACCTTCGATGCGGAAAGCGATCCCGTCCTGGAATTGATGTTTCGTGTATTGTCCCTTTTTTCTCATGGCGAAACCGTCATAGAAAATGAAGCACAAGTGGAAAAGGTCTTTCCTGAAATTACAGATAAATTAACAGAAATGGCGAAGTCATGAAGTTCTCGAAAATAGGCATTGTCGGATTCAAGGGAAAAAGCGACGAACTTTTGAAAGCTTTGGAAGTGATTTCCCTGTTTGCCGCAAGGCATCGGGAAATTTCCTTTTGCGCGGTCGATGTGCTCAAGGATATTGTTCCGCGGGGAATCCGCATCGTGGGCGAGCGTTCGCTTCGCAAGTGTTCCCTGCTGGTGGCGATCGGTGGAGACGGAACCTTTTTAAGCTCGGCGCGAATCGCCTTGGGGCTAAACATTCCCATCTTGGGCGTCAATGCGGGTCGTGTCGGATTTTTGACCGAAACGCCTGTCGAAAATCTTTCGAACGCCTTGGAAGCGCTGCTTGCCGGGGATTTTTCGACGCGTGACCGGCTCATGATCGACGCGAGGATTTGCCACGGGAAAAAAGTGATTGCGACGGAAACGGTCCTGAACGAGGTCCATGTCCGGGCACACGCTCCCGATCGGATGGTGAACGTCAATGTGGAATACAACGGTCGTCCGCTGACCGAATACTGGGCGGATTCCCTTCTGGTTTCGACGCCGACGGGAAGCACCGCCTACAATCTCTCTGCCGGAGGACCGATTATCTATCCTTCGACGCAGGCTTTCGCGATTACGCCGGTCGCGCCGAGCAGCCTTTCGGTCCGCTCCCTGATAATTCCTTCGACTTCCGTCTGCAAAATCATGTCCGCGGTAAACGTTCCGCTGGATTTGGTCTTTGACGGCCGGATTACCCATATCCTGAATGCGGGCGATTCCGTATCTCTTTCGGTGAGCAAGGAAGTCACCACGTTCATTCGGATGAAGAATACGGGTTTTGTCAATGCGCTTCGCGGAAAGCTCGGCTGGACAGGAAAACCGAAACTGGCGCAAAGATAGTCGAGAGTGGAGTGTTGAGAGTGGAGTGTTGAGAGTGAAGTGTGGAATGTGTAGAGTGGAGTGCTCGCAAAGCGATCTGCAAAGCCTTGCACGATAAAACTGTCATCCTGGAGCGGGATTATCAGAGCTTAGAACTTGGAGCTTAGATCTGAGTTTCGCAGACGTTTAGGTTCAAATGTAAAGCGGATCGCTCTGCGTCTCTAAGCTCTGACACCGCATGGCCTAGGGGGTGGTGGATGCAAGGAAGGGAAATCAGAACTTAGAACTGAGATTTTAGAACTTAGATTTGCAGACATCTATATTCTGTATGCCAGATGCTTAAGCGTTCACTGTTCTAAGCTCTAAGTTCTCCCAACTAAACTCTGCCACGCCCCACGCCGGGCAGGCGGAAAACAGTTCGCTTCGCGAAAAAAGCCTAGACGTGAAACGTCAAAAGCCTTTCGGCAAAACGTAAAACGCCCGCTTCGCAATTCTAAGCTCTAAGCTCTGATAAGCTCCAAGCTCTCTCAGCTAAGCCCAGAATCAGTCTCTCCAAAACTTTCAATTGTCGGCATCGCCTTCGAAACGGCTTCCCGGATGCTTTCGAGATTCTCTCCGCCAAAGGGTTTGCTCCTTGAAATTTCGCAAGCTTTTTCCATGCCGGATTTCAAATTCCTGGCGATCGTCTTGAGCTTTTCCCGCGCTTCGGGATTCTTCGCCGTTTTTTCGACTTCGCCCTGAAACCATCGGGCATAAAGTAAAATTTCAAGTGCGAAAACATGCGGACGTTCCGGAGTGGAAAGACTGTCGATTCGGCCATAGATCAGATCGACCATTTCTTCGAGGGAATAGGTCCTTTGAAAGTAGGCGATGTTTGGACCCGGGCAAATAGAGGGCGGAGCGCTTTCTGCGCTTTCGAGTCCGAGAGCGACGAGAGCGGAATTTCCCAGCTTGTGGCAGATACACGTCTTTTCTAGCACGGCTTCCTTTTCTCGTTCCCTTTCTGTTTCGGAAATCGGGAGGCTTTCGATTTGCCTTGTTTTCTTTTGCTGGTATTCCCGGCTTGCCGTGCAAATCGGGCGTTCCGAAAACTCGATGTTGTTTTGCAGGAATCCTTTGACGCAAGGCGCTCCCGGAGTTCCCCGACGAATATTTTCGATCCGTTCCCTTTCGGCTCCGCAAGTTCTCAGGTTGCTGAACGGAACGCCGATGGGGGATGCGTGACTCGCCAGAATGTCTTCGGGATTCGCTTCGCACAGGAGCCTTCGCGTTTCGCCATCGACAAGGGTCGCTTCGGGGACGAGAAGAAACGGCGACCCCCATCCGCAGCTATCCATTTCATAGATTTTCCGGAGCCGTTCCGATTCCCCGAAATTCCCGATACCTCCCTGGACGGTGAATCGCGGAGAAAAGGGCTTTAGGCAGGAAGCGTCCAGTCCATGATCCGCATAGTATTTTCCGATGGACTTCTGAAACTGCGTGCAGAGCGACTTCTTCTTTTCCTTGAACTCGTCGAGAATGACGGGAAGAAGCTCTCCGTCCGAAGGGAACAGGTGTCCGCCGCAGTTGAGTCCCGATTCGATGCGGTATTCGCTGACTTCGAGACCTTTGCGTGCGAGAAATTTGCCCTGGATCAGTGCCGAGCGAAAGTCGGAAATCTTCAGCGTGATTTTCTTGTCGAATCCGCCGCTTGCGTTTCGGTAAAAGCAGGGGAACTTTTCCATCTCGGAAAACAGCGACTGGTTGATTCCCGCGCTTAGAATGAGGCTCGTATTTCCCGACAGTTCGGATTCCGCATAGCCGCGGAGCGCTTCCTTGGCGTCGTCAAATCCCGGCCTGTCAAGCTTCACCATGATGTTCACGTCGATTTTTCCGGGTCGCATCGCGCTTGTCAGATTCAGAACTTCGCTTGTACGCAATACCCCGTCTGGCATCGATAGCATTTGCAAGTAACGCTTGCGAAGCGGATCGTCCGTCGGGAGCATCTTGAAATAGCGATCCTTGTCGGAATTTCCATTGAACGGCTCGGCAAGAACGCGTTCGAAATTCCTTGTCGCGAGAAAATGAACCAGGTTCAGGTATTCGGCGATGCGTTTGGCCCGGGCGTGTTTGGCAGACGAAGAATGGACGGTATAGGGAATGTCCATTTTTTTCGCGTAAAAAGTTCCGATGCGTTCCAGGAGTCGATCATCGACCAGGGAAATGGCGGAATCGATTCCAAGGTGCGAAACGCGCAGGGGCGTATCCGTCGTGAAGCAGGTTCCCATGACGGGAATGTGAAAAAAATGCGGCATGGCGTTAAACTAGTAATTTCGAATCCACAGGCCCGTTCCCCGTTTCCATTCCACGGTAATGCTTCCGTCCCTGTCGGTGCGAAAAATCCGGCAGGAATCCCCGAGAACGAACGAGAGCTTTTGGAGAGTGCCTTCGGCCGGATGTCCGTAGCGGTTCCTTTTCCCGACCGAGACGACGGCGTATCTTGGCGCGACCTTTTCGAGAAACGAAAGCGACGAGCTGCCCTTTGAACCGTGATGCCCGACTTGAAGAAGATCCGCCTGCAAGTCGCTAGACACTTCGAGCAGTCCGGATTCTCCGTCCCTTTCCAGATCCCCGGTGAACAGGGCCTTGGACTTCCCGTCCGAGATTTGTAGAACCGCGCTGGAATTGTTGCCGCCGGCCGTTTGATATTCCGGTGTCCAGAGGACTTGGCAGGACCATGCGCCACAACCGATTTTCGTTCCGCGCGAAACCTTTCGTGCAACCGTTCCGTATCTTGCGGCAAGCGAGAGAACGCTGTCCCTTAGCCAAAGGCCTCCGGTGTCCGCTCCGTAAAAAATCGTGTCGATGGAAACCGAACCGTTCCATTCGAGGAGTCCGCCGGCGTGATCTCTGTGCCAGTGGCTGACCAGTACCCAGTCGAGATGCGGGACTCCGCGCGTCTTTAGCGTGTCCCAGAAGCCTGCCGAATCGTTTCCGAGATCATACAGGGCGAAGGCTTTTCGGGGTGAATCTTCCAGCAGGATGGAAAGTCCCTGGCCGACGTCTAGAAAATGCATTTTCGCCATGCCGAAATCCGCGTTTTCTGCCGACAGGCTTGCCGAACAGCCGATAGCGGAAGAAAGGGACAGGGAGGCAAAAAGGCGAAAAATAGGGAATTTCATCGGGATCTCCTTGAAAAATCATCGACATAGACGCTCGAATTTCGAGAAAAAGGAAAAATTTGAAAAAAAAGGCGATTTTTAGTAAATTTACTGCGCTATGCAATTACCTAAGTATAAAAAGAAGAAACGCATCAAGCTCAAGATCTGCCAGGAACCGGGCTGCGGACGCGAATTTTGGGGTCACCCGATCGCCAAGTACTGTCCGCTGCACCGCGACATCAAGAACCGCCAGAAGCAGAAAAAGGATGTCGAAAACATCGACGCGAAGAACATCGTGTTTCGTCACAATTACACCGATGTCGTCGATCTCAAGTTCCGTTGCTGCCTGGAAGGTTGCGAAAACCTGTTCGAAATCAAGGTTTTCCCGAAGCAGTTCATCTATCCGCGCTTTTGCAACGAGCATCGGAACGATTTCAAGCGGGCGAATTTCATCCGCCTGATGCGTCGCAAGGAAAGGGAAGAATAAATCGGCATTTAGCCCTTTGAAATTTTCCGTTTCTTTGTTATATTTGTTGCGCTCCTTTATGGTGGGTGTAGCTCAGATTGGTTAGAGTCCCAGATTGTGATTCTGGTTGTCGTCGGTTCGAGTCCGATTACCCACCCTTGAAAACCCTCGCACGCAAGTGCGAGGGTTTCTCGGTTTAAACGGGGAATGGGCGGTTCGCGGTTATTTAAAATCGGATGCCTTCTGTAATATCGCAGTATTTGTAAACCCTTTTCGCTCCGTCGAGGATTTCTTTCCGTTGCCGTTCGGGCAGCTGGAGGTCGCTAAACTTTCCCTTGTTGAAATAGACGATGTCGAAGAAATGCGCGTCGTCATAGCTGTAATCCGCCGGGTAAAATTCCCTGAGCATTTCGGAGATGGAAAATCCCATGCGCAAATCGATCAGGTCGCCTTCGTTGTAGAGAAAGTCTTGCAGGGGAAACAGCGTATCGATGCGAATCTTCCCGTTCGCTTCTTTTGTTCCGAAGGCATATCGATTAAATTTGAAGTCCTTGGCCGGAAAACAGGCGCCTTTTTTGTAGGCGTTGTAATTGGGGTCAGAAATGCTTGTATAGGGCCAGCTAAAATTTGGTTGGCCTGTATAGAGATTGCACGGGTTTTCAAGCCTTGTCGAGGGATTGTCCGGATATTTGCTTTGGCATAGGGAATCCTTGAACGTATAGTAGGACTTGAAGTCGATTTCGCACAGGGTATCCTTTCCCGAGACTTTTTCCCGCATGGCGTGGATGGCGCCCATTGCGACATAGGGACGGCTAAACTTGGTTACACGGATGGAATCCCGATTGGAGAGCAGCCTGTCGAAAAATTTTTTAGGGTCTTTGCCCTGGAGTTTCAGCAATCTTTCAGCCTTGATGAGGAGGGAATCCGTCTTGGGGTCGGGTTTCGTTGCCTGATAGGGGGTTCCGTAAATGTAAATCTTGTCGTAGTAGGCAAAAATATCGTATAGCGGGTCTTCCTTGATGGAATCCATCTTGGTTCGCCAACCCATTGGGCAGGTAATATACCCGATCGGAAATGGCGCAGGCACCATGAAGGCGTTCCAGGTTTCTGCATATGCTCCCGGATAATAGATATATTGGCTTAAATTATAGTTGAGCTCGATAAGAAATATGTTGGAGCGCTCATAATAGTTCTTCTTGTAGCGGATTTCGCGTCCGGAGAAAAATTGAAGACCGGTTGAATATGTCTTTCCGCAATTCGTAATGAATTTGTCCCTGGCATGGAACTGCTTCAGGGAGTCTCGGATGACATAGAGAAGTTCAGCGGAACATCGGTTGCCGGAAATGTGTTTTTGGACTCCGATGGCCACAAGGGAATGTCCTGAATTGTCCACGTCTGGTGGGGATAGCTCGCAGTACGGGGCGTTTGAAAAGGCTCCGTTGCTTTCTTCCTGTGCCCGGACCTCTGGATACTCCACGGGCCATTCCGGAAAGACGATGAACGGCTTGGCGAAGAGGAACGTCGCGAGGATAAGGCTAGCGAAGAGAATTGTTCTCATGGGAACCCTCCGTTTTGAAAATCAAGGCTCCGTTTTAGGTTCCCAAGATAGCCAACCTAAAGGTGGATTGTTTATAAACTGTTCTTTTAAATTATCGTAAAATGATGAACTATCTTTGGCTTTTTTTTATAATCTTTTGAGTACATCTCCGTAAATCTTTTACAAAGTCCTCAGCCATGATACAAAGCGCTTTATATGTATTTCCTTCGTCATTAACTTCGACTACTTTTAGATGATCGCTTGTGCTTTTTCTGTTTTTACGATGCCCTAAAAGAATTTTATAATTTTGTTGGTTGGAGTCTTCCAGTTCTTTCTTGAAGCTTTCCTGTTTTTTCATTGAAAATGAATGGACTACTCCACATCGCAAAATATGCCATAGATTTTGGGCAATTTCTGGATCATCTTCTTTTGCTTGTTCTTTTCCCGATTGTTTCGTTGCTTTGTTTTTTAGCTCTTTTTCTGCATCTTGATAAAAAGGATTACTCGGCATTAGGTAAATCTTGACAAAGTTTTTAAATCTTGATCCGTCCTTGTAGCGAGCTTTGTCGTTTAGATCATTGTTACATTCTTTTTCCCGCTTGGCTAACATTTCAATGAAAGTACAGCATGCTCCGAAAACCCATGGATCTCCGCGTTGAGCTAGTGTGTCCAATTCGTCCAATCGGGCTTTTAAATATCGATCAATTGCTTCTAGGTCTTGTTTTTCAAATGCTGAATCAACCTTTTTTTCAAGTGTTTCCATTGTTCACAAGTCCCTTCTCACGCCTTGATAATCGTATCCTTGGCGAGAACGACGATGCCCGATGGCGTGACATGGAAAACTTTTCGGTCGCGTTCGAGGTCGTAGCCGATTTCGAATCCCGCGGGAATGTGCACGCCCTTTTCGATAATCGCCTTGCGGACCTTGGCGCCCGGGCCAATCGTCACGTCGGGGAAGAGGATCGATTCTTCGACCTGGGCGTCTTTCTTGATGGAAACCGCCGGGGAGAGGACGCTCTTGATGACGCGACCGCCGCCGATGACGCAGCCAGCGGAGACCACGGAATCGATTGCCGCCCCCGGGTGCTCGGAATCGCCTGCGCTGAAGAATCTTGCGGGAGGCTGGTTCCAGTTGAACGTGCGAATCGGCCAGTAGTTGTTGTAGAGGTCAAAAGGCGGATTTTCCGAACAGATGTCCATGTTCGCCTCGAAGAAGGCGTCGAGGGTTCCCACGTCGCGCCAGTAGCCCTTTGTCTCGGGGCGTTCTCCGCGGACGATGTTCGTGTTGAAGTCATAGACATAGACGGGGAAGTGCGGATACAGCGCCGGGATAATGTCCTTGCCGAAATCCGTCGCCCCTTCGCTCGAATGCTTCAGAAGTTCGCGGACTAGAAACTTGCTCGTAAAAATGTAGTTTCCCATGCTCGCGAGGCAAAAGCCCGGGCGTCCTGGCATCTGCTTCGGTTCCCTGGGCTTTTCTTCGAAACCTATCATGCGGTTGTCGGAGTCAACTTCGATGATGCCGAATTCGCGAGCTTCCTCGACGGGAACGGGAATCGCCGCGATGGTGAGGAGCGCCGCCCGCGAAAGATGGAAGTCTATCATCTGGTTCACATCCATCTTGTAGATGTGATCCCCGCCGAAAATGGCGACGATGTCCGGACGTTCGTCCGTAATCAGGTTGATGTTCTGGAAAATGGCGTCCGCGGTTCCCTTGTACCAGTCTCCGCCTGTGCGCATCTGGGCGGGAACCAGATCGACATATTGGTCAAGGCTCGCGTTCAAATTCCAGGCTGCGGAAATGTGCTTGTTCAGGGAATCCGACTTGAACTGGGTCAGAACCTTGATCTTGAATATTCCGGAATTGATGAAGTTGTTGAGGACGAAATCGATAATGCGGTATGTACCGCCGAAGTGGACAGCGGGTTTTGCGCGGTCGCGGGTGAGCGGCTGCAGGCGGCTTCCCTGTCCGCCGGCCATGATCATGCAGAGAATGTTCTTGTTGTGTTCGCGGTAGGACCAGTTCATCGGAAATCCTTCGGTAGGTTTTTTAACGTTCGTAATCTATTTAATTTTTGCCGGAAAAGGCGAAAAACGTTGAAATTCCCTGAAAAATATCCTGGGCGTTCGACGGGAAACCCGGTTTGGGAAAAGCGGAACGGGTCTTTTTCCAAAACGTTGGCTTGGAATGGCAAATATTTTCTATTTTCTAGCCGTTCGAATTATTCGAAACGTAACGTAAAACAAAATAGGAGTGACTATATGAGTCTTACCCTGAACGACATCAAGCATCCGAAAATCAAGGCTTGGGTTGAAGAAACAATCAAGATGTGCGAACCGGACGACGTGGTCGTTGTCGATGGTTCCTGCGAGGAATATGACCGCCTGATGCAGAAGTGCGTCGATGCCGGTCTTGCGACTCCGCTCAAGAAGAAGCCGCATAGCTATTTGTTCCGCTCTCTTCCGTCCGACGTGGCGCGTGTCGAATCCCGTACTTTTATTTCTTCCGTCAAGGAAGAAGATGCCGGTCCGACCAACCACTGGATCGATCCGGTCGAACTCAAGAAGACGATGAAGGATCTTTACAAGGGCTGCATGCACGGACGCACCATGTATGTGATTCCGTTCTGCATGGGTCCTCTCGGTTCGGCGATTTCCAAGAACGGCATCGAAGTCACCGACTCCGAATACGTCGTCCTCAACATGGACATCATGACGCGCGCCGGCAAGCAGGTTCTCGACATTTTCAATGCCGACCCGAACGCCGATTTCGTTCCGTGCCTGCATTCCGTCGGCAAGCCGCTCAACAACGGTGAAAAGGACAACGGTATCTGGCCGTGCGCCGATGTCGAACACAAGTACATTTCCCAGTTCCCGGAAGAACGCCTCATCTGGTCCTATGGTTCCGGCTACGGTGGAAACGCCCTCCTCGGCAAGAAGTGCTTCGCTCTCCGCATCGCGACCGTTCTCGCTCGCGATGAAGGCTGGCTCGCCGAACATATGCTTATCCTCAAGCTCACGAATCCGAAGGGCGAAGTCAAGTACGTGACGGGCGCGTTCCCGTCCGCTTGCGGCAAGACGAACCTCGCCATGCTCATCCCGACGATTCCGGGCTGGAAGGTCGAAACCATCGGTGACGATATCGCCTGGATGAAGTTCGGCAAGGATGGCCGTCTCTATGCGATTAACCCGGAAGCCGGATTCTTCGGCGTTGCCCCGGGAACTTCTGCGGAATCGAACAAGAACGCTCTTATTTCTGCCGAAAAGAACACGATTTACACCAACTGCGCTCTCACCGAAGACGGTGACGTGTGGTGGGAAGGCATCGGCTATCCGGCCAAGGGCAAGCTCATCGACTGGAAGGGAAATACCCGCGATGCGCTCCCGAAGGACAAGGCTCCGAAGGGCGAAGAAATGGCTCACCCGAACGCTCGCTTTACCGCTCCGGCCAAGCAGTGCCCCTGCATCGCGAAGGAATGGGAAGATCCGGCTGGCGTTCCCATCAGCGCGATTCTCTTTGGCGGTCGTCGTCCTTCGACGATTCCTCTGGTTCACCAGTCCCTCAGCTGGAACCACGGCGTGTTCCTCGGATCCATCGTGGGTTCCGAAATCACGGCCGCTTCGACCATCGACGCGTCCCAGGTCGGCAAGATCCGTCGCGACCCGTTTGCGATTCTTCCGTTCTGCGGCTACAACATGGGCGACTACTTCAAGCACTGGATCGACATCGGCAAGGCTTCTACCGAAGACAAGCTCCCGAAGATCTTCTACGTGAACTGGTTCCGCAAGGATTCGAACAATCCGGAACTTCCGGGCGGCTTCATGTGGCCGGGTTACGGCGACAACTCTCGCGTTCTCGCCTGGATCTTCGATCGCTGCGATGGCGTTGACAACGCGAAGGAAACTCCGATTGGCTATATGCCGAAGGATGGAGCCCTCAACCTCGACGGTCTGGCCGAATGCTACAAGAAGCAGATTCCGGCGATTACCTCGGTCGATGTCGAAGGCTGGAAGAAGGAACTCGCCGACGTGAAGGAAAATCACTATCCGAAGTTCGGCAAGCACCTCCCGCAGGAACTTTCCGAAATCATCGACATGATCCAGGATCGTCTGAACAAGGCATAATTCCTTGTGAAGACCGTAACCGTTTTTCGGTAAAAAATTCCCCGCAGCGATGCGGGGAATTTTTTATTTCGCCGTTACCCGCCAAAGCGTGTGTCCGCTTTCCGCGAATTTCTTTTCGAAGGCGGAAACCGGAATGTCGGGGAAAAAGCGTTCCGCGTCAATTCGGGAATAACGGTGCAGCTTTTCGTTGGCGATTTCTAGCGCAAGGCGGAATTCGTCCGCATAGATTTTCCAGTTTGTCCGCAGCTCAAGCTCGGGCGAGAGCTTCACCAGGGTCGGAAAAATCGGACTGGCGTGGAACCGATAGCGAAGTTCGGATTGCTTTGGCCACGGATTCGGATAAAACAGAGCGTGAAACCGGATGTCCCAGCTTTCGAGAAGGGCGAGTCTCCAGAAGTCGAGAAGCTCCGCGCGTACAAAGTAAACGTTTGGCGGAATGTCGTGTGTGTGTTCAAAGCGGGATTCCGCTTTTCCCAACCGGATTTCGGACTTGTCGATTCCGATGACGGGATTTTCGGGTAAGCGTTTCGCGAGCGTTATCGTGGAAATTCCCGTTCCGCAGCCCGAGTCGAGTACAATCGGCGCATGAAACCGGGATGCGAAATGTTCCGCTTTTTCAAAGGCGAGTTTCGTGTGGTCGGCGACGGGCCTTCGGTATTCCGAATCCAGATAGCGGAGAACCAGCTTTTCCAGGTCCTTGTGAATGCCTTTCTGGTTGCTTTCGACTTCTTTGGAAATCCCGTTCATTGGAACCTTTTGGCGAATGTACACTTTTGACAAAACGGATCGATCCGTTTGTGCGAAACAAACCCTCTCGCCATCTGCAACGCCTTGGGCCCGCCAAAAATCTCGTCAAAGGATTCTTCGGGAAATTTTCCGAGAGGGACGCTTCCCCTGTAATCGAGACAGCACGGGACAACGGTTCCGTCAAAAAGAATTGCGCATTGGTCGAGAATTCCGTGGCAAGTTCCGGTCGTCGAAATTTCGCCATTGCCGTCTGGCCAGGAAAACCGGGAGTCGCGGTGCAGATAGATTCTTTGGAAAACGGGAACGCTCTTGTGCCGTGCGGAAAATCCGGGCAGCTCGATTTCGGCATGGAAAAAGCGGGAAACCGCTTGAAGGACCGCCGTATTCCAGCGGTCGTCGGATTCGCCCGCGTTGGCATTCCATAGCCGAAAGTTGGCATAGACTTCCGGACGCTGGACGCTTAGCCTGTGCGCAAACAGGAGGGTTTCGTCGAGGACTCTCTCTGCGCGTTCCTTTGGCAGGTAGGCGTAGGCGTGGGTCGAAAAGTTTATTTGGCGGATGGCGCCGGAAGAAAGGATCCTGTCTCCGTATTGGCGGATGAACGTTCCGTTGGTTGTCAGGTTGACACGGAAACCGTCTTTTTCGGCAAGGTCTAGAATTTCCGGGAACCGGGGGTGCAGCAGCGGTTCGCCCAGGACGTGTAGAAAGATTTCCGAAACATGCCCGCGCAATCGCTGCAAGACGCCTTCAAAAGTTTCAAGGGACATCTCTCCGCGTCGTTCGAGAGATGGACTAGGGCAAAAGGGACATGCCAGGTTGCATTTTTCGGTGATTTCGATGTAGGCGTATTTCACGGGTCAGCGCATCTTCCGCAATTCGATTCGAAGCAAGAGGACAGCGAGAATGGCGGAAATCGTATCGGAAATGGGACCGGCAAAGAATACGCCGCGAAGGCCCAGGAACAGGGGGAGAACCAGCAGAAACGGAATGAGGACAATGAGCTGGCGACACATGTTGAGGAACATGGCGCGGCCTGGTTTTCCCGTCCCCTGGAAAAAGTTTCCGCAGACCATTCCGCAGGCGATCATCGGGAGGGCGAAGAGAAAAGTCCTGATGGATCTCGCGGAAAGTTCGGTCAGCTGGAGATTGTCTGCCGTAAAGAATCCCACGAGCCATTCGGCCTTGAACTGGACAAGAACCCATGCGCAGGTCATGAAGCCGACAGCGAAAAGCAAGAGAATCTTTAGCGTCGAGCGGACTCGCGCGTAGGCTTTTGCCCCGTAGTTGTAGCCGATAATCGGCTGACCGCCCTGGATGAATCCCATCACGGGCATCACCATGAGCATCGAAAGGCTGTTGATGACCCCGAATGCGGAAACGGCCAGGTCGCCGCCATAGGGAGAAGCGTTTCCGTAATGGACAAGGCTGCGGTTCAGGATGACGTTCATCAGGCTGTTGCAGATTTGCATGACGCTTGGCGGAAGTCCCATGATGTAGATGCGACGGACATAGGGAAGCTTCAACTTCATCAGGCTCCAGGAAATCTTGATGGGAGTGGATTTCTTGAAGAAGAACTGCATGACGAAAAATGTCGTGACGCATTGGGAAAGGACGGTAGCCCAGGCTGCGCCTTCGATTCCCCAGTGAAACTTCATGATGAAAAGCCAGTCGAGGAACGTGTTCAGCACGGCGCCGATCAGGGTGCGGAACATCGCCGTCTTGGGATGTCCGAGCGAGCGGATAAAGTGGTTCATGCCCGGGGTGACAGTCTGGAACACGGCCCCGAACAGGATGATTCGCATATAGGTGGCGGCATAGGGGAGTGTCTCGTCGCTTGCGCCGAAAGAGCGGAGCAGAGGTTCCATGAAGGTTTCGCCAAGAACTAGCGAAACGATAGCCATGAGGATGAGAAGCGAAAAGGAATTGTTCAGGATGAGGGCCGCCTGCCCGTATTTCTTTTCGCCGAGTCGAATCGCGAAAAGCGTGTTGCCCCCGACACCCACGATTATCGACAGCGCCATGATGAAAAGGCTGATGGGGAAGCAGAGCGTGATGCCGGCTATTCCGAGGTATCCCACTCCGGCCGCGACAAAATACCTATCGACGACGTTGTAGAGCGATTCGACGATCATGCTCACGATGGCGGGGACGGAAAAGGCGAGGAGAAGTCTCGGGATGCTTGCCGTGCCGATGGAATTTAGCCTGGAAGATGTGACTGCTGGGCTCACGGTAGTTGCGTGTCTCCGACGACCCGGTTTCGACCAAGGTCCTTTGCGTAATACAGACATTTGTCCGCGGCGGTGATCATCGTGTCGATAGTGGGAATGTCCTTGCCCTTGAAGCTAGCCATGCCGAGCGAAATCGTAATGGGTATCGTCCTGTCTTCAAAAGAGAACAGGTAGCTTTCGACCGCCTTGCGCAGACGTTCCGCGCTTTTCATGGCGTCCGCCCGGGATATTTCCGTGAGCAGAAAGACAAACTCTTCTCCGCCGTAGCGCGCAAAAAGATCGCTTTCCCGCTTGTTTCGGGAAAAGATTTGGGCAATCGAGCGCAAAATCATGTCGCCTGCCTGGTGTCCCCAGGTGTCGTTTACCTTCTTGAAATGATCGACATCGCACATGATCGCGTGGGCGTAGAGGTTCTTGCGCCGCGCACAGGCGAGTTCCCCGAGGGCGCGTTCCACGAAGGAACGGCGGTTTGGAACCCTTGTCAGCGGATCTGTCGTGGCGGCTTCGAACAGCTCGCGATCAAAAGCTTCTTCGCTCGGATCCTTGAAGTCGATTTTCAGGACCATCTTCCCGATTTGTAGCCTGTTTTCGGAATCGATTGCCTTCGGACGGCCAGAAAGGAGCGTTCCATCGACAAACGTCCCGTTCGTGGAATCCAGGTCCCGGATCGAGACCCGCTTGCCGTCCCAGGAAAGCTCGCAATGTCTGCGAGAAATCATCTCGTCTTCCAGGCGGACATCGGCTTCGTTTCCCCGTCCGATGACGGTCTTTCCCTGGGAAAGCGGAATCTGCCGAAAATACTGGCGAGGATAAAGGACGACTAGATGCGGTCTCGGCTCCGCGGTAAACATCGGACGCGTATTGGCGTTTGCCGCGATGGTCTTTTCTGGATTGAAGTCGTCTTGCTTTGACATTTCGCCTTCAAAGATAGCTTTTTGGCGAAATCTTTGGACAGACCTCTGCCGAATGCTTCGAAAATCGTCGCCTAGAGCGCCTTTATCTTCTTGACGGAAAGTCCCGTTCGCCTGGCGATCGCTTCGAGCGGGAATCCGTCGTCCCGGAAACCTTTCGCCATTTCGAGCAGCGTGTGGAGCTTTCCTTCTCGAAGTCCTTTCCTGTGCCCTTCGCGAATGCCTTTTTGGAGCCCTTTCTGAAGTCCTTTTTGAAGTCCTTGCCGAAGTCCTTCTTCATGGCCTTCCCGGATTGCCTTTTCACGGAGTTCCCGATCGAGACGTTCGCGGGTTTTCTTCACAGCGTATTCATCCCATTCTAGACTCATGATTTCCTTCTCGTAAATTTGAAGTTCCTCTCGTTTCAATTTAGCAACTTTTGTCATTTCGAGTAACCGGGTGTATCGCTCTTTTTGAATTTCTGCCGGTAGTTTCTGTATGGTATGGAGGTAGCGGAACAGATACATCCAGTTTCTTAGCGCATCGAAACCGGTCCCGATTCCGGGAAACTTTCGAAGTTCGATGAAAGTAAAGCTGGCGAAATCCCGGTTCGGGCGAAGCGTACTGGTGTCGCAGAGGGAAAGATGGTGGACATAGCGCTCGTCTTCGAAAATATCCGGCCAGCTGATGGCGACGACATAGACCGGTGTAAAACCGTAATCGTAGCTCGCTCCCGGGAGGCCCTGCCGGACGATAGCCTGGCTCGCATAGAAAAATGAACGCTTCAAGAAAAATTCCATCTGCCGGATCTGGACTTCGACGATGAACATTCGCTTTTTCGTATCCCGGCAATGCATGTCGAAAACGCTTGTACGGGAAGCGTGGCTGCCGCTCGCGTTGATTTCCTTGTCGAGGGAAAAAACGTCTTCGATCGGATCTTCGAGCTCTCCTTCCAGGATGTCGTTCAGGAAGTTGACGAGATTGACCTTGGTGTAATCGTCGTCGGGATTGAAGACCTTCTTGAAGATTAGATCGGTCATCAGGTTCGCGTATGGGCCGTTTTTTGAGAATTTCTGTCTTTTTGGCATCGGGTTCCCTTTTGGTTGATTCCTGTTTCTATGACGGTTTTTTGGGGAAAAATGTCCACGCGAATTTTGTAAAAATTTTAAAACAAATCGACGGGGATTTTAATGTCCTGGCGGAAAGCCCTTGCCGGGCAGGCAAGCGAAATGCACCTTGAAAAGGAAATACCGTAAAAAATCATGCCTGTTATCGGATGTAAACGCAAAATTTGGGGGAATAAAGAAAAAACTACCCCGTTTCGCAAAAAAAAGATAGTTTTCAAGCGTGTTGTGCGACCTTTTACCGGGGCCGTTTTCAGGTGTCACCTTGGAGAAGTTATGAAAAAGACGTTTAAAATTGGCAAACAACCGTGGCTTGCGAAGCTGATTTTGGGTTTTGCGCTGTTGCTTGGCGTGGGGGAGGCTTGGGGAATGAGCTGTTCCGGAACCATTTACGTCTCGAATCCCGGAACGTGGAGCTCGATGTATCTGGTGATCGATGGGCAGTTTAACCTGCTTCCGAGTACAACGCTTTCGAATGGCTGGTATTCGATCAATGCTCTAAATTATGGTTCCCAATATGCCAAGGAATTTTTCTTTGTCGCTTCGGAAGGTGGCTGGAACGATTATGGAATAACAAGGACGCAATTCAATGAAACCGGTTGGTCTCAATCGGATAAATTTACATGCTCGGATTTTGGAACGGAAACGTCCCTATATATTTATGAAGACCCGACAACGGCAGGGAAAACGGCTTTCTCGACGAATCCGCCGGATGCCAAGTACTTTTACTTCCTTCCGCCGGATGACCAGCTCTGGAACAGCTCGGTTCCGATGATCAGCATGGATGGCGGGGCGACGGGAGTTCCGATGTCCACCGATCCGACGCGTTGCGGCTGGTTCTACTATGTCTGGTTCAACCAGGAAGCGCCTTCTTCGGTGACGATTTTCAGGGATTCGGATACAGAACGGGAAGAAGTCCTGGGGTGGGACGGCTACGACGGGGTAGGGGCTGTCGGTGAAGCGACGCCTATCCCGATGAACGACGTATTCGCATCGTTTAACGCGAATACGCTTTTCTTTGTTTCCGACGCGAGCATGTGGCCCGAGACGATGGACGAAGCGGCCAAGGGATTTTCGATTGCGGATCCGATGGTCGATGGAAACTGCGAGTACAAGCTGGCGGCGATTATCTATGATACCGATGCGTCCTTGCATCCGGCGTTCAGTTGCTATTCGGCTGGCGGCGAAGGTTGCCAATATGGGGCGCAGGGAGTTAATTCTACGACAGCTCAGGCTGCAGTGAATGCCTGCATCGGCGTGACGCACGGAATTGTACAGGATACGCTGGATGCGAACAAAAAGCCTCTCCTGAAGACCGCCGCGATGGGCGGCAAGGGAGAAACCTGCTTTATCAGCCAAAGCTATTTTGACCAGCTCTTCCGCCCGACTGCCGGTGTGAACGAAATGACTTGCTTTGACTTGCCGTTCAATCGCGATTCCTATGGAAAATGGGAATTCAATTCGGATTATTATACAAGTCCCGGAATCACGGTCCAAGGAGGCTTTTACCCTGCGGAAGCGACGACGGACGATAAAATCTTGACGGAATACGGTTCTTCTCCCGTTGCGGCGGCGCGTACGAAGCGTTTTGCGGAGGGTCCGGTCTTTGTCGGTCCGGCGCTCCGTGAAGTCGATGCGACGGAAAATGCCCAAAAATTCGACTTGCTTTGCTCGGGTGCGGGATGGCTTGGCGGAATGGACGATTGTTCAGGGCGCTTTGGCGACGGTGATCACGACAAGGCTGCGATTGATACTTGGCTGGGGACGAAGGATGCATGTATTTGGGGATGGTCCTGCCAGGATAGCAAACCCGCAGGATGGCCGTCCTATAAGGATGGAACGGAAACGCTTGCCGCAACGGGTTCCCCGCGGTGGCAGTCACAAGCGGGACGCAACCAGCAGTTCTGCTTCGAAAGCCATGCGCAATTTGTCTATAAGCCGGGCCTTCGCTTCAATTTCCGCGGGGATGACGATATTTGGGTATTTATCGGTGGCAGGCTCGCTGTGGATTTGGGCGGAACGCACCTGGCCGCTCCGGGATATGCAGTCCTCGACAATTTGACGGACAAGAACGGGAATCCGTTCAAGGAAGGAGAAACCTACGACCTGGACATCTTCTTCTGCGACCGCCGTACGACGATGAGCAACGTCCGCATCAATACGAACATGTATATCCAGCAGAGCAACGGAATCAACTACACAAAGGATACCACCTACAGCGGCGAGGGAACCGCCTATCGGATTTGCTACGAGGAAACCGGTTCGGGCGACTGCGCTTCGGCTCTTTCGGGGACTTCCGCTTCGCAAAAGATTGTCTATTGCGGAGACGAAATCGAAAAGAAGGGCTTTTCCATGAGCTACAACCTCTACAAGGGTTCGAGCATCTTCTCGAACGGCTCGACGACCTACGATTCGACGTGGTTCAAGTCGAAAGGCCCCGGCGTTTTCTTTGGCGGTGTCGATCTTTCGAACTGGTATCGCCCGGTCATTAACAAGAAGACGATTGTCGGGCTTCCGTCGGGTTCCTACAAGCTGGTCGCTTCGATCAGCGGCAAGAAGACTTCCTGGTCGTTCCGCGTGGCGGGAAACCTGGATGTTTTGACCAAGAACGGCAAGGATTCCACGAATCACGTTTACGAGGTGAAGACTTCGGCGATGGCGGACGTGCGGATTCCTGTCTATGTCGGCGCGATCGGCGAAGAAATCGATGGATATCTCGATGTCGATCTGGAAGGCGCGGTGGGCGAGTCCTATTCGCTCTCGTTCTCCGACGGGCTTCTCGTGTTTGCGGATTCGAACGGCACGACGCCGCTCACGAGTTCGGACCGCTTGACGGTCGGGGCAAAGGGCATCGATACCGTGTGGGCGACGATTCCGCTTTCGGCAATGACCGCACAGACGATGACGGGAACCATTTCCGTGCGCAAGGCGACTCTCGAACTTTCGTTCCAGCTCCCGGCGATAGCCTTTGTGGATTCCTCGTATTCGCAACAGCTCGCGGGTTACGGCAACTGGGACATCAGCGCGGATTCTGTCCTGTATCGCGGTTCGGACTATGCGGCCTACGTGATGATGTATGACCCGACAAGCGGCGCCATTTGCGAAACGTGCAACTACGGACTGGAAGTCTATCCGGCCTCTGCGGGCGTGACCGGTCGTTCGGCGCTTGGGATCGTAAACGGCAAGGGCATCGTGAACTTCCGGTCTTCGGTTCTCTACCCGAATGCCGGCGACAGCGCGTTCTTTACCGTGACGACCATGGAAAACGAACTGATCGCGGCTTCCTGGCGCGGGCTCACCTTTATCGAACCGCCGGTCCCGATTCCCGACAGCGTGATGGTCTTCGATGCAAAGGGCAAGCCGATGACCTATGCGGGGCTCGACATGGCCTACACGAGCGCGGAATACTTGGACGGCATCGCGGATTCTATCTGGGTTCGCTACCACCGTCCGTTCCCGAAGGATTCCCTGCCGGATTCGATTCGCGTGGAATGGGCTCTCGATTCGGCCGATTACGTGACGATTACGGCGGAACAGATTCTTGCGGCGGCCAAGACGCTGACCGACACGACATATGATTCGGTTCTCGTCTTTGGCGGGCTTGAACTTTCCTCGTCTGTCCAGACGGCTAGTTCCGGAAAGCTCCTCGAATCCTTTGCGACATACAAGAAGAACGGAGCCAAGACTTCCGGATCGTTCGATAAGGAGTTTACCGACAAGGTCGCCCCGATTATCTTGCGCGCGAACATTTCCGAGCGTTCGGAAGGTCTCTTCCAGGTGAAGGTCACCCTTTCGGAAAAGTTGCGGACGGACGAGTCGGCGGATGTCAAGTCGCTCTTTGGCTACTACCTGCGTTCGGCGACGGACCTCGTGAACAAGTACCAGGCGGTGCCGGCTTCCAACGCGACGGTGGTCGATTCGTCGGTGACCATGTTCTTCAACCTGTCGAACGGGACGATTCCGCAGGCGGGAGACTATGTGCGTGCCCTGCCGAAGTTCTTGACGGACGCGGAAGGCAACGGGCTTTCGGACTACAATGCGACCGTTCCGTCTCCGTGGATGCTTCTCGAAGGCGATGCCGCTTCGACTATCGAAAGCATCAAGATGGGAACCGTCGATAATTCCGTCGATACCAGGAAGCCGAACATCGTTGCGCACCGCATTGGCATTTACGATTCGCTCGGAACGGTCCGCGATTCCTTCCCGAATACGGTCGGCTATCTCATCAAGACGGACATGGGAAATATCCTGACGGATTCGCTCCTGGATGCGCAAATCAACAGCGGAAAGATTTCCCTTGCCGATGTCAAGCTGCGCTACGAACTCGACATCTTCACCAACCTGGGAACTTTTGTCGCGCACAAGAGCCAGACGATCGCCTGTTCCGACAGCCTCTTTGACGGAGACTGCCGCACAAATCGCGGATACATCTATGTCGGCTGGAACATGGTGACGGACAAGGGACGCAAGGCGGGAACCGGTGCGTATATCGCAAAGCTCAGCACGCATGTAAAAGTCCCCATCAAGGGAAAGACCGGCAAGCACAACGTGACGCAGACTTGGGGCGTTCGGCGTTCTTCCAAGTAAACGCAAGGAAAACGCTCCGACGAATTTCGGGGCGTTTTTCATGAAAAGGCGCATCGATTTCGCGGTGCGCCTTTCTCTTGGAAACTCAGGAAGATTTTCCGAAAATCCCTTTTTTCAAAGAAGTCCCAGGGTTTCCCGGATCGTCTGCTCGTCCGTGTCGGGCGGAAAGAGCGAACGCTCTTCGGGAGAAACATAGAGAAGCGCGCGTTCTTCGTCGGGAAGCCCGGAACGATCGCGAAGGACGGTGGGCGTCTCCCTGGTCGAATAGAAGAACGAACCGGTCTTGTAAAACGCCTTGTCGGCAATGCCTTTCGAAATGGCGGACTTGATTATCCGGACGACGGCGGGGCCTGCGCGGTGCAATCCGTGAAAATGGAGGATGCGCCGAATCAGGCTCTTTTCGTGAATCGGGGATTCGCTATCTACGTAGAATTGCAGCTGCTTTTCGAGAGCGTCTTCGTCGGTTTCCGGGATTGGCGTGCCTGCCTCGCCGGGAAAGTTCTCGATTCGATATGGCACGGTCCGTATCGGTGGCGATTCTTCCCGTTCTTCTTTCGGTGCGGCGGCGGGCGCGACGCTCTGCTCGACAGCGATGGTCGCGAGGACGTGATTCCGTTCGTCCGCGGTGGAGCGGAACCAGTTTGGACACCAGAGAGAAATTATCTTCCAACCGAGCCGCTTGAGAAGCTTTGGGCGGACGTATAGCCTGTCTTCGACGCTATGCGATAGAACGCGGTCTGCAGAATCGGTATCGATTCCGAGGAGAAAGCGTTCCGGGTTGTTTGCGTCATGTACAGCGAAGGGAAGAGTGAACCCGTTGTATCCCCAGTTTTTTTCGAAGGAAAACTCGCCATTGTCGATTTCCCGGCAAATCTCTTCTTCTAGCGGAGAAAGAATCCGGTTGGAATGGAAGAGGGAAGCAGACGAAGCGCTTGCCGCAAAATGCAGAAATTCCAGATAGCTTTGGACACCCGGATTGAGGGAAACCGTTTTTTCGGGAATTTCCGCGGCGATGATTTTCAGGCTGGATGCGGCGTGCGTTGCACAGACGTTGACATGCTTGGTCGTGACGTTTTGACCGGCGACGGTTGCGCCCGATTCCGCGCAAACGAGAATTGCGTCCCGATATTCTCCGACAGCCTGTTCGGGGCGCTTGACGTAGGGAGCCTGGAGCGGATCCTTCGCGGAGAGGAACTGGGCAAGATCGGGATGCGCGGAGATGTTCTCCCGCATCTTTTCGAGAATTTCCTCTCTGCGCTTTTCGGTAAAGACGAGGATGCCGAGCGTTTGCGTAGGATGCTGTTCAAGATGCCGCGCTGCGGTTTCCACCACGGACGCTGGCAAGTTCTTTTCGATGGCGACCTGGATAGGGTTTGCTTCGCAGGCGTTTGGCGAGGGAAATTCTAGAATCCGTCGGTCATAGAAATTTCGGTTGGAAAAATCGACGAGCAGGGGATGACGGTGCAGAACGTCGAGCGAGAGACAGGAACGCTTGGCGCCCTTGTAGAGGGAATAGGAAAGGATGTTTTCGAGGTGCGGAGCGGAAAAGGCGTCTCGGGGCGCCGGATCGAGAATCTGGGAAAACTTTGGCGTCGGAAGATTGGAGTCGCCGAGAAGGATCGTCTGTCGGGAACGGAAAACCGCGGGCAAGGCCTGGAGGGGAGTCGTCGCGTCGGCATCGAGGCATATCGCGACATCGAATGCCGTTTCCCCGGATAACGTCGCGGTTTCGTCTAACGGAAGAATGGCGAGAACGTCTGGGCTTTTTTCGCGGGATTCCTTGAAATGCTTCAGGTTCATCGCGGCGAGAACATCGGTCGCGGCCTGAAAGTCCTTGGCGTATCGGGAATGCGCCTTGGGCGAAACGGAAAACACTTGCGGAAAAATCTTGCAGGCGTTCTGGATCTGTACGGAATTCCAGAAACGGGAAAAGTCTATCGCTATGGATTCTTTTTGAAAGTTGGTTTCCAGAAGAGCCTTTTCCAGGTTGAAAAGCCCGTGCTCTCGAAGCTTTTGATACTTGGCGTTGATTTGTACGTAATCCGAAATCAGGGAAAAGGATTCCTGCCACTTCCGGATGAGGGCCGCCTGTTCTTCGACCGAGCCGTATTCGTCGGGATTTTCTAGGGACAGATCTCGGCAAAGCGCTTCGAATTCGGAATTCGCTTCATGACAAAGCCTGTTCAGCGCACTGGCGTCGGGAATGCTTTCCTGGATGGAACTGTATTTGGAAAGAATCGATAGCGAGAGATTCGCGGTCTTGTCCTTGGGGAGCTTTTTTCGAAACGCAAAAAGCCACTCTACTTTCGATTCGAGAGTTTTCCAGTCGGTGTGTTCGAATTGCCAGTCCTTTCCGAACAGGCGCAACGCCATGACGGAGGAATTCTTGTAGAGCTTTTTGCACTCTTGCAGCTGGACGAGACGATCGGTCAGGTCGAGAAGCTCGGCGTCCGTCTTTACCGACTTGGGGTTTTTCAGCGTCCGCAGAAGCGTATTCTTTGCGTCGTGGTAGTATTCCGAAAAAAACTTGAATTTTCGGTTCTGGTTGTTTTGTAGAATTTCCCGCGGAGCGCCCAGTTGAATGTCGATGGCTTCGGAAACATATATTGGAGATCCGTTTCGGCGAAATTCCGACCAGATCTTCCCCGCATTGGGAAGGGCGAGAAGGGTTTCTTCGTAGGTGTCCCAGTCCTTGGATTCCAAGTCCCACCCTTCGAACGAGGGCGTATTGGAATTGAATTCCGGCGTGATGGCTTCGCTGATTCGGGACAGTGCGGAAATATCGATGTTCCCTTCGAAGGAAAAATCTCCGGAAACGCTTTTGGCGAGCGTTGCGAGCGTCTGGTACTTGGAATTTGCGCTTTGCAGCTTTTGGAACAGCTCCGCCTTTTGGGCTTCGTCGATGGCGGTGAGATCTAGTCCCTTGAAGGCGTTGAGCGCTTTTCGGGATTCGGGCTTTGCCTGTCTTTCCAGAATGTCCCGGATGACTTCCTGCAGCAGGCGAAAGTCCTCGCGGCTCAGGTTTTCGGCTCCGAGGAACGTGGAATCCGGCCAGACTTTTTTGGGCGAAACCTTGTTCAGGGCGACGAGCGCCTCCGAAAGCGTGGAGTTTCCCGGCGGAATCGGCCGGTTTACCGCCCGACTGTAATCGACCAGGACGCTTCGGATGGACGCCAGGGATTCCCTTGACTTTTCGAGAGTCGTGTCGCATTGGATAGATACTTGCGATTGCAAAACGCGTTCGAGGCGCGTTCGGGAAATGCTTTTCCTGTATGTGACTAGTACCTTTTTTCCGCGGGCGACATTTTCGGAAACGAGATTTGCGGCAAAGTCTTCCTTGGCAGAACCGGGCGGCGTCTCGATGACTTCAATCCTGTTTCTGGAAGAAAGCGCTTCGACTAGAATCGTGTTCGCTTCGGAATCCATGGGGCGGACGAAAAAATGTTCCGCCGGGTTGAAAATTTCGTCCGGGTTTCTTTCGTCGATGTCGGAATCGACAACGTGGAATCCGCTTGGAGAAAGAAGATCGCTTGCGGAGAAATTTTCCGAGGAGGATTTGTCGTTCCATCTTTCGGATTCGCAGTCCTGGTGCGCGAAAAGGCTTGCCGCGTCGAAGAATCCGAGAAACATGCCGCGCGAAGTGCTTTTCCACCCGGCGACGGCATCGACAGCCCGTTCTACGGCGAGAAAGTATTTTCGCGCCTGGAAGGTCGAACCGTCCCAGAAGATTTTCGCGGGCGGAAGCTCGATGATTTCCCTGCTTTTTATCCGCAGGGGAACGTTTTCGACGGGTGCGACGCTTTTCGGAGAAACCGTCAGGTTTTCCGCGTCAAGCGTGACGGGAACAAATAGCAAAGGGGCGGTATTCTGGGCACGCAGAAATCCGATGGAGAGAAAAAGATTTTGCGATCCGGTTTCGTCTTCTAGGGTGCGCAGCGCGCTTCGAAAGGCTTCGAACGTGTTTTTTTGCTCTTCTTCCGTAAAGGTGGCGCTTGTCGGGGCAAAAAGCGCAAGCGGCAGGGCGATGGGCTTCCGATACCATTTTTCCAAAAAGGGGATGCCGTCTTCCGCGATGAGCGGCGTCTGGAACTTGTCTTTTGAACGGATGTTTAAAAATCTGCTTTTTGAACCCAAATCGAACGAAGCGATGCGTAAGTCTTGAATTTTGGAAAAGAGTGCGTCCGCCATATACACGCAATATAATTTCAAATGGCGGGAAAGAGAAATTTTTTTGCGATTTGGATGGCTTCATGGACAGAAAGGCTTTTTGAATCTGGCTGGAGACTGGCTTCGTGGCAAACTTCCCCGAGGAGTTTTTCCGGGGTGATTCCCGCGTCGCGCTCTCCGCGGATGCTTGCCGCATGTTCCCGCTTGGAAAGCTTTTTTCCGGAGGGAGAGAAGAGGAGGGGATGATGCAGGAAAAGCGGTGGAGTGTTTCTCCCGAGAGCCTTGGCCAAGGCTATCTGGCGGGCTGTCGAGTCCAGAAGATCCTTGCCGCGAACGACAAGCCCGATGTCTTCTTCCATGTCGTCCGCGACGACGGCGAACTGGTATGTCCACTGCCCAAGCCTGTCCCTTAGCGCGAAGTCTCCGCACTGTTCGCTGGGATTTTCACGGAAATTTCCGAGGAGAAGATCGTGCCATTCTACCGTTTCGTCCGGGGTCTTGAACCGGACCGCGAAATCCTTTGCAAAGGGAAGTTTCCGTTCGCGGCAATGCCCCCGGTAGATGGCTTCGCCGCTTGGACCTGTCGGATTGGTTTCGAGGATAAACCTTCGGGAACAGTCGCAGGCGTAAACGAGCTTTTGGGATTCGAGAAGTTCCAGAAAGCGCTTGTAGCGGTCGGTGTTTTGACTTTGGATGGATTCCGCTTCCCAAACGAATCCGAGCCATTCGAGGTCTTTGCGGATAGCGTCGATGTAGGCGGGACGTGCGCGGCTTTGGTCGTGGTCCTCGATTCGGAGGCGAACGCGGTATCCGAGCTTTTCGGCGGCGGCATAGACGAATAGGGCGGAGAGGACATGCCCGCGGTGCAGAAAACCGGTCGGGCTGGGGGCAAAGCGGGTAAATTTCGTGGTGGTCGTCGCCATTTTTCCAATATAGCATTCGATGTCAGGCATTTGCCGATTCCTAGCGCGGAGAATGGAGTCAGAGCTTAGAACTGAGAGCTTAGTGGAGAGTGGAATGTGGAGAGTTGAGTGTTCGCTAAGCGATCTGTAAAGCCTTGTACGATAAACGGTCATCCTGGAGCGCGGTCAGAGCCTAGAGCTTGGAGCTTAGATCTGGGTTTCGCAGACGTTTAGGTTCAAACGTAAAGCGGATCGCTCTGCGTCTCTAAGCTCTAAGTTCTCTCAACTAAGCTCTGAACACCGCGTGGCCTAGGGGGTGGATGCAAGGAAGGGAAATCAGAACTTAGAACTGAGATTTTAGAACTGA
>CAVGIM010000031.1:0-22132 GCA_963629575.1 Candidatus Methanomethylophilaceae archaeon
CGTTTAGGTTCAAATGTAAAGCGGATCGCTCTGCGTCTCTAAGCTCTAAGTTCTCTCAACTAAGCTCTGAACACCGCTTTAATTTCCGCTTGGCTTGTCCCGAAAGCCTAGACGTCTGCGGGATTTCCCGTACTTTTAAATTTTCTGGTAGAGCCTCAAGCCGAATACGGGGAGCCTCGCGATGATTCGGTCGGTGAGAGTCGCGGAAAATTCCTGGTAATCCATCCATTTCGAATAGGTCGTGAACGCGTAGATTTCCAGGGGAATTCCATATCCCGTCGCTTCCTTTTCCCGGACGATGAGCCAGCGCGAGGAGTCTATTTCGGGTATGGAACGCAGAAAGGCGTCGATGCAGAGTCGAAAGGCGGTCAGATTCAGCGGCTTTTCGTCGGGGGCGAGTTTCGCGTCGAGATTTTTCAGGGCTTCCGCGTAGAGGGGATTCTTGTCGAGGTCCTCTCTCTGTTTGTCGGAAAGCGGCGCAATGGAACGCGCGTCGATGGGGAGCGTCTGCGTAATGCGCCTTCTTTCGGATTCCTGCATCAGCCGCCAGTTCTTGAAAGGCGTGGAGACGATACTGTATGCCGGAAGGATGCTTGTCGTGTTGTCCCAGTTGGTAATTCGGATGCTTGTGAGCGAGACGGAGTGGACGATTCCGTTGATGTTTTCCTTTGGAATCTCGATCCAGTCCCCGGTGCGGACGAGATCGAATGTCGCAATCTGGATTCCGGCGGTAAATCCGAGAATGGAGTCCTTGAAAATGAGGATGAATACTGCCGTGAGGGCGCCTAGGCCGGAAAGCAGCATGATGGGACTTTCCCCGGTGATCTGGGAACCGACAAGAATGGTGCAGACGAGAAATCCGATGAGAAGTGCCGCCTGTCTCACACCCTGGAGGGGGATTCCCTGCTTGGAAGAATTGACGAGAATGTGATCCGTTAACGCGTGCAGGACGGAATCATATACCCAGAAGGCGATGGTAATGATGTAGATGTTGTTTAGCGAAAAAAGAAAGCGGTAGAGAACGGTGGAATGCGGGTAGGCATAGGGAAGGCCCAGGTAGAGAATGAATCCGGGGATGATGAAGACGGCGCGTTCGACGGTCCTGTGTTCGACAAGCCTGTCGTCAAACTTGTTCTTGCTTTTTTTTGCAATTTTCGAGAAAAACGGAAGAATCAGATGGCGTGAGACAATCAGAAAGAGAATCGCGATAGAAAAAAGGCAGACTAGCCCTCGATAGGTTTCGAAAATATCGTTCATGTCTGCAAGATAGAAAATAATGGACTTGGGCGTTTCGCGGCTTGGGCGAGGCTCTGGGAATATTTCTATTTTATGAAGCATGATTTCAAGAAAATCGATATTTTGCGGCGTAAAGGCCGTGATGCGGGAAGTTGTCATCCCGATAGCGAGTGCGCTGGTCGTCATCCAGTATGTGGTCCAGGCGTTCCAGATTCCGAGCGGTTCCATGGAGGACACCTTGCTCACGGGCGACTTCATTTTGGGACTCAAGTTTACCTACGGCTCGCCGATTCCGTTTACGCATTCGAAGTTTCCAGGAGTGACTAGCCCGAAAAAGGGCGACATCGTCATCTTTCGCTATCCGGGCGAACCGGTCTATCCCGACTATGATTACGAGCGCTATACGCATTTGGCGGATGGGCTGATGTTTGGAAACTTTTACTGGGATTCAAGGCCGCTTCCCGGAAACCCGCACCTGGTGCATTACGCAGACGGTCCAAAAGATTTTATCAAGCGGTGCGTCGCGACTTCGGGCGATACGATTTCCGTGCAAAACGGCGTATTGTTCCAGAACGGGATTCCCCAGGGCAAGCTTCCCGGAAAAGGAAAGTATTCGGCGTATTTCCGGTCTGCAAGTGCGCGGGATTCCCTGGAACCGGTTCGCATTCCCGCTCCGGGAGACGTTATCGACTTGAAAGGGCTTTCGCTTTCGAGGCTCTGGTGGGTGAAATCCCTGATGACCCAGGAAAACATCGAAAGGAAGGTAGAACTCGAACTTTCCCTTTTCAGAGATTCCGTGAAAGTGTCAAGCCACCTGTTCGAAAATTTCCGAATTCCCGTGGAGGTCGATAGAAGCCTCTTGCTGAACGAGGCGCTTTCGCGAGGGCAAGTTATGGGGCAGGGACTTCGGCAGGGCGACACGATAGCGGGGCGGATAGATTTTTCCCTGTTTGCGGATCTTGCCCGTACGGGATTCATTCCGAGACTTGACCCGAACGGCAGCTATCCGGGACTAGCCCGCCCGGTGTTCTATGAGTATTTCGAAGGGGCGCAACTGGACGACCTCGCCTATAACGTCTCGCTGGATTCGTCGCTTTCCCTCAAGGCGCAGATCCTTGTCGATGGACTTCCGGTGGAACGCTACGAAGTGAAGCGACCGGTCTATTTCATGATGGGCGACAATCGGGACAATTCCGCGGACAGCCGCTACTGGGGATTTGTTTCCCAGAACAATATCAAGGCGAAGGCCTTTGTCATCTACTTCTCGTTCGACAATTCCGATGGGGGGTTCTCGTTCCGGAATCCGGTTTCGTGGCTCCAGATTCCCTTCAAGATTCGTTTTTCTCGGATCGGGAAGGTCATTCATCTGATTGGAAACTGATTGCTCCAAGATGAAATTTCGCCGGTGGCCACTTTTCTTTCTTTGCTTGCTTGTCGCTGACTGCGCAACGTCCATCGCGCCGCAGGGCGGGCCGGAAGACAAGTATCCGCCGCGTGTCGCGGGCGTGTTTCCCGCACCGGGAGCTGTCAACGTGGCTCCGGAACTGAATGTCCATTTGCAGTTTGACGAGTGGATTGCGTCTTCGGTTCCGCGGAGTGCCGTGACGATTTCGCCTCCGCTCGAAAAGCGATTGAGGTTCGAAGTCGATGGCGACGAGCTTTTTATCCGTTCGAAGGCGAGGCTTGACGAGAATACGACATACACGCTGACGATTGCGAGCGGTCTCAAGGACTTGCGCGGCAATGCGATTGCGGAGCCTTTCCGTCTGACGTTTTCGACGGGACCGGTTATCGATTCGCTTTCCGTGTCGGGACGCGTCATGGTGACACCCGCGATGGGGAAGAAAAAGCTCTATCCGACGGTGGGACTTTTTCTGATGGGGGCCGCAGAGCGTTCCGCGCACCATTACCTGGAAAAGTTCCGCGATTCCCTGAGCGTCGATGCGGATTCGATGCCAAGGCTTACCCGGGAAATCCCCCTGTTTTCGACGCAGACGGATAGCCTCGGGCGTTTTCACCTGGCGGGACTCAAGGCGGGACGTTACCGCGTTGTCGCCTTTCTCGACGAGAACGGCAACCAGAAAATCGAACCTTCCGTGGAACTTGCCGGCGTGGGGGAATTTGACCTGGAGCTTTCGCCGCAAGGCGCGGACACGCTCTGGATAGCCCTTGCCGATCAGGATACGACGCCCGTTTCGCTCGATGCGGTGACGCAGACGGGAAAGTCTTCGCTCTCGGCAAGATTTTCGAGGAACCTGTATCTCGACAGTGCGCTTCTGTCCAAGGAAAACTGCGCACTGTTTTCGCCCGATTCCGAACGGATTTCTCCGGACTGGATCTATCGCTCGCCCAAAGGGGGCGACGTGGAATTCTACTTCGATTCCCTGGCGAACCGGGATTCCTCCTACACCTTTGCGTGCAAGGCCGGTCGGGATTCCCTGGGCCGACGGCTTTCCGAAAGGCTTTCGACGCTTTCCATCGACTGGAAGGAGATGAAGGGCGATACGCTCCCTCCGGCAAGGGTTTCGACCTTTCCCGCAAACGGCGCGAAGAACGTCTTTCCGAAGGATTCCGTCGAGGTCGTCTATGGGAAGCCCGTTGCGGATTCCCTGCTGGATTCGCTTCGGGAGCGCTTGATATTTGTCCAGAACAAGGATACGCTTCCGGCGAGAATATCGAGGAAGGATCCGGTTCGCTTTTTGGTGTTTGGCGACGAAAGATTCCAGACGGATGCAAAAGTGGAGCTTCTGGAACGCTATGCCGATTCGACGCTTTCTTCTCCGGATTCCGTGACGGGAAAGCGCGATACGGTCGTGACGCAGAAGACGCGGGTATGGGTGAAGTTCGAAACTGTCCCGAAGTTGCAGCTTTCGAGCCTCTCGGGGAAGATTCCCGGCGCTTCGACGGAAACCCGGGTGCGCGTTCGCAAGGTCGATTCCGAGGTCCTCGTGACGGCGAACTGTACGATTGACGGGAATTTTCGGATGGATGACCTGGTCGAGGGAAAATACCTGATGGAATATTTTCAGACGAAGGATTCCCTGGATACGCCATACGCCGGAAATCTGTTTGAATTTGATTACGGAATGCCGTGGCGCGCCCTGGCGGATACGCTTGTTATCGAACGCGGCGCAAATACCTTGCAAGCAATCGAATCCCGCTTGCCGATTCTTTCGGCGGGCAAGAAATAAAGGAACCAGATGAAACCGAACGTGTATATCGCACTAGACCTGGAAACGACCGGGCTTGACTTTGAACACGATGAAATCATCGAAGTCGCCCTGGAGCGCTTTGAAAACGGCGAACCGGTAGAGAACAGGGATTTCCTGATCAGGCCCGCGCAAAAGCTTCGTCCGTTCATCGCTTCGCTGACCGGGATTTCCGATGCGGACCTGGCGGACAAGCCGGACTTCGCGAGCGTCGCCGGGGAGATTCGAAAGTTTCTGGGCGATTACCCTCTCGTTGCGCACAACGCCCTGTTCGACACGAAGTTTCTGAAAAGTTCCTTTGCCAAGGTGGGAATTTTCATCGATTCGAATCCCGTGTTCGATACGCTTGTCCTTTCGCGCATCGCGTTTCGGACGGTTCCGAACCATAAGCTGGAAACGCTTGTCTCGTATCTGGACATTCCGCGGGAACGCGCGCACCGAGCCCTTCCCGATGCGGATGCCTGCGGAAAGCTTTTCTGGAAGGCGCTCCGGGAAATCGAATCCTTTGACTCGTTTGCGAAACACCATCTCTATCGGCTTGCGCAGGGAACCGTCTGGGAGCGGATTTTCGAAGATGCCGTTCCGTCGCACGAAAGAGTCTCTCCACTCGATCCGGAAGAGGTTCCGTCGCCAGCCCGGAATCCGGGCGAGCGTTTGCCGCGGGTAAGGGAATTCTTTGCGGAGAACGGGAAGCTTTCGGAGACGATTTCAAATTACAGGCCGCGCGAATCCCAGGCGAACTATGCGGAAGTCGTGGAACGCAACATGTACAAGGGCGGAATCTCGGTTCTCGAAGCGGGAACGGGCATGGGAAAGACGCTCGCCTACCTCGTTCCCGCCGCGCTCAAGGCGGCTTCCGGGGAGCGGGTCGTTATCAGCACGGCGACACGAACGCTCGAAGAACAGCTCGTTCGGCATGATTTTCCGATGATCGCGCAGCTGTTCGGAAATCGGGTTTCTCCTCTCGTGATGAAGGGCCGCGGAAACTACCTCTGCCTTCGAAAGTTCGAGGAACATCTCGACTCTCCCGATGTACTGCTTGCGCCCGACGAGCGTGAATCGTTCATGACGCTCGTTCCCTGGGTAGAAAAGACACGGACGGGCGACGGCAGCGAAAATACGGGATTCAATCTTTCCCGGAATCGCCTGCTGTGGAACAAGTTCTCGAGCGACGCTTCGACGTGCCTTGGCGAAAAATGTCCCCATTATGGCAAGTGCTTTGGACTAAACGTGCGCAGGCAGGCGGCGAAGGCGAACCTTCTCTTTATCAACCATTCGCTTTTTCTGTCGGATCTTTCCCTGGATTTTGCGCTGCTTCCCGCCTATGATCATATTGTCTTTGACGAGGCGCACCGCTTGCCTTCGATGAGCCATTCCAGTTTTGGAAAGACGGTGCGCTTTTTCCGTCTGCGGAACATTACGAAAATCCTGGTGCACCCGAAGGAACAGGACAAGGGGCTTGTCGCGGAAATCGAAGCGCAGCTGAGAAAGCTGGATGCGGATGTTTCGCTACTCGAATCCTGCGAGCGGTTGCGGGTCGCTACGGCGGAATGCGAAAAGTCGCTCCACCGGTTCTTTCTCAAGCTCGGCAAAAAGGTTTTCAAGCGCAAGACGGACGGTTTCCGCTTTTCGTCGGGAATCTTTGCCGAGTACGATACGGATCCGAAGCCGGTTCTAGAGGCGTGCCATTCGGCAAAGGCCATTTCGGAAAGCCTTAGCGAAAGCTTGCGGAATATTCCGGCTCTCGTGCTTCTTTCGCGGAACCTGGAAGGCGCGGCGATGGAAATCGGGCGCTTTGCCGAGGACTTTGGATTCATCGTCATGGCGGGGAAGGACGATTGGGTGTTCTACATGGAAGAACCTGGAAATCCGCATACGTTGATTCTCCGCGCGATTCCGCTCTACCCGGGAAAGCCGTGGACCGAAAAGTTCTATCCGTGGATAAGGAGCGCGACGTTTACCTCGGCGACGCTTTCCGTGCAAGGTTCGTTCGAATATTTCGAACATCGCATGGGAATGCTCGATCCCGCGCTCCCGAAATCCAGACAACCGTTTGTCCGCGCCTATCCTTCCGATTTTGACGTAAACCGAAATCGTCGAATCGTCATCGCGGATTTTCTGCCCAAGCCGAATGTTCCCGAATACCAGAAGGCTCTCGAAAGCGTTCTTTCGGAGATTCTCCCCGAAAACAGGAAAAACGCGCTCGTTCTCTTTACGAGCCTTTTGAGCATGACAAAGGTTCACGACGCGCTTGCTCCGCATTTTGCCGCAAGGGACAAGCTGCTTCTGTGCCAGCAGATAGACGGCGGCATGGACAGCCTGGTGGAAATGTTTCGGAAAAAACGCGAGGCCTGCCTTCTCGGCTGCCAGGTCTTCTGGGAGGGAATCGACCTCCCCGAAAATGCGCTGGAACTGCTCGTCATTCCGAAGCTTCCGTTCCCCAATCCGTCGAATCCCTTGATTGCGAGCCTTTCGGAAAAGATGAAGGCGAAAGGCGAAAATGCGTTCCGAAACCTCTACATTCCCGAAGCCGTGCTGGAACTTCGCCAGGGTCTCGGTCGCCTGATTCGAAGCGAATCCGATTCCGGCGTTGCGCTCTTCCTTGACAATCGTCTTGTCGGCGAGGCTTACGGAAAGAGCTTTACGAAACTTTGGAACGGCAAGCATGAGGTGGCGCACAGCCTTGAAGAATTAAAGTCCCTGCTCGGTCTCTAGGGCGTTAAAATTTCTATCTTTGGCCTCTGTTTGTTGGAGATTTTATGCTCGCTGTCAAGGATTTCTTAAATAACATGGCCAAACCCCAGCTCAAGGAATTGCACGCCAAGGCGTTCGGTTCCAAGGGGCTGCTGAACAATGCGAAGATCCTTTCGGAGACGCTGGAATTCTTTGCCGATTCCGCGCGATTTGAAAAGTTTTATGCTTCGCTCGAACCGTGGAAGCGTCTCTGCCTTTTTCTTGTCTATCACAGCGAAAGTCGCGGGCTCGAAATCAACGAGTTGCGTCTGGCCGCTCCGGCGAACAAGCGTGACGAAGTCGAACCGTTTCTTCTCGAATCCGCCAAGGAACTTTACCTGTGGCGTTCCAAGACGGAAAAAGGCTCCTACGTCTATCTTGGCTTTGACGATTTTCTGAAAAGCGTTCTGCTTGCGACGGAAGAATGCGCTCCGGACGAAAAAATGCGTTTTTTCAGCTACGAGGACATGCTCGTCTGGCATCTCTCTCTGGTGCTTTCCTTTGTGCGCCTTGGAAAAATGAAGATGAACGGGACCGGAAACCTGCATCGCCGTTCCATACAGTTTTGCGAAGAGGCGTTCCGTTATTCCAAACCGCTTTCCGCCGAAGCTTCTCGCGAGGAAATCGTCCTCCTGATGGAATTTCTGTCGTCAAGCGGATGGATAGAACAGCGCGGCATGGACTTGAACGTAACGGATGTCGCTCTGGATTTTTTAAAGCACAACGGCTTTCGGCTCAAGAACGAAATTCTCGAGTGGTGGATTAAGCGGCGCTTTCACGGTGCGAACGATTTTTTCAAGCACGCCCTGTTTTCCATCAAGCGCAACGTTTCCGCTATCCATGCGGAGCGCATTTTCTGGACCCTGGATCCGACCTTTCGGATGCCTTCCGCGGACGATGTCTGCTGGTCTGTACTTCCCAAGCCGCTTGCCGAACTTTGGCTTTTGGGTATGCTCGAATTTTCCGTCCATTCGGGGAAAATCGTCGCTGTCCGACTTTCCTCCTGGGCTCAGGAATGGCTTTCTGCCGGTGCGACGCCGATGCTCGGTGCCCAGATTTCGACGCTTCCGAACTTTGAAATGGTCATTTCGGTGAAGAGCGCTCCGCGCGTTCTGTTTATGTCGGCTTGTCTTGCGGACATACAGAACGATGAGCCGTATCTTCGCTTTGCCGTTTCTCGGGATTCCTTCTTGAACGGATTGAAAACGGGATTTTCGAAGGATTCCGTCGAAAGTTTCGAAGGCTGGATCAGCGCCCCCGCAAACGTGCTCGAAGCGATGCACGAATGGGAAGCATGCTACTATGATTCGGCATTCAGCACGGTCCGCATTCTGAAAATCGACCGCGCGGAAATTCGCGAAGCGCTTGAAAAGTTTGCGCAGTTCATGGAAATGGTCGAGGAGGCGATTCCCGGCTACGGTTTCATCGTCAAGCCGGAATTCGAAGCGAAGATCCGCGATCTTCTGAAGCATTACGGCTTAGAGCCTGCGGTCTCGGCAAGCGCGGTTCCGGTAGAGCCTTTTCACAATGCGGATTGGAGCAAGGCTTTCTGGTTGCGCTGGCCGCAAAACGGCGAACCCGATTCCCTGTTCAAGCCCGAAATCGACGGAACGTCCGTCTCCGTCGCTCTGGAAACGACCAAGTATGGCGGGGATTTCCAGAAATTCGCCATGGTCGATCTCTTCAAGGTTTTGCGCTACGCGCGTTCTACGGGCGGTTCCCTGGAAGCGAAGCTTTCGAAAAAGGAAGTCAAGAACGTAAAGTTGCCGAAGCTTCCCGGCGAAATTCGATTTAAAGTCGAATCGTTGCATTTTTCCAAGGTTCCGTTTATCGCGAGAATCGTTCTCGAGCCGGGCGAAAAGGTTTTGGATCTGCCGCTCGAATCGATTGCGGAACTTCGGATGGCGCGCACTTGACGGACGAGGCCTTTGATGAGTTTTGTACATCTCCAGCTGCATTCGGAATTTTCCGTTCTACAGTCTTCTGCCCGGCTTGACGATATCTTTGCCGCCGCGGCTGCGGACAACGCGCCCGCTGTCGCATTGACCGATCATGGGACGATGTTCGGCATCCTGGAATTCCAGGAGCGCGGAAAGGCCCTGAACAAGAAGCGCAAGGAAAAGGGACTTTCTCCGATAAGGACTGTCCTGGGCTGTCATGTCTATATCGATACGCCCGGGTGCAATCCGAGGGATACGCAGAGCTATGAACGCTTGACTCTTCTTGTCGAGAACGAGACCGGCTATTACAACCTTCTCCGCATCGTGAGTTATCGCTACGAGGAATCGTCTCGCTGGTCGGAAATTCCGTCGGTGCCTCTTTCGGTTGTAGAAGCGCACAGGGACGGTCTCATCGCTCTCGCCGGAGACTATTTCAGCCGTTACGGTTCAAATGCCGTGGCGGGCCGGGAAGCCCAGGCCAGGGCGTATATCGAGTCTCTTGACAGGATTTTCGATCGCGACCATCTGTATCTTTCCGTTTGCGATAACGGAATCGCTCTCCAGAAGACGCTGAACCTGTTCACCGTCTCGCTCGCCAAGGAGCTTTCGCGCGAACTTGTCGCTGTTGGGGACGTCCATTACATCAAGCGCGAGGATGCCGTGGCGCACAAGGCCTTGCGCTGCATTTCCCTGGTAGAGAAATTCAAGGAATTTACCGATAGGCGGTTTCCGACAGATCAGTTCTATTTTCGTTCCGAATCGGAAATGCGTTCCCTCTTTGCGGATTTTCCGGAAGCTATCGACAATACGGAGAAAATCGCTTCGCGTTGCCAGTTCGAGGTGAAGACGGGAATTGGCGACGATTTCTGGCCGCGCTACCAGATTCCGAAGGAGTTTCTGGAGTCCGAGGAATACAAGGAAATCTATCGGGTGATGGACGAGGAATTCGCCAAGGAATATCCTGGCGCATTCGAAAAGGCCTCGAAGGAATATCTGAAAAGTCACGAGGACAGGACCGTCGAATCCTTTACCGCCGAAGACAGGGACGCGGTCGAGAAAATCATGGAGCGCGACAAGCTTTGCCGCAAAGGCGGCGATGCGGACGCATACCTGATCCATCTTTGCCGGGAGCGTCTCGAAAGGCGCTATTCCGACGAGAAACTCCAGTATCCGCAGTGCGGGACGGAAGTGAGCGATCGCGTCTATAAGGAGTTGAACTGCATCCGCAACATGAACGTCGCCGGCTATCTGCTCATCGTGTGGGACTTCATCAACTGGTCGAGAGAACATGGAATTCCCGTGGGACCTGGGCGCGGATCCGCTGCGGGTTCCATCGTCACCTACATCATCGGCATCACGAACATCGACCCGCTCAAGTTCGGACTTCTCTTTGAACGCTTCCTCAACCCGGAGCGCGTTTCCATGCCGGATATCGATACGGACATTGCGGACAGGGACCGCGGTCGCGTTATCGATTACGTGACGCGGAAATATGGAGCGGATTGCGTCGGCCAGATTATCACCTATGGAATGCTCAAGTCCAAGGCGGTCATCAAGGACGTTGCGCGCGTTCTCGGCATCGACCATCGCGAAGCGGGCGCCATCATCAAGTTCTTTCCGCAACGGGTCCTGAATTTCAGTCTTAGCGAAGCGTGGACGGGAAAGACGAAAAAGGGCGCGCCTGTCGCTCCGGACTACGATCCGGCGCCTCTTCACGCGGTCATCGAAAGCCGCGAATCCTACCGGGAACTCTGGGATATCGCGCTTCGCCTGGAAGACCTTCCGCGACAGACCGGCGTGCACGCTTGCGGCGTCGTCATCACGCCGACCCCGATTTACAACTTGGCGCCTCTTTACCGGGCGGCTCCCTCGGACACGCCTGTCGTGATGTACGACAAGCATTATTCCGAAACGATCGGGCTTCTCAAGATGGACTTTCTCGGTCTCATCAACTTGTCCATCATCCAGGACACGGTGAACATGGTAAGGAAAACGCATGGCATCGAGCTGGACATGGACAAGGTCCCGACAGACGACAAGGAAACGTTCGCGCTTCTTGGCAAGGGAATGACGACGGCGGTTTTCCAGTTCGAATCTCCGGGAATGCAGAAGTATCTGCGCGAATTGAAACCTTCCCGAATCAGCGACCTCATCGCGATGAACGCGCTTTACCGTCCGGGGCCTATCGAACAGATCCCGCACTTTATCGCGCGGAAGCTCGGCACGGAAAAAATCGACTGCTATCACAAGGATCTGGAACCTGTTCTCGGGGAAACCTACGGGGTTATCGTCTATCAGGAACAGGTGATGCAGCTTGCGCAGATCCTCGGCGGCTACACGCTCGGCGGTGCAGACAATATCCGTCGAATCATGGCGAAGAAGATGCCGGAAAAAATGGCGAAGCTCGAACCGGAATTCAAGGAAAAGTGCATTTCGCACGGCTATGACAAGGCGATGATCCAGAAAGTCTGGGATGCGGTGCTTCCGTTTTGCGGATACGCCTTCAACAAGAGTCATGCGGCCGCATACGCCTATGTCGCTTACCAGACCGCCTACCTAAAGACTCATTTCGGCCCGGAATACATGGCCGCTTCGATGACGTCCAAGATGGGAAAGACGGAAGACATCGTGACAATCGTACAGGAATGCAGGCGGATGGGAATCGAGGTGCTTCCGCCGGATATCAACACGTCGCTAGGCGTCTTTTCGGCGAACGGGAACGGGCAGATTCTCTATGGTCTCGCGGGAATCCGGAATGTGGGACTTTCCGTCGTCGAAGATGTCGTCGCGGAACGCGAAGCCCACGGACCCTACAGGACGCTCTTCGAACTCTGCAAGCGTGTCGGCGATTACCAGACGGCTCAAGTGGAAAAACGCCCGCCGCTAAACCGAAAGGCTCTCGAAAGTCTCGTCATGGCGGGAGCCTTCGACAAGATGTCTCCGACGACGCCCAACAGGCCGACGCTCATGGCGAGCGTCGAAAAGGCGATAGACGTCGCGAACCGTCATCGCAGGGAACAGGATGCCGGGCAGACATCCCTGTTCGATTTGATGGGCGGCGGAGAAAAGCCCGAAGTGCGGATGGACGAAACCTACGAAGAAGCGCAGCCGTGGGGATTGATGGAACTTCTGAACAAGGAACGCGATGTCCTTGGGCTGTATCTTTCGGCGCATCCTCTCGACGAGTGTCGCCCGGAACTTCGCGGTTTCACCACGAACAGCCTTGCGGAAAGCGAACTGGACGAAATCGTTTCGAAGAATCCCAAGGCGACGGTCTGCGTGGGAGGAATCATCACGGGCCTCCGCTCGTTCCAGAGCAAAAAGGACGAGACGAAGACGATGGGTTCCGGAACCTTGCAGGATTTTCAGGGAGAAATTTCGATATTCTTCCCGCCGGATTCCTGGGAGCGTTGCCGGGACCACTTTGGCGAAGACGACCGAGTCATTGTTCGCGGAAAGCTTACGCCGCAAAACCAGGACCCGTCGAAATTGCAAATCATCGTCGATAAGGCGTTTTCCATGGACGAGGTTCGGTCGCGCCTCGTGAACTTTATCCATGTGACCGTTTCGTCGATGGAACTTGTCGAGGAACGCATGAACGCGATTCTCGAAAGGCTCGAAATGGCGCAGGCTCTCCCCGGAGAGCACGCCGCGGAAGTCGTCTTTCATGTGGAAACCCTTTCGGGACATGTCCACACGCTTCGGGCGCAGGTCATTAAAATCGCCTACACGCCAGATATTTTCGAATGGCTGCAGAAGGAATTCGGCGCGGCGAATGTCTGGGTATCGGCAAAAGTCAAGGGCTGATCTTGGAACGGCCCTTTTGGCTGTTTTGCGCGGGAGAGGATTCCGGAGACATTCTCGGGGAATCCGTCGTTCGGGAAATTTCCGCAAAAGGCATGGATGCAATCGGTTCCGGCGGCTACCGGATGCAAGAAGCCGGTCTGAAAACGGTTCTCCCGTTTGACGAACTGCCTGTAAACGGATTTCTGGATTCCATTCTTCGCTTCGGCAAGCTGAAAAGGCATTTTTCGACGCTAAGCGATTTGTTGCGTGAAAAAGATTGTCGTGGACTTGTCGCGGTCGATTATCCGGGATTCAATCTCGGGCTGATGAAACGTGCCCTCGAACTCGACAAGCGCGTTATTTACGTGGAGCCTCCGCAGATTTGGGCGTGGAAGCCCAAGCGGATTCGAAAGTTTTTAACGCCGAAGGCGCGTTCAAACGTGGAAATTCGAGCGATGTTCGATGTGGAATGCAAGGCTTACCGAAAGCATGGACTGCATGTCCGGAAGATTCCGCATCCTTTCGATCCTTTCGAAAAGAGCGCCTTGCCCGTTTCGCGGGAAAATGTCGCCCTCCTCTATCCGGGAAGTCGCGTTTCCCAGATTCGTCGCAATCTAGAGCTTTACGTAAAGGTTGCGTACAAGTTAAGAGACAAGGGTGTGTCGGCGAGATTTGTCGCTTCGCGGGTTTTCACCGAAGACTTCTTGAAAAAACGCTTGCCTTCGGATTTTCCCGTCATTCTTTCGCCTTCGAGTTCCCGGGAGCGCTTTTCCCTGATAAGTCGCGCGAAGCTTGTCGTTGCGGGGCCCGGGACTGCGATTGTGGAAGCGTTCAAGACCAAGACCTTTTGTGTCGCGGCATCTCGAATCGATCCCTTGACATATATTCTGGGAAAGCTTTTTCTTCGCACGAAATTTCTGACGATTCCGAATATCGAAAGGGAACTTTGTGGAAATCCGCCTGTATTATGCGAACTTGTGAAGAGTTCGCTTGCAGACCCGGAAAGGCACGCGTCAGATGTCCTTCGGGTATTCGATTCGCCGTTTTCGGATTCTTCTGGAACCTGACTTTCTGATTTCTGGCTTCTGTCTCCTGAATCCTAATTCCTATTTTTAAAATATGTTGCTTACGATTCTCGCTACGATCTTTTGCCTGGGCTGTTCCGCGTTCTGTTCCTTTACCGAGGCGGCCTTTTACAGTTTTCCCGTGTCCGGCGTGGAACCCCTCGCCAAGAAAGGCGCCTTTACGGCGCGCTACATTGCGCATGTCAAGAACAATATCGATCGATACATCGCGTCCGTCCTGATTTTCAACACGGTCGCCAATACGCTTGGCGTGTATCTCGCGACTTCCTTTGCCGTCGCGCATTTCAACATGACCGTCCAGGTGATTCTTCCGATTGTCATGTCCATCCTGATTCTTCTTTTCGGTGAAATTTCGCCAAAGACTATCGGCGTCAAGCAGGCGAAACGCGTCGGTCCCATCTGCGCCGTTCCAATGTACTATATCACGATTCTTTTGTCCTACACCGGCCTTATCCAGCTTTGTCTGTTTATCACGAAACGCTGGACAAAAAGTGGCAACGAGGACCCGGAAGTGAGTGTCGAGGATATCAACAGTCTTGTCAACCTGGGGCTTCGCGACGAAGTTCTCGATAGGCAGCAGGCGGCAGTCATCAAGAACATCCTTTCCCTGAAATCGGTCCTTGTCCGAAAAATCATGACTCCGCGGCAGGTGGCCTTTACGCTTCCTCTCGACAGCACGATTGGCGCGGAACTGGATAAAAATCCCAACTGGCCATTTTCCCGGATTCCGCTTTACGATCCCGCGGACAAGGAAAAGTGGGTCGGGCTGGTTCTTCGACGCGACGTCTATAATCTGGTCGCGGAAGGAAAGCGCGACGTGCCGCTGAAAAAGCTGATGCGCCCCATTCAATTTGTCCCGGACAGTCTTTCGCTCGACAAGCTGCTTCTCCGCTTTCTGAAACAGCGCGGTCATATCGTCGCCGTCGTCGATGAATACGGCTGCATCGCCGGTCTCGCTTCACTAGAAGATGTTCTCGAGGAAATTCTCGGCAGGGAAATTGTCGATGAATTCGATGTTGCGGTCGATTTGCAGGAACACGCCCGTCGCAAGAGTCGCGCTCTCGCCTTTCTCAAGGAACACAAGAGGGAGAATGTCCGCGTATGATGTATGAAATCGCGCCGCATATCCTGCATAACGAGTTTCGTGTCCAGAAACCGAGGCTCTCCGATTTTGTGGTCTATACGGAGGGGACGAAAGTCCTGCTGAAAAAGTCGGGAATGTCCCTTTGCATTCCGACCGTAGCGGATGCGGAGAACGCATGCCCGAAAGTTCGGGAATCCTTGCACTATCTCTTTTCCATTGACGACAGCGCCTTCTTTTCCTCGGACAGGAACTTTGCTATCGGCTCCCTTGAGTTTGAATTTACGGGAAATCGCTTTTTTCGCACGATGCCCGAACTGTCGCTTGCGTTTGGCGGAGCGGTCGCGGCGCACGTTTCTCGGTGGGAACAGGCGAACCGTTTTTGCGGACATTGCGGAAACCCGATGGCGCGAAAATCCGACGAGAGGGCCTTTGTCTGCGCACATTGCGGAACGACCGTCTATCCGAAGATCTGCCCGGTCGTCATCGTTTCCGTCACGTGGGAAGACAAGCTTCTGATGGCGCGAAACCTGAATAATCCCGACCCGAAGCCCTACCTGATTTCGGGTTTTGTGGAGGTCGGGGAGTCGCTAGAGCAGGCCGCCGCGCGAGAGGTTCGGGAAGAAACGGGAATTTCCATTCAGGACATTCGGTATGTGGCGAGCGAACCGTGGCCGTTTTCCAATTCCCTTATCGCTGGCTTTACGGCAAGGCTTTCCGGCTCTCCGGAAATTACCGTGCAGGAGTCGGAACTTTCCTTTGCAAAGTGGGTTCCCCGCGAAGAAATCGGAGAATATACGGGGCGGCTCAGCGTTTCCGGCACGATGATTCGGCGCTTCAAGGAAGGAACGCTGTGATAGACTTTATCGGCGACATCCACGGACACCGGGAAAGGCTGGAAGAGCTTCTCAAAAAGTTGGGATACGTACAAAGTAATGGCGCGTATCGCCATCCGACCGATACCGCTGTCTTTTTGGGAGATTACATCGATCGGGGTCCCGACGTTCGCGGAACGGTAAACATTGTCCGACGAATGGTGGACTCTGGCGCGGCGCAGGCTCTTCTTGGAAATCACGAATTTAACGCCCTGTGCTTTTGGCAGCGAAAACGCGGCGGTGGCTATCTCCGGGAACACAGCATCCGCAAGATTCTGATTCATGCGAAAACGCTCGAATCCTATCGGAATTCTCAGGGTGAATTTTTCGATGTGCTGAACTGGTTCTTGACGCTTCCCCTGTTTCTGGAAACTCCGACGTTTCGGGCGCAACACGCCTGCTTTTGCGACGAAAGCATCCGGATCCTTCGCCGTGAAAATTGCGAGACGATAGGCTCTTCGGAAAATCTTTTCCGGATTTTTCGGAAAGAGAATCTTCGAAAGGCCGTGTCGGATACGGTCCAGGGGCCGGAAGTCTCCCTGGAAAATGGTGCGTTCTATTTCGACAGCGAAGGTGTCCGTCGCGTTCGCGCGCGCATCAAGTGGTGGGAAGATCCCGAAGGGAAAACGCTCCGCGATCTCGCGTTCCAGCCCGGCACCATGATTCCCGCCCAGAGTCTTCACCGAAATATTCTGTCGAGAGCTTTTTATGCCGAATCGGAACGCCCCGATTTCTTTGGACACTACTGGCTCGAAGGCTTGCCGAAACTTTTCCGATCGAACATCTGCTGCCTGGATTACAGCGTCGCTTCTTGCCATGGAACCGGAGTCCTTGCCGCTTACCGATTCGACGGCAATCCGCAGCTCGACGAAAAAAACTTTGTTTATGTGTAATCCACATTTCTAGGAGAATTTCAGATGGCCGTTCAAATTCGAAAGATGGATCGTGACGATGGGGAACAGGTCGTTTCGATGATGCGGACTTTTTACGCTTCTCCCGCCGTTTTCACGAACGGCTCCGAGGAGATTTTTCGCCGGGACGTGGAAGAATGCGTGGGAGATTCTCCCTTTGCGACGGGCTATGTCTTTCTGAAGGACGGCGTTCTCGCGGGCTATGCGATGCTCGCGTTCGGCTATTCCACGGAATTTGGAAAGAGGACCGTCTGGATCGAGGACATCTACGTGAAGGATTCGTTTCGCGGCATGGGAATCGGGAGCCTCTTTTTAGACTTTGTCAAGGAAGAGTTTTCCTGTTGCCTGCTCCGTCTGGAAGTGGAAAGGGAGAATGTTTCGGCTGTTCGCGTCTATCGAAAGTCCGGCTTTGAAGAGCTCCCCTATGCGGAGATGGTTTGGCGCGCGCCTACCTGATGTTCAGAGCTTAGTCCAGAGAACTTAGAGCTTAGAGACGTAGAGCGGGCTTTTTACTTTCTGCCGAAAGGCTTTTGACGTTTCACGTCTAGACTTTTGTCGCAAAGCGACCTGTTTCCGCCTGGCGGTGGAGTGGGCGCCTTCCCGGCGAGGGGCGTGCCAGAGTTTAGTCGGGAGAACTCAGATCTAAGCTCCAAGCTCTAGGCTCTGACCGCGCTCCAGGATGACCGTTTATCGTACAAGGCTTTGCAGATCGCTTAGCGAACACTTCACCCTCCACACTCCACTCTCAACCCTCCCATCCCTCTTCCCGTCTAACAACTGATTCCTATTAACTCGCAACAATCCACTAAACGCCAACACCTAATATTCCTCATCGAAATCTGTCTATATTTTGAAACCGTGCGGCTTGTAAAATCGACACTGTTCTTGTTTGTCTTTCTCTTTGCTTCGGCCTTTTCGGAAACGGCTGTCTTTGTCGGTTCCAGGGTTTCCCTCGGATTTTACGGGGCGCCCAAGGCGAAAACGTTTGCCGCGGACACGGTCGACCGTTACGGCATCAACTGGCGCGGGCTGCAGATTCCGCTGGAAACGGGACGACAGTATGAAACGATTGATCCGATGTTCGAACTGTATTTCGGCGGACGGTATCGGAATTTTTCCGTCTATTTCGACTTGCCGCTCCGAAAGGACATCGAAGCTTGGTACGAAGACGACCTTTCGACGAACACGACCTACTTGCCCGACAACCTCGACATCAATGTCCCGATCGAGGGATTTGCCAAGTGGGAATACGGCGCGGGATTTGTCCAGGCGGGACGCTTCAAGCCGGACATGGGACCTTCGCCGAACACGCTCGCCCTGGGAGGCGCTCCCTATCACGACGCGATTCTCTGGAATTTTTCGCCGGGAATTTTCCGCTACGATTTTTTCGTCAGCTCTTTAAATTCTCACTTGCACGGAACGGCCTCCACTCCCGGTGGCGAAGTCGATTCCTCGACCGAGGTCTGGAAACAGGCGAACCTGCAAATCGACAACCAGCGGAACCGCGTCTATGCGGAGCCCTACAAGACGCTCGTCTATCACCGTCTGGGCGTGGATCTCGGGCGCGTCTGGTTCTACGTGATCGAACAGTCCGTCGTCGGCGGCAAGCAGATCGAATTTCGGACCATCAATCCGTTCATGTTCTGGCACGACAACTACGCGACGGGATACACGAAGGCGAACGCGACGCTCGAACTGGGGTTTCGTCCGATTCGCGGATCGAGCTTCTACTACCAGCTGGGAATCGACGACATCAAGAGCCCGGTCGGGGAAACCGGAAAAAATTCGACGCGGAACATTTTGAGCCATCTGGTCGGCTACCGCCAGACGATCGAGACGGACAGGTTCGGGACTTTCGCCTTTCGCCTGGATGCGGTTCTCACGGACCCTGCCGCGGGGAACGAAAGGCTCCCGCTGCTCAAGTATTCGAGTCGCCGCCTGTATCGCTCCAACTATCGCTCGCAGTCCGATGCGGACTTTGCGGACATGTTCTTTGTCGATTATCCGCTCGGGTATCGGCGTGGCCCGGATGCCAAGGACCTGTGGCTTACGGTGGAATGGACGCTCGGACGGCACAAGTGGAATGCGGAATTCGCCTGGCTCAGACAGGGCGACAAGGAACTCTACGTGGATTATGACGAAGCGCTTTCGGCAACGCAAGCCTTGTCGGGAATCGTGGAGCGGCAGTATGTCGTCGATTTCACGTATCGGATTTCTTTCCCCTACGGAATTCGGGCGCGTCTCGGTGCGGGAGTTCGCAAGTATTGTAATCTGGATCACGTCGAGGGCCAAAACGGGGTGGACTTTTGGGGGGTAGCCGGTATCGACTGGGATATATCCTACCAAAAAAGTTTCTAATTTTAAGCCATGGTGAATTTTTCGACGAAAATTCTTTGCATCGGTGCCGGATATGTCGGCGGACCGACGATGACGGTCATCGCGGACAAGTGTCCGGACGTGAAAGTGACCGTTGTCGATATCAACCAGGCGCGCATTGATGCCTGGAACAGCGAAAGCCTCCCGATCTTCGAACCGGGTCTCGACGAAGTCGTGAAGCGCGCACGCGGACGGAACCTCTTCTTTAGCACGGACATTCCGAACGCGGTTCGCGAAGCGGACATCATCTTCGTCTCGGTCAATACGCCGACCAAGACCTTTGGACAGGGCGCGGGCAAGGCGAGCGACCTGCAATACTGGGAAAAGACCGCTCGGGAAATTCTCGAAGTCGCTTCCTCGGACAAGATTATCGTCGAAAAATCGACGCTTCCCGTCCGCACCGCCGCGGCGATGGAACGCATCTTGAATTCAAACGACAAGGGGCTCCATTTCGAAGTCCTTTCCAACCCGGAATTCCTCGCCGAAGGCACCGCCATCGAGGACCTGTTCGAACCGGACCGCGTGCTCATCGGCAGCCACCAGACGAAATCGGGGCTTGCGGCCCTCGCCAAGGTAGTGGACATCTACGCCCACTGGGTTCCGCGCGAAAGAATCCTCACGACGAACCTCTGGAGTTCCGAACTCACGAAGCTCACGGCAAACGCCTTCCTTGCGCAGCGCATCAGCTCGATCAACTCGATCAGCGCACTCTGCGAGCGTACCGGCGCCGATGTCGATGAAGTCGCCTTTGTCATGGGAAAGGACCATCGGATAGGTTCTAAGTTCCTCAAGGCTTCGATAGGATTTGGCGGTAGTTGCTTCAAGAAAGACATCTTGAACCTCGTTTACCTGTGCGGATACTACGGTCTCCCCGAAGTCGCCGCCTACTGGGAAAGCGTCGTGAAGATCAACGAATGGCAGACGCACCGCGTCACGAGCCGGATGCTCGAACGCATGTTCAACACGATTGCCGACAAGAAAATTGCCGTTTTCGGATTCGCTTTCAAGGCGAACACGGGCGACACCCGCGAGAGCCCGGCAAACCTGGTCGTCCGCGACCTGCTCGCCGAACATGCCCGCCCCGTCGTCACCGACCCGAAGGCGATTCCCGACGCGAAGCGTGACTTAAAAGACGTTCTCGACCGGGTCGTGTTCGAAGAGGATCCCTACAAGGCAGCCGAAGGCGCCCATGCGGTTGTCGTCTGCACGGAATGGAAGTGCTTCGCGGAACTCGACTGGAAGCGCATCTACAAGGGCATGGAGAAGCCTGCCTTTGTGTTTGACGGAAGAAACATCCTTGACGCATCCGCACTCCGTAAAATCGGATTCGACGTGGCGAATGTGGGAAAGGGCGAAGTGGAAGAATGCGAATGAATAATGAACGCATGAAGATTTGCTTTGTTTCTTCTTCTGGCGGTCATTATTTGCAATTGCAACGCTTGTCTCCATTGCTTCAAAAATATGATGGTTTCTTTGTTTCCGAAAAAACGAAATTTGATAATTCCGCCAATTATATAATGATTCAGACCGATGTCAAGGATCCTTTAATGGTTTTTAAAATGTTCATCAATAGTATTCGAACATTGAAGGTCTGGATGAAGGAAAAACCAGATGCCGTTGTAACTACGGGAACATTGGTTGCGCTACCCTTTGCGATTCTTTCAAAAATTTTCAAAAAAAAATTTATCTACATCGAATCTTACTCCCGGGTCTATAGTGGAACAAAGGCTGGTCGCTTTCTTTATCGGATTGCGGATCTTTTTATTGTCCAATGGAAGCCACTGTTGAAAATTTATCCGAATGCAAAATTTGGAAGAAAACTTTTATGATCTTTGTTTGTGTTGGATCTCGGGAATACCAGTTCAACCGCCTGTTAAAAGAAATCGATAGGCTTATTGAAGCTGGAATTATTCGCGAAGATGTTTTTGAGCAGATCGGGACATCTGATTATTTGCCGCAAAAGTGCAAATATGCCCGATATGTCACACAGGAAGAATTTTCTTCTTACTTGAACAAGGCTCGTCTTGTCATTACGCATGGCGGAGCCGGATCCATTATTAAATCCTTGAATTTAGGGAAAAAGACCATCGCTGTTACCCGTTTGGAAAAATATGGTGAACATATTGACGATCACCAATTGCAGATCGCTTCTGTTTTGGAAAAACAGGGCTTGATCAAGGCTGTAAGGGAAATGCCTGAGCTGGCCGATGCGATAAAGTTTTTTGATAATCATGAACTGCCCAAAAAACAAGAAGAAACGGAAGATGGCCCGAGCATTGTCCAGATGATAGACGATTTTATTTCGAGGAACTGATTGAAAACGGTTCTTTTCTTTCCCCAGGCAAAGACCGCAGAAAATTTCTATCTCGGAAATTTGGCTAAGACGATTTCCGATGAATTTCGGGTTGTCGGGGTAAATCAAGTACTTCATGGCCAAGTAAAGGCGTTTTTTGAAGCGAAAACCTGTCATTTGAACTGGCTGGAAAACATTCGAGGAAACAACGAGCTTCGTTGCCTGTTTAATTTTATTTTCCGGTTAGGATTTTTGTGCTGTCTAAAAATATTTCAAAAGAAAATTGTGTGGACCGTTCATAACAAAGTTGCCCATGATCAAAAAAAAGGCCGAAAGTATTCAAAAATTCTAATGAATATTTTGATGCGGTGGAGTGACCGTATTCATGTTCTATGTGCGGAAACAGTTAATGAAGTTCCCGAATTGCAGAAATTTCGTAAAAAAATCACTTGCATTCCCCACGGTGATTATTTTCAAAATTTTGGCGGTGGGAAAATAGACATTCGACAAAGGTACGGGATTTCTCAAGAAACGAAAATCATTTTTTCCACAGGAAAAATCGGACCGTATAAAAATTTGGAATTATTAATCGACGGATTTAAAAAAG
>CAVGIM010000031.1:22142-23286 GCA_963629575.1 Candidatus Methanomethylophilaceae archaeon
CTCTCTCAATCGGATTTTGTATTGCTGATCTGTGGAAAATGCAGTGACGAGAATTATCGAAAAAAGATCCAACAAAAAATAGGTGACTGCAAATCGATTGTTGCCGATTTTCGGTTTATCGAAAACGATTGCATGGGAGATTATCTGGAACAATCGGATGTCTTGGCCACGCCTTACGATATGGATAGCGCCTTGAATTCCGGAACCTTGTGGATGGCCTTTTCCTATAGGACCCCGATGCTTTGCCCGGAAATAGGCTGCATCCGGGGAGAATCGGAAATAGAAAATTGCTCTTTCGTTTACCGTTATGATTCTCCGAAATCACATTTTTTGGCATTGTGCAAGACTTTGGAGTCCCTGAAAAGGGAAACGCGCGAGTCGCTTGCGAAGAAGGGGACCTTGGCCTATTCCGAAATGCAAAAACGATCCTGGAACACTCACAAGAAGGAATGGATCTCGCTTTATGATTAGAGCCGCATTGAAAAAAAATGGCGTTGGAAAATATGTCAAGTGGCTTTTGATTGTTATTAAATGCCTGCTGGCGAAGGTTTTCCTTCTATGCGTAAAAAGGTCGAAACGTTTTTCCCATGTATGGGTTTTTGCAGAACGTGGCGTCGATGCTCGGGACAATGCCTTTCGTCTTTTTGAATACGCAAGAAAGATGCATCCGGAAATCAACGCGTTCTATTTGATCAAAAAGGATTCCCCCGATTGCAAGAATTTTTTGTCAAAAGAGCGCTTGATTGATTTCGGTTCCTGGAAGCATTATCTGTTTTATTTGGCTGCCGAAGTAAAAGTCAGTGCCCATATACTTGGAGGCGCTCCGGAACATAACTTGTTCTTGCGCATGTCCAAAGTGAAAATATTGAAGAAAATTTTTGTGACCGGGAAATATGTCTTTTTGCAACACGGGGTCACGCAGGCTGACGGTCCGTGGTTGCACCGTGACAAGGTCTCGTTTGATTTGTTCGTGACTGTTTCCGAACGAGAATCGGAATATGTCGAAAAATGTTTTGGCCATCCGCATGAAGTCGTGAAAACGTTGGGCTTTGCTCGCTATGATTTTCTTTTCGAAAAGAATTCGAATTCAAGGAAAATCTTGTTAATGCCGACCTGGCGCCATTTTCTTTCGGGAGCCTCCGAA
>CAVGIM010000031.1:23296-31941 GCA_963629575.1 Candidatus Methanomethylophilaceae archaeon
TCCGAAAAAGTTTTCAGGGCATCTGAATATTTTCGGAACATTGGAGGCTTGCTCCAAAATGCTCGGTTAATGGAACTGCTGGAAAAGTATGATTGCCAGCTGATTTTCTATCCGCATTTTGAAGTGCAAAAATATTTGAACCTCTTTATGGAGAAAAGCGAAAGAATCGTATTCGCTTCTTTTGAAAAATTTGATGTTCAGAAACTGCTTATCGACTGTGATTTGCTGATTACGGACTATTCGAGTGTCCAGTTCGATTTTTCCTACATGAGAAAGCCCATTATCTTGTTCCAGTTCGATAGAAATGCCTATCGTTCCGGTCACCAGGGAATGGGATATTTTGACCCGGATAGGGATGGCTTTGGTCCTGTTGGAGTGGACATTGAAAGCGTAGTAGATAAAGTTGAAGATTATCTGGCAAGAAATTGCGAGCTGGAGAATGTCTATCGAAGTCGAATTGAAAATTTTTTCAAGTACTTCGACAGGGAAAACTGCAAACGGAATTTCGATGCGATTCGGGAAATCTTGAAATGACAGTTCTTTTTGTTTTCAACAAGCCGTTGGATGTTTGCGCAGGAGGTGTGGAAAGGGTCACCGCTTCGGTGATGAACGGTCTTCTGGAATGTGGAATCCAGGCACTCTATCTGGAAGATTCGGGAGCGGAACTGTTTTGCGAGGGAAGGCTTGTATGTGTCGAGAAGTTTTTCTCGGAACATTCGATCGATGTTGTAGTCCAGCAGCTAGCCTATGATGGCGTTGTCGCCCGGTATTTACGGGAAAAGGAAAAGCAAGTTCCATATATCGTCGCATGGCATACGGCGCCTCCGACGTGGAAAAAATCCTGGCGTGTCGCAACGACAAAATCGTTTGGCAATGTCTCGGCACAAATCAAAAGATTGTTGCGAATCGTCCTGTATCCTTGTTTCTATTGGAAGGAAATTCGACGATTTCGAAATCGCTGGACGAAGATTCTTCCGCGAATATCCAAAGTCTTGCTTCTTTCTTCGGCCTTTGAATCGGATTTTCGACGCCTGTTGGGACTTCCCGCTTCTCGGTTCTATTCGATTCCGAATCCTCTGTCGTTTGCAGAGATTGCGAAGGTGGACATATTGTCTTCCAAGAGGAAGGAAGTTCTTGTTGTCGCTCGGATGAAAGAACAACAGAAACGGATTTATCTTGCGTTGAAAATATGGCAATTGGTAGAGAAAAATAGAACATCTGCCGATTGGGTCCTTCGTATTGTGGGAGATGGAGAAGATCTTCCTTCTTATCGGAAATTGGCAAAACGGTTGAAACTAGAGCATGTACAATTCTTGGGAAATCAAAAGCCGATCCCCTTTTACAAGAGAGCCTCTTTGCTTATGATGACTTCTGCGTTTGAAGGTTGGGGATTGACTTTGACGGAATCGCAACAGTTTGGCGTTGTTCCGGTCGCTTTCGATAGCTATGCTTCCATTCGGGATATCGTGGAAGATGGAAAAAACGGTTTCTTGGTACCTTTTGGCAATTTGAAAGGGTTTGCGGGGAAAATGACTTGGCTGATGGAAAATCCCGAAACCCGAAATCGTGTTGCGCAGAATTGTTTAAAATCTGTTCATCGATTTGAAATGTCAAAAATCATTCCAAGGTGGAAATCCTTATTGACGGATGTTTGCAAAGGGGCATGATTCCATTGTTTTTTATTCTTCTTTTCCATCAATTGTTTTTTACGGGAATACCGATTCCAGCTGAAAATTTAAATGCCGCTGTAGCTCGGATCAATCGTTCTGCCATGGCGGAGTGGATTGAGGATTCTACAGGAACCGCTTTGCGGTTAAAGTATCCCAAAGGATGTGTCGGCACTTCCAAAAAAAATGGTTGCGCCGTTCAGTTTTCCTTGTCGCTTGACTCGTTAAGTGCCGATGAACTTTGGTGCTCGTACGAAGTGTTTTTCGAAAAGGGTTTTGATTTTAGGAATGGCGGAAAGTTGCCGGGATTTTGTGGCGGAAAATGTTACACGGGAGGAGACAAGCCAAAAGAAGCGGATGGATGGAGCAATCGAGTGATGTGGAAAAAGGATGGCTTCTTGACGCAATATGTTTACCATTATGGTCAAAAGGATCGTTACGCCGATAATTTTAAATGGAATTTGAATGGAAAAATTCCACAAAAAAGAATCAGTCTCGAAAAATGGCACCAGATCTTGATGCGGGTCAAGATGAATGATGTGGAACCCGAAAACGGGATGTTGTCAAATGGAATTCTGCAAACGTGGTTCGATGGAGAACTTGTTGTCGATTTAGATTCTCTTGTCTTTCGCGACCGTTCCGATTTGAAAATCGATCGATTCTATTTTTCCACGTTTCATGGTGGAAACGATAAAAATTTTGCGCCGCGGCGAGATTCCTTTATTCGTTTTAGGAATCTGCGGATTTTCGAGAATCGTTGATTTCGGTTTTTGCTAGAATCTCTTTTTGAAGGAGCCCTAGAGATGTTCCGATAAAAAGAATGCAGATTTCCGTGTTGCGGCCGATTTCGCCGGAAAGAATCAGAAACAGGACGAGCATGGAAGTTTCGAGCATTCCCTGCATCGCCAATCTGGAGTGTTCTTTTCTGTGCTTGAAAAAATACAGAAGTATTTGTCCATAAAAGGCTAACAAAGCCAGGGCGCCAAACAAACCGATGTCGAGAAGAGCGTAGAAAACGATGGATTCCAGACCTTGGGTTTCTTCCTTGTCAAAGTTGACCCTTTTCCCATCGTCGTCGGTAGCCAAGATCGTGTGATTGGTATAGTAGAGACCATGACCGAACAAAGGCTTGTTTGCAAATTCAATAACGGTAAACAGCAGTTGTTGCTGTCGCAATTCCAGGGAACTTCCGCCTTCCTTTGCGGAAAAGGCGGCTGTTGCCGCAGAAGATAGTCCGTAAAAGGCTACAGCGTAGAGGATAATGGCGAGAAGCTTTTTTTTGAAGGATAGAGAAACCGTAAAGTAAATCAGAAGACCGAGACCGAGACATCCCATGGCGGTTCTTGAACCAGAAAGGATGGTGGTGAAAGCTATGGAAAATAGGACAAGGTTCCGCTTGCGAACATCGAATTGATTTTGAGAAACCTTGAGATACGAAAGAGAAAACAGGAACATTGTACTCAGCAGTACGCCTAGAACGGTCGGATGTTTTGTCGTTATGGAAATTCGAGTTCTCCATCCCGAGGAACCAAAGCCGTTTGTAATGCCGGCCGGTCCAAACATATCCGAGACTCTTGTAGAGGGAAAAGCGGTGGCAATGGCTTCTCGAACATAGTTGTGATTTAGCAGATATTCAATGAATCCCATTCCACAAAAGACTAGGAAAAATAAAAACAGATGTCTGACAAGAGACTTTTCTTCGACTTCCTTTGCACAGATGAATACGGCGATGATTGGAACATACTTGTCAAAACAGTATCGGAATACTTCGTAGTAATCGTGAAGGTTGCCACCGTTAGACCAGCTTGTCGCAAAGTAGGCAAGAAAGATGAATCCCAGCCCAAATTTGATAGGGAAGGAATTTAGTTGCTTCTTGAACTGGTGAAAGTTGAAAAAGGCTTCTTTGATGAAAAATAGATAGGGTAAAAGCTGATACGGAGTTAATTCGGGCTTTTCGATAAGTCCGATGTTGATGTAAAAAAGAATGTTCACCAGCAGCAGGGCGAGCAATTGCTTTTCCCGATCGCCTTTCAAAATAAGGAAAAGCAGCGTAAAAAAGAGAAGGTATGCTAAAATTGACAGGAGGAACATCGGATTATTTAGACATATGCTTGTATTTTATCTTGTCATATTTAATAAAAAACCAAAACAAAAATGGATGTAGATGAAAAATTATTGCTCGAAAGCGTTCGCGTCGCGACAGGAAGCCTGAAAATTCCCGAAAAACGTTTTGATGGCGAAGCTTTAATTCTTTCAAGAGTTCTTGATGGTTTCCGCATTGCCTTTTGACAAAGCAATAACGCTTTGCCGAAAAATTCAAAAAGCTGGAAACGGCCAATTTAAGCAAGTCGTGGAATTCGTTTTCTTTGTAGAATTGAAGGGCTTCCTGCTTTGCGTCTAGACCATCCAGGGATTTGGGATTTGTAATTGCCTGGGAAATACCGGTTGGGCGAATTAGATAGTAATAAAGTTTTTGCGAAGTGAATGTCACTCTGGATGCCTGTATTAGGGCTTTGTAGGAGAAAAACTCGTCTTCGTTGAATTTCCCGACGATAAATCGATTCTTCGCTATGATGTGCCGTCGATACAGCTTGTCCCAGGCGACAACGGCTTGCGTTGCATATTCCCTTTGATAAAGGCGCTTTGCCGCATCCATTCCGGAAAGAGATTCTATCTGGATCTTTTCAAAAGAACTTTGGGGGGCTGTTTCCGAGAATGGCTGAAAGTTGCAGACGGCTATTTCGGAATTTTCCTCTAGCAATAGTCGGTAGAGAATTTCCAGCATTTGGGGATGAATGTAGTCATCGGAATCAATGAAGGCGACATACTCTCCGGTAGAACGATCGAATCCGACATTTCTTGCGTCGGAGAGCCCACCGTTTTCTTTATGGATTACTTGAATCCGGGCATCTCTTTTAGTGTAATCATCGCATATGGCAGGGCAATTGTCGGGAGAACCGTCGTCCACCAGGATGATTTCCAGACTCGTGTAGGATTGATGAACAAGACTGTCTAGGCAGCGGGGCAGGTATTTTTCGACATGGTAAATGGGGACTATAACGGAAATCAGGGGTTGGTTCATATCGGCTCATCCTTCCGCAATTCGTCTAGCTTATTCAAAAGTCCGGCGGACTTTGGCTGGGAAACCTTTCGGCAAAAGAAACTTCCGCTTTTCACGATATCGTCATAATCTTCGATGTCCAGTGTCCTGGGGAGGGGTTCTTTGGGAACTTTTCTTTTCCAGTCGATAAATCGGAGATTGTTCTGCGTAATTTTGTGGGCCAGCGGACTGTTCATGACAATCATATGGAAAAAGGATTCGTCCGGAACGAAGGTAAGGTAAAAGCGTCGGACAAATTGTGGATTCGTCTTGCAAAACTTCAATACATAGTGAATGATTTCATGGCTGAGAGAAAACCACTGGGACCCGTAATAAAAGCGCTCTTGGAGTTCTTTTCGAATTTTGAAGTGCTTAAGCAATTTCTTTTGAATGTCGTCCGTATGCCATAGAATGTTCTTCCATTTTCCGCGTCGATTAATGATATCGTTGAACGTGTAGATTTTCAAGCGCCATTCAAATGGTGTACTATCCGAAATGGAAAGAAAGCTTTGATCCGTGTCGTTAAAAAAACGATCAAAACGTCCATTGGTGGAACAAAAATAGTCGGCACCGGACAATAGGTGAAAATAGGCGAAATGTCCGGAAAAATAAGCTTTATTCATTAGGTTCAAAGTCGCCTTGACAAGGCTGAATCCGCCCCAATTGCAACTGACTCTTTTTTCGATTACAGTGCAATTGGAAATTTCCTTCAATTCGGAAAAGTCTTCTCTTGATTTTTTGTCAATATGAACAAAAAAGTAGTGGCTGGGGGATTCTAGCGTACGAAGAAAGCGGATTAAGTGCGAGGGATTGTTGTGCGCAAGAACGAGAAATGCGTGCGTTTTGGAATGCATAGACACTAATATAGTTTTTTAGGGGAAGCGATTTGAGCATAGATGATTCCGGCGATAGTCTTTGCTCCATTGCCTGCATCTTTTAAGCCGTATCGCGTGTAAAAATGATGGACTTTTTCGATGTATCCTTTCTCTTCGAATGCAATGATTTGATTTGTCAAATCGATCTCGGATTTGCTCATCGAGAAAGGCAAATCATTGATGTCGATATCTAAATCTCTTTCTTTTTGAACATACCGTTCATAGTCTTGGGCGAAGAGAAATACCGGCTTTCGAAGAAAGCCGAAATCGAACATGCTTGCTGAAAAATCGGTTATCAGTATGTCCGCAATGGCGAGCAGCTCTTGCATATCAGGATAGTCGCAGGCGTTAACCACATCTTTGGAAAAAGCCAAAGCGCTCTGTTGCCGTGAAACATTTGGGTGCAATTTCAGCAGCATTATAAATTTCTTTTGGAACTTTTCTTCTAGAGCGCATAGAATTTTTTGGTAATCAAATCTGTAGATCGATACGTTGGATTTGTCTTCGCGAAACGTGGGTGCATAGAGAACGATGCTTGAATTTTGCGGAATCGAAAAAAAAGATCGAATCTCTTGTTTCTTGTTCTCGGATAACTGAAAAAGAATCGAGTTTCTGGGAACATCGCTTTTTAATACAGGACCATTGTACCAGAATCCTGTTCTGTAGATATTCATCCTGTAGTCATTGTTGGCATACATTAAATCGGTTTGCGCGGCATCCTGTATGGCTCTTGAAATATAGTTGTCGGGTAGCTTTGCCGCCGCTTCAATTCTTTTTATGCCAAAAGTAGAGTGCCATGTCTGAATGTAAAACTGTTTTTTCCGTTTTGGAATAAACATGGACGAGTGCTTGATGTTGTTCACCCAAACCTTTGCGGTCGCCAAGTGGTAATAGGCGCGAATAGAATTGAATCGGATAAACTTTATGCCTTTCGGATGGGATTCGCCGAGGTTGGAGGCTAGCCAGACTAATTTTATTTTCGGATAGAGACGCAGCATTTCCAAGGCAATGTATTTGGGATCGTCTCCAAGCCCTCTTCCATTAAAATTCCGAAAGACAACCTTGTCTTGCAGAGGAAACAGGCGAAAAAAGAATAGAAAAACCGGAAGTAAAAATTCTTTAAGACGTTTGGACATTTTTATTTCGATTGAAGATGTGGTCAAGAATCAAGGACTTGCAATAGAGATAGGATTGTACTTTAAACAGGTGGGAAAGAACAAGGTATAGGGAGCAACATAAAAAAGCTTGAACGAACAAGAGAAGACAGGGATTTTGGATGACTAGAGAAATTGGATATATGGTGATGACCATAATCAAAGATAAAACTGTTGCGGGCGCAAGATCTTTTATTTGCTCTATTTTGCTGTAATTCAAGATTTTTTTATTTGGTGTCATATTGACAAAAAGAGCGTATAGCGAATAAATTGGCATTGTGAGCACCAAGGCCTTTACGCCAAAGGGGATGGCGATAAAAATGAGCAAGAGATAGACTGGTTTTTTCAGGATTTCCAGCTTTAGCACTTCATCGCTTCGCCCGATGGCTTTTAGCGTTTGCAGGTTGGTGATGGAGATGCTTCCAAATAGGTGTGCCATACAGACAATTTGCAGGTAGGAAGCCGCTTCAATCCATTTGTCGGTCAAGAGAATCTGGACGAGAGGTTTGGCGATAATTGCCAGCAGGAACATGCAAAAATAGAGAATGTAGGATGTCACCGAAATGGAACGCCTTGTCATCGATTTTACTTGCTCCATGTTGTCGCTGTGATTTGCCATTGCCGGGAACAGGACGGCAGAAATGGTTGAATCTACATTATGAGCGATTAATTGGGCAAAGTGTTTTCCACGATTGTAAAAAGCCAAATCGGCGGGCGCATAGAATCGACCGATAAGGATTTGTCTAATTTCGTTAAAAGTCGTTCCTATCAAATCGGCACAGAGAATTTTCCAGCTAAATGAAAGCATCTTTTTTGCTCTGTCTTTGGAAAAGAGAAGTCTTGGTCTCCACTTGATGGTGTAATTGAGAACGATCATGTTGAAAAATGTACTGGAAATCGCCTGGACAACCAACGCCCAGACTCCAAAACCATGATAAGCCAATGCGATGCCGATTATTCCGGATAGAGTGGTTCCTGTTAGCGTAGAATAAAAAAATTTCTTAAATAGCATATGTCTGGAGGCATAGGCGCTTTGGATAGAATTGAAGGCATTGAGAAAAAGAACCAAACCGTATATTCGGATAATCGGAGCGAGATTTTCCAACCTAAAAAAATTGGCAACTAGCGGGGCTGTAAGATATGTTATTGTGTAAAGGCATGCCGATAAAATGAGGCTGCAATAGAACATTGTCGAAAAATCGACTTCGTCCGCATCCTTTTTTTGAATTAGAGCCGTTCCTAGTCCACTATTGATAAAGACATTTGCAAAAATGATGAAAAGCTGAACCATGGCGATGGTACCATAGTCCTCGGGCATTAAGATGCGAGCAAGAATAATGGATAGGACAAAGGAAACGACTTGTCCGGAAATCCTTTCGGAAAATTTCCAGAGAAGTCCGGAAAGGATGGTCTTGCGCTCGTTTGTGGAGGTCATTTCAAAACAAAATAGCTATTTGTCGCGATGTGTATATTGTTCCAGTAATTTCGTTGGGGAAAATTCATCTCTGTAACGATAGTCAACCGAAACTCTTTGGCAAATCCATTCTGGGTCGATTTCTTTTGTGTCGTGGAAAATTTTCATATAGCGTTCGTCATAAAATGGAAAATTCTTGATGTTTGGGTTGTTTGTCAATAGCTTCTTGTTGTAGCATACTGCTTCAAAATATCGCAAACTGGCGCCGTTTTGACCGTCCTGTAAAATTTCCACAATCGTATTGCTGTTTGCGACGTTTTTTAAAATTTCTTCGTAGGGGAGCCAGTTGCCGAAGATATAGTGGATCCCGTCGATCTTTTCGTAGCTTTGATTCTTGTAAACCATTACGTTAAAGTCGCACGTTCCTCCATATGC
>CAVGIM010000032.1:0-31184 GCA_963629575.1 Candidatus Methanomethylophilaceae archaeon
TGGTCAACGTTTCCTGTGCGGCCGTACTGGTTCGAAGATTATGAAAACAGGCTCTCAGTTCTAAGCTCTGATCTCCACTCCCAACTCTTCACGCGACACTCTCACACTCTTGTCCTGTTCAACATTCCCTAGCGCACCACAATCCGCCTGAGCATGAGAACACGTTCTCCTTCCGAAAGCCGCACGACAAGCATCTTGCCGGAATAATCTTTCACGTCAAGAGCCATCGTCGAACCATCAAACCGGCGACGATATATTTCCTTTCCCGAAAGATCGTAGAGGCGGACAAGCTTTTTCCCGAAAGCATTCGAGCTTACCGCAAGCGTTGTCCCGTAAAGTTCAATCGAATTTTTCACCGAGCGAGTCAAGGCGATAGCAGTACCTTCCGAACTAGAAGAGCCTTCCATCGAGCTTGAGCTGCTCTCTGCCGAAGAGGAACTTTCCATCGAGCTTGAGCTGTTCTCTGCCGAAGAGGAACTTTCCATCGAGCTTGAACTGTTCACTGCCGAAGAGGAACTGCTTGCAATGCAATCGCCGACGGGGATATCGCTTCCTGAAGTGAAACAGATGTTTCCGTTTTTTTCCGTGATGTGATACAGATCGACGCCCTGCTTGACACCATTCCAGGACACCGCGGAAAAGCTTGTCACGTTCTGGGATCCTGGATAGGGGTCGTCGTCGAACCAGCTTTTGGAGATTCCGTTATAGTATCCGTTGCTTGCGCTCGTCACTTTCACGTTGCCGGCTTCCACGACATCGATTCGCTGGTGACCGGACGTATCGTTTAGCCTGTCGAGCCTCCAGGCGTTCGCGTCATAGTCAATGTGCCAAATCAATAGACCGTGACTGGGGAGGAGCGCATCCCATCCGATTTTCTGGCGATTTTCCAAGACAAACCACTCATCCTCGGTTCCGCTGACCGGAATCTTGTAGGCGACATCGGTCGAATAGAAAGGCGTGAGAATCGCTACATCCCAGGCGCTTTCAAAAGTCCTGTAGGAAATCCACCCCAAAAACGCTTTTTCGAAAGCGCTGTAACCCACCGGAGTCGCTCCCTGGCGCCCTCCCGACATGTAATCGTAGTTATACATTCCCAAGGCCATCACGTCCCAGGCGTGGACGCCAGGAGCCTGGTAGGCGCTGTCCGTAAAATCGTAATAACAGCTAGACGCATAGACGCAGTAATGATCCGAAAGTCCCAGCGTGTGACCGAATTCGTGAACGAACTGGGCAATCGGGGCAAGTTCGCTAGAAGAAGACATCTGCGGCAAGATGAAATAGCGGTTGAAGACCTTTCCGTTTCCCGCATTAAGCTTTCCCACCCCGTCATTGATCGAGTTGCTATACTGCAAAAGATAGGCAAAGCCTCCCATGGAATTGGCTGCGCTTTTTGTCCCCGCATACATCACGCCGACCGCGTCGATTTCGCCATCTCCGTCCGCATCGTATTTCGAAGCGTCAAAATCGGGAAACCGGGCAAGCAGCGCATCGACCGCCTTCTTGACGAGACGTCCCTCCTTTTTGGCGTAATCCGACATGGCTCCGTCGATCTTCACCGGATAGATATCGAAGGACGGCACGAAGATTCCGTTCGACTGGTCCGAGAAATAATCCTTCACGGAACCGATATGGCCATTTGCGCTATAGCCTTCCTGGTTGACCTGTTTGTAATACGCCAGGGAGTCGCAGTTTCCTACCGAAGAATTTTCCACCAGGAGAACCGGGAAGCGGTTCGTCCCCTTGGAATATCCAGACGGATTCGGGAGCCGAAGAACCGGGGACACGTCCAGGGAAGTGTCGAGCGACGGCACCCACCGCGGCTTCTTGCGAATATCCGCATCCGCGGGAAAAAGCGACCAGTCCGAATTCCTTTTAAAATGCGCCTTTCTGGACTTTGCCTTGTCGATTTCCTGGAGATAGGCGGCTTCCCCGCCGCTGCGGAGACTTGCATTCTTCGCCTTGAAAGCCCCGGCAAGTCCATCTTCCGTCGCATAGCGGTAAATGCCGTTCGAATCCAAAATCACCAGATAGCCGTCGAGTGTCTGGGTATAGGAATAGCGTTCATCGCCTCCTTCCCGAAGCGTCAGGGAATCGCCTGCGTTGTCAACGGTGAAGGGTGTGGGATCCGCCGGAAACGCCCAAAGCGCCCCGACGAAAAACAGAGAAAGAAACGGGAAGACAAATCGAGAAAATTGACAATTCATGGCAATACCTGAGAATAAAGCTATTCCCTTTCCTGAAAAGAAAACTTTACTTTTTCCATACCGGAATTTTTTGACGGGATGCCCAAAAGCCCGAAAAGACTCGCTCCAATCCATCCCATATCCGCTAATTTCTATATTTCTCCACGTGGCTAAATTACCTGTTGTCTGTATTGTCGGACGTCCCAACGTGGGAAAGTCCTCCCTTTTCAACCGCATCCTCGGTCGTCGCGCCGCGGTGGTTTCGGATCGCGAAGGCGTAACCCGGGACCGTCATTACCAGACAGCGACATACAGGGGGCGCGAATTTACCGTCGTGGATACCGGAGGATTTTTACCGGACGATACGATAGATGTCCTTGCGTCAAACGTTCGCGACCAGATTTTCGCCGCCATCGAAGAATCCGACCTGGTGCTTTTCATGGTCGACGTCCGCGTAGGCATCACGAAACTCGATCTCCAGTTCGCGAGAATGATCCGGAAGCTCGACAAGCAAGTTCTCCTGGTCGCCAACAAGAGCGAGGCTGCCTCGGACCGTTCGGAAAGCTGGGAATTTTTCTCGCTCGGCATGGGACAGCCTCGAACCATCAGCGCGCTGACCGGTTACGCCTGTCTTTCGCTCCTCGACGAAGTCATCGCCATCCTTCCCGACAAGGGTAAGCTCCATGGCGAAGAAAAGCGACCGATTCGCTTTGCTATCCTCGGACGGCCAAACGCCGGAAAATCCACCCTGCTGAACCGGCTGCTTGGCGAAGAACGAGTCGTCGTTTCCGACATTCCCGGAACGACAAGGGATTCCATCGACTGCACGTTTGTTTCCGACGGCGAAACATTCGTTGTCACCGATACCGCCGGTCTTCGGAAAAAGGCAAAAGTCGAAGACGAAGTCGAAATTTTCAGCAACATGCGCTCCGAGGAAAGCATCCGGCGTTCCGACCTGTCCCTTCTTGTCATCGACGCGACACTCGGGCTTTCCGAACAGGATTTCCGCATCGTCCAGAGCATCCGCCAGGCGGGAAAAGGTCTCATCCTGATTCTCAACAAGTGGGACATTCTCCCGGACAAGAACGCAAAGTCCTTCGACAGGATGGTCAAGGAAATGCGGGAACGCGAGCCGATGTTCGAATATATTCCCACGCTCTCGATCAGCGCCAAGGAAGGTCTCCGCGTACACCGCATCTTGCAGGAAATCCGCTCGGTCTATGCCAACTGCCGACGGGTTCTCGGAAGAGAGCGCCTCGCCGAAGTCTTTGCCGAAGCCTGCCAGAAGACTCCCCACCCGGCACACCAGGGACGCCTAGTCAAGCTGACACGGGCATGCCAGATCATGGTAGAGCCTCCGGTCATCGATATCGAAACGCGGACTCCCGACGCCGTCGATGAATCCTACAAGCGTTACCTTCTCAAGACTTTCTACGAAGCCTTCCATCTCGACGGAGCGCCTCTCCGGCTGAACTTCGACAGCAAACTCATCTTACGAAAGGACGAAGACCTTGAACAGTTTACTCTCTCTTCCGCTAGCGTATCTCCTCGGCTCCATTCCGACCGCAATCTGGGTCGCAAAAATCGTCAACGGAAAGAACTATGACATCCGGGACTACGGGTCTAAAAACTCGGGATTGACCAATGCGTTTCGCGTCCTGGGGGTAAAACCCGCTCTCCCCGTGGTCGTCGTCGATCTTCTCAAAGGCTTCCTTGCCCCGACAATTGCCGCCACCCTCAACGAAGCGTCCAAGGCTTCGGGAGGTCCCGACTACTACTGGCTTCCGCTTGTCTGCGGGCTTCTCGCCGTCATCGGGCACAGCTTCACGTGTTTTGCCGGATTCCGCGGCGGAAAAGGCGTTCTCACCGCCTTTGGCATGTTCCTCGCCCTAGCTCCCGTTACGGCACTGCTCGCTTTTCTCGTCTGGAGCCTTTTGACCGTAGCCACCAAATACGTTTCGGTCGGAAGCATCGGCGCGTGCATTACCCTTGCCGGACTATCCCTCTTCGGATTTCTCGCCCCGGACATCTACCCGCACGATCGGATCCATGCGGGCATCCTCGTTCTCGCCTGGACTGTCGCTGTCTTTGTCATCGTCAAGCACAAGGCGAACATCCGGCGTCTCTTGAACGGAACCGAAAACGGCTTTGGAAAAAAGCGGAAAAAAGTGTAATTTACCAATTGACCCACAAGGAAAGGAATCGTTTATGAATATCACAGTACTAGGCACCGGCGGATGGGGACTAACCCTTGGCCAGGTCCTGAGCGACAACGGGCACAAGGTTTCTTTTTGGACATTCTCGCAGAAGGAAGTGGACCTGCTTTCCACGGAACACCAATACAAGGACAAGCTTCCCGGCATCGTCTTCCCGGATTCGTTCTCCTACACGACCGACATGAACAAGGCGCTAGAAGGTGCGGAAATCGTCCTTATCGTCGTTCCTTCCCAGGTAATGGCAAACGTTTCCAGGGAATTTGCCAAGTGGAATCCGGCGGGAAAGATTCCGCTCGTCGTCTGCGCGACCAAGGGGATTCTCGAAGGCACGGACCAGCGCATGAGCGAAGTCATCCTCGAAAACGTCCCATGGCTCGACCACGACCACACGGTAACGCTCAGCGGCCCGACACATGCCGAAGAAGTTTCGCGCCGCGTCTATACGACTATCGTCGCCGCATGCCCCAACGAAGATTCCGCCAAGAAGGTCCAGCAGGTCATGAGCAACGGCTATCTGCGCGTCTATACATCGACGGATCAGGTCGGCGTGGAACTTTGCGGTTCGATTAAAAACGTCATCGCGATAGCAAGCGGCATTCTCTATGGAATCGGTGCCGGTGACAACACCCGCGCGGCGCTCATCACCCGCGGACAGGCGGAAATCTGCCGTCTCGGACGCGCCCTCGGCGCAAATCCCAGCACTTTCGCAGGCCTCGCCGGAATGGGCGACCTAATCGTCACATGCCTTTCGCAGCACAGCCGGAATCGTTACGTCGGCGAATGCATCGGCAAGGGAGAGACTCTCGCGCAAATCATGGGACGCATGAAGATGATCGCGGAAGGCGTCCCCACGTGCAAGAGCGCCAAGGCTCTCGCGGAATCGGTACACGTCGAGCTTCCCATCGTAAACGCGGTCTATGAAGTTCTCTTCAACGACAAGAAACCGGCGGATATCATCGAAGAACTGATGAACCGCGACCTGAAATCCGAAGCGGAATATTGACTTTCCGCATTTAATATCCGATGAAAAGCGCGTTCTTCAAAAGCCTGATCGTTCTTTTGGGAACGCTTTTTCTGTCTTCCTGTGTCGTGGTGCGGGAAAGCGCCGAAGCGGAAACCCATTCAAAGAAAAAATGTTTCTACGACAGCGAAGGAATCTACCGCTGCGCGACCTGCTATGGCTCGGAATGCGCCTGCCAGGTTTCGGTTTCGGAACTTTGCTCGTTCAGAACATGGGAAGCCTCCTGCCAAGCCTGCGACAACCACCGCTTCTACAGCGATTTGAAATTTTCGGGCGATTTGCTCGGCGGTTGCTCCCAGAAGGCGCTCTGCAATCTTTGCCAAACGGGATTTTCCGTATGCGACTACCCCCGTTCCGAATGGCGTTTCGAATTTCGCCCTGGGCCTCCCCCGCCGCCACACAGACCGCCGCCAAGGCATCACCGCGGGCGCCCCGACGATTTTCCCAAAAGATAGGACCTGGTTTTAAAATATCGTTTCAAAGCCAAGTCCCAGTCAAGTCGAATCAAATCATTTTAATTTTTGCAGCTAGCCACGGCATGCTTTGAAAATTCGCCGGCGCACCAGAACGTTCCATCCGAACGGTTTCTGTAACCCGCGACCGGCAACTGCACGCTCAGCCTGGTGTCGATCGGAAATCCGGACACGCCGAGCGAATCCGCAATTTTTTCACTCGCATAGAACAGCGAATCGATTGTTTCTCCGGCACAGCGAAATACGATGGCACCTTTGGTTCCGGGCATCGAAAGCGCCGTCCGAGCATCCTTGTTTTCACAGGAATCCGTTCCGAGCACCAGATAGGAATCCGGAGCGATCCGCGCCGCAAACGAAGAATCCGTCGCCACCTTGAGCGAGCTTCCGCTTGTCGCAAACAATTCGCAGTTTTCCAGATCAAGCGTATCCAGGGTCGCGTTGTAAAGCTCCACGAATTCCGCCTTTCCTTCCGTCATGAATTCCGTGACAAGGAGATTTCCGGGCTTTGGCGTTCGCAACTTCGACGGCAAATGCGCCACCGCGGAAAGCGTCTTCGCGGAATCGCTCGAAACCACCAGCTGGATCTTTGCGTAAAGCGGGGTCAGTTGCCAGTCGATGGCGAAATTTTCCCCGTCGATCGTCACCTTGGAATCCGAAGCGAACAAGGTATCGCCGTTTTTCGCGAACAGGTGAATTTGTACGGAATATTCCGTCCCGATCCGGAGAATTTCCGTCACCGCGGAAGCTTCCATTTCGCCGAATTCGAACGGATAGGATTTCGAAAAACCTTCCGCCCGAACAGCTAGTGTGCCGCTAGCGATTTCCGCCGAGTTATCGATTCCGAGCGGAATCCGCACATAGAGAAACCCCGCCACGGCGTGCATCGCAATCGAAACGGAAACCTCGTCGCCCGCGGAAAGCTTCGCTTGCGATTCCCCCTGCTCCACCAGAATCCCGTTCGCATAGAACTTGGCGTAAAAGTTCCATTCGCCGGGAGCGAGCTTCTGGCTAAACGTATTGGAATCGCCCAACAAGACCGCATGAACCGTATCCGGTCCGACCAGATCCAGTACGAGACTGTCCGAAAGCGGTACGCTCGAACGCGCCACGTCGAAATGGACGGGAACGTTCCCGGAGCTTTCCGGGCCGGGATTTGCGCCTTCGGAACAGGCTTGTCCCAAAATCGCCGTAAAAAGGAATGGCAGCATCTGCCACAGGTGTCTTTTTCTCATTTTTCCTCCTATGGTTGAAACGAGAGACTACCCGCTATAACGCTTTTCGAGGCGAAAATGACGCCACAATCTTTGAAAATCTTTTTTTACGTACCATTTCGCCTTCGGGAAAACCACTCGACGAGGCCCCCTTGCCCGCCTACGCCAAACGGGACAGTGTTTTCGCATCCGTTTCCTAAGCGCCTGTTCGAATAAATGCACACAGACAGAGAAGGCTAAAACGCTTTTATCAAGGGATTCTGCGGAATACAGCCCAGGAAAACTGATGCAGAACGACGACTGGTGGAAATTTCGAATGGGTGCGGTTTTGCTCTATTGACATTTCGAGAATTAATCTTTAACCAACACATAAACTCCTGTAAAAGTCCTGATATACTTCCCGTCAAGTTCTCCATTTAACGAGCCATAGACCCAAACGGGACAATCCAGCGATAAGCCCGGACTTTTTCTTTTTCAATCAACTCGATTTTTAGCGTATCCCCAAAAGAATGGATTCCGATAGATTTGACAACCTTTCTTAGCGTGTTAAGCTGTGAAGGCAAGACGATGATTTCCTTATCGCCTTGCCGTTCGATAAAAACGGAATCCTGTTTGAAAAAACGTTTCCATTCCAATTCGTCATCAATGCATGCCGAAATGGAGTCCAAAACAAGAAGGTTTTCATTATAGGAAAGGGATGTGTCATAATGAAAGAAATCCGTTTCACTTGGATTCTTGGAGCACGCCATGAAGAAAAAAGACAAACAGGCTATCGTCAATACATCGTTACGCAAACTCATCTCCTTTTATCAATTCCAAACGATATCGAGCCTTTCAAAGAAAAAATGACTACATTATTGATAAACTTTATAAACGGAAGAAGCCCAAATGAAAAGACTGACCCTTTCAAGCGAGAACGCAAAAATCGCCGGTGTCTGCGGAGGCATCGGCGAATACTTCGGAATCGACCCGACGATTGTCCGAATCCTCTGGATTCTCGGCACGCTGGTTTCCCTTGGAACCGGAATTCTCGCCTACTTCATCTGCTGGTTGCTGATTCCTAACGCCGACTGAGCGGCACCGGGGAACGCCTTTTAAATCGCGGATCTTCCAGGACTCTCGCCCAGAGGAATCCCTTTCGGGCATTTTCCTTCGAAAATTCGAAATCCGTTCGAATCCCCGCTGGCTTTAAGCTCTGTCCAGGCTCGGGTTCAGCAGAAGCGGTGGAAACCGAAAGCGGTTCGGAATCCGCTTTCTTTTCCGGGAAAGGCAAGCGGTTCGATTCGGCGACGCTCGGAAAGCGGTCTTCAAAAACCTTTTCGGAAGCACTTTCCTTTTCGACAGGCTTGAACGGACGGGGAGAAGCCAAGACAGGCTCCGGTTCCGGCAACTCTTCGGAAACCGGCTCACCGGCATATTGCGGAAGCGTTTCCTCGGTATGTTCTTCGGAATCGTCCAGCGTCTTCGCCTGCTCTTCCCGAAACTTGCGGATCAGGTCCTGCAGGGAGTCCGAAGTTTCCGCATCCGACGGTTCGCCATTCTCTTCGCTTTCGTCAAGATACTCCTCGGGCAATTCTTCCGCGGGCTCGGAGGTTTTCCTGCGTTCACCGGTATGCGTCTTGAGCCAAGCGGCTCCGACCTGGAGAGCGACAATCGCCAGAAGAATCAGGATACTTTCCATGAGGATCGCTACGGACTAGGTGTTTGGCTGGCGAGGTTCCGGAGTTTCCCCGAGACCTAGCTGGGTGCGCATCTGCGTATCGGCCTGGATGTTCTTCATGTTGTAATAATCCATCACGCCGAGATGTCCGGAACGGAGAGCGTCCGCCATCGCCATGGGAACCTGCGCTTCGCTTTCCACGAGCTTTGCCCGCATTTCCATGACCTTCGCCTTCATTTCCTGCTCGGCGGCAAAAGCCATCGCGCGGCGTTCTTCCGCCTTCGCCTGGGCTATCTTCTTGTCCGCTTCCGCGCGGTCCGTTTCAAGAATCGCACCGATGTTCTGTCCTACATCGACATCGGCAATGTCAATCGAAAGGATTTCAAATGCGGTTCCGGCATCGAGCCCCGAAGCGAGAACCTTCTTCGAAATCATGTTCGGGTTTTCAAGCACGTCCTTGTGGCTCTTGGCGCTTCCGATCGAAGAGACGATACCCTCGCCGACACGGGCGACGACCGTTTCCTCGCCAGCACCGCCGACGAGCTTCTGGATGCTTGCGCGAACCGTGATGCGGGTCACCGCATGGAGCTGGATACCGTCGAGAGCGACAGCGCTCACGCGCGGGGTTTCAATCACCTTCGGGTTCACGGACATTTGTACCGCTTCGAGGACGTTTCGACCGGCGAGGTCAATCGCCGCGGCCTGTTTAAAGTCCAGCTTGATGTTCGCCTTGTTCGCCGCGATCAGCGCCTGGACGACACGGATAACGTTTCCGCCCGACATAAAGTGCGCTTCGAGAAGATTCGTATCGACGGGCATCCCCGCCTTGCAGCTGAGAATCCGGGAATCCACGATGACCTTGGGAGGCACCTTGCGAAGCCGCATCCCAATCAACTGGAACATGCTCACTCCCGCCTTGGAGAAGAGCGCCTGCAGCCAGAGGCTGAAAAACTTGGCAATGAACGCGAGAAGAATAATCGCGACAATAATCGCCACCAGGATAGCGGCACCGACAATCATGTTCATAGATACCTCAAACGGTTAGAGTCCTTTTCAATCTATAAAATTTATTTCAAGGCGGATTGAAAATAGGCGATTGTTTTTTCGAGACCTTCGTCTAGCTCGACCGAAGGTTCCCAGCCGGAAAGCGCCATCTTCGCCCGGGAAATGTCGGGTTTCCGCTTCTTGGGATCGTCCCCGGGAAGGCTCAGGAACGAAATTTCGCTCTTGCTGTGCGTCAGCGCGATGACTTTTTTCGCCAATTCGAGCATGGTAAATTCATGCGGATTTCCAATGTTTACCGGCCCGATGCAATCGTCCTGGTCCATCATGCGGACAAGAGCCTCGACAAGGTCCGAAACGTAGCAGAAGCTGCGCGTCTGTTCGCCCGAACCGTAAATGGTGATGTTTTCGCCCCGAAGCGCCTGCACGATAAAATTGCTTACCACGCGCCCGTCGTTCGAAAGCATCCGAGGTCCGTAGGTGTTGAATATCCGGACTATCCGGATATCGACATGGTTCTGGCGGTGATAGTCCATGAAGAGCGTTTCCGCGACCCGCTTCCCCTCGTCATAGCAACTGCGAACGCCTATCGGGTTGACGTTTCCCCAGTAATCCTCCGTTTGCGGATGCACGTCCGGATCGCCATAGACCTCGCTCGTCGAAGCCTGCAGGATCCGCGCGTGGACGCGCTTTGCAAGCCCAAGCATGTTGATGGCGCCCATGACGCTAGTCTTGATGGTCTTCACCGGGTTGAACTGGTAATGGATAGGGCTTGCCGGGCACGCCAGGTTGAAGATGCGATCGACTTCGAGAAGAATCGGTTCCGTGACATCGTGACGGAGCAGTTCGAAGTTGGGGTTGTCCCGCAAATGCTCCACGTTTACCCGACGACCCGTAAAGAAATTGTCCAGGCAAATGACCTCGTGCCCGTCTGCGAGCAGACGTTCGCACAGATGACTTCCCAAGAATCCGGCTCCGCCGGTGACCAAGCAACGCATAGGAACTCCGATTTTATCTTGACATAGAATAGAAAAAAGGCCCACCGTCAAGTGGACCTTTTTCTGCAAACGCGATGTTTCGAGACCTAGAAATTGATGTCGAGTGCCGCATTGACGGTTTCGCTGTCGCCAAAGTCGCCACGGGTAAGGATGAAGTTCGCCTTGACCGCGAACATCTGGTTGATAGCGTAGCTTCCGCCGACCCAGAACGAGATGCTGTTGTCGCCCGAATCGTCCGCGCTGTGAGAGGCGAATTCCGTATCCGTCAGGCGGTAGTCGAATTCGAGACCGACCCACGGGGTGAGTCCGAGGGAAGCAATCGTGTAGTCGAGTTCGGCCTGGACCTTCAGCAGAAGACCTTCGTCCGTATCGTCATCTTCGAACTTGTATTCCACGCCCGCTTCGGAGCCGAGAACGAGGTTCGGGATGAATTCCTGCGTGTATTGGACGGCGACAAACAGTCCAAACGGATCGTAGTCGCCGAAATCGTCCGAACTCAGCGGAAGTTCCACATCGAGAGCGCCGATGAGGAACGGCATGAACTGGTAGCGGGCTCCAATCGTCATGGCGGTGAATCCGTCGGTATCGTCGGTACCGTCGATTCCATCGTCCATGAACACATAGCCGAGACCGAGCAAGGACAGTTCGAGATTCGGCATCACGACATATTCGCCCTTTACGAAGAGGGTGTTGGAAGACGCGTCATGTTCTTCCCAACTGTGGGCGTATCCGATTTCGACCTGTCCCGTTCCGGCATTGCCGACCGGAAAGTAGGTGTAGGTTGCAAAGCTGCTCGATGCGACGACAGCCATGGCCAGTGCGATTTTCTTAAACATATTTGTCTCCTTGCTGTTAAAAAAATCCAGACAGCAAGATAAAAATTTATTTACATTCGTCAAGGTCAAGGAGAAAATTTACTCTTCCAAGTCTCTTTCGATTGTTTCTGCCGCCAGGTTGCCACGGAGAGCGACCAGACGGACACCGTCGAGAGTCAGATAGGGATCGTATGTGTCGATGACCTCCGTGTGGCCCACGATGGTCCTGCCCCAGCCTCCCGTCGCAAAGACCGGTACGCGCTTTTTTCCCATTTCCTTCCTTATCTTTTCCACAAGCGTTTCCAGTTCCGCCATGAAGCCGAACAGAAGCCCCGCGCGAATGGCGTCGTCCGTATTGTTCGCAATCAGCTTTTCCGGCCACTTGATGCTCACGGGAAGGAGTCTAGCCGCCTTTTCGGTCAAGACGTCCAAGCTTGCGCTTATCCCCGGGATGATGATTCCGCCGGCAAAGCCTCCGTCCTTCATCACGTCAAAGGTGGTCGCGGTTCCCATGTCGATGACTATTGCGTCCGAAAACCCCCGTTCCCTGAGCGCGATGACGTTGCAGAGGCGGTCTGCGCCGAGCGATCCGGGATTCGGGTAGGCTATCGGGCAATCCAGGCAGTTCTTGGAACTGACCACCTGGACAGGACGCTTGATGAAAGTCTGCAAGGCCTTGACCCATGTCCGTTCGAGCACCGGGACGACCGTCGAAAGCCCGACGTGCGTAATGGATTCGATTGGGATTTTCGAAAAACGGATAAGCCCGCTGACCCGGTTCATCAGTTCGTCGGATGTCGTCTCCTTGCGCGTCGTAAGGCGCCAGTGATCGACGACCTTGTCGCCCTTGAAAATGCCGAGGACCGTGTGCGAATTTCCCACATCGACCGCAAAGGTGAAAGGTTCCCGTCCGCGCGAAAGCTTTCCCGAAACCGAAATTTTCCGAGAACGAGGCATCAGATTCTCATCGAAATGTCTAGAGCCTTGACACTGTGCGTCAGGGCACCGACCGAAATGTAGTCAAGTCCAAGCGTCGCGATTTCCTTCGCCCGTTCGAGCGTCATGTTGCCCGAACCTTCCACCAGGACCCTGTCTCCGCTTTCCCGAATCATCTTCAGGGCGGCTTCCATCATCGCGTTGGACATGTTGTCGAGCATGATGACATCGACACCCTTGTTCAGGAGCTTTTCCAGTTCGTCGAGATTTTCGACTTCCATTTCGACCATCAGGTTCCGATCGTTATGCTTCTTGACGACGGCAAGCGCTTCGAGAACTCCGCCACAGGCCGCGATGTGATTGTCCTTCACGAGGACCATGTCGAAAAGTCCCATCCGATGGTTGCTGCCTCCACCGACGCGAACCGCATATTTTTGAAGCGTGCGAAATCCGGGGATGGTCTTTCGGGTGTCGAGGACTTTCGTGCGACCCGCCTTCAGGACTTCCTGGAACCTGTGGGTGACGGTCGCCACGCCGGAAAGCTGCTGGATAAAATTCAGAAACGTCCGCTCTCCCGTCAGAAGATCGCGCGTCGTTCCTTCCAATTCGGCAATCAGGTCTCCGGTTCTTACCGTGTCGCCGTCTTGCCTGTAAAGCTTGACCTTTACGTCCGCCTTGAGTTCCCGAAAGACCAGTTCGACAATCGGAAGCCCGGCAAGGACACCGTCTTCCTTCGCAATGAGCCGGGCGCGTTCCTTCTGGTTTTCCGGAATCGTCCAGAGGCTAGTCACGTCGCCCGTGCGAACATCTTCCGCAAGCGCAAGGCGAATCAGGGTCAAGGCGTCTTCTACCGGAAACACCGGCGTAGAATTGTCACCATACATTATTGGGCTCCTTTTCCTGTGAGCACGACATAGATCGTTCGGAACAGAATCTGCAGATCGAGCAAAAGCGACATGTTTTCGTAATAGTACATGTCATACTCCAGCTTTTTCTGAACATCTTCGATGCTTGTATCGTAATGGTAGCGAACCTGCGCCCATCCGGTTAGTCCGGGCTTCATCTTGAGCCTTCCGATATAGAACGGAATCTGCTCGCGCAACTTTTCGATAAACACGGCGCGCTCGGGACGCGGCCCCACCATGCTCATGTCGCCTTTCAGGACACAAAGAAGCTGGGGCAATTCGTCAATTCGCGTCTTGCGGAGAAAATGCCCCACCCGAGTAACGCGCGGATCGTTTTTCGTCGCCCACTGCGCCCCGTTCTTTTCCGCGTCCGTAAACATCGTGCGAAACTTGTGGACCATGAAACGCTTGCCGTAAAGCCCGATGCGTTCCTGCGAATAGAAGACGGGTCCTTTGGAATCGAGCTTCACCGCAAGAGCCGCGAGAAGCGTCACCGGAAGCGAAGAGAGAAGGAGAATCGCCGCCACGACGATGTCGAGAATGCGCTTGACGCGCACCTGCCAAGGCGGCATGTTGTAGGCGAACAGTTCCTGCAGTTCAAAGCCGTGGACAAGGTTCGTCCTGTAATGTCCACTGATGACATTGTAGAGACCGGGAATCACGTAAATGTGGAGAGGCAAGTCGCAGGCCCAGGCCAGGACGCGCGTAATTTCCTGGAGAGACGAACTGTCATGCGAAATGACGATTCCCGAAATTCTATTCTTCTTTACGATGCCTGCCAAGTCGGAATACTTTCCAAGAACGGGAAATCCGGCAAACGAATGTTCCATCACCTGGTAATGCTCGTCCAAGAAGCCGACGACTTTTCGTCCGCGTTCCGGAGCCTTCGCGAAAGCCTCGGCAACCTTTCTACCGGCAGCCGTCGCGCCCAGCACGAGCAGTCTGTTCGCCCCGAACCCCTTGCGCAGCATGGAACGCAAGAAGGCGGCGACGAGCATTCGGAACCCTCCGACAGAAAGAAAGACCCCGACACCGTAAACGAGAATCCACTTGAAGCGCGATCCATAGACGTAGTCTCCGAAAAGAGGCGCCCCCGTAATCAGCCTACCGATGAATTCCGAACCGAAGAGCCCGAGCAAGATGGCGACGATTCCGACGAGAACGGCCCGCAAGACATGCAGCACCTGCAAAGTCCGCGAAAGCAGAAGCCAGGAGCGGTAAAGGCCCGTCACGGCAAAGAGCGCGCACCAGCCGAGATTCAGGAAGAATCCCGCTCGGGTATATTCCGAAATCATCTTTTCCGGCGCGAACTTGTCCGGAATCCATCCGCTGTGAAACTGCACCCAGAACGCAAGGCCAAAGCAAATCGACAGCGCCAGGTAGTCGAAGACAATGTGCAACAACAGTTCGAGCTTGTTTCCGCGGAGCATGGAAGCCTACTTGAGAAAACGGATCATCTGGCTCTTTTCCGCGACAGCCGACAGGGAATCGATAGCTTCGAGAGCGGCGAGGATCTTGCTTTCCTTGGTGCGTTCCGAGACGACGACGATGCTCACCTTGCCCGGATCGTTCACGTTCTTCTGGATGATGGATTCGATCGAGATGCCATTCTGGCTGAAGATTCCCGTAATGGACGCGAGGACTCCGCACGAATCCTTTGTCGTAAAGCGAAGATAGTAGCGCGAATACGTTTCCTCGATAGGCGAAAGTTCCGCAGCGTTTTCCTTGTTGAACCATCCCATCGGAAGAGGCTTCCGGGAACCGACATCGCTGGAACGGGCAAGCGAAACGAGGTCCGCGACGACAGCGCTCGCCGTCGGAAGCCTTCCGGCGCCGGCTCCCGTCTGGAGGGTCTGGCCCAGATTGTCGCACTGGAGATACACGGCGTTCAGCACGCCATCGACACTGGCAAGCAAATGCTCGCAAGGAACCAGACAGGGATGGACGCGGGCATCGACAGAGCCGTTTTCTCCGCGGCCATAAATGCCGAGCAGCTTGATCTTGTAGCCGAGTTCCTTCGCGTTCGCAATGTCTTCCGCGGTAATCTTCGACACGCCCGTTACGTGGATTTTCTCGAAATCGACATACTTTCCGCTGCAAAGGCTCGCGAGAATCGCCGTCTTGTGCGCCGAATCGATTCCTTCGATGTCAAACGTCGGGTTGCGTTCCGCAAAGCCTTTTTCCTGGGCTTCCTTCAGGGCGGCATCGAACGAGAGACCGCTTTCTCCCATCCGGGAAAGGATGTAGTTGCACGTTCCGTTGATGATGCAGCTCAAGTGCTCCACTTCGTTTCCGACAAAGCCTTCCTGGATGCTGCGGATGATGGGGATCCCCCCCCCGACAGCAGCCTCGAACAAAATGTGACAGCCATTCCTTTCGGCAAGCGGAAAAAGCTCGTGCCCATACTTCGCAAGCATCGCCTTGTTCGCCGTCACTACGTTTTTCCCGTGTTCAAGCGCCGCGGTAATCCACTTGCGCGGCATCTCGTAGCCACCGGCAAGTTCCACAATGACATGAATCGACGGATCCGCTATCATTTCCATCGCATCGGTCGTCGTACGGTAGCCTTTCGCCTTGTAGGGGGCGAGTTCGGTATCGTCCTTTGCGCAAATGCAGGCGAGTTCCAGGTCCAGTCCAAGCGTTTCGCGATACTTTGCCGTCTTCGCTTCCAAGATTTCGACAACGCCGCCGCCGATAGTTCCTGTACCGATAAGTCCAATGCGCATAATTTGGTCTCCAGTTAAAATTTTCGAGCTATAAGTTAGAAAATCAAATCTATATTTGGAACGTGAACGATGATTTTACAAAGTCCAAGCTAGGGGAACTGCTTTCCTCGAAAGACATCGGCAATACCGTCTATCCGACGAACCTCTTCATGGCGCGTCTCCGCGAGGAGTTCTTGCGGACAAACCGAACCCAGCGTCCCTTTCTCTATTTCAGGATTATCACCCGACGGTTCGACCTCATCGGATTCCGCAAGTTCGAATCCCTTTACATCCGCGCCTGGAAAATCGCCGTTCTCACCATTCTCACCGAGACGAAGTTTACGGATATCGTCGGCTACATGGACAATCCCGACGGACTAGGCGCCATTCTCGTCGATTCCAATCTCTATTCCCTGGAAAGGATTCGCCGGAAGATAATCGTAAACCTGAAAAGGGCGGGACTTGTCGGCGTTCTGAAAAAAAAGCTGAGACAGCCCGTATTCCAGGTTTCCCTCTACACGGGCCTCCAGGAAAAAAAGGACCAGAAGCTCGACTCGTCCATCCAGAAATTCAATCTCCGCAACAACGGCTTCTTTTCGCTCAAGCGGCTTTTCTACTCCGACATCCAGACACGCAAGCTCTCGCTCTACGCCAAGGAAGTCGTCAAGCGGGCTTTCGACGTGGTTTCCTCGTTCTGCGGAATCGTTCTCCTTTCCCCGCTGCTTATCGCCTGCGCAGCGATTGTCAAGATAAGCGATCCCAAAGGCCCGGTCATCTTCAAGCAGACCCGCGTCGGAAAAAACGGAAAGCTCTTTACCATGTACAAGTTCCGCAGCATGTATGTCGATGCGGAAGAACGCAAGAAGGAACTGGAAAAGTTCAACGAATCGAGCGGTCCGACGTTCAAGATGAAGAACGATCCGCGCATCTATCCGATGGGTCGCATTCTCCGGAAATTCAGCCTCGACGAGCTTCCCCAGCTGTTCAACATTCTCTGGGGAGACATGTCCGTCGTCGGTCCCCGTCCCCCGCTCCCGTCCGAAGTCCGCGAATATCTCCCATGGCACAAGATGCGCCTTTCCGTAAGGCCGGGACTTACCTGCTTCTGGCAAGTCAGCGGTCGCAGCGACATAGGATTCGAAGACTGGATGCGCCTCGACAACAAATACATTCGCCATGCGAACTTCACGACGGACATCCAGCTTGTCACCAAGACGTTCCGGGCCGTTTTCAAAAGCGACGGAGCCTATTAACCGGAAAAAGGCAGCGCAAAGCCGCCTTTCCATCCAGAGAATTTCGAACCTACATCAGACCGGGAATCCGCATTCCGGCGGTCAATTCTTCCATGCTCGCCTTTGACGAATCGTCCTTCTTTTTCGTCGCCGCATTGACCGCGGCCATTACCAGGTCTTCGAGCGCTTCGACGTCATCCTTGTCGACCGCTTCGGGATTTATCTTGATGGACGTCATGATGCCCTGACCGTTCAAGACGACTTTCACCATGCCGCCCCCCGCTTCCGCTTCAAAGCTCTGCGCCTGGAGATCGTTCTGGGCCTTGACCATCTTGGACTGCATTTTCTGCAAGTCCTTCAGCATTTTTTGCATGTTCATAATGGGTTTCCTTTTTAGAGTAAATTACAATTTTATTCCTGTTCCGGGGTCGTCGCGCACACGTCCGCACCGGAATTTTCGACCGGCTCGCTTTTCGGAAGGCTTCGCGTCTCGATAAGTTCCGCGACAAATTTTTCGACAAATCGGGCAAGCCCCGGTTCCTTCTGGATGTCGGATTCCCACGGGGAAAGCGGAACGGCGTGGATGTCTTCGCCGGGCCTTGGCTCCAGGAGTTCGAACGTCACGGCGACCTTCGTCTGCAGGCGGTCTTCCAGAATGTTCGAAAGTCTCGTGCGATAGTCCTCGCGCGACATCATCTGATCGAATCCCCACTTGAACGAAGCGGGATAGACGACTTTCAAGCGAAAGGGGTTTTCCTGAAAATCGCCGTGTTCGAGAGTCGAACCGTTTAGGCTCGTGGCAAAGAATCCGAGTTCCTGCGTAAAGCAAGAGCGAATCAGCTCCTGCCAGGAAGCGCAAACATCGTAGCGGGTGTACTGCCGGACCGGTTCTTCGCCAAAATCGTCCAGAGCGACGCCATTCTCTTCGTAGTCCTCTCCGGAAAAGGATTCCCCGAAATCGACCGCCAGCGAATTTTCCCCGTCCGAAGAAAGATTCTTCTGTTCGGGAATCTGTGCAAGGCCATTGTTCGGCGCGCTCGCACGTGGCGAACTTCCCATGACAGGCGCATCGAAATCGATAGCGAAAGGCGAATCCGTCTGCCCCTGCCCGCCCGCGAAAGATGCGGGAACGCTCGACGGAACAGCGGTCTCGGGAACGGGTTCAGCTAATTTTTTTTTTGAACCCTGGGAGAGAGGGTCATTGATTGCCATCAGGGCGCGCTTCAAATCGACTGCCCTATCGAGGTAGGCCATTCGCGCAAAGGCGGATTCGACAAGAAGCCTGGGATTCGCGCTTCGCCGGATGTTTCCCTGCAAGTCGGTCAGGATTCTCGCCATCCGCAAGAGATCGCCGTTTGAAAGGGATGCCGCGCAAATTTCGAGCTTTGCGAAGAGCCCTTCGGAAATATTCAGTTCCTCGGGCGAGATTCCGCCGACTTTCACGTAGAGGCGATTGCGGAGAAACTTGGCAAAGCCGTCTAGGAGCGGAGCGAATTCGACACCGATTTCCGAAGCCTTGTCGACGACAGAAAAAGTGCCCTTGATGTCGTGCCTTTCAATCGATTCGAGAAGCGAAAAATACAGTTCGGTCGGCGGGATTCCGAGAACCGAGCGAACCGCTTCGCCGTTCATGTCGCTTCCGGTAAACGCATAGGCCTGGTCAAAAAACGTGAGCGCGTCGCGCATCGAGCCATCCGCCTTTTCGGCAATCATCCCGAGGGCTTCGGCATCGGTCGAAATCTTTTCCTGTTCGCAGATATACTTGAGACGTCCCGTAATCTGTTTTGTGGTCAAGCGCTTGAAGTCAAACCGCTGGACGCGGGAAAGAATCGTCTGCGGGACCTTGTTCACCTCGGTCGTCGCAAAGATGAAAATCACGTGCGAAGGCGGCTCCTCGAGCGTCTTGAGAAGAGCGTTGAAAGCTCCCTTGGAAAGCATGTGGACTTCGTCGATGACAAAGACCTTGTACTTTCCTATCATCGGCGTGTATTGCGTCTGCTCCAGAAGCTCGCGGATATTATCGACGCCCGTATTGGAAGCCGCATCGATTTCGATTACATCCATCGGATGCCCGCTCGCGATATCCTGGCAACTTTTGCACTTGCCGCAAGGGACGAGCGGATTTCCGCCCGTGCAATTCAGCGTCTTCGCAAGAATTCGAGCCGAAGTCGTCTTTCCGACGCCACGCGTTCCCGTAAACAGGAACGCATGATGCAACCGCCCGCCCGTAATCGCATTTTCAATCGTCTTCGCGATATGCTCCTGGCCCACCAGATCTTCAAAGGATTCCGGACGCCATTTCCGAGCCATTGCCATGTAAGCCATCAGCAAGTTCCTTTAGCGAAGGGTGATTTCGCCGTCGGCAGCGATTTTTTCACGAAGCCTGTCGTGCGCCTTGTTCACCGTTTCGTCGGTCAGGGTTTCCGTCATGGACTGGTAGGTAAAGGTATAGACCATGTTCTTCTGGCCCGGGAGAACCCCCACGCCCTGATAGACGCTCTTGAGTTCTATCTTCGCGAGATTTTTCGCCTTGAAGGTTCCGAGCTTCTGCAAAATCGATTCGTTCGTCATGCGTTCGGGAACGAGCATCGAAACATCGCGAGTCATAAAGACCTGGCGACTGAACGGCTTGAACACGACCTTCCGTTCGCGAAGTTCCAGCACCTTGTCCAGGGACACCTCGAAAAGGGCTGTCGCATAGCCGATGTCGAAAGCCTTGAGCACCGACGGATGGACCATTCCGATCGATCCGATGACCGTATCGCCGCAAGCGATGACGCCCTGCTTTCCCGGATGCAGGAACTTTTCGGGTTTCTCCGGTGCGCGGACTTCGACCGAAATGCCGAGCCGCTTGAAGAGAGAAACGGCAACACCCTTGATGTCCGCAAATTCCACTTCGCGCGGCTTGTCGTTCAGGGCTTCCGTCTTGAAATGCCCCGCAAGAACGGCGCAAAGGATGGGCTTCTCGGTAAAGCCAGAATCGCGCTGATCGCTACGGGACGCGTTCTGGAACTGGGCCTTTCCATTTTCGAAAAGTCGGACAGAACCCGGGCGGTTCTTTTCGTTGTCGGCGACAGACTTGAGAAGAATCGGAACAAGGGAAGTCGGGACGCAGCCCAAATCTTCGGACAGCGGGTTCAAGAGCCTTGCAGGCCTAGAACGCGGATCCTCTTCCGACGGTTCGCCGAAAACCGCAGCCGTGTTTGCCGCGCTTGTAAAGCGAAGCGACAGACATTCGTGAAGCCCGAGCGAAGAAAGCGTATAACGGATGCGGCGTCCGAGAATTTCGTCCGCGGGGAGATCGTTCGGCTTGATTTTAAACGAGGGAACGTCGTAAGGAATGTTGTCAAAACCCACGAGCCGCGCAACTTCCTCGATGAGATCGACTTCGCGTTCGAGGTCCGGGCGGAACGGCGGAATTTCAAATTCCATGTCGCCCAGGTGCTTTAGACCGATTCCCGTAAGATAGCGGATGATTTCCTCTTCCGAAGGGGAAATGCCGAGGACCTTTTCGACACGGGACGCGCGGAGCTTCACCACGAAAGGCTTCGCCTGGTGGTCGGTTCCCGTGTATTCGACGGCGCCTTTTAGAACGTTTCCGCCCGCGACTTCCTGGATAAGGGCGCAAGCGTAATCGTCCATTTCGCGCTGCATCGAATAGTCGATGCCCCGTTCGAATCGGTAACTCGAATCGGTCGATGTGCAGAGGCGACGAGCCTGTCTTCGAACAACCGTCGGATTAAACCAGGCGCTTTCGAGAAAGACTTTCGTCGTCGTTTCGGTAATTTCGCTTTCCACGCCGCCCATCACCCCGGCAACGCAGGACGGATGATCCCCGTCGCAAATCACCAGGTCGTCGGTCGAAAGCGCGTGAGCCTTGTGGTCGAGCGTTTCGATCTTTTCGCCGGGTCGAGCCTTGCGCACGACGACTTCCGCACCGGAAAGCTTCGACATGTCGAAACTGTGGAGCGGCTGCCCCACATCCATCAGGACAAAGTTCGTTACATCGACCACGTTGTTTACGCTGTTCTGGCCGACAGACTTGAGAAGTCGCGAAAGCCACTTCGGGGATTCTCCCACGCGGACGCCTTCGATGACGCGGCCCACATAGCGGGAACATCCGGCTCCCGGTTCCACGGAAAGCCGAATCGCGGAAGAGGCTTCCTTCGCTGCGTCTTCGGTTAATTTATAGGAAAGCGGTTTCAGTGGACGGTTGAACTTGGCGGCGAGTTCCCGGGCGACACCGCGGTGAGAAAGAGCGTCCGGACGGTTCGGCGTCACGTTCAGCTCGTATGTCGCATCGTAAAGCCCGAGCGAGACAAAGGGCGTTCCCGCCGGAATGCTTCCGTCAAGAACCATGATGCCGCCGTGATCGTCCGAAAGCCCGATTTCGTCCTCGGCACAGATCATTCCAAAGCTCTCCACGCCGCGGATCTTGGACTTCTTCATCTTGAGCGACTTGCCGTCCGGAAGCGGGAGTTCCGCGCCGATCGGAGCGAGCACGACCGTCTGGCCGGCGGCGACATTCGGGGCTCCGCACACGACCTGGAGGGTTTCCTTGCCGTCATCCACCGTCGTGACGTGCAAGTGATCGCTGTCGGGGTGAGGTTCGCACGAGAGAACTTTCGCCACGACCAGCTTTTCGTATTGTTTCGCAGGCTCTTCCATGCCTTCCACTTCGAGCCCGATAGATGTCAAGGCCTTTGCCACCTGGTCCGCGGTTTCCGGAAGATCCACATGGCGGCGAAGCCAATTCAACGAAACTTTCATCGTATCAAATCCTTTATTTTCCTGAAAATCTAGAAAATTCGAGCGAGACCGCGCGCCGGCATAAATGACGAACCAGCGCGAAGCGTCGCTACCATGTTTTTGAAAATGGAATTTCTAGAGGAGACCTAAAGCCTTTCCGGAGAAAGCGTCCAGCTTGCGCGATTCACGCGGAGAACCGTTTTTTCGCCGATGCGGGAAACCGCATCCCGAACTTCGGATTCGGAAAGAGGAAGTCTCCCTGTCCAAAGCAAGCGTCCGTTCAATCCGTAAAGCCGAGCCGTTCCGCGAGAGGCGAGAATCGCCGTTTTCCAGGACGAAAGCTTCTGTACAATGCCCGGAGCAATCTTCGAGATGCCGCCGACATCCAGGTAGATGATTCCATCCGCATAGAGACCGTCTCCGTCGGTTGCGCGAATGCGGAAGCGGTAGAGACCGTCGGCGAGTTCCGTCGTGTCGGCATATCCAATCGTCAAGACGGAGCCCGAAAGGGTCACGCTGAAGTTCTTGTCCGCAGACGTGATTTTATAGGCAAGCGTATCGCCGTCCGGATCGGAGAAGACCGTATCGAGATCCACGGACACGCTGATATCGGAGTGTTCCAAAACGATCACCGTATCGAATCCCGCGACCGGCTTGTCGTTTATCGGCGTGAGATAGACATGAATCTTGAAACTCGCCGCGCCGGAAACGCTGTCTGTCGCCGTAACCGTCACGTAGGCATCTCCAAAGGCATTGCGAACCGACTTGATGGTCAACTCCCCGGACGCAGAAAGCGAAACGGAGAGCTTGTCGTCATCGCTTGACGCACGGATGTAAAGCTTGTCGTTATCGGGATCCGCAAACCAGGAATTGACCTCGGCGGACTTGTATCGGATAGCCACCGAAAAGTCCTCGTTTCGGACAAGCGTATCAAAGGCGGCGGTATCTGCCACGACATAGGGCGGATCGTTCATGTCCAAGACGTCTAGCGCGACAAAAGCCACGTTCGACGTATCGCCACCTTCATTCACGACACGATAGGCAAACGAATCCGCGCCAAAGAAATCCGCATCGGGGGTATAGGCAAACGAACCGTCTTCTTCGAGCGCGACATGGCCGTGCAAGGCGTCCGTTTCGAGAAGCGCACGGAGAGCAACCGTCGAATCGTCCGGATTGACGTCATTGGCGAGAACGCCCTTTTCCGAAGGAACGGCAAGGACGCTGTCCTCGCAGGCCGTATAGACATCGCGCCTTGCCTTGGGCGCATCCTTTACCGCAAGGATTTTCACCGGGAACGAGAACTTCGCCGTGTCCTGCCCGTCTGTCGCAAAGAGCGAGACGTTCGCCGTGCCAAAGAAATCTTCCACGGAATTGAAGGTAATCAAATAGAAGCTTCCAAGCGTTTCCAGCGAAGCGAGGATGTTTCCATCCGTCGTAACGTCTATCGTCAATTTATCGCCATCGACATCGGAAAACTCTAGAAGGTCCATCGCTATCTGAAGGAACCTTTCTCCAAAGTCTTCCTCATAGGAAAGCGTTTTAAAAATCGAAGAATCCTTGACCGTAACCGTTGGCGGATCGTTGATGCACCGAACGCTTATCGAGACGGTCCCCGGTTCGCTGGCGAGCGCCGTCCTATCGACGAGCGTGTATGTCCAGGAATCCATGCCGCAGTAGTTCGCATCGGGAATATACGAGAAAGAGCCGTCGGTCTTGTCGAAGGAAAGCGTTCCGTGCGTAGGTTCCGTATGGGAACTGATTTCAAAGGCGGTTCCATCGATATCGAAATCGTTCAGGAGAACGCCGCTCTTGACGGAAACGACAAGCGTATCGTCCTCGTCCACCGCGTATCGGTCATCGGCGGCAACCGGAGGATTTTCCGAGTCTTTCGTCTGGACAATCAGCTTATAGACAGCGGAATCCCTTGCATCGCTTGCGACAAGCCTTACCAGGGCTTCGCCGTTCAGGTTTGCCTTTGGTACAAGGCGAAGCGTGTCGGAAAGGCCAAACTCGGTCTTGTCGTTCAGGAGAGAAAGCGAGCCCGCGACGAGATTCGAAATTTTTGCCGAGATTTTCAGAGCGTCGCCGTCCTGGTCGAAGAAGACTTTCGATAGTTCGAGAGAAAGCGTGTCCGATTCCGCAAGTTCGGTCGAATCGATTTTTCCGTCGGCATTCCTTGACTTATACGGTTCCAGAAGCTCCGGCGGATACGTGACGCAGGAATCGCCCATGATGAAAGCGGCGAGCGTAAACGTGTTCGTTTCCCCGTAAGTTTTCGCCATCGTGTTCTTGTAGCTGAACTGGACCCCCATCTGCAAGGTCGCGTTCCAGGCCGGCGTCGTTGACATCCAGTCCTGGTCAAGGTTTGCAAAGGCGACAAATACCGTCTTGAAAGTCGAAGAAGAATCGAGAAGAGTCCCGTAATAGTTGTCATCGGTAATCGTCGATTGCTTGAAGTCCATCCGCACAGGCGCCGTCGCCTTGTAAGTGAGGCAGGCACCCTTGTAGGCGGAAAGGCTGACCGAGACATCGACATATTTGCCGTTCTGTTTTTTCTGTTCCCAGCCAAAGCCGTACCCGGCACCGCTCGAACCCGAAGTCATTGCCGAAAAGTTCGCGGTGCGGTAGCCATCGACCGTCGCCGTATCGAAAGACGCTCCGGTTCCGAACGTGTAGCCATACCAGTAGGCCGCCGCCTTGTTTCCGTCGCCGGAAGTGGTCCAGACCGTGTCCGTATTTGCCCAGAGCGTTCCCAGGCAAGCCAAAAAAGAAATCCCAAAGGCAATCGATTTCATAGAAACCTCCTCTTTTTTACAAAAATAGCAATTTATACGCTTTTTGCAACTATTCCCAAATATCGCCGGGAAGTTTCGAAATATCGCGAAAATCCAGCCTTTGCGGGCCGAGGCTTCCGACTGGCGAAAGTTTTGCGAGCTGCTTTCCCGCCCTCTCGATGACGATGTCTTCGCCTTTTAGCGCCACCTGGTTCAACAGATCGCCAAATCCCTTGCGCGCTTCCATCGCCGAAACGATTTTTGCCATTCCAAATCCTCTTTTTCTTCAGACAAGTTTCGACAAAAAATACATATTGTGCACCATGGAGAAAACCTTTCCCGTCAGCAAGTACCTGTCCGCAGTCAAGAAACTGCTCACGACGCAGATTCCGCCTGTCTGGGTGAACGGCGTCATCACGCAGATTACGGAACGCGGGCGCATGGTCTATCTCGCTATCGCCGAGTTTTCGGAAGGCGACGTAAGACCGCTAGCGAAACTCGACCTCTACCTGTTCGCCGGCGAGTTTGCCCAGATGCAGGCCCGGCTCATGAATCTGCCCGTCCCGTTCGCTCTCAAGGAACAGATCAAGGTAAACCTCCAGGTCGAAGCGGACTTCTATGTCGGAAGCGGAAAGTTCCAGTGCCACGTAAGAAACATCGACCCGAACTTTACCGTCGGCGAACTCGCCAAGACGCGAAAGGCCATTCTACAGAGGCTCGAAAAGGAAGGCCTTCTCGAAAAGAACAAACGTCTTCCCTTCGCGCGGCTGCCGCTAAAAATCGGGCTCGTCACAGGCGAAAAGACCGCGGCCTACAAGGATTTCACGACAACTCTCGCCGCTTCGGGATTTCCCTTCGAAGTCGTCTCGGAGTTTGCCAAGATGCAGGGGAACGAAACCGAGGCGACCGTTCTCGATGCGCTGTCCGCTCTCGAAAGGCGGGAAGACCTAGACGCAGTCTGCATTGTTCGCGGAGGCGGCGCCAAGACGGACTTGAACTATTTCGACAGCGAACTTCTTTGCCGCAAGATAGCGAACTATCCCTATCCCGTTCTCACCGGAATCGGTCACCAGATAGACGAAAGTCTCGTCGATAAGGTCGCCTACGCTTCGTGCATCACGCCGACCGACTGCGCCAAGTTCCTCATCGCGCGGGCGGAAGCCGAGAAGCGCGCTCTTGCGGAAATTGTTCGCCAAATCGCAAGCGGGGCCCGAACATCGATTTCGTCCGCAAAGGAAAGACTGCTACAGGCGGAATCCAGGCTGTCCATCGTCTTCGGAAAGCGGATTGCCGCCGAAGGACAGAAGCTGCACGCCTTTGCGCACCGCCTGGTCCACGACTCGGAGCGCTTGCTGCGAGAAGAAGAGGAGAGGCTAGACAGAAATTTCGAAGGCCTTCGGTTTGGCGTGCAAAAAATCATCGCCCTGGAAAAAGCGCGATTCGAACTTGTCAAGGCAAAGGTCCAGGCGAACGATCCGAAACGGATTCTCTCCCGCGGATATTCCTACGCGACATTCAACGGGAAAACCGTCGCAAGCGCGGCAGAGATTCACGCGGGAGACAAGCTTTCCCTGCACTTCGCCGATGGCTGCGTTTCGGTCACCGCAAATAGCCGTAACTAAAAAATCACGTTGCCGGCACTTGCCCTAGAGTTTACTCTAAGTGCTAGATTGTAGGCATGAAAAAACTGGCATGGATTCTTTTTCTCGGAGGCTTCTTCATGACTGCCGAAGCAAAACCGCTCGTCGCCTACTTTTCCGCAACGGGTACAACGGAAAGACTCGCGAAAACCGCCGCCAAGGCAATCGGTGCGGATCTTTTCGAAATCGTCCCTGTCCAAAAGTACACGGACGCAGACCTCGACTGGAACGACAGGAAAAGCCGCTCCACGATCGAGAGCAACGACTCTTCCGCGCGTCCGGCCATCAGGAGCATGGCGAATGTCGCCCAATACGACTCCATTGTCGTCGCCTTCCCCATCTGGTGGTACAACGCTCCAAAAATCATCTACACCTTTATGGAAAGCGCCAACTTCGACGACAGGAAAATCGTACTTATCTGCACTTCCGGAGGAAGCGGACTCGGACGCACGGCGGACGACTTGAAAAAAGTGACGTCGCCTAGAGCGGACGTTCGAAACGGCAAGCGCTTTTCGGGAAGCGCAAGCGAATCGGAAATTCGGCAATTTCTCGAAAAAGCCTTTCGCTAAATGCCCCGCCGGCTGATAGACTTTTCGATGCTTGCGATTTCCATCGTCCTGATGGGAGGCGTTACCCTTTTCGAAAATCCGGAAACGCACAAGTGGCTAGGCGGAACGCTCTTTCTCCTGTGGGTTTGCCACAACGTTTTCAACCGTCATTTTTACAGGAACCTCTTTCATGGAAAATATAGAGGATTTCGCATCGCGATGTTCGTCGTAAACTTAGGAATTCTAGCCTCCGGGATTCTTCTCATCGCAAGTGGCATCATCCTTTCGCCGAAAATCCTCGATGTCGATTTCAGCCTCGCCTTCTCCCGAACAGCGCATCTCGTCGCAAGCCATTGGTACTTTACCCTCATCGCGATTCACTTTTCTTTCCACGCGGGGATGTTTTTCCATCGGACTCCCCTGTTCAAGAATTCCGTTGCAAAAAGAATCTCCCAGGTTGCGGTCGCCCTCGTTTCGCTTTACGGCATCCAAGCCTTCACCCTCCGCGGATTTCCCAAGTATCTCTTTTACACGCAAAAGTTTTTCTTCTTCGACTTGGAACGCGGCATTCCGCTGTTCCTCCTCGATTATTTTTCCATCTTCGTCCTGGTGGCGAGCGTTACGTTTGCGGTTTTGAAAATTCTCCGGCATGCAAAATCTCTTCCGCACGTTCGAGTTCCTCTTTCGTCGGAGCGATGGCATTTTCCAGGGAATAGGAAATTCCTAGCTCCTTCCATTTGGGAATCGCAAAGGCGTGGTAGGGCAAGACTTCGACACGGCAGACCGTCCGAAGCGACGAAATAAACCGATACGTTTCCCGAAGATCCTCTTCGCCATCGGTAAGTCCCGGAACCAGCACGCGGCGAATCCACATCGGAATCTTCCTGTCGGAAAGATAGCGCGCCATTTCCAGAATGTTCGCGTTGTCCTGTCCCGTCAAAGCCCTGTGCCCCGCAGAATCCAGCATTTTCAGGTCCAAAAGGACCAGATCCGTTACCGTTAGCAGTCGGTCGAATTTCGAGAGGTATTCCCTGGAATTTTCAAACGGGTTTCCGCTCGTGTCAAGCGCCGTATGCACAGAATGTTTCTTGCAGAGCGAAAAGAACTCCGCGAGAAATTCCAGCTGGAGAAGCGGTTCCCCGCCGCTCACCGTCACGCCTCCATTATCTTTCCAGTAAGACCTGTAGCGATAGACTTTTGCAAAGAGAGCCTCGGGCGTGTATTTTTCTCCGCCCGAAACTTTCCAGGTTTCCGGATTGTGACAGTAGCGACAGCGCATCCGGCATCCCGAAAAAAAGACGACACACCGGACACCTGGCCCATCCACAAGACCGAACGTCTCGATTTTGTGAACGAACCCTTCGGTCATTACATCCTGTCGTGGCACGTCCGGGAAATCACGTCCATCTGCTGTTCACGCGTAAGGTCGATGAACTTCACCGCATAGCCGGAGACCCGAATCGTAAAGTTCTGGTATTCTTCCTTTTCGGGATGTTCCATCGCGTCGATGAGCTTTTCGCGACCGAAGACATTCACGTTCAGATGATGCGCGCCCTGTTCAAAGTAGCCATCCATCACCTGGACCAGATTGTTCTTCCGTTCCTCTTCGCTGTGGCCTAGAGCTTCGGGATTGATCGTCTGCGTGTTGCTGATGCCGTCAAGCGCCCAGTGGTATGGAATTTTCGAAACGGAATTGAGCGAGGCGAGAAGCCCGTTCTGTTCCGCGCCGTAGCTCGGATTCGCTCCCGGAGAAAGCGGTTCGCCGGCCTTGCGTCCGTCGGGCATTGCACCGGTCGCCTTTCCATAGACGACATTCGACGTAATTGTCAAGATGGAAGTGGTCGCTTCGGAATTCCGGTAGGTGTGATGCTTGCGAACCTTATCGACAAACGACTTCAGAAGCTTCACGCCGATTTCGTCTGCGCGGTCATCGTCGTTTCCATACTTCGGGAAGTCGCCTTCGACGACATAATCGACGACAATTCCCTTTTCGTTTCGAACCGTCTTGACCTTTGCATACTTGATGGCCGACAGGGAATCGATAACATGCGAAAATCCCGCGATTCCCGTCGCGAACGTACGGCGGACATCGGTATCGATCAGCGCCATTTCCGCGGCTTCGTAGTAATACTTGTCGTGCATATACTGGATTGCGTTCAGCGTATTCACGTAAAGCCCGGCAAGCCATTCCATCATCGCGTCGTACTTTTTCATCACCTCGTCAAAGTCGAGATATTCCGAGGTAATCGGCTGCATCGCTGGCCCGACCTGTTCAAGGCTCTTCTCGTCAACTCCGCCGTTGATCGCGTAGAGAAGGCACTTGGCGAGATTCGCCCGCGCGCCGAAGAACTGCATTTCCTTACCCGTCTGGGTTGCCGAAACGCAGCAGCAGATCGAGTAGTCGTCGCCCCATTCCGGCTTCATGACATCGTCGTTTTCGTACTGGACGGAACTCGTCGTAATCGAAATCTTCGCCGCATACTTCTTGAAGTTTTCCGGGAGACGGCTCGTATAGAGAACGGTCAGGTTAGGTTCCGGAGAGGGACCCATGTTTTCGAGCGTGTGCAGAAAGCGGAAATCGTTCTTCGTCACCATGGAACGTCCATCGACTCCCGTACCGCCGACTTCGAGAGTCGCCCACACCGGGTCGCCGGAGAACAGCTGGTTGTAGGAAGGAATCCGCGCGAACTTCACCATGCGGAACTTCATCACCAGATGATCGATCAGCTCCTGCGCTTCCGATTCCGTGATCAGACCCTTTTCCAGATCGCGAGACAGATAGATGTCGAGGAAAGTCGAAATCCGTCCGACGCTCATCGCCGCGCCGTTCTGCGTCTTGACCGCTCCGAGATATCCGAAATAAAGCCACTGGACCGCTTCCTTCGCCGTCTTTGCCGGCTGGGAAATGTCGAATCCATAGGATGCGGCCATCGTTTTCAGTTCCTTGAGCGCCTTGACCTGCATCGAGATTTCTTCACGCAGGCGGATCACGTCGTCCGTCATCGTTCCGTCACCGCAATTCGCCTTGTCTTCCAGCTTTTTCGCGACCAGAAAGTCAATGCCGTAAAGCGCCACGCGACGATAGTCGCCCACAATGCGACCACGACCGTATGTGTCGGGAAGTCCCGTGACGATATGGCTGTGCCGCGCGAGCTTCATCTCGGGCGTATAGACGTCAAAGACACCGTCATTGTGCGTCTTGTGATACTTCGTAAAGATTTCGTGAAGCTTCGGGGACGGCGTGTAGCCATAGGTAGAACAGGCTTCCTCGGCCATGCGGATTCCGCCGAACGGCATGAAGGCGCGCTTGAGGGGCTTGTCCGTCTGCAAGCCGACGACCTGTTCCAGTCCCTTCATCGATTCGGAGATGTAGCCCGGACCGTGCGACGTGATGGACGAAACGATTTCCGTGTCCATGTCGAGAACGCCCCCTTTGCGGCGTTCCTCGTGCTGGAGCTTTTGGAGCTCGCCCCAGAGCTTTTCTGTCGATTCGGTCGCGTTCGAAAGGAACGATTCGTCGCCGTCATAGGGTTTGTAGTTTTTCTGGATGAAATCGCGGACGTTGATTTCTTCTTTCCAGATTCGGCCTTCAAAGCCATCCCAGCCTTCATACTGAACCATAAGGACTCCTTTTTATTTTTTTTCACGCTTCAAATATAGGAAAGTGGACCGCACGGGAAAAGCGGGACCGGTCAGAGCCTAGAGTCTAGTTGAGGGTGATGTGTTGAGAGTGGAGTGCTCGCGAAGCGATCTGCAAAGCCTTGCACGATAAAACTGTCATCCTGGAGGGAGGTCAGAGCTTAGAACTTGGAGCTTAGTGAAGAGTGGGACTCCGAGCGAACTTTTACTTCTAGCGGTCATCCTGGAGCGGGATTGTCAGAGCTTAGATCTGAGTTTCGCAGACGTCTAGGTTCAAACGTAAAGCGGATCGTTTCGCAACTCTAAGCTCTAAGTTCTCTGGACTAAGCTCTGACTTGCCCCTCGCCGGGTGCCTGCCTGTCGGCAGACAGGCGGAAACAGGTCGCTTCGCGACAAAAGCCTTTCGGCAGAAAGTAACAGCCCGCTCCGCAATCCTAAGATCCAAGCTCTCTTAACTAAGATCTGTCTAGGAAGCGG
>CAVGIM010000033.1:0-30896 GCA_963629575.1 Candidatus Methanomethylophilaceae archaeon
CTGAAAATCTAAGTTCTAAGATCTAAGTTCTAAGATCTGATTTCCCTTCCTTGCATCCACCCCCAGGGCCACGCGGTGCCAGAGCTTAGTTGAGAGAACTTAGAGCTTAGAGACGCAGAGCGTTCCGCTTTGCGTTTGAACCTAGACGTTTGCGAAACTCAGATCTAAGCTCCAAGTTCTAAGCTCTGATAATCCCTCTCCAGAATGACAGAAAAACATTCCCCATCCCATTTAAATTTCTAAATTGAAAACAAAAGCCCATGGAAATCATCCTGCAAATTTCGGCGCAAGCCGCGACACAAGGCGTTCCGCGCCAAATGACCGTTTCCGGAATCGACTTTCAGGGAGCGGTAATCGCCGAAGCCCGCGACGCGAAACTTCCCGCCATGCTCCGCTTTACGGAAAGGGACAATTTTCCCTGGGACCAGTTTCTGCAGCAGCTTTCGGTTTTCTGGACACTCTCCAGGGAAACTTCCCTCCCCAAACCCTTTCGCCTCAAGAAAAGGCTCCCCGAAAGCATCACGGAAAGCATCCCGCATCTCAAAGGAAAGGATGCCCTGACGCTTGTCAAGGCTTTGGGGGCCTTTGGCTTTATTTCCGCATTTTCTAAATTGCAGCCGTAAATGCGCAATATGGAGTTTTCAATGGCGAACAAGAACTCGAAAGATCTCTTTTCCGCTCTGGTCAAGGAAGCTCTCGCCCTGGCAAGCGAAGAGCCGCTTCTCAGGTCCTTTCTCGACGAGCAAATCGTCTTCCGCCATTCATTTGCCGAAGTCCAGGCCACGACGCTTTCGCGAAAGCTCGAAAGCGCGCTCCTGAGCCGCACCCAGCTAGAAAGCCTGTTCCTTTCCACCTACAGGGAAAATCCGGCGATCGTCGAAGATTCCGCCAAGGATCTGCTCGCGACTCTCGAACGCGATCCCGCTTGCCGTTCCGCACTCGAGCCTCTTCTCTTCTTCAAGGGATTCCAGGCGATCCAGTCCTACCGCATCGCCCATGCGCTGTGGAAGAGCGGTCGATTCTTTCTCGCCAAGATGCTGCAGAGCCTAATCAGCCAGAAATTCGCCGTCGATATTCACCCGGCGGCAAGGATAGGCCACGGGATTTTGCTCGACCATGCGACAGGGCTTGTCGTCGGCGAAACGGCGAAGATCGGAAACAACGTCTCGATTCTCCACGGCGTAACGCTCGGCGGCACGGGAAACGAAACCGGCGACAGGCATCCCAAAATCGGAGACGGGGTGATGCTCGGTGCCCATGCGCAGCTTCTCGGGAATATCCATATCGGAAAAGGCGCAAAGGTCGGTGCGGGAGCGGTCGTTCTAAGCGATGTTCCCCCGCACGTCACCGTCGCGGGCGTCCCGGCGGTCAAGGTCGGCCATCCCGACACGGCGCTTCCGAGCCTCGAAATGCAACAGGATTTTACGCGGGACGTCGAAAGTTCCCGACCCGCGACCAAGTAGTTTTCGATGAACAGGAAGGAACGCGCACGGTTCGTTTCCGAAAAGCTGGACTCGCTCTATCCGGATCCGGCGATTCCCCTGCAATTTACCAATACGTTCACCTTTCTCGTCGCCGTGCTTCTGAGCGCACAGTGCACGGACAGAAAAGTCAATGCGGTAACCCCGAAACTCTTCGCCCGGGCGGATACGCCCCAAAAGATGGCGAAACTTTCCCAAAAGGAAATCGAGGAAATCATCCGGCCCTGCGGGCTCGCTCCCGCAAAAAGCAGGCATATTGCCGAGCTTTCGAAAATTCTCCTGCAAGAGTTTCACGGCGAAGTTCCCAGGACATTTTCCGAACTCGAAAGCCTCCCGGGCGTCGGCCACAAGACCGCAAGCGTCCTCATGGGGCAAGCCTTCGGATTCCCCGCGTTCCCCGTCGATACGCACATCCACAGGCTCGCCATGCGATGGGGACTTTCGGACGGCGCGTCCGTCGAAAGGACGGAACGCGACCTGAAACGGCTCTTTCCCGAATCCGAGTGGAACCGCCGACATCTGCAAATCATCTATTTTGGCAGGGAATTCTGCCCGGCCCGCGGACACGACCCTCAAAAATGCCCGATTTGCCGTCAAATCGGATGCCGCGAAAAATCACATTAGTCTATTTTAGACTTATGGCCACCTTTAAAAATTCAAGTTTCAAGAAATTGGCAGCGATGCTTTGCAGAGGTTCGTTCCTCCTGCCATCGATCGCTCTCGCTCGAATTTTCTTGACCAAGACAATTTTTAGAGGTTTCCTTAAGCGTTCTCCCCGACGGGCAATCCCTCTCTTCGGCCTGCTCTTTGCCGCGTGCCTCGAAGCGCCGAACGCGCCGCGGATTTCCGCCGACACGCCGACCATCGCCGTCTGCGCCGAACAGAACGGGCGTCTCTTTCAAGAAACCTTGCAGCTTTCCCCATCGGATTCCTTTACGCTCAAGGCATCCTCGACACCGGATTCGTTTCAAGAAGAACTGCGCTTTCTGTGGCAAAGGGCTTCTCGCGAAATTCTCCACGAAGGGAGCGATTTTTCGACGGATACGAGCCGCGTTCCCGATTCCCTGGTTGCGCTCGACCGTTACGGCAACCGCCTTTCGAAGCCGCTGCACTTTGTCTTCGATACCGCCCCGAAACTTTCCGCAAGGACCGTTCCCGCAGAAAACGATACGCTCCGAGGCAACCGCTCGACCGCGTTTCGCTTTGCCTACTCGGCGACAGACCCCGACCCGGGCGATACGATTTTCTATACGGTTTTTATCGATTCCAGTCGCTACGACGTCGGAGCCCTCACCGAATTTTTCCAGTCGGGATTTTCTCCGGGAGAACATTTTTTCCAGGTTTTCGCGAAAGACCTCTACGGGCTTTCCGATTCCACGCCGCCAATCCGCTTCCTTGTCGCGGAGGACGAACGATGAGACTTTTCCTCTTCGCTTTCGTCGCGCTTCTTCTCGGCTGTTCCGAAGATGGCGCCGTCTTCGACCCCGAAAACGCAGACGTCGTTTCCGTAAAGGCCTATGTCATCCGGGATAACGACTCCACACGGGAAAGGCGCAAGGCCGACACCATCTCCCCAAAAGACAGCATCGTCCTCCTCGCGGTCATCGAACCGACCCGCTCCATCCGCATGACGGATTTCCATTGGCAAATCGATTCGGGAAAGACCTACTCGGAATTTTCGCACCGCACGGTCATTTCTTCCCCCGGAAAGCATCTCGCGAGATTCACCCTTCTCGACCGGTTTTCCGACACGCTCCGAGACAGCGTCACCCTGTGGGTCGCGCCGCCTCCCCTGATAGACACCGCTACCTGGATTCCGCGAAACGGAACGCAGGACATTCCGCCCGATTCCACGGTGTCGTTCGCCTGGAACGCTTCCACGGAAAACGTTCTCGCCTTGACGCTCTACGCGTTTTCGCTCCAGTGCGGAGGAAAGCGTTTGCTCGATACGGTTCTTTCGGAAACAAGCGTCACATACGACGGAGATCTTCCCGAACAGGAACTTTGCCTTTTCGACGTTTCGGCAAGCGACGACTTCGGAAAAAGCTCTCCCCAGGAAATTCACTCCATTTTCTTTACGGGGAAAATTTCCGAAAAGGAGACGGAAAACGTCTTTCTCGAAATCCAGAGTCCCGAAAAGGATTCTCTCGAATATCGCCTTTCAAGCGTTTCTGGCGAGGAAACGCGAAGCGGACTTCTCGAAAGCGAAAGGAACGGTTCCCTCTTTTCCATCCGAAACGTAAAGCCCGGAACCTATCGACTGTTTCTTCAAAGCCGAAACTATCCGGATTACACAAGCGACACGGTGAACCTTTCCGTCCGCAAGGACAAGGTTCTCTACATGGAAAGTCTCGCGGTCCGGGATACCGTCGCGCCCAGGATCCATAGCCGACTGCAAAAGGATTCCATCGCCTGGGAAGACACGCTCCGATTCGACATCGAGGAAAGAGGCCTCCCCCTTTCGACCGGCGACATCCAAGTGGTTTTCGACGGGAACAAGGTTTCCGAATGGACGCTAGACAACGGAGAGCTCCAGGTCTTCACGAAAGCACTCCAGCCGTCGATTATGTTTCATCCGCTGACGATTTCCGTCACCGATCGCGCAGAGAATTCCGCGACAGGAAATTTTCTGGTCGCACCGGGAAAATCCTGCGTTCGAACCTTGTCCGACACGACGCTCTTTTCGGGAGAATCCCTTACCATTCCGATAGAAAACGCCTGTCCGCACCTTTTGCCAAAGCGATTTTTCTGGGACATCGATTCCGACGGACACTGGGACGGCGAAGCCGTTTTCGAAGACGAAGGCAGCGTATCGAAAACTTTCTCCCATTCGCTGTTCAAGGCGACCGGCGGAAAAGTCCACGTCAAGATTCTCTACGCGAGCGGCGAAGAGTTCGGCTCGGAATTTATCGTCACGATTGGAGAATCTACTCCATGAAAAAGCGTCTCCTTCTGTTTTTCTGCCTTCTTTCGTTCTGGAACTGCAGCGACAGTTCCCGTGTCGATTCCAACGAGATTCCGCGCCTTTCCGCCTACATTCACTTTGTCCCTTCCAAGTTCTACGGGGTTTCCTACCGCGAATTTCCCAGCGTCCGCACAAAGGCCATTTCCGCCGGGGATGCCGGACAGTTTGTCGCCGAAATCCGTCTAGACGGCAATACGGTTTCCGAAAGCTTCATCTCCGACTACGCCCAGTCCTTTCTCTGGACTATCGAAGGCAAGGAATATGCCTCCTCCGCCACCTTCCACGCCTTTCCCGATTCCGGCATATTCGACATCGTTCTCAAGACAATCGATTTCCTTGACGACACGCTAAAAGACACTCTGACGCTTTTTGTCAATTCTCCGATCGAGGTCATTCCCGTTTTTCCGGAGAACGGATACTCCGCAAGCCCTCTGGACACGCAAGGCGTTACGTTTAAAATCCAGACGTTCGGCATCAATTCCTGGCAAGAGGCCGAATGCGTCCTCTACCTGTCGTCGGACAGGGCGAGTGTCTGGAACTTTCCCCGGGACACGGTTCCCTGCAACGGATCTTACCGAATCCGCGGTCCCCTGGTGGCAGGAGATTCCGTAATCTTCAAGGATTCGTCATTTTCCTTTTACTGGGCGATCGCGGCAGGGATTCCCGATTCCAAAAACGACTTCGACACGGACTCTTCCGAAATCCGCCATTTTCGCACGTCGCTAGTCGGTAGCGACAAGTCCCATCTGCTCATCCCCGTCCGATACAAGTCTCTCTCGCCGAACATTTCGCCAACCGGAACCGTTCTCGTCCAGGGCCCAGGCCTAGATAGCGCCATCCGGGTTTCCATTTCCAAGAATCCGGAAACGATTCACCTGGAGATTTCTTCTGGCGATACGCTGCGTATTTCCGTTCACGATTCCATCCGAAGCGAATACGGCCGCTACGGGACAAGCGTTCTTCTTCAAAAATCCTCCTATACCGTTCTTGACACCGTTGTTCTAGGCGATACGGTTCCCCCGCTGCGAATGCCGGGTTCTTCCCGAATCGCCGGCGGCGATTCCCTCGACTTTTTCGTCTATGACGGCGGTTCGGGCGTTTCCCTGAATTCTATCCGGGTTTCGCTCGGAGGCGACACGCTTTCCCGAAGCGTCCGCGGAAACGTTGTCCGCTTTCTTCCCGCGTGCATGGATTCCTGTGCGCTGGAAGTCGATCTGCGGGACTATGCGGGAAACCCGGCGGTTCCCGTTTTCTTTCGCCTTGTCCGCAATGGCGACAGCCTCGATGTCCTCGGACCCCTCAACCCGGAGACGCGATGAAGAACGCCCTTCAGGTCACCGCTAAAAATTCAATTTTCAAGAATTTGTCTTCGACACTTCGCGCTGGTTCGTCATTTTTGCCTTCGCTTGGTCTCACTCAAAGTTTCTTGACCAAGGCAATCTTTAGAGGTTCCCTCCAGATTCTCTTTCTTCTCGCCGCGACGCTCTCGGCAAGCGATCCGTCCGATTCGACAAGGACGCTCCGGATTTCCACGTGGCCGTCCGGCGCGGAACTCTACATCGGAAACCGTCCCGCTTCGTTTGCAAGAAAAGCGCCTTTCAGGAGTCCGCATGAACTTCGACTGGAAAGCGCCGACACGGTAGTCCGCGCCACCCTTTTCAAGCCGGGATATTCCGACACGACTCTCGATATCCACGTCGCCGATTTTCCGCATAGCTTCGCGTGGATAGCGCTCGAGGAAGCCGACCTGTACAAGATAGAGCTCCAGGAGCAAATTCTGGACAGGCGAAAGAACCGCCAAGTCGGAAAGATTCTTTTCGCATCAAGCCTCGTTCCGCTAGCCCTTGCCGGGACATTCGCCGCTATCGCCGAATCTCGTTTTCAAGATGCCGAAAAGGCTCGAAAGAAAATCGAGAACAGCGTCATCCGCGAAGGAAAAGCATATCGATCGTTCGAAAGAACGTTTTCCAACGCGAAAGAAAGCGGCAAGAATTACCGTACAGCGGCAATAGTCTCGCTTGGATTCAGCGCGCTCTTTCTCGTTTCCGCAGTCATCTTCTACTTTTAGAGCCAGCCCATGAAAAAGATTTTCGCCATTTTGCTTTTCGTCCTTTCGGGATTAGGCGCCGAAGAAATCCATCGCGGCATTCCGCTTTCGGTCACCCTCGCCTCCGGAACGTCCCGGCAAGCGGAATATCTCGGAAGCTCGGGCGATACGCTTTTCCTCGGCGGATTCGTCGCCGACACGTTCACCGTCGTCAAGATTCAAAAGGGGAGGGTTCTATCGATCAAGGATTCCGCGGGAAACTCCCTGACCCTTGCCGAAGCGGATTCGCTCTACCAAGGCTTTCTCTCCGCAGACACCCTTTTCGCGAAAACGCCAGAAAACGTTCCGGACATTTCCGGGAAAGTCCTCGTGTTTCCGGTATTTAGCCGCGCAATCGATTCCGCTCTCGCCGAAAGGATTCGCGATCTGGAATTTCAGGTTCTCAGGGAATCGGGCGACCGCGTCCTGAAGGTTTCGACAGAGGATTTTCCCGGATGCAAGGATTCCCCCTGCATCGCGCGCGTCGCGGAAGAACGCGGAGCGACCGCCGTCTGGACCGCCGAAATTCGCCCGGCAAGTCACCAGGACAGTCTAGACATCTTTCTTCACCGCTTTCTGTTCGAAAGCAAGTCCCAAGGCTCGGAACGCCTGACCGTTTCGTCGAGGCATGCGACCGAAGAGCTTCTCGGCCAGAACCGTTTTCTCTCGCTCGTAAGGAAAGTCCAGGGCACCTACCGGGAAAAGCCCCAAAAAAAGGAAACGAAGAGCTTTATCTTCGTGGAAACCTACCCGGAAGGCGCAAACCTTTCCCGCAAAGGCGAAGATGTCGTTTGCCAGACGCCCTGCGCATTTGCCGTGGCGGACACGGGAAAAGTGGAACTCGAAGCGTACTGGAATGTCGAAGGAACGCTGTGGGCGAACAAGGCGACCCTCCGACCGATTCCCGGAGACACGACAAAAATCAACATGCACCTCAAGCGCGTCAAGCCGGAAGTGGAAATTCGAACAATCCCGTCCGGCGCAAGGATCTTTTCCGAAACGGAAATCACCCCGAAGAGCCGCCCCATCGGAAAGACGCCCAAGACTCTCTTTTCCGAAGAACCGGGGCGGGCAAGCATCCATCTCTGGAAAGAAGGATTCCGGGATTCCGTCGTCGAGTTCTACGTAAACGCGACAACAAGGACGCAGCTCGAAATCCAGCTAACCCCGATAGCGACACCCGAAGAGCGCAAGGCCCAGGAAGTTTTCGAAACCATCCGCAAGCGCCTTTTCTGGGGGCATCTGGCCCTCGGCACAGCCCTCGCACCCGCCATTGCCGGAGGAATTTTCCTCTACATTTCCGAAAAGGACAAGGACAAGGCAAAATCCATCAAAAAGGAACTGTCCATGCCGAGTTCCGGAGGCGGAAAGAACTTCCAGACCCTGCTCGACAGGAACCACCGCTACGCCGACAGGGCCAAGACGGAGCGCTACGTCGGGACGGGATTCCTGGTTCTCGCCGGTGGACTTTTGGCGACGGGCATCGTTCTCTCGTTCTAGGGTGCCTTTTGCGCTTATTTTAGCGTTATCGCCGAGACGCTTTGGATTGCAAGAAACTAAATTATAGCCGATGCGTAAATTTTTGATTTTTCTCCTTGCCGCAACATCCGCGTTCGCTGCCGACTTTGAACGTTCCAATTGGCATACCCAGACATTTTTCCGGGTCGAACCCTACACGCCCATTTCGTTTCAAGGCGAAGGACAGCTCCTGACCGAAAAAATCGACGAAGACGTGCTGACCGTTCCGATGTCGCTAGGCTTTCTCTTCAGCCCGCTCTTTACGCCGCTCTACAAGGCGGATTTGCCGTTTACTATATGGCTCGGCGCCGAGTTCGGCGAATTCCAGTTCGGGGAAATCTCGTCGGGAAAGGATTACCGTTTTAACGAGCAGGAAAATACCGGAAGCGGACAGTCCCTCTCCTTCATGTCGTTCAATCCCTCGGGTCTCTTTGGCTTTTCCGTGAACCTGGTCGGCAATCTGGACCTGCGCGTTCTCGGCGGAGTCGGGATGCGCTACTACCGTTTCGAAAACAAGGAAACCAGGACGACCAAGACGCACTCGGAAACGTCGATGAGCTATTTCGTCTCCGGCGGTCTCGAATACCGGCTTCTCGAACTTTTCAAGGACGGCGACCTCAAAATCGGCCTGCACGTGAAGAAGGATTTCAGCAAGCTCGAAAATGTCGAAGCCGTTCCCCGCTTTTCAAGCGACAAGGGCGAGGACGCGGCTCTTTCCACGCCAGGCGCCTACGCCGGCACCCAGTTCAAGAAAATCGAGACAAAGCTCCCCGTCCGAATCGGACTCGAAATTTCCCTCGAATTCGGGCGCGAAAGCCGCCGGGACCGCAAGATGCGCTTTGCGCTCCGCAACCGCGACACCCAGCTCCGCAACAACTCCGAAATCAAGGACACCCTTTCCGACTGGGACTGCATGGCCATCGAGCGCGACTACCGATTCTTCCTCGAAGACGGTTCGCTTCCCGACATGAGCGAAAAATATACCAAGGCGCAGTTCAACGACGTTCTCGAAAGCTACCTCGCCTTCTGCCACCCGGAAGACCTCGCGACCAAGGAACAGCTCTACAGCACGCTCGATTCGAACAAGGTCCAGCTGAAAGAATACCAGGTCTCGCAGGAAGATTCCCGCTTCAAGCAGGTCATGGCGTCGAACGACCCGGAAATGCTCGAAATGTATCTGCAATACTATCCCGATTCCCCGCATCGCGCGGAAATCGAGGCGAAGCTCCAGGTCGTCGGCGACTACCAGGTCTTCAAAAAGGCGCAGGAAGCCAACTCTTTCAAGGCATACCTCGACTACCTGTCCGACTTTCCGAACGGAGAGTTCCGGAGCGAAGCCGAAGAATGCATTTTCCGGCTCGTGCAGGAGAGCAACCGCGTCAAGGACTACCAGATCTATCTCAAGCGATTCCCGAACGGACGCTTCGAAAGCGAAGCGCGGCACGCCCTGCAGGAAATCCAGCGGGCATCCGGCATCGTCGAGACTCCCAATCCGGAAGTCCAGCAGCCCGAAGAAAAGTCCACCGTAAGCAAGACAAAGAAATCAAAGTCCAAGGCGAAAAAGGCTTCCAAGAAAAAGAAAGCCAAGAAGAAGTAGTCATCCTCCGGCAGGGAACGCCTTTAGTCCATGGCGGAACATTCCTTTCGAGAAATTCAAGTCGGCGACAGGCCAGTCCTGGAAAAGTACCTGTTTCTGGCAAGCAGGTCATGTGCGGATTACGCGTTCGCGAACCTGTTCGCCTGGTCCGGATTTTACGGTTCGCAGTGGATGGAACGCGACGGCTTTCTCGTCATCCGCTTTCGAATCGCCGGGTCAGAAAAATGGGCCTACCTAGAACCTCTCGGCTCGGGCGATCGATTGAGAATCCTGGAATTTATCCGCAAAGACGCCAGAAGCAAGGATGAGCCTCTGCGGCTTTTTTCGCTATCCAGGGAATTTGCCGAAAGCCTCCGGAAAACGCCGGGATTCGAGTCCCTGCACATCTACCCGAACCGTTCCTTCGGAAATTACATCTACCCGAGGAGACAGCTTGCGGAACTCGCCGGGAAAAAGTTTCACGCCAAGCGCAATCACATAGAAAAGTTCCAGCGTCTCTATCCCGAATTTCATTCCAGGAAAATTTCCCCGCAAGAAGACATCCCGGCATTGCACAAGATTATCGACAAATGGATTCGCTCCCGGAAAAGAACGACAAGAACCGTCCTGGAAGAAAAGGCGGCAATCGAAAAGTTTCTCGAAAGCTACAGGGAACTCGGGCTTTTTGGCGTCATTCTCTTTGTTCGGGATGTTCCCGTTGCCTTTTCCTTCGGCTCCCAAGTCACGCGCGACACGTTCTGCGTCCACATCGAAAAAGCGGACACGTCCTACGAAGGCGCCTACCCGGCTATCAATCGGCTTCTGGCGGAATCCCTCCCGGAAAGCATCCGAAACATCAATCGGGAAGAGGACATGGGGATTCCCGGACTTCGACAGTCAAAGCTCTCTTACCATCCCGAAACAATCACCGAGGAATTTTTTGCCTGCGACTTCGATTCCATCGAAGCGAACGTCTGGAAGCTCTGGCAAAGAAACTTTCCCGGAGACGACGATGCGTTCATGCAGGCTTTCCTCTACCCCTATTCGAACGACAAGACGCGAATTACCTTGTACGAAAACGGCGTTCTCGCCTCGATGCTTCATCTCTTCGAAATGGAAAGTCTCTGGGGAATTGTCGGCTACCTCTACGGGCTTGCGACGGACGAAAGGTTCCAAGGAAAAGGCCTGGCCTCGCGGCTAATCGTCGAGGCGCTCCAACGGGCTAAAAAAGCCGGCGCGATTCTCGTCTGGACAATTCCGGAAAACAGGAAATTCGGCGGCTGGAAGCGGTTTGGCTTCAGCGACATCCAGGACTGGCCTCTCGCATTCGAAACCGATGACGGCTTTTCTCTTGGCGAGAATCCGGAAACGGACTTCGGTGTTTTCCGCATCGTCGATATGCGCGCCCACTTGGAACGCTTCGCCCGAAAACATCCCGAAATTCAAGCGCGATTTTCCGTCAAGGACCCTCTCTTTCCCGAAAACTCGGGCACCTACGCTCTCGAATCGGGCAAGCTTTTCTACCGGCAAGACATTTCGGATTCTACCGTATGCACGCCGCGTGACATTGCCGCCCTGTATCCTCCGGAAAAAAGCGGAACTCTAGTTCCCGTTGTTCCTGGACAACGGTAAAATCTTTCAAAATCCAAAAAACCTTTTCGATTTATCTACATTCCGAATATGCCCAAATGCGCGCGCAAAGTCTTTGAATACCTGGATTACCGGGAATTTCTCGGTGACTATTACAAGTCCTGCAAGGCGGAAAACCCCGCCTTTTCCCTGCGCGCGTTTTCCGACAGGATAGGATTCAAGGCCAAGGATTTCATCAGCCGCGTCATGCAGGGGTCCAAGAACCTTTCGACCCAGAGCATTCAAAAAATCATTTCCGGGCTAAAGCTCGGCAAGCGCGAAGCTGCCTATTTCGAAAACCTCGTCTGGTTCAACCAGGCGGAAACGACCGAAGAAAAGAACAGCCGTTTCGAAAAGATGCAGAACGAGCTGAAAATCGTTCGCTTCGCCAAGGGACAGCATCTTCTGGCCTTTTACCAATACCAGGTCTATTCCCACTGGCGGCATCTCGCCGTGCGTTCCCTCATCGGCATGAATGGTTTCCGGGGAGATTTTTCTCTTCTCGCCAAATCCGTCCATCCGCCAATTTCCGTCGAAGAAGCTCGGGAATCCGTCACGCTCCTCGAAACCTGTCATCTCGTCGAAAAGAAGGAAGACGGATCCTACGCCTTGGTGAACAAGGACATCACCACCGGGGACAGCACCTCGAAAATTGCCCTGCGGGGATTTCACCAGCGATGCATCGCCCTCGGAGCCTCTTCCATCGACAGGGACGCTCCGCGCATTCGAAACATTTCGGGACTAACCCTCGGCATTTCCCAGGCGGGCTACGAAAAGATAATCGATCGACTCAACGCGTTTCGCAAGGAAATCGCCCAGATTGCCGACGAAGACGAAAACGCGGACAAGGTTTACCAGCTAGAACTTCTGCTCTTCCCGCTCGGCGGAAACCTTTGACCTTCCCCCACCAAGCATATTGGACGAATTGACCGGATTGTAGCAAGTCCCGAAACGCCGCGAGGCCTTTGTTTCCGGGGCTTCCAAAGGAAAAGGGGCGTTTTCTTCTTGAAAACGCCCCTTTCGTGGATGATGCAGGGGTCGAACCTGCGACCCGCTGATTAAGAGTCAGCTGCTCTACCAACTGAGCTAATCATCCAAGTCTCATCGACGGCAACAATTATAAAAAATTTCCTTAGGCATGTCAAGGGGTTTCCCGCAAAAAAATCCAAAAATTTCACAACCGTAATTTCTATATTTGCGCCCAAATGTCGCTTTTCAAGAAAACACTTTTGTTTCTGTCGCTCTGCGCAGCGGGAATCGGAGCCGAAGAGACCGAGAGCTTTCAAAGATTTTCGGCAGTTCCCGTCCTCGGCTACACCGAAGAAACGAAACTCCAGTACGGCGCGATGATCCTTTTCTTTCTCAAGCCGGACGAAGAAGGACAAAAGATTCCGGAGATAGGATTCACCGCCTGCGGTTCCTCTCGCGGACAGCTTCAGCTAGTCATCGAACCGTTCCTCTACCTCTACCGCGACAAGATAAGTCTCTGGTTCGATCTGGTATACCAAAACTGGGTGGCGAGCTACTTCGGAAGCGGCAACGATCCGGACATCGACCGCTTTACAAACTACGACCGGGAAACGCTCTACTTTGGCGCAAGGCTCGAATCGCGAGTCGGCGTGCCGCAGGAATTCAAGTACGGCATCGAACTGCACATCAATCATTCGGATATCGAGTTCGACAAGGACGGGTCTCTCGACTTGCCCGATCCGCACTCGGGATGGCGGAACGGGGCCGGCTATCTTCTCGCCTTTGACACGCGCGACAACACCAACTGGTCGTCTCACGGTTTTCTCGCGGAATGGAAACATCTTTTCTTCAGCGACTACCTGGGCGACTACCGCTTCGACATCGAGACGCTCGACCTGCGCGGCTACACGACCCTTCCCTGGGAAGTCACCTCGGCGGCAGGAATCCTCTGGAAACGCACCGCGGGAGACGTCCCGTTCGACGCGCTCGCCGGACCGGACGGCGTCCAGCGATTCCGCGGCGTGGAAAGCCTCTATTTCAACGGCAAGCAGACGCTTATCCTGCAAGCGGAACTGCGACGGCATCTCGCCTGGATCTTTGGAGCGCATCTCTTCTTCGAAGGCGGCAAGACGGGCGATTACTTCGGCGAGCTTCGGCGAAACAAGTGGCATCGCTCCGTCGGACTTGGCGCCCTCCTCGCCCTGAACCGCAGCGAGCGTCTTTTCGCCCGCGCCGACGTATCCTGGGTGGATTTCGACCACATTGGGCTTTCCTTCTATATTCGCCAAGCCTTTTAACCCTCGATTTTGCAGGTCAATCCGCATTTTAACGATTTCGGCAAGTAATCCTCCAAACGACAGCAATTTCCAAAGCTTTTTTTCTATCTTGCCATTTTAAAATACATCCTTGAAAAAGGCGAGGTAAAAAATGAACAAGGAAGAAGTGAAAAACAAGCTGAAAGAGTTCTTTATGTCCGACCTGGGAGTCGATGGCAGCGTTCTCCAGTTCGACACGCCGCTTTTCGGCGAAGAAATCGGTCTCGATTCCGTCGATTCGCTCGAAATCATCGCATTTGTCGATAGCAACTTTGGCGTTTCCATGACGGGCGTCGGCAAGGAACCGTTCCAGAGCATCGACACCATCGCCGACTTTATCGAACAGCACAAGGCCTAGCTTCCCCCCCCCTCTCGAACCTGGAAAAAAGATGACTTCTAACGATTGCCGTTGTGTCGTTACCGGCCTTGGCGTGATATGCGCGGTCGGCAACAATGTCGAAGAAACATGGAAAAACGCCCTCGCGTCTGTCTCGGGCATCCACAGGACAACTTCCGTCGATACGGAAAAATGCTATGCGGATCTCGCAGCGGAAGTCCATTGCGACACGCTCGACGACATCGACTTTCCCGAAGAAAAGGATCGCGCCTCGAAGCTCTGCATCAAGGCTGCAAGCGAAGCGCTCCGCGACGCAGGCCTCGAAAGCTTTGCGGACGACAGCCGGGTAAGCGTCATCATCGGAAGCTGTGTCGGCGGAGTCCTCAGCGTAGAACACTACCACCAGCACGGCAGAAATCCGCTAGACATTCCCAAGATGCCCATTGCGGCCATCGCCTCCCAGGTCGCCGAAACATGCAAGGCCGGTGGAATCGTTACAAACGTCGCGAACGCATGCGCCGCCGGAACCATTTCCATCGCGCTCGCCTGCGATCTTATCCGGGCGAAAAAGGCGGACGTCGTGATTGCGGGCGGTGCGGATTCCTTCGCCTCGGTTCCCTACTCCGGCTTTCTTTCGCTCCACGCGCTAGACGAAAACGGATGCTCGCCGTTCAACCACTGCAACGGAATAACGCTCGGCGAAGGCGCGGGAATCGTCATCGTGGAATCCTTCGAGCACGCGAAAAGCCGCGGCGCGAAAGTCTATTGCGAGGTTCTCGGATCCGGCGTCACCAGCGACGCGCACCACATCACCGCACCGCGCGAAGACGCGCTCTGTCTCATCGAAGCGATGACGCGGGCTGTCAGGAATTCGGGCATTTCAAAGTCCGAAATAGGCTATGTCAACGCGCACGGCACGGGTACGGGCAAAAACGACAACGCGGAAATCACGGCCTTCCAGAAATTCTTCGCCGAAGAAAACCCGACGGTAAGCATCAGCTCGACAAAGGCGATGACGGGCCACTGTCTCGGGGCCGCGGGCGCCATCGAAGCGGTTTTCAGCATCAAGGCGCTGACCACGGACACGGTCCTTCCGACCATCCGCTACACGGAAGCGGATTCCGAAGCTCTCAAGGAAAAGGTGGGAACCCTTGATTTTGTCCAGAACACGCCGCGTTCCAAGGCTCTAGACAGCGTGATGAGCAACAACGTCGCATTTGGCGGCACCAACGCGAGCATCGTCTTTTCCAGGCAACCGGGAAACGTCCCGAAGCAGCCAGCCAGCGAAAGGAAAATCGCCGTCACGGGAATCGGCATCGTGTGCCCGACGGGAAACAGCAAAGACGCCTATATTTCCGCCGTGGAAAAGGACGCAAGGCCAGAAAGCGCGTCGATACACTCCACCATCTCCCTGGAAGACTACAAGGACCTGGGAATCAAGATGGCGTTCTACCGAAAGCTCGACAATCTCGGGCAGCTCCAGACGGTTTCCGGAATGCGCGCCCTGCAAGACGCGAACTTCCAGGTGAACGACGAAAACGCGAAGGACATCGGCATCATCGTGGGCACAAGCGAAGGCGGTCTCGGCGCGACATACGATTTCGAAGAACTGGTCGCGAAACTGGGCAACGCCTTCGGCAGCGCGTTCAAGTTCCCCCACACGGTCTATAACGCGGCGGGAGGATACCTTTCCATCTGCTCGGGCATCAAAGGCTACGGCGTCACCATCACCACGGGTCCGCTTTCCGGGCTCGACAGCATCGGCTATTCGATGAACGTCATCCATGACGGGCAGGAACAGGCGATGCTTGCGACGGGAACCGACGAGAACCTCCCCATCATTACGGAATTTGCCGAAAAGCTCGACGTTCTCGCCAAGGCGCCGACAGCTCCCCATTCGAATTCCGAAGGCTTTGTTCTCGGCGACGGAAGCGTATCGCTTCTGCTCGAAACGGAAGAGTCCGCAAAGGCCCGCAACGCAAAGGTCTATTGCCATGTTCTCGGCTACGGAAACGGCAGAAAGAACGTCAAGTTCGGCAAGATTTCCGGTTCGGGAGAAGCGCTCGACAAGGCGATTCTCGAAGCGATTCGGGACGCAGGCCTTTCGCCTAGCGAAATCGACGCGGTCTGCGGTTTCGCCAACGGCCTGGAGGAACTCGACGGCATCGAAAAGGACTCGCTTGCCCGCGTATTCCAGGACAGGATTTCGAATCTTCCCATTTTCGAAGTGAAGGAACGCATAGGCGAAGGACGTGCCGCATCCGCAACGCTTGCAGCCGCCGAAGCCGCCCTCCTTCTAGGAAGCGAAATCAAGGAAGATTTTGCCTACTTTATCGGAAACGACGGATCCGCGACCAGGAAAAAGGTCAACGCGGCAGGCCTCAGGAATATTCTCGCCATCTCGTTTGCAACCGGCGGCTCCTACAGCGCGGTCGTTTTCGGCAAGTAAAATCGGAGGAATCATGAAAGTAGCTCTCATCACCGGAGCATCCAAGGGTATCGGCAAGGCTTGCGCCATCCGGCTAGCGAAAGACGGCTATGCCGTGGTTATCAACTATTCCTCTTCCGATGACGCCGCGAGGCAGACTCTCGAACAAATCGAAGCGAATGGCGGACAGGGCATGGTTTACAAGGCGGACGTATCGAAGCTCGCCGAAGTCAAGCAGATGGTCCGCGACATATTCAAGGCCTACGGACGAATCGATGTTCTCGTAAACAATGCGGGAATCGTCCGCGACGAATACCTGCTGATGATAAACCCGGAAACTCTCGACAAGTGCATCGATCTGAACGTCAAGGGCTATTTCTATGCGGCCCAGCAGGTCGCGCTGAAAATGTTCAAGCAAAAGTCGGGCGTCATCGTCAACATGTCCTCGGTAAGTTCCAAGTTCGCGCTGGCGGGGCAAAGCGTCTATAGCGCGACGAAAGGCGCGGTCAATTCCCTCACCCAGACGCTCGCCAAGGAGCTTGGCGGCTACGGCATTCGCGTGAACGCGGTCGCACCGGGATTCATCGCCACCGAGATGATCGACGCCATTCCCGAGGAAAAGCGCGCTGCCTACCTGGAAAAGATTCCGCTAAAGCGTTTCGGCACGGCGGACGAAGTTGCGAACATGGTTTCCGCGCTGGTTTCCGACCAGTTCGCCTACGTGACAGGGCAGGTCTTTGTCCTCGACGGAGGACTTTCGCTATGAGCCTGAACATCTACGAGATCAGCGAACGAATCGCCCAGCGGCCCCCTTTCCAGATGGTCGAAAAGGTTCTGGAACTTGTCCCGGGAGAATCCGCGACAGGCCTAAAGAACGTAAGCGTAAACGAGCCATACTTCATCGGGCACTTCCCAGGAACGCCCATCATGCCGGGAGTCCTAGTCGTCGAAGCCTGTGCCCAGCTCTGTTCGCTCGTCATCGAAAAGAAGCCCGAAGACATGGACGACAAGCTTTACGTGCTTCTGAAAATCGACGGGTTCAAGTTTGTAAAGCCGGCGATTCCCGGTGACCAGCTCGAACTTTCGGTCAAAAAGACAAAAAGCGGAGGCTCTCTCGTCGGCTTTGACTGCACGGTCAAGGTAAACGACGCGCTCCACGCAAAGGGTTCGCTCACATTCACCACCATCCCGAAAGATTCGCTCGGAAAATAAGGAAACGGGAGTGGCCATTTTCGAACCTTTCATCCAGCTAGCCGTTGTTATTTGCGAAGTCGCCGGAAAGCTCTACTTTCGCCTCGGCTTTCGTCCCAAGGTCTCGTTTACCGACCCGTCCGTCACCTCGACCCGGTTCAAGGAACCCTCGATAGTCATCGCGAACCACACATCGACAAGCGACCCGATTCTTCTGCTCTCGCTGATTACGCGCAGGCGAAGCATCGTCGTCGCCAAGGACTGGTTCGAAATGAAAAAGTTCCACTGGATTCTTTCGCGGGAAAAATGCATTCCCTGCGACCGCTACAACCTGGACACGGAATGGGCGCTACACGCGAAAAAGCAACTGGAAGCGGGCAATTCGGTGATCATCTTTCCCGAAGGAAAGTGCCGGGAAGACGGTCTCCTGAACGAGTTCAAGTCGGGATTCGCCTTTCTTGCCCGCAGCACGGGAGCTCCGGTCGTTTCCGTCGGGCTAGACGGAATTTACCGGTTCGGACACCGGACGCGGGTCGTTTTCGGCAACGCGGAAAGAATCTGCCGGGTCAAGGGAATCTCTTCTTCGAAACATCTCGCGGAACGGTCGGAATACTTTCGAAAGAAGGTGTGGAACCTGAAGCAGCAGGCGCTCGGAAACTCCGAAAAGGACTTGCCGATAGCCGAAAAGACGCCACCCGAGGAGACGAAAGGTTGAAAGCGGGTCTTGTTCTCGAAGGCGGTTCTCGCCAGACGATTTTTACCGCCGGCGTTCTCGATGCGATGATGGACGAGCATATCGAATTTCCCTACATCGCGGGGGTTTCTGCCGGTTCCCATGCCGCGACAAACTACATCACGGGGCAGCGAGGACGCTTTCGCCATATCATCATGCCGACAAGGCTGCAACGAGGCCAAAAGAAGGCAAACCTCTTTCTCGACGGCATCCAAAAGGAATGCCACGCGTTGCATTTCGACTCGGCGACCGGGGACATGCCGTTCGATTTCGAAAAGTTTTTCCGTTCCGATATCGAATGCGAAATCGCGGTCACCTGCTGCGAAACGGGTCGCGTCGAGTTCCGGACCGAGAAGTCGGACAAGGACAGGCTTCTCACGCTCATCAGCGCAAGCTGCGCCCTGCCGATGATTTTTCCGAACGTCCCCATCGGGAGCTTCCACTATGTCGATGGCTGCGTGACCGCCCCCATTCCCTTTGAAAGGGCTTTCGAAAAGGGATGCGACCGGATCGTCGCCGTTTCGACGCATTACCCGGGAGAAATCGTCACGGACTTCACCAGGTACAAGGCCATTCTCGTTCCGCTCTTCAAGCATAAGTTTCCCAATCTCTTCCGGGCGCTGATGGTCCGCTATCGTCGTTACCAGAAGATGTTCGAAAAAATGGAACGGCTCGAAAAGGAAGGGAAAATCTTCCTGATACGCCCCGAACGGGAGCTCTGCGACCTCTTCGAAACCGATTTGAAAAAGCTCGACGACTCCTACTATCTCGGCTTCGACTACGCAAGAAGCCGCATGGATGCGCTCAAGGAATTTCTCGGCTAGCCGAAAGGATTCGGATGGAAAACGGCGAATGGCTTGATTCCTACCTTTCTCACCTATCGGTCGAGCGCAACCTTTCGAACGCGACCATCCAGAGCTACGAGGAAGATCTCCGTCACTTTATCTTCTGGGCGGATGACCGGCACGCGAAAATTTCCGAGCTTTCGCCGACGGACCTGGACGAGTTTCTTTCGGAAGTGGCCGGCAAGGAAGATTACAGCCCGACTTCCGTCGCAAGGCACTTTTCAAGCTTGCGCGGATTTCTCAAGTATCTCTTGAACGAAAAGGTCTTTCCCTATTCCACGGACAGCCTGCTCGCTCCGCCGCGAATCGGACTCTACCTGCCGCAATGCCTTTCCCACGAAGAAATCGACAGCGTCTTTCTGAAAATTTCGGAAGAATCCAAGGCGCCCGAACGCGATACGGCCCTTCTCGATCTTCTCTATTCCGAAGGGCTTCGCATTGCCGAAGCGCTCTCGCTCCGCATCCAGGATATTGATCTGGACAACGAATGGATCAAGCCCATCGGCAAGGGGAACAAGCAACGGCTCGTGCCTCTCGGAGAAAAGGCGAAACGGAATCTAAAACAGTGGATGCAAGGTCCGCGGCTAGAACTTTCGCCCAAGGCAGACACGGTTATTCTCAATGCGCATGGCAAGAAGATGTCGCGCATGGGCGCCTGGAAGCTTATCCAGAAATACACGGCGCATCTCGACAAGCACGTCACGCCGCACACGTTTCGGCACTCGTTCGCCACGCACTGCCTCGAAGCGGGCATGGACCTGCGCGTCTTGCAGGAACTGCTCGGACACGCAAGCGTCACCACGACGCAAATCTACACCCATGTGAGCGGACAGACCATCCAGGAAGAACACCGGGCGTTTCATCCGCGGGAACAGGGCAAGCGCTAGACCTTGAGTTCGCCGGCGTCGATCTTCTGCCAGTCGGCAAAGCGGTCGAGTTCCGGACGGACTTCGTTTTCGACAAAAAGCTTGACCTGGGACGGGGCGCGACCGACAAACTTTTTCAGGTCGAGAATTTGTTCCAAAGCCTTTTCGTCGATTCCGAGCTTCCGGAATTTTTCGTTTTTCACGATGCGTTCGAGCAAGTCGTTGTCCTTGCCTTCGACTTTTACGACTTTCGCCGCTTCCATGCTCATCTTGCGAATTTCCTCGTGAAGCTCCTGGCGATCGCCACCATGCTTGACGCCTTCCATGATGATGTTTTCCGTCGCCATGAACGGAAGTTCCGCAAAGATCCGCTTTTCGATGACCTTCGGATAGACGACAAGACCCGTGGACACGTTTTCCGCGATAATCAGCATCGAATCGATAGCGAGAAACGCCTGCGGTATGGCCAGGCGCTTGTTCGCGCTGTCGTCGAGCGTACGCTCGAACCACTGCGTCGCCTGGGTGATGGCGGTACTCGTTTCGAGCGACATGACGAATCGGGCGAGCGAACAGATCCGTTCGCAGCGCATCGGGTTTCGCTTGTACGCCATCGCGCTGGATCCAATCTGCGTACTTTCGAAAGGCTCTTCCACTTCCTTGTTTCCCTGCATCAGGCGCATGTCCGTCGCAAACTTGTGGAGGCTCTGCGCGATGGAGGAAAGAACCTGGTTTACGCGATTGTCCCACTTGCGGGTGTAAGTCTGCCCGGTAATCGTCAGGTGGCGCTTGAAGCCCGCGCGTTCTGTCACGCGACGATCGAGTTCGCGAATCTTTTCCTCGTCGCCATTGAAGAGATCCATGAAGCTCGCCTGGGTTCCGGTCGTTCCCTTCACCCCGCGGAACGGCAAGACGTCAATCAGGAAGTTCAGCTGTTCGAGATCTATCAGAAGGTCCTGAATCCACAGACACGCGCGCTTTCCGACCGTCGTCAGCTGGGCCGCCTGAAAATGCGTCGCTCCGAGCTGCGGCATGTCCTTGTATTCCAGGGCGAACTTCGAGAGCTTGTCGATGACGCGCATCAGGCGACGGCGAACGTATATCATCCCCTGCTGCATCTGGATGAGATCGGTGTTGTCTCCGACAAAGGCGCTAGTCGCTCCCAGGTGAATGATACCCTTCGCCTTCGGGCACTGGACACCGTAGGCATAGACATGGCTCATCACATCGTGACGGCGGCGCTTTTCTTCGGCTTCCGCGACATCGAAATTGATGTCCTTCGCGTGGGCCTTGAGTTCGTCTATCTGCTCCTGCGTAATCGGAAGGCCTAGCTCCATTTCGCTTTCGGCGAGGATAATCCAGAGCTTGCGCCAGGTTTCGAACTTGTATTGCGGGCTGAAGAGAAACTTCATTTCCCGGGAAGCGTATCGTGTGTTGAGAGGGTTTTCGTATTCGTCACGCATTTTCGTTTTCCTTCTGGTTTGAAATTCTAGTTCTCCGGATCGACGGCTGTCGCCGCGGAAGAAGACGTATCGGGAGGCGCGTTCAACGCCTTGAGGCTATCGACCTTGAGACTGTCGCGCTTCGGAAACATGTTCTGGTAAATGACCGTCCGACGACTCGCCATGAAGCGACTGTATCGACCGTTTGGGCTGTGCTTGCCGGGACTTGCGAGAACCGCCGCCATGTTGATCGACTGGTCGAGATTCAGCCGGTAGGCGCTTTTGTGGAAAAACTCCTGGCTTGCCGCTTCGCAACCAAAGATGTTCTGCCCCCACTGCGCATAGTTCAGGTAGAGTTCGAGAATCCTTTCCTTGCCGAGCATCTTTTCCATGAGAAGCGCATAGGCGAGTTCCTTGAACTTGCGCTCCCAGGAACGCTCCCCCGAAAGGAAGAGATTCTTCGCGAGCTGCTGCGTAATCGTGCTGCCGCCAAACTTCGTCTTTCCGTAGTAGCGGTTCGCGTCAAGGGCTTCGGCAATCGCCCGCACGTCAAATCCCGGATGATAGTAGAAGCCCGCGTCCTCGCTCGCAATGACCGCCTTCTGCAAGTTCGGGCTGATGCTGTCGAGAGGGACGAAGCGATGCCTGATTTGCGTCGCCGGATTCGAATCGACCAGGGCCTGCATGTAGCGACTCATCTCGGGATTCGAATGTTCGAGCTGGAGCACGTTGTCGTAAATCGCGTAGCAATAGACAAACCCCTTGTAGAGAAGCACCGACGCGACGACGGTAAAGGCTATCGCATAGAGCATCAGCGAAAGAAGCAGAAGCCGCACGATACGGTTCAGGATTCGATAGATCCACTTGAAAACGCAACATCCCACCGATATTTTTCGACGGACGCCTGCGGGAATCGAATTCCAGACATTCGAAAGGGATTGCCTCATCTGCAAGAACTTCACGATGGGAATATAGAAAAGTTCCCGACTTCGAAATCGAACGGAAATTTTTCAGCAGACCAAGCCTGTCTGCCGCGCTGCGGTAAATCCTCGCTACTTCTTTCCGCCGAACCAGGAATTGATGTCCTGGCCTTCCGCCATCCGAAATCTTTCGACGTGGATTCCATCACCGAATATCGACGCGGAAATTCCCGCCCCCTGGAACATTTCGAGTATCGCCTGGGCGCCTGCGCGCCCCGCTTCGTCCTGGTCAAGGCAGACGATAACCCGCTTTTCCCGGAAGAACGAAACCCATTCCGGCTTAAAGGACTTGACGCCCGGAATCCCCACGGCGGGAAACCCCCGGTCGATGAGCGTCAGCGTATCGACAACGCCCTCGCAAAGATAGATCCATCCCGGCTTCCCGTCGAGCAGCGAAACATGATAGGGAAACGGCACGGTTCCCCGCAAGTTCAGCTCCTTGGGTTTTGTCTCGGGGTCGAGCGTCCGGGCCTGAAAATAGCGCGGCACGATCTTCGCGTCCAGATAGGGAAAGAGCAGACGGTGCCTGTAATAGCGCAAGTTGCCGTTCTCGTTAAAGAGTCCCGCCTTCTGGAGATTTTCCAGTCCGAACTTTTCGAGGAGGCCGCGGTTCACCGCATCGTAATCGACAATCGTCCGTAGCCGCATGGAGTCCCACGTTTTCTTGAAAATGCGCCGCTTGACAAGCCACGCCGCGGCGGGAGTCCCTTCGACGGGAGAAAGCATTTCGAAAAAGGCGAGAATTATCCTTGCGCGAAAGGTCGGGTCCATTTCGGGCTTCGGCTTTTCGCGAACAATCCTCACCGGAGAAGTCGCGGAAAGGTTTTGCGCAAAACGATTCGAGAACTCCCCTTCCAGCCATTCCAAAGCGCCCCGAAAATCCAGGTTGCGCGAAATTTCCACAAGCTTGATAGCGTCTCCGCGAACGTCCGGGCAGACCCAGCAGTTGAAGAGCCCCTTCGATTCGGAAATCGAAACGCTCGGCGTCCTGTCGCCGTGGGCATGGCGCATCGCATAAGGGCAGCGAAACTTTCCGTGCACCACCTGAATGCCCAGGCGTTCCGCCACCTGGGTGATGGAAAGCGACGCCTTCAGGGCGTAAGTGTCGATGCGGAGAGCCATTGCGCATAAAATAACAAATTTCCCAACCGAAAGTTCCCCAAATTCAAAGGGTTTTTCTACGCTCTTTCGCAAAAAAAGCTATACTCTCCTTCGAGGAAATTCCAGATGCCGAACATACTTGAAAACGTCGATATGAAGCAGCACACGACATTCCGCGCCGGCGGATGCGCGCGTTACTTTGCCCTGGCGGAATCCGCCGACGATATCCGCGAACTTAGGAACTTTGCAAGAGAAAAGGGTGTGCCGTTCTTCGTGATTGGGAAAGGTTCCAACATCCTCGTTTCGGACAGCGGATTCGACGGGCTGCTCATCAAGCTCGGCAAGGCGTTTTCCCATTTTAAATTCGACAGGGAAAGGCTTTTCGTCAAGGCGGCCACTCCCCTTTCGCTCGTCGCGAAGACAAGCGCGACACTCGGGCTTTCGGGAATGCACCTGCTCGCAGGGATTCCGGGTTCTCTCGGCGGGGGAATCGCGATGAACGCGGGAGCCTACGGAGAGGAAATCTCGCAGACGCTACACTCCGCAAAGATTCTCGAAGAAAACGGAGAAATCAGGGACTACACACGAAAAGACTGCGCGTTCGGCTACCGAAAGTCCATTTTTCAGGATTCGCGCAAAGTAATCCTCGAAGCGGTCTTTCAGCTAGCGAAAGACGATGCGACAAGGCTCCTCGCCGAACAGAAAAAGATCCTGGAAGAACGCAAGGCGAAGCAGCCGCTAGAGCTGCCCAGCGCAGGTTCCGTATTCAAGCGACCCGCAAGAGGATTTCCCGGGGCCCTTGTCGAACAGGCCGGTCTAAAGGGATTCCAGAACGGCGGAGCGCAAATTTCTCCCAAGCACGCGAACTTTATCGTCAACACGGGGAACGCAACCGCGCGGCAAATCTACGATCTTTCGGAAACGGCAAGGAAAAAAGTATTCGAAGTCTCCGGCATTTCGCTCGAAAGGGAAATCATCTTTCTCGGAAAATTCTAGAAAGCCGACGATTTCCAAGGTGCGTTCCAAAGCGAAGTCCAAGGGCTTCGCTTTTCTCTTGCGCTTCAAAGTTTTCGCGAAGCGAAAAGCCTATTCTTCCCAGCCGTCGTCTTCCGTCACGGAAGAATCGTTCGGGACATTCTCCCCGGCGACCGCTTCCGCTTCTTCGGGCTGTTCCGGAGCGACTTCGGGCGCAGTCTCCTTTTGCGAAGCTTGCGGAGCAGGTGCCGAAGTTGCCGCGGGCTTTGCCGGTTCCGCAGGTACAGACTTGACCTTCGCCGGTTCCGAAAGCGGGATCTTTCCGATGTAGTTGTGCACAATCCGCGGCGTCACGAAGATCACCAGGTCGCTCTTCGCAACGGTCTTCTTCGTGTACTTGAAGAGATTCCCGAGAACCGGGATATCCATCAGGAACGGAATGCCGGATTCGGTTTCCCGATGCTCGTTCCGCGTCAGGCCGCCGATGACAACCGTTTCGCCATCGCCGACCACCACTTTCGTCTTCGCTTCCTGCTTGCTGATAACGACCTGTCCCATGTTGTCATAGCTATAGGAATCGTTTTGCGGGTGAAGGTCCAGCATAATGCGATTGTCGCCAGAAACGTGCGGCGTCACGACCAGCTTGATACCCGTTTCCACGAGCTGCGTCGAAGATTCCCCGTCGTCGTCGATCACGCGAATCGAAATCTGGTCACCCATGAAAATCTGCGCTTCCACGTTGTCCAATGTCGAAATCTGCGGTGTCGCGAGCACTTCCGTCGAAGCGTCGGAAAGGATGTTCGCTATCGCCACCTGGACATTGTTGTCGAGGACGCTCGCCGTAAGGGCCGTCGTCGCATTGGCGACAGAAGGCGACGTTCCGTTTGCCGGAAGCGAGCTCATCGCGACACTCGTACGGGATCCCGTTCCGCCGCCGGAAGGCGTCCCCACGGTTCCCGGCGTAAGGGAAGTCGTGCCCATCTTCGCGGTCCAGTCAACGCCCAGTTCACGCGCCAGATCGCTCGACACGACGACAAGCTTTGCCGTAATCATTATCTGGAGCGTTTCGACATCCAGTTCCTCGAGCGCGTTTTCCATCTGCGCGATGCTGCTTTCGGTATCATAGACGATAATCGAATTTGTCCGTTCCACCGTCGTTATCTTTCCGCGGGAGGTTTTCATCGATTCCAGGACCTTGACAAGTTCCTCGGCCTTGGCGTGTTCCACCTGGAAATTCTTCCGCACAAGAGGCGCACTGTTCGCTTCCGCGGCGATCTTGTCCGCCTGCTTTTTCTGCTTTTCCTGGAACGCCGACGAACGTTGCACATAGACATACTTGTCTTCGATAGTCCATGTAAGGTCATAGGTGTCGCATACGAGCTTCAGCACGTCCTGCCACGATTTTTTCGTCACCTGGAGATTCGATATCTTCCCCGAGACGTCCGGAGCGAGGACAATGTCGATTCCCGCCATCGTGGAAATGGACTGGAACGCCGCACCGAAGTTCATGTTGACAAACCGAAAGTCGTACAGCTTGGTATTCGGGACGCTCTCTTCCGCAAAGGCGGAAACCAGGCAAAGCCAGAGCACTGCTATCGTTGAAAGACGGACGATTTTTTTCATTTCGCGTTACTCCCATATAGATCGGGCAAACTCATGGAATACCTGCGACTGACGCCGAATTCCTGCAAGAGGAAAAGGACATCGGTCTGCGTAATCTTCAGGACCTTGCCATTCAAGATTCGGTCGCCTTCCTTGACCGTGTAAGAAATTTCCGGATTTTTCGAATCGGCGAGAATCGCAAGCGGAACTTCCGACTCCCAGATGATGCCGACGAGTTCCACCTGGTCGATGTTGATGCCATCTTCCATGAGCCCCTTGACTTCGATAAACGGATCGCGCCGTCCGAACGAACTGTACGAAACGCGCTCTTCGATCGGATGCTCAAAGTGGACCGCGTTCGTGTCGAGCGTCCCGCCCTGCTCTAGCGCGAGCTGCTTCAGGCGTTCCGACTGGACTGCGGAAAGCTCGTCCGGGAACGATACCGCGCGACGGTTGACGTATCCGACCTTGGAACCCAGACGGACCTTGTAATAAAGTCCGTTCAGTTCCATATCTTCAAGATGCGTGCCAAAATCCAGCGATTCCAGCTCTTCGGCCTTTTCTGACGGAGACGCAAGGAGCGGAGTCGATTCCGACACGACAATCAGGTTCCGGGAAACGCGACGAAGCCCAAAGGACTGCGCGACGCTCACGATTTTCTTCTTCTCGGCGTCCATTCCCTTCGAAAACTCTTCGAAGGATTCCATGTTCCTTGCCGGCGAGGTCCATTTGCGGACATAGACGCCTTCTGGCTTCGCCATGTAGCAGACAAATCCATTCGAGGCAACCGTGCGGGAAACCTGGAGGATCAGGGAACCTTTATAGACAAGAATCGTCGGATGGACATTGGGGTGGAGCTGGATGCGAAGCCCGCTAGACATCCAGGTAACCGACTTCACGATGTTCCCCGCCGACACGTTGAAAAGCGGCGTCTTTTTGGGGCCCGCCACGGAAACATACAGAACCGACGACTTGTCGGGTCCCTTGACACTCGAAAGTTCGATCGTCGAGTCGGTTTCGATCCGGAACTGTTCAAAACCATTTCCCTGGATTCCCGTCATGGAACGGATGCCTTCCAGAAGGGCGGACACGACTTTCTTGTTCGCCTGTTCTTTCAGTTCCCGAATGCTGTCCGCCTTTGCCTTCTTCGCCGCGGCAAGGCTGTCCGCGGAACGCTTTTTCGATTCTGCCGCAAGAGCCTTCGCCTTGCTTGCGCTGTCAGCCTTTGCCTTCTTCACCGCGGCGAGGCTGTCCGCCGAACGCTTCTTCGATTCCGCCGCAAGAGCCTTCGCCTTGCTTGCGCTGTCAGCCTTTGCCTTCTTCACCATAGCGAGGCTGTCGTCTTTCTGCGTCTTTTCCCGAGCGCTTTTTTCTGCCGCCAGCTTCTGGAGGCTCCAGGATTTCGCGTTGACCTTGGGAAGCGCAATGACAAAATGCTTCTGGTTCGAAAGACTCACCGGATTCTTATCGTTATGAATCGACTCGCCGACAAGGAATTCGAATTTCAGAAGGGGAACCTGGAACGCCGAATCCGCGACAACGCGAACCGCGCGAAGGCCGGAAGATTCTCCCACTTCGAAAGACGTCCCCAAAAGCGAAGTCTTCGTGTTCGAAAAGCCGACGGTTAACTTGTGCGAAGCCGCATCGTATTTCTGGAAAAAGTTCGGCAAGTCCTTCGCGGACGCAAACTGGAAGCGAAGCGAGCATTCCTTTGCCGCGCAGGAATAGGAAACATCCTTGATTTCCGCCGCAAGGGCAAAAACCGAAGAAAGCGATAGAAGGAGCATCCATTTTATCATTGGGCAACCTTCTTGGATGTGTAGGTGGTCAGGTTAAACGAAACGGAAATCGTGATCGGAGTCCAGCCATGGGATTCCGCCTTTTCGATTTCCTGCTTGATCCCCGAGTAGCGAGAAATTTTCAAGTCCGTAATCGCGGTCGGGTAGTTGAAGTTCGCAATTTCCGCAAACAGGTAGCCCAGCATGTGGTAGCCGGCGTTTACCGCGACGGAATAGCGATGTTCCACGAAGAATTCCCGTTCCGTCGTTCCCCCCGGGCTGAACTTCTGGATCTGGACGCCCGCGCTTCGGAGAACCGCATACAGGTCCTGCAGACGCATCGGAACCTGCTCCTCTTCCGGGAACATTTCCTTGAGGCGGTCGAATTCCCCTTCCGCCTGGACCAGTTCCGATTCGAGCTTCGCGACCCGTCCGCGCTGCACGTTGATCTTGTCCAGTTCCGCCTGAGCGCTCTGCAACTCCGCCTCCAGCCGGGTTTCTTCCAGCGTAAAGGGATCCCAGATGTAGGCATACACGAAATAGGCGCCAGCCGCGATCAGCAGCACGACGACAAGCGCATAGATGGTCTTCTTGTCTTTCCAGTCGATAGCCTGCATTATTTCGTACCTCCTTCAAGCCCTAGGTCCGACTTGATTGCGGCCTTGATAACGAAGCTGTAAGCCTCTTCCCCGTCGATCTTCGTCGTCGAGACATCGACCAGGGTCACCGTGCTGAAACACGCCTGCTTTTCGAGCTTGACCATGTATTCCGCCACTTCCGAGAAGTCGAAGGTCATCCCGCGGAGCTCCATGTCGAGCGGAGAAATCTGGTTCAACGAAACGAGCCACATGTTGGGAGGCATCATCGACGAAATGTTTTCGAAGAGAATCACCCAGCGCTTCTTGCTCACCTGGATGGACTTTAGTCCGTTGTTCTTCTGGGCTATCGCCTTGAGCTTGGAATCGAGGGACTTGATCTTTTCGAGAAGCGGTCGCTGCTTTTCGACTTCCGCTTTCGTCGAATCGACCTTCCGTTGCAGGGAATCGATGGTTTCCGTCACGTAGGACTGGATCATGAAGACGACAACCAGGGCCGTGATCAGCGCAACCGATGGCCACACGACGCGACGATCGAGAATCCACGAAAAGTCTATCTTCGTCTGCCGATATTCCACCGGCAGCAGATTGATTTCCACGCAAAGCGATTTTTTCTTTCCCTTGGCCATTTAGAACTTCCTCAAGGCAAGTCCCAGAGCGGGAGTATATAGGTTCGACAGAGACAAAGGAACGCCTCCTTCGGGAGCAGCCCCCGGTTCGCAGGGAATCCCCGCAAACGGATGGATGGGCTCGCTTTCGATATCCAGCTTTTCCTTGAAATATTCGCACACGCCGGGCAGATTCGCCCCGCCGCCGCAGACAAGAAGGCGCACCGGCTTTTCGCCGGACTCGGACGTCGAAAAATACCGGACTCCAAATTCGACAGCGCTCACGATTTCCTCGTAGGCAAGCTGCAACGCCGATTCCACTTCGGCAACCGAACGATCCTTCACCATTGTCAAGTCGTTCTTTTCGAACATCTCGTGGCATATCGCGGCGTCGATTCCCAAGTGGCGCGTCAAGGTCGAGATGACGGAATCCACCGATCCGCCGGTCAAGGTCCGGACAGAATGAAAGCGTCCGTTGTGAAGGAACGTAAGCGTCGATTTCTTTTCGCCCAAGTCAAAAAGGGCGACAGTCTCCTCGGCGCGGTCGTCGGAAACCGTCGCGGCGTAAGCGTTCGCAATCCCGAAGACATCGACATCGATGGCGTCAAGCCGAAAGTCCGCACCGGCAAAGAGCTTCGCATAGTCCGTGAGAATCTTGTTCTTCGCGGCGACGACCAGGGACTTGACCTCGCCGCCCGAATCGCGCTCGACAACCTGGTAGTCCAGCATGATGTCCTGGTCGTCAAAGGGAGGCTTCGCCTGCGCCGTCTGGACCACGATGGCATCTTCGTTGCCGTTTTTCGGAACCTTCGCCACGCTCTTGTCCGCAAGGACTCCAGCGACCCAGCTTATCGATGCGACGATATCGTCCTTGGAAATGTCCGGAAAGTTTCGGGTCATCAGACGCACGATCGCTTCGCGGAGCTTCGCTTCATCTTGAACTTCGTTGTCGGCAAAAGCGCCTTCGGGAGTGGGTTCCATGTCAAAGCCCATGAGACACGGGGCAAACCCGCGCCCGTGATGCACACGGACGACCTTGATAGCATAGTGACCGATGTCCACGCCGATTGTCTGGCGTTCACCGCGAATTTTAGCGATAAGATTCAGTGCCAAAGTAAAACCTCTGTTCCAAAATCAGGAACTATTTTAATTCTACCTTTCCAAAAGCCCAATGTCAATAGAAATTTTCATAACTGATAGAAAAAACAAGCACTTAGAGCGCTTTTGGGAACCGGAAACCGGAATTTGGGAATCGCCCGAGCCTAGATTCGGGACCTTACTCGCGAGAAGAGCGTGAAAAATGGAGGGGGGGGCAGAGCGATAGGATCCAATACAGAACTTAGATCTTAGAGCTTAGATCTGAGTTTCGCAAATGTCCAGGTTCAAACGTAAAGCGATCCGCTCTGCTTTTCTAAGCTCTAAATTCTGCTAACTAAGCTCTGAACACCGCGTGGCCCTGGGGGTGGTTGCAAGGAAGGGAAATCAGAACTTAGAACTGAGATTTTAGAACTGAGATTTTCAGACATCTATGTTCTGCATACAAGAAGCTTAAACGTTCACTGTTCTAAGATCTAAGTTCTCCCGACTAAACTCTGGCACGCCCCTCGCCGGGTAGGCGCACCCTCCGCCGCCAGGCGGAAACAGGTCGCTTCGCGACAAAAGCCTTTCGGCAGAAAGTAACGGCCCGCTCCTCAATTCTAAGCTCCAAGTTCTCTGGACTAAGCTCTGATTCTATCACTCCCTTCGGTCGTTCCAGAATGACAGTAAACAAAAGACTCCCAAAAAAGCGTGGCTGATTCTATCGCTTCGCTCCAGAATGACAGGGTGGTTGCAAGGAAGGGAAATCAGAACTTAGAACTGAGATTTTAGAACTGAGA
>CAVGIM010000034.1:0-30757 GCA_963629575.1 Candidatus Methanomethylophilaceae archaeon
CGCTCCGCAATCCTAAGATCCAAGCTCTCTTAACTAAGATCTGTCTAGGAAGCGGCCTTCGGGATGAACATCGCCTTGGTCATTCTCGTACCGTCCATTTTCAGAATGCGGAACCGGTTTCCCCCGATCTTGACTTCCGCTCCGGCAGAAGGAATCGCGCCGAGCTTTGCAAGAATAAGTCCCGACACGGTTTCCACGTGAACCGATTCCTCTTCGTCGAACTCGACTCCGGTCGCATCTTCAAAATCCGAAAGCGTAATCAGAGGGTTAAAGACATAGCGCCCATCCTTTAGCTTCTGGATCATCGCATCGTCTTCGAGATCGTCCTCGTCCTTGATTTCGCCGACGATTTCCTCCACGATGTCCTCGACGGTCACAAGCCCCGCGACTCCGCCATATTCATCGACGACAATCGCAAGCTGGTTTCCGTTTTCGCGCAATTCGCGCAACAAGTCGTCGATTTGTTTCTGCTGTGTCACGAAATTCACCGGATTCAAGAGCTCCTGCAAATCGAACTTTTCCTTTCCGTGCTTTTCCGTGTACCATTCGAGGAAGTCCCGCGCCGAAAGTATGCCGATGATATTGTCAATGGAATCGCGATACACGGGAACGCGGGAATGGCGTTCCTCGTTCAAGATTCGAATGGTCTCTTCAAGCGACGACGTAACATCGATAGCGACCATATCGACCCGTGGCGTCATGATTTCCCGCACCGGAGTTTCCACAAAGTCGAAAATGTTCAGGATCATCTGGCGTTCATCTTCGTCGAGCGCATCCTCGTCGTCGGACATGTCGGACTTGAGGGCTTCCCGCTTGTCCTCGGAAAGGAAGTTAAGCCTTGGATTGTAGCCCAAAGCCTTGTGCACTTTCACGTAGAGCTTGTTCGCAAGTTTCGCCTCCAGGACAAACGGAATCCGCAGATACCTGTAGATTGGAAGCAACACATGCGAAAGCGTCTCGGGCCACAGCGCCCCGAACATGTTTGGAAGCAAAATGACGAAGGAATACACGACCATACCCGAAAGGATTACATACAGGATAATTCCCAGGAAAAACTCGCCATAGAATCCCTGCGTCAGCCCATACGCCGCGATAAATCCAAGGACTCCGGCAGAAACGTTCAGAATCGTCCGCGCAATGGAAACCGTTTCGTTGAATCCCGGCGCATCGACATAGGAATTGACCCGAGACACCAGCTTTTCGTCTTCCTCGCTTTCCGTCGTCACGGAAAGTTCCAGAAAAACCGTTTTCGCCAGGGAAAAAATTCCCGAAAGAACGACGCAGGCGATAGCGAGCGCAAGGTACAAGGTTACGTGTTCTGTACAAGAAAGAAAAGTCATCAATTTTTGTTTCCCCGTTTTTTTAAGCTTTTTTCGCCGACATGGTAAATATCCAGTCCCAGGATTTCCCTTTCGCGACGTCGCATGACCGAACGCTCGGAAGCCGTGTGGTGATCGTATCCGGAAAGATGCAGAAGTCCGTGCACGATCATGCGCTTGAGCTCCGTGTAAAAGGAATTTCCGAATTTCGGCGCCTGGCGTTTCACCTGGTCGCGCGCGATATAGATTTCGCCTAAGAGGTAGTCCTCGTGCCACTCAAAGCTCAGCACGTCCGTCACCTTGTCGAGCTTGCGGTAGGCATGGTTCAGCTCGCGGACCATCCGGTCGGAGCAGATGACGATATTGACGTTTTCCGGGTGCCCTTCCTCGACGAGGACCTTGCGGGCAAGAGGTTCCAGACGCGCCCTCCATGGGAACGGATCCTTCTCGTTTTCCGAAAGAAAATTTACCTGAAATGCAGGTTGTCGGGGTTTCTTTTTCATGTTAAAGTTCGTACCACTTTTGCAAGGTCGAAATTATCGACTTTGCCTGCTCCTTGCTCGAAATATTGAACTTGCTACGCTGTTTAAAGACGCCCTGCTGCTTCTGGTAGCGGCGAATGGAGACTTTCGGTTCGCCAAATTCACCCGTCTTGGCGTTTCTTTCCTGGTAGAGGAACATTATCGTTGACCAGGCGCCCTTGCTCAAAAACTCCTTTGCCAGTTCCTTGACGACGACTTCGCCGGTTTCTTCGTCGGTGTATTCGATTGTCGGTTCCAAATTTTCTGTATCCATGATCACCTCGTAAAAATTACGTCCATTTCGGAAAAAGATAAAAAACTATATTCAACATATCACGGTTTCTGCCACAAAGGAGCCCATTTTGAAAGATTTTCGCACCCATCTCCGGTTTCCGAATCGCGCATTGCTCTTCATCGCGCTCTTTTCGGCATTCGCCATGGCGCAAGGCGCAACTTCCGTCGGAAAGGTTCGCTACGTTCTCGGCGAGGTCACCGTGCAAAAAAAGGCGGGAGACAACTGGAATCCGCTGAGAATCGGTCTTAAAGTCAAAAGCGAAGACCTGATCCGAACCCTGGTCGAAAGCGAAGCGGGCATCGCCCTCTCGGACGGGAGCCTCATCACCATCGAGGAAAACACCACCATCCGATTCGAGACGGCGGTGAGCAACAAGAGCGAAAGCGGCACCACGGTCGATCTCCGCACGGGCCGCGTTTTCTTTGACGTGCAAAAGCAAAGGGAAGGCCGCAAGTTCGAATTCAAGACAGGAACGGCGACCGCAGCCATCCGAGGCACGAACGGATTTATCGAAAGCGGAAAGGAAGGAATCATCGTTTCGCTCGAATCCGGCAAGATGCTCGTAACGGGTTCGGACGGCAAGTCTCTCGAAGTCCTGGGCGGCGAAACCCTGGTCGAAGAAAAAGACAAGGGATTTCGGAAATTCAAGACGCCGAGTTCCGGAAAGAAAGGCCTGGCCAAGGAAATTTCATCCGAGAAGAAATCCGGCACGTTTAGCGCAAGCGCGCTCGAGAAAGGCGCAAAAAAGCTCGACGAAAGGAACAAGGCCACACTCGACAGCCTGTCCATGAAATCGCCGTGCGAATTCGACGCCATCCCTTCGATATCGACGATTCCCGAAATTCCAGTCAGCGGAACATGCCGCGCAGGCATCCAGATTCACGTAAACGGCATCGAAGCGAAACTTTCCCGCGACGGCAAGTTCAAGGCAAACGTCACCTTCGACAGGGAATCCTACGGAACAAAGCGCATCCGGGTAAAATGCTCCCGTGGCGATGTGGAAACGCTCTGCCTCGAAGCGTTTGCCAAATACGTTTCCAAGACACAGGATGACAGGAACGCCTTTATCCGTCTAGAAAAGCGGGACGGACAAAGCGCCATCTCGGGAGTTTCCGTGAAAGGCGAGTTTTTTAGCGAGGATTCCGCGGCAACCGTAACTGTTTCTCTCGGGAGCTACTCGTCAGGGAACCTGAACGTTCCAGGCGCCAACGGACACTTTGCCTTGACCATTCCCGAATCCGCCACCGAAAAGGGAACAGATCTCGTAACGGCAACGCTCGCCACAAGACAAGGGTTTTTAAAGGATTCCGCCCAGATTTCGTTCCCGCCGAAAATCCGAATAGTTTCCGCAGACGAGGAAAAGTGCGAACTATTCTTTTCGCTCGGCGGAACACAGGGAAAATCTATCCAGGTCGAAGAACTTGTCGATGAAATTCCCGCGACAAGGGCGATATTTTCAAAGGACGTTCCCCAAGCCGCATTTCCCATGCTTCCCGGAAAGCATCGCTACAAGCTTCTAGCTAACGACGAAAGCGGAAACCGGTCGGAAGCATCCGGGACATTTACCTGCAAGGAATGACCGTGCCGCTTTTCGCCTACCATTTCAGAGAACTTTCCGTTCCGCTAGAAAACAAGGGAAACATCCTCGAGGCGCTTTCGCACGCAGTCGGGATTTCGCCCGATTCCATCCTGAACCTGGAAGTCGAACGCTTCGCTCTCGATTCCCGAAAGCGCAGCGCGCCGCACTGGAGCTATAACGTCAGGTTCGAGACGGCCACGCCTTTGACCCAGACACATTGGCTTGTCCCCGCAAGAGAAAAAGCGGAAACTCTCGAAAGCGACATTCTGAAAGATTCCATTCCGATGTCAAAAAGCGTCACGGTCGTCGGAGCGGGCCCCGCCGGGCTGTGGGCTGCGCTTTCTTTCGCAAGGAAAGGCTTTCAGGTGAACTTGTACGAACAGGGCAGTCCGGTCGAGGAACGATTCCAAGACATTCGGCGGTTCTTCGTCGATCGAAAATTCAATCCCCGTTCGAACATTCTCTTTGGCGAAGGCGGAGCGGGCGCCTATTCCGACGGAAAACTCAACACGCGGACGCGAAACGCCTATTCGAGCGCAGTTCTCGCCGATATGGTCCATTTCGGCATTTCAAGAGACGTCCTGACGTTCGCCAAGCCCCACGTCGGAACGGATCGCCTAGTCCTACTCCTCAAGGCTCTCCGCAAGGAATTTCTGGAATTCGGCGGAAACGTCCACTTTCACACCACCCTCGAAGACATTGATATTTCTGGCGGAAGCCTCTCCCGCGTGAAATTCAACGGCAAATGGCAAGATGCGGACAACCTGATCCTCGCCCCGGGACATTCCGCAAGGTTTCTCTACGAACTTTTGCACGAACGCGGAGTTATCGAAGAAAGCAAGGCTTTTGCGCTCGGGGTCCGCGTCGAACATCCGCAGGAGCTCATCAACGTTCGCCAGCTCGGAAAGAACGTGAACACGGAACTCGCCGGCAGTGCGGAATACGCGCTCACGGCAAAGACGCTCGGAGGGAAATCCGCCGCCTACAGCTTTTGCATGTGCCCGGGCGGCGTACTGGTCCCCTGCGTCTCCGAGGAAGGAACGCTCGCCACCAACGGCATGAGCTACAGCAAGCGAAACGGCAAGCTTGCCAACGGAGCGATCGTCGTTCCCATCGAAAAAAGCGAGACTCTCTTCGGCGGCATCGAAATGCAGCGACGCTTCGAAAAAAAGGCTTTCGAACTCGGCGGAAAGAACTATTCCGCTCCGGCACAGACGATTCGGGCCTTCCTCGAAGGAAAAGCCGACACGGTTCTTCCCAAGAGCTCTTTCGCGACAGGGGTTCAGGCCTGCCCGCTTCGGGAAATTCTCGACGACGTTCTCTGCGATTCGCTCGCGGACGGATTCGAACAGTTCGAAAGAAAGATTCCGGGATTTATCGACAACGGGCTGATCGTCGCCCCCGAAACGCGCACCAGCTCCCCGGTCCGCATTGTGCGGAACACGGACACGCTCGAAAGCGTTTCCACGAAAGGTCTCTTCGTTCTCGGAGAAGGAGCGGGCTACACCGGCGGAATCGTGACCAGCGCAGCCGACGGAATCAAGATGGCCAACCGCGCCCGAATGTTAAAAAATTAAATTCGGATTTTCGATTTTACCCAAAGGATTTTCGCCCCATGATCACCCGCGTTATCGACCGAAACTTTGCCAACATGCGACTGGACCGTTTCTTGCGCAAGGCCTTCCCGAACGAACCGCTTTCCACGTTTTTCGCGATTCTCCGAAAAAAGAAAGTCCGCATAAACGGCGTTCACGCAAAGGCTCCGCAGATGCTCCGCGAAGGCGACACCGTCGATATCTACGAGAACTTCAAGAGCCTGGAAAACGCTTTTGCCGAAGCGCCAGCCAAAAAATCCTGGGGAAGCGAAGCGCAGTTTTCGGACCGTTACTTTGTACAGAACCACCTGAACATCGCGCTCGAAAAGGAAGATTTCATCGTCATCGACAAGCCTTCCGGAATCCCGAGCCAGCCGGGAACAGGAACCCGAAAGGGAGAAACCCTGGTCGAAATGCTCTGGCAATGGGGAAACGACGAGCGTCTGGATTTTAAGCCCACGCTCGCCCACCGTCTCGACGAGGAAACTTCGGGACTTTTGCTTGCCGCGCTCCACGGCGACACGCTCCGGGATCTCACGCGAATGCTCCGCGAACACAAAATCCAGAAGACATATTTCGCCCTGGTCAAGGGAAACCTCAAAAAGGAACGCGGAACCATCAAGGCGACTCTCGAACGTACGGATTCCAAGGCTGGCGCCAAGATGAAAACGGGAACGGAATCGGGCGTCGCGGCCGTCACGCACTACGCGGTCAAGGAACATTTCAAAGGCTACGACCTCGTAAGAATCAACCTCGAAACGGGAAGAATGCACCAGATCCGCGCACATTTCGAAAGCATCGGGCATCCGCTCGTCGGAGATTCCCGCTACGGGGATTTCGCGCTCAACCGGGAATTCAAAAAGGACTTTGGACTCAAGCGGCTTTTCCTACACAGCGCGCGCCTGGAATTCGACTGGAAAGGCGAACACATCGTCGTGGATGCTCCCCTGCCCAAGGAACTGCGCGAAGTCGTGAAAGCGATGAAGAAGCCAGAGAAGAGAACGTAGAAGTTGGTAAATACATCGGCGATTTATCTATCTTTACCCGGAAATTCAAAAAAAGGAAAACGCCATGGCAATTGCAGATAACACCAAAGTCGCCATCCATTACACGCTCAAGGATGACGCGGGAAATATTATCGACTCTTCGGCAGGCAAGGAACCGCTGAACTACATCCAGGGACGCGGCATGATAGTCCGCGGGCTTGAAAAGGCGCTTGCCGACAAAAAGGTCGGGGACAAGTTCTCGATCGACGTCGCTCCGGGCGAAGGCTATGGCGAATACAATGCCGAGCTGGTGCAGACCGTTCCGAAGAAAGCGTTCCAGGCAGAAGAAATCAAGCCGGGGATGGTCTTCTACGCACAGACGCCGGCAGGCACGATTCCCTTGACCGTCAAGAAAGTCGAAGAGGAAAATGTCACCGTCGATATGAACCACGAGCTCGCCGGAAAGACGCTGCACTTCGAAATCGAAGTGATGAAGGCAGACCCGATGACCGAAGAGGAAATCAAGGCGCTCGAAGAGGAGCACCACTGCTGTGGCAAGCACGAAGGTGGCGAATGCTGCGGAAAGCACAAGCACGAAGACGGGGAACATCACTGCTGCCACGGCGAAGGCCACAAGGACGGCGAGCATCACTGCTGTTGTGAGGACAAGGAATAGCCCTTAAAACATTCCACGAAAAAAGTCCGCATCGCTGCGGACTTTTTCATTTGTCTGTAAAAACAAATTAAGTATGATAATTGGGAGCTTCCTTGGTAATCGTCACGTCGTGCGGATGCGATTCGCGAAGCCCCGCGTTCGTGATGCGCACAAAGGTCGCTTTCTTGTAGAGTTCGTCCAGGTTCGCCGCTCCGGCGTATCCCATTGCGGAATGGATGCCGCCGATCAGCTGGTAAATCGTGTCGCGGAGCGGTCCCTTGTAGGGAACGCGACCTTCGATGCCTTCGGGGACATACTTCTTTTCCTCGGTGACGTTTCCCTGGAAATAACGGTCCGCGGAACCGGCCTTCATCGCGCCGAGCGAACCCATGCCGCGGTAAGCCTTGTAGCTGCGGCCATCGGCGAGGATGATTTCTCCCGGGCTTTCTTCCGTCCCGGCAAAGAGGCTTCCGACCATCACGGCGTTTCCGCCCGCGGCGAGAGCCTTCACGATGTCGCCCGAATACTTGATGCCGCCGTCCGCGATAATCTTCACACCGGCCTTTCTTGCCGCCTTGCCGCATTCGACAACCGCGGAAAACTGCGGATAGCCGACACCGGCGACGATGCGGGTCGTGCAGATGGAACCCGGACCGATACCCACCTTCACCACGTTCGCGCCGCACTTCGCAAGTTCCACGACCGCTTCCGGCGTGCAGACGTTCCCTGCGCAAATTGTGAGCTTCGGGTATTTCTTGCGGACCGTCTTGACCATGTTCCGCACACCGATATGGTGCCCATGCGCCGTATCGATCACTATCATATCAACGCCCGCATCGACAAGAGCCTTGATACGTTCAAGCGTATTCGCCGACGTGCTGACCGCCGCGGCAACGAGGAGCTGCCCGTTCTTATCGAGACTCGCGTTCGGATTGCTTTCGCGCTTCAAAATGTCGGTCATCGTCACAAGACCCTTGAGCGCACCCGTCGCATCGACCAGCGGAAGCTTTTCTACGCGATGCTCGTTCAAAATTTCTTTCGCCTTCGAAAGGCTGATCTTCGGGGAAGCCGTAATCGGATTTTTCGTCATCACGTCGCGAATTTTCACCGAATGGTCCGTAATCATGCGCAGGTCGCGGCTCGTCAGCATCCCGACCAGCTTTCCCTTCGAAAGGATCGGGAATCCGCTCACCTTGGTTTCGAGCCTTGTCCTGTAGGCATCGCTCACCGGCTGGTCCGCATCGAGCGTTACCGGGTTCGAAACAATTCCCGACTGCCAGCGCTTGACCTTGCGGACTTCCTCGGCCTGCGCCTCGATAGACATGTTCTTATGGATAACGCCAAGACCGCCCTGGAGAGCGATAGAAATGGCGAGCGGCGCAGTCGTCACCGTATCCATCGCCGCGCTAATAATCGGAATGTTCAGTTTGATATTTGCAGAAAGCTGGGTCTTGACATCCGTCTGGGTAGGCAAGACCGCGGATTCCCCCGGCACGAGCAAAACGTCGTCGAACGTGAGGGCTTCGGGAAGTAGTTTCATAAGAACCTCTTTTTGCGCAAAAAAGATAGAAAATTTTGGACAAAAGGACTAGCTTGGGAAAATTGCCGAAAAAATAGAAAAGCCCCCGTTTCCGAGAGCTTTTGTAGAATAGCATGTAAGGGACTCGAACCCTTGTTACCGGCGTGAGAGGCCAGCGTCCTGGACCGCTAGACGAACATGCCAAAGACAGGGCAATTATAGTAAAATTTTTTGCGGCTGTAAACCGGCAAAGACTATCGGCGACGTTTCCGCACAAAAAAAAGACCCGCAACAAGTGCGAGCCTTTTCTGCAAGACCGGGATTCGCTATGCCTTCGATTCTTCCGCGGTTTCTTCGAGCGGAATCTTCTTGATGGCATTGCGGCGACCGTAGCGGACCTTCGACGGTTCGAATTCGGCAGCGGCGGGAGCTTCCTCGACGACGGGCGTCGGAGCCGGAGCGGCGGGGACAGGAGCTTCCGGGAGAGTTGCCTGGACGCGCGGAGGCAGCGGACGGCGACCTTCGGTTCGCGGTGCTTCGGAAGCGGCGGCAGGGACAGACGCCTGCGGAGCCGGAGCGACGGGAGCCTGGGCGGCAGGCGCGACCGGAGCTGTTTCGACCGGAGCGGCGGGAGCAGAGGTCTCGGCAAAGTCGCGACGGCGATCGTTACGGCCATTGCGGCGATCGTTACGGCCATTGCGGTCACGGTTAAAGTTCCGGTCCTGGCGACCGGCACCAGCGGTGTTGCCACGTTCACGGCGTTCGTTTCCGCGTCCGCCTTCATGGCGATCGTTGCGAGCGGCCATGTCCTGGGCGTTCACCGGATGACGGTTCGGCTTCAGGTTGGTATCCGAAACGCGCTTGACAATCGGAGTGTGGAGCATCGTGATGAGCCTATTCACCTTGGACAAGACGACAATGCCAAGAACAACCGCAACCGCGGCAAGTACGAGAGTAATGTATTCCATTTAAGGTACCTCAATCAAAGGGTGACTCGAAAACCGGCTGGAAGGACCGTTTTCGAGGAAGTCGCGAAACGGGAGGCTATTTCCTAGCGCTCGAAAAAGAGCTCGACAGCCTGTGAACAAGCCCAAAAACGGGCAAAATCGCCAACTGGCGAAAAAGAAGAGCGACTTCGAAGCCTAATTTAGCTAAAACTTGTCCAAAGCGACTAGTTCAATCCGATTTTGCCATTCTTTTCGGCATTTCGTCGCTCGGCCAGAAAAAATGTGCACTATCCATATTGACAATTAAACAGATGTGCACTATATTTTAAAAAAAACGAGGTGCCAATGGATACATCCAAGAAACCGCTCACCGACCGGCAGAAAGAAGTTTACGATTACATTCGCTCCTGCACGGAGAAGGAAAAGATGCCGCCGACCGTTCGCGAAATCGGCGACAAGTTCCACATTTCCTCGACCAACGGAGTCCGTTCCATCCTGGCGGCGCTCATCAAGAAAGGCTATATCCGCCGCGCGCCGCGTCTGAGCCGCGGCATCGAGGTTCTCGACGAACGGGCCAAGCGCATTTCGGAAAAGCCTAGCTCCGAGAATTCCGTCGAAGTTCCCATCATCGGACGGGTTGCCGCCGGTACGCCGATCCTCGCCGTGCAGAACATCGAAGGAACCGTCACTGTCGATAGGGACTTTCTTGCGAGCCAGCCGAACGTCTTCGCGCTTCACGTCAAGGGAGACTCCATGATCAACGCGGGAATCTTCGATGGGGATCTGGTCTTCGCTCGTTCCCAGACCGTCGCCGAACGCGGAGAAATCATCATTGCGCAGGTCGATGACGAAGCGACCGTCAAATATTACCAGCCCGAACCGGACCACATCGAGCTCCGGCCGGCCAATCCGAAATACCAGCCGATCATCGTCAATCCCGACCGGAAGTTTTCCATCGCCGGACGCGTCATCGGCGTTCTCCGCAAGATAAACTAGGCATCCAAAGAAAAAGACCCGAACTTCATGTCCGGGCCTTTTCAAGATTTCTTTCAAATCGAGCGGATTTAAGGTCGCCAAGAAAAATAAAGTGTCCGAAAAGATGCTTTTTCACAATCAGAGCTTATTCTTTATAAAAAAAACTTTACGCATAGTCAAATTATTTCTATTTTCTCATTCTATGAAAAAAAAAGAAACCTTCATTTTTAGCAAATTTGTATTGTTTTCTGCAGTTTTCGCAGAAGAGGATTACGACAAAGCGGTTTCTAAATACAAAGACATCCCGGCGGACATAGACATGGAAGCCCGTTGGACGGAACCTTACGACGAGACCTACCTACCGTACAACAGGTGCAGAAACGTACAGAATTTTGAAATCGTCCGGGTTGACGAGATGGCGGACTATTACTGGGACGGAAAGGACGACTTGTTTGATCTTTACCATTATTACTGCCTGGTAAGCATTGTCCGGATAACGTACCGCGTTACCTGCCAGAACAAACTGCAGTATGACGGCTATTCTTATTTTTTCAGCGATCCGCACAAATTAAACAAATTCTACAACCCGAGCGACGAGGTAATCGAAGCATTTAAGTCGCATGCGCACGCATGGACGGAAAAGTCGCTTCGTTGCATTAAAGATAATGGTCGGTTTGACGAATCCTGTTCGGAATTCAGCGGGTATGATGGCGCTTTTGATCAGGAAACCTTAATCAAATCGTGGGAAAAGCAAAAGGTCGCATTCCCGGAATGGACTTACCAGGGCGAACCTGGCAAAAAATTACCTCGTCCCGTCATCTTTGTCCACGGTCTGAACAGCAGCTACGATGTCTGGGGAGTCGTCCCGAAAACGGATGTTTCGGGCGACAAAAAGAAGGCGGAGGAATCCTTTCAAAAGGGGGTCGTAAAAAGATACGAAAACGGGTCGGCACCGGACATTATCGCCAGGATGCAGAATCTCGACAATTCCGAAGCCCATATAAACAGTAACGGGATTTATTTCTTCCAGGCTCCCGGCAAGATGGAGGGCGACAAATGGCAGGAAGCGGGACTGGAATGGGACGGGAAAGACGAATCAAATTCCCAATCAAGAAAGCTGTACCAACAATTAATCGATGTCCTGGATGATTTTTACGGAGCGGACGACTCGCTCGGATGGAGAAATCGTCCGGAACTGGTTGTGGACATCGTCGCCCATAGCCAAGGAGGACTTGTCGTCAGGGAAATGCTTCATGGGCTTTTTTCTAACGCTAAAAATCCGAACGGTCCTCAAAATGCGGCGAACCATATCGGGAAGGTCGTCACGGTCGATACCCCACATTTCGGTTCGGAACTTGCCGCGAAAAACACAGACGACCTAGAAGAAGAGTTTTCGGGATTAAAGCCGATTATCGACGATCTGGACGCACAGGAAAACGGAAATCCTCAAATACACGACTTGATTACCGCCAAGCTGGACCTGCATTGGTACAACTACGCCTACGAAACGGCCGGAGCCTTCACCGACGGCTTTGGAAAGATTGGCCTGAACAGCCCACTAGGAATTATCCAGGTTTTCACTCCTGTAGTGAGCGCCTTGGGATGGCTCTATGGAGCGACAACAGACTGGATTACGGACGTGTACTTGACCGTGAAGTGGCCTTATATAGGTGAATACGTTCCCGAGGTGTATATCGATGGGGTTGGATCGGGATCTTTCAATGTGACCAAAACGCTGGATACCGTCAAAACCATGGCTTCTGTTGCGCGAGAAGCCCGTAAAATCAGAAAGGCTGGCGCTCACTTGGATGCAAACGGCACATTCATGCAGAATCTGGGGAACGCTTATCCCAGACGACCGGACGGAACCAATGTGCCCCTGCGCCCACTGTACTCTCCGTCAACGAAGAGATTCCTCGCCGATCTTCTTTATTCCCTGGGCGAGGAAGCGAGCGAAATCTGTGCGAAAAACGACGAGAGCAGGGAATGCTTTGCCGCGGGGGACTATTTCAAGGCGTACGCCATGGAAATGGCAAAAGATCAGGGTGTTGCCGAAATAAACGACGTGGAGTTCAACGACACCCTCTGGAACGCCCTAGTTAATGTCCAAGACAGCTGGTTTTCCCAAAGCGATATTGCTGTAACAGAATACAGCCAAAAATTTATAAATCGAGATGCAGGCATTATTCCTGAAACAGAACCAAACGGTATAAAAGGATTTAAAGATCCTCGCCCATATTTGTTCCACGACGCGCTGGCCCCGTGGGAAGACGTCCTGCACATGCCCGTGAAAGGCATAAACGACGGTTCGACAAAGCAGGGACTGGACATATCGTGCGCACTCGATTTCTACTGCGACCGGACTTTACAGAAACAGGGAGCGGACCTAGTTTACCTAGAACAGGGAAGCGTGGGCTTGACCGGAGATTTCGACATTGCCCCGATGTTCACGGAAAGCGGCGTGCAGGAAGTAACCGTATCCGACGGGACGCACTTCTTGAAGGCAACCTACAGGCCAAAAACCGGTTCCTTCGTCACCTATACCGACGGAAGCGGAAACGCCGTCTTGGACACCGTCATTGGCGCATCGGTTTCGACAACGCCTTCGGTTTCCCGCGAAGGGCAAAACATCTCTGTATCGTTCAACAACTATTCGGGAAAAATGTATGCAAAGACCTACCCGATGCCGAAGTTGGCGGAAAACGTCACCTATTCAGTCGGCAATGGAAACAACGACATCCTGCCGCGAGTGGTCGCCGGCGTAGCAAACGCTACAGACCCATCTACACAAACGCCGCCGAGTACGCCAAAGGACAAGTTCTTTGCCAAGTCCTCGATATTCGCTCTGCATCGAGAAGCGAGAGGCGAACAAGAGAGCAACACTTCCCGTCCGAGAATACTCGTGGCAAATTCGTCGGATAACGATATAGGAGGATTCAAGGTCGCATATTACTTCACAGCCGATCCGGCGCGAAACCCTGTCGTGGAAATAGACTATCCGAAGATTCCGGTAACGCTTGAAAACCTGGGGGGCGACCAATGGCGTTTCATCCTGGACGCTTCGGATTCCATTCTGAAAGCCCGTTCCGTGTTTCCGGGAATAGACGGTTGGCAGATTCGAATTCATTACGGTGACTGGTCCGATTACAGGCATTTAAACGACTGGTCGGCGGATTACAATGTCGGATTGCCGAAAATAGACCGAAAGATTGTCGTATATGGCAAGGACGGTGAAATTCTCTGGGGTGCGGAACCCAAAATGTTCAAGAGCGTAGATGACGGCGTTGTTGTTTCGCCCAAAGGAACAGTTTCCTGGAAAGATGCCGCCCCATGGGAAAAGAACATATTCAAGCCGCAGGTGACGGTTTCCAACACAGGTAGCGTAAATCTTCGGAATTACCACGCTAAAATGTGGTTTAGAGTCCCTGCAGGGAAAACTTTGCTGCCGCCTCCCGAAGACTGGTACACTCCGGAATCCAAGCCTTCCTTGACTAATGTTGGCAGAAACATTTGGGAACTCGACATGTTTTTCGACAGGCATATTCTTTATTCCAAAGAGTCGGTAACGGAAGGGAATGTCGGTCTTCGCTTGACCGACTGGAGCGAATTTGACAAGCTTGTCTGCGGAATCGCCCTGGTCGATTCCGACGGGAACGCGATATATGGACAAATCCCTTCTATTGAAGCTTGCGAGGCGTATGACGGTCCAAATTTACTCGCTCCTCAATATGCCCGGAGGGACATGAGATGAATAAGGAAATGTTCCTGCTTTTTACGATCTTCGCCCTCCTTGCTTGCACCGATGATTCTGGCGTGAATCCGAAGCACGAAAGCGAACCCGTCACGGTAGGTTGGCGAAGCGCGGGTTTTACTCCCGTGATTTCTACCCAACGGGGCGGTGGCCTCCAGAAAGTGACGCATTCCGGCAATTGGCTGGTCCTGATGGATGCGTGGACAAGTCCAGTGGAGAACCAATCCGATACATGGACGACTTTGACTTATACTCCGAGGCTTTTTATTTCTAAAATCGGCTCAGGCATCTGGGACACCCTTGAGCCGCCGACATCGGCATATATTAGAAATTCTTCTCTTTACGCTGATACCACAGGGATTTATGTCGGAACAAATAAAACGGGAAATGTTCTGGTGTATAATCCAGAAAAAAAAGAATGGAAAGAGTTGAATGTTGTAAAAGAGGATGTTTCGGCATGGCATTATGTCATTGGAATACAAAAATTTAAAGGAAATTTGATTGTTAGTATCGGAAGCTATCCCGATACCTTGGATACAAAAATTGTTACAGCAAGCATCCTTTTGCAGAATGATACCGGCTGGCTAAGCCTGCCAACACCTCCAATACGCTATGATATATATAAAGACGATACGGTGCCGCTTCAATTTACATCTTCAGCAGAAATGGAAGGTTCCCTGTATGTGGGAACCGGAGACGGTGTCTGGAAACTGGACGGGACATCCCTTTCCTGGACCGAGCTTCCCAAATTCCCCAAAATGAAATGGAATTCCAAGTATCGCGATGTCTATCAGGTTGAGGATCTCATAACCTACAAGGGTTCGCTGGTTGCGGTCGATGGAACGAACTCCCGTATCTATCAATGGGACGGCGCAAATAATTGGCTTGCGCTTGACAGCATGATTCTTCCGGCCTATGTCACGGCTTACGGGGATTCATCCTACAACATATATAGAAGCTCCTTGTTCCGCATCATGAATGTGGCCACCGACGGAAAGCGCCTCTTCATTTCTGGAAAGGGACCGAACGTGAATCATTGCCCAAAGGTATATATGGGGGATTACGGCGAGCCCTACGGGAATGTTCCCAAGGGATGGCGAGCCATGATGATCGGCTGGTGCGACGATAAAAGCTGCGTCACCGATGATGCTACATATGGTTTAGATGTGGTTGGCGACACCATCTACGCTGCCGCCTGGAAAGGCCTGTTCAAGATGCCCCTGAGCGACCTGGATTCCGCAATTTCAGGGCAATCCGATTTCAAGGGATTTGAAAAATACCAGTAGCGGGTATAAATGTAGAGAACTCTATCCGATGTCCGAATCGTCATCGAGATCCAGATCCTTGTCGGCCTCCTCGATTTCCTGCTGGGACGGCGCTTCGCCAAAGTCATCGTCACGCGCCTCGTCTAAGGAATCCGCTCCGAGAAGCTTCGCCTGATAATTGATGTGACGCGCTTCTTTCGACAGGCCCAAGCCAAGAATTTCGGCGCACTCTTCGCAATAGCCCAAATCCTTATCGACGCGATATTCGGGAGAAACAAGATTCCGACAGCACTTGGTGCAGAGTTGGTTCGAACATTCCTTTGTAAAGCGCATGTTCTCTTCCTGCAACTCCTGGACAACTCGCGCATAGAGTTCTTCGGGAGTCTCCTCGGCGAGAGAGGCGCGGTGGCGCATGCTCGCGGTCGGCTTTTCTTCTACGTCCGAAACCTTTTTCTTTGTCGAGCGATCTTCCTGCTCGTCGTCATCGGAAAAGAAGACGACCTTGGCCATCTTGGCGCCGCTTTTCAAAAGAACGGAAGTCTCGGCAGAATTTTCCGCCTTGGACTTTTCCGGAACGACCTTGGAATTATCCCCTTTCTTCGTTTCGGCAGAGGCCGCTTGGGGATTTTCCTCGGACTTCCTAGGCGCAGGCGGATTCTTGGCTGTCGGCTTTTTGACCGTTACTGTCGCCACCGGCTTGGATTTCTTCTTGCTCGACTTTTCCTCTTTCGGGGCCGCCTTGGCCGTCTTTTTGAGAGAGTCCTTTTTCGTCGTCGCCTTTTTCTTCGCAACCGGAGTCTTCGGCGCGGGAGCCTTCGCTGTTGGCTTTTTTGCGTTCGCCTTTTTGACAGGCGTCGCTTTCTTTACGGACTTGACCTTGTCCGCCGCTTTCTTTGCCGCCGGCTTTACCAGCTTTACCGGCGATTTCTTCGCGACGGTCTTGGTTGCCGTCGGCTTTTTCGCGGAAGCGGCTTTTGCCTTTCCCACCGTTTTTTTCGCGGGTGCGGACTTTGCCGACGACGAGGATTTCTTCGGAACGGCGCTTTTTGCCGCCGTCGATTTTTTCGCAGGGCTAGCCTTCTTCACGCTGGACTTTTTTTCGGAAACCGTTTTTTTCGCAGTCGATTGTTTTTTAGAGCTCATATCGATAAAATATAACAAACTATATTTGGGGTAATGGCCAATACAGAAGACAATATCCGCAATTTTTCGATTATCGCCCACATTGACCACGGCAAATCGACTCTCGCCGACCGCCTGATCGAGCTGACGAAGACCGTCGCCGAAAAGGACATGACAAACCAGCTTCTCGACGACATGGATCTCGAACGGGAACGCGGCATCACCATCAAGGCCCACGCGATCCGGCTCTGCTACGAACGGGCGGACGGGCAATACATCCTGAACATGATCGACACGCCGGGGCATGTCGATTTCACCTACGAAGTCAGCCGCTCGCTCGCTGCCTGCGAAGGCGCGATTCTCGTCGTCGATGCGACCCAGGGGATCCAGGCCCAGACGCTGTCGAACCTCTATCTCGCCATCGAGAACGACCTGACCATCGTCCCCGTCCTGAACAAGGTCGATCTGCCGAGCGCGAATCCGGACCACGTCGCGGAGCTTGTCGGCGACCTTCTCGGATACGATCCGCAAAAAATTCCGCGCATTTCCGCAAAGACCGGGCTGAACGTCGCCGAGATTCTCGACCGCATCGTCGATGAAATTCCCGCGCCCAAAGGCGACCGCAACGGCAAGCTCAAGGCCCTCATCTTTGACTCGATGTACGATTCCTACCGCGGCGTCATCAACGACATCCGCATTTTCGAGGGAACGCTCCGGCCGGGCATGGAAATCCAGCTGATGGCGACAGGCGCCATCTATACGGTTACGGAAGTCGGAACCTTCTCCATGAAGCGCAACCCGCGCAAGGAACTCTCCGTCGGCATGGTCGGATACGTCCTCGCAAATGTCAAGACCATCAGCGACGTAAAAATCGGCGACACGATTACCGATGCCGAAGACCCGGCAAAAGAACCGCTTCCCGGCTACAAGGAAATCCAGCCGATGATCTACTCGGGAATCTACCCGATCGATCCGGAAGATTACAAGAACCTGCGCGAAGCCCTCGAAAAGCTCAAGCTGAACGATTCGGCGCTCCAGTGGGAACCGGAAACGTCGGACGCGCTAGGCTTTGGATTCCGGACGGGATTTCTCGGACTTTTGCACATGGAAATCGTGCAAGAACGCCTCGACCGCGAATTCGGGGTAAACATCATCACGACCGTTCCGAACGTGGAATATCACGTCTATCTGACCGGCGGCGAAATGGTGAAGGTTTCAAGCCCTTCCAAGCTGCCGGACGCCTCCCGCTACGAACGCATCGAGGAACCATACGTCAAGGCGCAGATCTTCACGCCAAAGGATTTTGTCGGCGGACTGATGAAGCTCTGCGAAGAGAAGCGTGGCGAATTCGAGAACATGGAATACATCGACGAGACGAAGGTCATCCTCAAGTACGATCTTCCGCTTGCCGAAATCATGTTCGACTTCTACGACAGGCTGAAATCCATCAGCCGCGGCTATGGCGGACTTGACTACTCGACCGAGGGCTACCGTCCGAACAACCTAGTCAAGCTCGACATTCTCCTGAACGGCGAAGCGGTCGATGCCTTCTCCGTCATCATCCACCGGGAAAAGTCCGCCCAATACGCAAACGCCATCTGCGTGCGTCTCAAGGACCTCATCCCGCGGCAGCAATTCGACGTCGCCATCCAAGGCGCTATCGGCGGAAAGATCATCAGCCGCAGCACGGTCAAGGCGGTCCGAAAAGACGTTCTCGCCAAGTGCTACGGAGGCGACATCACCCGCAAGCGCAAGCTGCTCGAAAAACAGAAAGAAGGAAAGAAACGCATGAAGAGCATCGGGACAGTCGAAGTTCCTCAAAAGGCGTTTCTCGCTGTTCTCTCCCTTTCCGATGCGGGAAAGCCTTCCGACGGCAAGGACTAGCCGGTGTCCCTCCGTTCGCGCAACCGAAAGCTTCTCCGCGAAAGTTCCCGCGAATGGAATGCCGTCCTGGGGATTCTTCTCGTCGGCATTTTCGCCTTGAGCCTGCTTGTGCGCCTTTATGCGCTCGAACCGGTACGCGTCGTCGAAAATTCCCTGGAACCTCGGATTTCCGCCGGTAGGGTCGTCTGGATTTGCAAGCTTTCCCTGTGTACAGACAACTTAAGTCGCGGAGATATCGTTCTTACGGAATTTCCCGGTAGCGGTCCCGTCCTTCGCGCGGTATTCGGGCTTCCGGGAGATTCGGTAAAGGTCTTTCCCGACGGAAAGATCCAGACAGGAAATGCCGACTATTTTTGGGAAGACGAATCGGAAATTCTCGCCCCGCGCGACTTTTACGTTCCCCGAAAGGACGATTCCATTTTTCTTTCCGACCTGAACGATATTTCGTTTGACTATGCCTCCGGATTCTTGCGCAAGGAATTCGGGTTCAACCGTTATTACGTGCAAACAGGACTTTTCCGCGGCAAGGATTCGCTTCCCATATCCCGTGTCGGCAGCGCGCATCTTTTTGGAAGGCCCATCAGCACCAGGGAAATCCACGGGCTACACTGGCAGGAATATTTTCTGATTGCCCTGCAGATCGACCGCGAAGAACCCGGAGCGAAAAGCGTTCGCTTTGAACGAAGGCTGTTCGCGATTTCCGATTCCTCCGAAGTGACCGTTTTCAAGTCTCCCGAAAGCGCCTACTATCTCATCTGTCTAAAGGGCAATCGTTGCGAAGACTCCCGAAACGGCGGATATGTTCCCAAGAGCCAGATTCTCGGCAAGGTCCTGCATTTTCAAATTCCCTTTTCGCGCTCTTTCCAAACAAATTAACATTGTCGTTAGCTTGTACAAAACGAATCAGCGCGAGAACTCCCTTTCCCGAATAGAAATTCCAGGTGACAGGATGTTCCAGATTTTCCAGAAACTTTTCATCGATTGGCGCGGGGAAGGTTTCATAGACGGGAAAATGCCGAATGGAAATTCCAAAACGTTCGGACAGATGTTCCAAATCCGCCGCTGTTTCCGAAGCGGATAGCCAGGCAAGCGCCTTGCACTTCCTTTTTTCTAGAAACTTTTCGAAATCATCCTCGATCCCGTTTCCCGAGCCGGCATCTGCGACAGGGATTCCTTCTTCCAAAAGGCGAACCGCCGTTTTTTCGCCAGCGGCAAAGATCGGGCCGTGAAACGTTTGCAAGACATTTTTCGTCAATCGAACAGCACGGGGACTCCCGACAAAGACCGCATCGCGACCTTCCAGCTCCACCGAAATTCCCGTAGCGCGATATATCAAGGCGGGCAAATGAAGTAGTTTATTTCCCCTGGATTTTTCCTCCGAAACGAAATCCGAGGAAGGAGGCGTCATCCTTGTATCGATAACAAGCATCAGTGTTCCCGATTCCAGAACGAAGCGATCGCTTCCGTACCCGATGTTTCCGACGGTAACGGAATCTTTTTACGGTGACATTCCGCGGCAAATTCCCGCGCAAACTTTTCAAGCCCACTTTCCTTCGAAACCTCTTCAAGGAAAAACCGTTTCGACAGGCGCACGCTTCTTCCGCTTTCGGCGTCCGCCAAGAATGCGGTAAAGCGAAACCCATCGTCTTCGGGTTCGAGAATTGCGCCCATCGGCACCCGACAACCGCCCCCCAGAAGTTCCATCCAGCGACGTTCCGCACGAGCCGCAATCACGGTTAACTTGTCAGAAATCCTTTCGGAAACGCTCCGGGCAAAGGCATTTTCCCGAAGGCTCTGGATGGCGACGATTCCCTGCCCGATAGCGGGCGTCATGTCGATGACGGAAAACGCATCCGAAATTTCGGAAGAAAGCCCGAGCCGGACCAGTCCCGCGGCCCCGAGCATGATAGCGTCCAGTTCGCCGGACTTCACCCTTTCGATTCGCGAAGGCAGATTTCCGCGCAGGTTCTCGCACCTAATGTCCGGACGCATCGCCTTGAGTTGCAGAACGCGCCGCGGAGAACCCGTACCGATAGTCGCTCCCACCCGAAGATTCCCAAAGGAAATTCCGTTCGAGACCAGGACGTCTCTCGGATTTTCCCGTTTCAGGAATCCCGAAAGCTCGAGCCGCGGATCCATCGAATCGGGAACGTCCTTCAGGGAATGCACCGCCAGATCGATATTCCCTTCGAGCAGGGCTTCTTCGATTTCCTTGACAAAGACGCCCTGGCCGCCAAACGATACCAGCGAACGCACATGATCCTTGTCGCCTACCGTCTTGATGACGCAAATCTCCACATCGACTTCGGGAAAATTTCCCAGGACAAGCCTTTTTGCCTGTTCCGCTTGCGCAAGAGCGAGCGCGCTTCCCCGCGTCCCGATTCGTATCTTTTCCATTTTCACTCTTCCTCGATTTTTAGATCGAACAACCGTTCAAGAATCAGGCGCGTTTCCAGTCCAAGTCCCGCGGCTCCCAACCGTTTTAGTTCGAGCGAAGGCCTGTGCAGGATCTTTGCGACCAGCTCGTCGCCAAAACGTCGAAGATGTTCCAGATTCTCCGGCGAGACACGGTTCTCCCATTTCTCGAGGAGTTCCCTTTCCAGGACTTCGTGATGTTCGCGGAGAGAAAGCATCAGAGGAATCACGCCGAGAGTCGCATACCAGTCCGCAAATTCATCCACGGCTTCTCCGATGATTTCGCGGGCACGCTCCGCGGAATGCCGTCGCTTCGTCCGATTGTCTTCCACCACGCGGCTCAGATCGTCGATGCTGAACAGGGAAATGTTCGGAATCTTCGCGACCGCGGGTTCGATGTTTCTCGGAGCGCCGATGTCGATATAGACCGTTTTCGCCTTTCGATTCAAGCGAAACGCCTGCTCTTCTGTAAGCAGATACTCCGGAGAGGATGCCGCCGTGATCAGCAGATCGACGGAACTCAGGCACGCTCCCATTTCATGAAGCTCGCGAGCTTCGCCCCCAAAGCGCGCGGCAAAGTTCCTTGCCTTTGAAAGCGTACGGTTCAAAAAGACAAACCGGGACACTCCCGCTGCGGAAAGTTCTACCGACACGATATTTCCCATTTCGCCAAGGCCCAGGACTCCCACGCGAAGCGGAGAAATGTCGCCGAATTCGCGCAAGGCAAGCTGCACTGCCGCAAAGGGTATCGAAACGGTTCCTTCGCCAATCGACGTGTCTTCCCGGACTTTTTTTCCAAGCGCAAGCGCCGACTGGAAAAGATGGCTTAGAAAAAAACCGGCCTGTCCGGTCTTCTGCGCCATCCGATACGCATCCTTGACCTGCCCCATGATCTGGTTCTCGCCAAGGACAAGACTGTCGAGCGAGGAAACGACCGTGTAAAGATGGGAAATCGCTTCGGTATGCGTCAGGTAAAAACAATGCGGAACCAGTTCCTCTGCGTCAAGCCCCGAAAACTCGGCCCACCAGTTGACCAGGGTATCCCGCAAAGCGTCCGGATACCGCGTCGCCGCATAGATTTCCGTCCGGTTGCACGTCGAAAGAATGACCGTTTCCGAAAGTCCCGGCAGCCTTCCCAGGCTAAGAAGCCCCTTTTCGAGAAGCTCGCCGGAAAATCCCAGGCGATCGCGCAAGGCGACCGGACATGTCTTGTGGCTTGCGCCGAGAACGACGCAGTGTGTACTTTCCTTGTTTTTCATCGTTTTTTCGCCAAGCAAGCTAGAAAATTTTCGAGGGACAACCTCCCCCAAAACAGGATTATATATATTTGTTGCAGATATTAATTGGAGTTCACGAATGAAGTCAACGCGATTCGCTCTTATCGGCATTTTAGCCATAGCCGCCTTTGCTGCCGATAACTACACCATCCAGAGCTTTTCCGGCAACGAAGTCGGTACGCCAGACCAATACATTGACGCGGAATTTGGCGGTTCCCTGAAGATTTCCACTTCGGGAACCGTGGAAAACGTCCAGGCGGGACGCTTTTACGTGAGACAGAAATTCGAAGATCCGTTTGGCGAGACGCCGACCACATACCAGCTTTACGAAGGTCGCGAAGGTTCGGACAAGGCGAGTCTTTCGTCCTTTACGCTCCCCGCAGGAATCGCCTACGGCTTTGCGGTCAAGGCAAAGGCCTATTCGAGTTCCGACGCCGAAGCAAACGCCGACATCGAAAAAGTCTATTTCGACGGATCGGCAGTCTATGCGGAAGGCGTAAGCCAGATGTACCTCCACCGCGGGGTCAAGGTCATCGAGCTTATCCCCGGAAACGCGCCGGAAAGCTCCAGTTCCGAGGCAATCGAATCCTCTTCGAGTTCCGAAGATGCCGTATTCGCGGCGGTCGAAAGCTCTTCCTCTTCGGCAACCGACGACGAATATTGCGACGATGACGATCCGGACTGCGAAGAAGAAGATACCTACGATGTCCAGGGCGACATTGGCGAAACGGCTTCCTATGCGAACCAGGAAGACTACGCGGCGAGCAGCGCGGCAAACGACGTGACAGACCGTTTCGGCGTTGCAGACGAAGTTCGCAAGTGGAGCGCCTGGGGACTTGTCGGCATCGCGGCCGCGGGCATCGGCGTCGGCATCTACGACCAGATCCAGTATAATGACGCAAAATCCGCCCACGATGACTTGAACGGGCTAATAAGCAGCCACAAGAAAAACATCGAATCCGCCTGCGGAGGAAAAAACGGCTGCTATGAAGCGATGATCTGGTACGAAATGAACGACAAGACTTCCGCTCTGAGCGATCTGAGTTCCCGCAACAAGAAGAACAAGGACGCGATGGATTCCTACTCCATGGCGCGAAACATCTGGTTCGGCATCGCGGCGGCATCGATTGCGGGCTCCATCGTTCTCTTTACATGGTAAACACATCCGGAAAGATTTCCGTCCTGGATTTAGGCTTCGAAACGATTCTCGGAGCCTTTTCCTTTGAACGCGAACGACCACAACCGGTCCGGCTCAGCTTTTCTCTCTGGATGGATTTTTCCGGGATAGCGCAAAGCGACTCGCTGGAGAATACCGTCGATTACGCAAGCCTTTCCGAAGACCTGATCGCATTCATCCAGAAGTCCCGCTTTACGCTCGTCGAAACCTTGGTGTACCGTTCCGCAGAGCGACTTCTCGAAAAGTCTCCGAATATCTCCGCCGCCTGGGTCCGCATCGAAAAGCCAGAAGCGATTTCCGGAGCGAAGTGTTCCGCCGCCGAAATTCGCCTGGAACGCTCATCCGGCAATCCCTGAAAAAGCCCGAAATCGCAACGCTTCCGCAATGTCGGAGCATTCCACCGGAACGCTTTTCGAAGAATCGTTCACCGCGCGCAAATCGGCAATCGTCCGCGCCACCTTGAGCATCCGATAATAGCCTCGGGCGCTGAGCTGCATTTTCTCGGCGGCGGAAACGGCAAAGCGTTCCGTAAAGACGGACATTTTCGCGAACGTTTTCGTCTCGTCGCTGTTCATCTCCGCATTGGAATGGAGCTTGCCACGGACAAACCGTCCAAGCTGGACCTTTCTCGCGGCGACAACCCGCTCCCGAATTTGCAAGGAAGTCTCTCCGGTCGGCAGCCGCATCAAGTTCTGGGGATCCGTCGAGGGGACCGTGACCTGGATGTCTATCCGATCGAGCATCGGACCCGAAACTCGCTGGCGATATTTCCTGACAGAATCCGGCAGACAAGTGCATTCTCGCTTCGGATCCATGGAATAGCCGCACGGGCAAGGGTTCATCGCGGCGCCCATCATGAACCGAGCAGGCCACGCGACCGATCCGCTCGCCCGGCTGATTCGGATTATTCCGTCTTCCATCGGCTCGCGGAGCGCCTCCAGGACATTCCGGTTGAATTCCGGAAGCTCGTCCAGGAAAAGGACTCCGTTATGGGCAAGGCTCGCTTCGCCGGGCCGAAGCCGCGGACCTCCGCCGACAAGGGCTATCATCGACGACGAATGGTGCGGAGAGCGAAACGGTCGAAAATTCAAGAGTCTTTCCGGTTCTTCTTCGCCAAGAACCCGCAAGGAAGAATAGATGCGCATGCATTCCAGAATTTCTTCATCGGTCATCGGTGGCAAGATCCCGGGTAGGCAGCGCGCCGAAAACGTCTTGCCGGAACCAGGGGAACCGACCAGTAAAAAGTTGTGGGCGCCTGCAGCCGCGATTTCCAAGGCCCGCTTGACGCCATCCATCCCCATCACCGAGCGAAAATCCGGTACCGAGGGATCCGCCGCCATGACCCGATGCGAAATACCGCCCGCGCGCACGGGGATAACCTCCGAACCCGGCGCAATCGCCGCAATGCATTCCGCAAGGGTCGATACCCCAACAATGGAGAGCCCCGAAACAAGGCTCGCCTCGGCGACGTTCTCCCTCGGTACCACCAAGATATCGTCTTTTTTCGAAAGGCTCATCGCCACGGACAGGACTCCATGCACGGCCTTGACGCGACCATCGAGAGAAAGTTCCCCCAAAAACACAAAACGCTCCGGATTTTTCGCCTGGATTTCTTCGCTAGCGAGAAGCATCCCGACAGCGAGCGGCAAATCCAGGGACGTCCCCTCCTTCCGCAAGTCCGCGGGAGAAAGGTTCACCGTCATCCGGCTTCCCGAAGCGGCAAAGCCTGTGCTTCGGATACTCGAAACAACGCGTTCCCTGGATTCGCGAACAGCGTTATCCGGCAATCCGACAAGCGTAAAGCCGGGAAGTCCCGCCGAAGAATCGACTTCGACATTTACCGGAATCGCCTTGATTCCGAGCAGGCAGCTGGTGCGAATCCTCTGGAACACGCGACACCTACGCGGCGGCTATCGCCTGCTGGTATTTTTCGAGGATGCAGTTTTCGATATGTTCGCGGCATTCCCGCGTAATCGGGAAAAAGATGCTGCGATATTCCTCGCCCTTGTAGAACGGGTCGTTCGGATATCCGACGAACAGTCCGTTTTCACCGTCCATCACGCGCAGCTGGGTCAGTTCGAACTGGTCGTTCAACGTTACGCGGGCAAGCGCCTTGATATGTCCCATGTTCATTCCTTCCTTGAACGGATAGACGCGAACATTCGTCACGACAAGGCAGTCGAATTCCGAAACCCTCGGTTGCTTTCCTTCTACGGCTGGCGCCGACTTTGTCTTTGGCATAGAAGCCTCCATATTAAAATCCCAACATCGGGACGTCTCTTCTATTGCAAAAGCCGTGCCAAAACAAAAACGGCGTTTTCTGTTCAAAAACGCCGTTTTCATTTTTTGAAAAAACGATTAATCGATTACATCCGGTGATTAATCATCCCTGGACCGCATCGGACATGCTAAAGATAGGCATGTACATCGCTATCATCAGGAAACCGACCGCTCCACCGAGGAACACCATGATCAAGGGTTCGAGCATCGAGGTGACGGCATCGATTGCCGCATCGACTTCTTCGTCGTAAAAATCCGCCACTTTCAGGAGCATTCCCCCGAGCTGCCCCGTCTTCTCGCCGACACCGACCATCTGGATGACCATCGCCGGAAAGATTTTCGCGTCCTTCATCGGATCCACGATGCTCTTTCCGCCGGCAAGTCCCACCGCAATCTTCATAATCGCATTTTCCACCGCCAGGTTTCCCGAAGTCTTCGCTGTTACCTGCAAGGCTTCCGTTACCGAGACACCCGCGTTGAGAAGCGTTCCAAGCGTCCGGCTGAACCGCGCCACGGCACTCTTCACCTGCAGATCGCCGAGCTTTGGCACCTTGAGCATCATCCTGTCCCATCCCAGGTGCAACTTCGGAACCTTCATTATCACCTTGAAGGCGACGACAATCGCTACCGCTCCGAGAACCCAGAAAGCCGCATAATCCCGGATGCCGTCGGAAAGATTCATCACGACCTGCGTCGGCCATGGAAGTTCCCCGCCCGCCTCCATGAACGTCTGGGCAAAGGTCGGCACGACAAACGACAGCATGAGAATCACGACAATGACCGCCACGATAGCGACCATCACCGGATACGTCAAGGCCTTTTTCACCTTGCGGACAAGACGCTCGTTCGCTTCCTGGTAGTCCGCAAGCCGCAAGAGGATTCCATCGAGAATACCGCCCGCTTCGCCTGCCGCGACCATGTTGCAATACAGCTTGTCGAAAACCTTCGGGTGCTGAGCCAGCGCATCGGCAAGACTCGAACCGCCGCTGATAGACATCGTGAGCTTGTGAACCACCGCCTTCATCGCGGGATTTTCCATCTGCTCTTCCAGAATGTTCAGGCACTGGAGCATCGGAAGTCCCGCCGAGGTCATCGAGCTGAACATCCGCGTAAAGCGGGAAACGTCCTTCGACTTGATGCCCGATCCGATTTGAATCTTGATTTCGATAGGCTTGCGCTTGATGCTGTTTACGACCAGATGCTTGCGACGAAGGAGCGATTCCGCATCCTGCTTCGACTTTGCCTCGATTTCGCCGTCGAACTGGTTTCCTTGGGTATTCTGGGCCTTGTAGAGAAAAACGGGCATTGGCTACACTCCAATCTTTTCGAGATCCTTTTCGAGTTGCGACGGATCCGGAGACTTCGCCACGGCCTCGAAACGATCCAGCTTGCCCTGACGGACCAGTTCCGCGAGCCGCATGTTCATCGTGTTCATTCCAAACTTCTGACCGATTTCGATCATCGAGCCAATCTGGTGCGTCTTGTTGTCGCGGATAAGCGCCCGAATCGCCGGAGTGACGTTCATCACTTCGTAACACATCACGCGTCCGCCGCCGATCTTCGGAAGAAGCATCTGGCAAACGACTCCCTGGAGCACGAACGACAGCTGAGTACGGACGGTCTGCTGCTCGCCCTGCGGGAAAGCATCCACGATACGGTTAATCGTCTGGACCGCGGAATTGGTGTGGAGCGTCGCAAGCGTCAAGTGCCCCGTTTCCGCGATAGTCAAGGCGGCGCGGATCGTTTCGAGATCGCGCATTTCGCCGATGAGGACAATGTCCGGGTCCTGTCGCAAGGCCATCTTGAGCGCCTGGGAAAAGCTCTTCGTGTCGTTTCCGACTTCGCGCTGGTTCACCATGCAGTTCTGGTGCCTGTGCAAAAATTCGATCGGATCTTCAATCGTCAGAATGTGCTCGTGGCGCTCCTTGTTTATCTTGTCGATCATGGCGGCGAGCGTCGTCGATTTGCCGGACCCCGTCGAACCCGTCACCAGTACAAGTCCGGACGGACGCGTCGTAAATTCCGCGATAATGGGCGGAAGGTCCAGTTCCTTGAATGTCTTGATCCGAAGCGGAATGATTCGAAGCGCAAGGGCGACGCAACCGCGCTGCAGATAGGCGTTTGCGCGAAATCGCGCGAGATTCGCGATTCCAAAGGAAAAATCGCATTCCTTGTTCTGTTCGAAAGACTTCTTCTGGAGATCGTTCATCAGACTGTAAGTCATGCGCATCGTCTCTTCCGGGGAAAGTTTTTCCGTCCCCATCGGCGCGAGCTTTCCCGCCAAGCGGAGCATCGGAGGAATCCCCGCGGTAAGATGCAAGTCCGAAGCGCCACGCTTCACCATTTCAGCCAAAAGTTCTTGGATATTGTATGCCATGTTTTGAATATAACTAAATTGATGTTTCCATGAACCTGTTTTCAAGAATCGCGCTGACTTTTTTTTCCCTGTGCTGCCTTATCGCCACATCGTGCGGCGATGCCGCCTACGACCGCATTCCCGAAAGGATCGAAGGCTACGATGGAATCCATCTCTTTATTTTTCACGCGTCGTGGTGCGGATACTGCAACCAGGAAATTCCCCTCTTGAAATCGCTATACAGGGAATATGCCCCCTGCGGCGTACACTTTCTCGGCATAAACGAAGACGATTCGGAAGACATCATGCGCGAATTCGCCAAGGAACGGGAAATTCCCTACCCGGTCATCCACTGGGATTTTGCCCTGATGAAAAAATTCGGGCATCCGCGAGCGATACCGTCGCACTTTCTCATCGACAGTTCGGGAAACATCGCCCTTCGAAAAATCGGGCCGCTCGATTCCGCGGAAACCCGAAAAAAACTTGACAGTCTGCTCGGAGACTCTGTCAGGAATTGTCGTCCATAAACAGGACGACATCTTCGATTTTCCTCTTTCCCAAGGCGAGCATATAGAGGCGGTCAAGCCCCATCGCCACGCCGGAAGCCTTTGGCATTCCATGTTCTAGCGCGGCAAGAAAACGTTCGTCAATCGCCGGGACGGGCTTTCCGTGCGCCTTGCGCCATGCGATGTCCGTTTCAAAACGCCTCCGCTGTTCCCCGGGATCCGTCAGTTCCTCGTAGCCGTTGCAAAGCTCCATATTTTCAATATAGAGTTCAAAGCGTTTCGCCACCCTGTCGCCTGCGGCATTGGTGTATGTTTCCGCAAGGGCCGCGCAGCTTTCGGGATAGTCCATCAGAAATTGCGGACTTTCCTTTCCGAGGTGCGGTTCCACGAGAGTCACCATCAGATAGTCCCACCAGTCTTCGCGCGAAAACGAATCGGAACCTTCCACATCGGGAACTTCGTTTTTCTCCAAAGCCTGCCGAAAATCGTCCGCACTTGTCGTAAACGGATCCACCCCCGCATACCGCAAATACGCATCGCGAAAACGGAGACGCTCCGCCTTCACCGGTTTTCCGAGAATTTCCGCGGCGAGGGCTTCGACTTCCTCCATCAGGGTTTCAAAGGGAATCCCGACACGATACCATTCCACCAGTTCGAATTCCGAATTATGCCTTTGCCCAACTTCATCGACGCGAAAGGCGTGGGCGATTTCGAAAATGTCGCCAAAACCCGCCGCGAGAAGCCGCTTCAAATGGAACTCGGGACTAGTCATCAGGTAGCGGGTCGGTTTTCCCTGCGTCTCGAAATAGTCCAGGTGGGCGTCCGTTCCGCTCGCGCGCGAAAGCACGGGAGTATTGACTTCCAAGACACCGCGAGATTTAAAAAAATTCCGAACCTTTTCGGATAGCGAAAGGCGCGCCTTCCAGGTTTCCAAATCGCAGTTAGGCCGAAAATTCATCGAAAAAGCCTATTCCTGCACGCAGCGGACGGAAAGCCCGAACTTCTTATCGACAGACGCCTTTTCCAAAGCGTTTGCGTCCGCAAAGAGGTTCCGCACGAATCCGCGCGAAGCATCTTCCTCGGAAGCGGTCCAGAAGTAGGTGCCTTCGCCAGCCAATGCGCAAATCCCGTTCTGGTTAAAATATCCGCCGAAAACAACGGTTACCGAGAAGTCGGCCACATCCGCAGCGAAAAGGCTTTCAAAGTCTTCGTCCGTCGCTGTCCGGAAGCCTTCGGGACAAGCCTGTTTCGCCTGTTCAAACGGATAGAGCCTTCCATATTTTTCGCAGTTCAGCGAATCACCGTCATAACATGCGGAAGAATCCGGGATATCAAAGGCGAGATTGTCTATCATCCAGATTCTTTCGCCAAAGCGTTCCACGCGATAGACGCGACCGTCCCGCGGATCGGTTACGCTTCCGATGACCGGGCAGCGGACAGGCGCATTCAGGGAGTCCAGCAGGGCGTTGAGCGTATCCCCCAAGGCATTGCAGTAGTAGAACTTCTTTTTGGCGAGCGCGAAATCCGCCGAATCCGCGTTCAAGAGTTCCACTGCCGCCGAATCGAGACGGAAAAGGTTCGTATCGTTCACCGCGAGCATCCAGCGCTTCGCCAGTTCGAACGGTGAATTCCAGAAAGCATCCCGGGAAAGCGAATCCATCAGGACCTGCATGGCCGAAGGCGTCGGAACGCTGACCTTTTTTGCCACGAGTTTCTGGGGATTTTCCGCACAGGCGCTTGAATCCGGAGCGTCCGATCGGAGAAAGGCGGAGTCAATCCGAGCCGAACACGCCTCCAGGCAAGCTGCGACTTCCTTCTTCTTGCAAGGTTCCCACAAAAGCGTATCGACCTTGACCATCACGGGCTTCATGAACTTTTTGTTTTTTCGAATCGCAGCGAGCGTCTTTCCATACAGCTCGATCGAAAGCGTATCGCCCGACTTTCCCCGTTCCGCAATCTCCACGAGGGATTCCGAACAGGCCTTTTCCCCATTCGCCTTGGAACAGGCTTTGGATACTTTTAACGGGGCAGCGAGCGAAAATGTCGCAAAGCAAAGAATCAATAATAATGATTTTTTCATGCGAACAATATAGAAATTAGGGGCTTTGCCAGAACTTAGGACTTTGTTAGTCGTTGAGAGAAATCAGAAAGCAGGAATCAATGTTTGTGGTTGGAATGGGACAAGGGAGGCGGCTAGAGGGAAGCGAGAAGAGTGGAATGTGGAGAGTGGAGTGTGAAGAGTTCGCGAAGCGACCTGCAAAGGTGTGTACGGTAAACCGTCATCCTGGAGCGCGGTCAGAGCCTAGAGCTTGGAGCTTAGATCTGAGTTTCGC
>CAVGIM010000035.1:0-30685 GCA_963629575.1 Candidatus Methanomethylophilaceae archaeon
ACCTAAACGTCTGCGAAACTCAGATCTAAGCTCCAAGCTCTAGGCTCTGACCGCACTCCAGGATGACCGCTAGAAGTAAAAGTTCGCTCGGAGTCCTACACTCCACTCTCCACACTCCACTCTCGTTTCCTGACTTATTCAGCAAAAACAAAAAAGACATCCTTCGGGTCTATACGCTCGAAGCTACTCTTTTAAAAAAGATAGCCCTCCTCGCCTGTCTGTTTTTCAGGGTCAAGAGACCGGGCATAAACATCGAGGCAAGAGTTCGGAGCTGATTGAATCTTGTTAGATCGGGCATAACTACCGAAGGATGCCTTTTTCAATATAAACAGGAAAATCCCTCGAAGCAAGCACTTTTTGTCTTTATTTTTGCACTTTTGTCATCGATGTGTCAAAATGTGATGCAGCTTGCAGTTTGTCGAGTTCGTCGGACAGCATTTCGGCGAGAACTTTTGCCACTTTCTGGCTTTCCAGGTAAAATTCCTTGTAGCGGGCATGGCGACGGCGCATGTCGAAAAGCTCCGACGTGATGTCCATCGCCATCAGAAGCAACTGCTTGCGCATGTCCATCCGCGCATCTGCCTTGACATAGGCATCGACCTTTCTTGTCACGTAGGCGACAATCGCGGAAAGTTCCGCATCGGTCAGATCCGTCTGGATCTGAAACCGGTCATTTCCGATTTCGACCCGAGTTGTGTGCAAGGAAGAATCCCGAGCGTCCATTGGTCACCTCATTCCTTCATTCCGACGCCAAACGAATCGGTGGCTGCAAACCACCTCAGCCGAAAAAATCCGCTTGCGCAGACTCCCCTGCCGAACCGTTCGGCTGTTCCTCGGAGGCTTGCGATTCTTCGCCCGGCGACTGCACGGGGATTTCCGTTCCGAGTTCGCTTTCGATCGTCGAGAGCAAGTTCTGGAACTTTTCCTGCGCGTTCTGGATTTCGTTTCCCTGTTCGCTCACCACCTTGTCCATGTCGGCAAGCTTCGCTTCCCTTTCGGAGAGCGTCGCCTTTGTGGATTCGAGTTCCGCATCGCGTTCGGCGACCGTTTTCCGGAGTGCTTCCGCTTCGGATTCCTTGCTCGCCAATTCCCCCTGGAGCGCTTCGATCTGTCGGGACTTTTCGGACATGGCCGTTCGCAGGTCTTCCAATTCGGCGGATTTTGCGGCTACCGACTTTTCCGCTTCCGCCTTTTCGTTCTTCAGGCGACGGAGCGCTTCGAGCATCGATTCGATTTTTTGAGAAAGCAAATCCAGATTTTCGAGATTCATCGTTGAAAACTCCTTCTTGATACATATAAAATATACAAAGTTGCCGACATCCGATAGACAAGAACTTGATTTTCCGCGGAAAAAATCGCGCACAATGATTTTCCCGCGATTTTCCATTTTCCGTTTTGACAATATCTGACAAATCAAGAAATTATTTTATAGCTGTCCACCAACAAGGAAAACCGATGAGCGTCGTTTTACTAAGATGGAATCCCGAAATTTCAAGTTCCCGCATGGAAGACTTCGAAAAAGCCTTGAAATGCGTACGAAACTTCCAAAATTACACGTTGAACTGGAGCGTCTGGGAGCACGAAAAAATTCACAGCGGGGACCGTTTTTTCATGCTCCGCGTCGATAAAGGCAATGACGGAATCGTGATGAGCGGGCGCATCGTTTCCGAACCTTATCAGGAAAAGGATTGGTCCGGGAAAAGCCGAAAGATTCACTATGTCGATATCGTCCCCGATTTTCTCATCGACTCCAACTGCAAACCTCGGCTCCGCATAGCGGATCTAGAAAAATACATGCCTAAATACACCTGGAAAGAGGGACATTCCGGCATGGTCCTAGACGATTCCTACAGACCAATGCTTGAATGGCTTTGGGCTTTCTATAACAATCGTTACTTCCTCGAAAGCTTGAAGATCGATTTTGCCCACAAAAAAGGTGAAATTAAATTTAAGGTCACCTCTAAAAATTCAATTTTCAAAAATTTGGTTGCGACGCTTCGCGCTGGTTCGTCATTCAAAGTGGCAAATACCGAGAGTATTCGCCACTTTTCATTCCTGCCTTCGCTTGGTCTCACTCAAATTTTCTTAACCAAAGCAATTTTTAGAGGTGACCTTAAGTTTCCTTTGAAAATTGAATTATATCGCAACCTATACCATCCTATCCCCGACTCCCAAAACGTCAAGTCGGTCAGGAATCTTCTCCATTGCATTTGCGAAAATTGTCGAAACTTTTAACAAAATCTTTGCAACGGCACAAACAAGGAATAGCTTTTGTCATTTGAAGCGCTCGAAGCGGAAAAAGGACAAAGGATTTTACGGCACATCCGGCAATTCGCCAAAGTCCGTGGCGAATACGGCGTTGCCTGGCCCGCAATCAACTCAAAACGCCCTGTAGATTCCGACTAGCGCGATGATTTTTCCGATGATGGCGGGAAATCCGGGCAATAGAAAGCAGAGAATGACCCGCGTCAGGCGATTTTTCCACCAGCGGGAAACCTTCCAGATATCTTCCGAAACCGTCTCGAATTCCTCTACCCGCGGAGGCCTCATGTACACCTGCACCAGCGCAACAAGGAATCCCACGCCGACAAGCGGCGTAAGCCCGGTAAACGGGGCAGCCACGAGAGCCGTGAGAACCGCCAGAGGATGCGCTCCGGCGACAATCGCGCCGAGCATTGCGCCCCCCCCCGTAAGAAGGAACCAGTTCAGCGTCAATTCTCCCGCCTTTTCCAGGCCCGAATGGTATCCGACAAAAAGAATCGAGAGGATTATCGCCGCGGTCACCGACCACCCGAGAATCTTGAACACCGGCGACGATGGACGGATCTTGCAAAGGTCCTCTTCTCTCGGAAGCGGAGCGTCCTTTTCGATGATGTTTCGAATCCCCGCGACATGTCCCGCCCCGACAACGGCCAGAATCCTTTTTCCCGGAGCATTGCGAATCCGGCTAGCGAGATAGGCGTCCCGCTCGTCGATGAGAACCGTCTTGACTTCCGGGAACGCGTTTCCAAACTCCTGCATCAGCGTGGAAAGGGTATCCTTTTCGCGTATGCGCTTCAGCTCGTCCTCGCTTATTTCCGTCTTGTCGAAAAGGCTCGAAAACAGCGACGCGACAAGGGAAAACTTGCGATACCACGGCGTCATGCTCCACGTCCGCCGAAGCGTCACCTTCACGTCCCTGTCGGCAAGGACCAGCGGAATCTCCGCCTTCCGGGCTTCCAGCACCGCCTCGTATAGTTCCGCGCCGGGTCGCACTCCCGTCTGCATTCCCATCCGTTTCTGGTAAGATCCCAGCACGAGATTCGCCACGAGAGTTCCCAACTGGCGTTCCCGGATGATTTTCCGCAAATCGGTCTTCTTCCACCGCTCGGGATCATCGAGGGACTTGAGCCTTCCCTCGTCAAGTTCCACGCACACCGTATCCGGCCGCAATTCGGCAATCGACCTAGCCACCACTTCCTTGGACTCCCTGGAAATGTGCGCGGTCCCCACCAGAAAAAATTCCTTGCCGTCTTTCTGGACAATCCGGCAGATGTCTTCGTTTTCGCTCATGGGGGAAACGATAGAAAATCCCCGCCAGACTTGCGGAACTTTTACAAAAACGAAACCAATGGTTTCGCATTTTGATTATATTTTCAACAATAAAGTATTTCGGAGGACTTTAAAAATGAAAAAGATGGTCTTGGGCTGTATTTTCACCCTTCTCCTGTTCGGATGCGCCAGCACGCCTCCGAACGACCCGACAGCGATCAACGACGCCTTGATCGGGTTCACGGTCAATTCCCAGGGTGAACATTGGCACGAAGCGATTCTCTTCGTCACACCGGACGAAGCGGACGAAATCTCGGACGAGAACGGTCTGATGAAGCAGGAATACCGCGTAGCGGCCAGCCGACTCCGCATTTCCGCCCTGCGCCAGATGCCATGGAAAGTCGATAGCAAGGGACGTCTTGTCGGCATCAAGGCGGTTCTCGACGACTTCAACCGGAAGTACGCCGTGTCCGAAGACGAAAAGAAAGTCGGAACGAACCTCGAACAGATGCGCCAGGACCGAATCAACCGCACGCTCGAAAAGGGCAAGCGCATCATGGCGGGCGAAGAGGAAGAGGCGCAAAAGGAACCGGAAGTCGAAGTCTTCACGAACAAGCTCACCGAAGAGGAAAAGCGCAAATACGGCAGCACGGGCGAACTCCGCAAGCCGGACGAAGCAACCGAGGAATCCTCCTCCGATTTCGCGACGGACGAATCTTCCTCCGCAACCGATTCCTACGATGCGGAACCATCGGACGAGCCAGTGCAAGTCTTCGAACCCGAAAACCAGGGAATCGAGGAAGACGGCTACTACGGGCCGGACGAAAGCGGCGCGACATCCGACTTCTAGCGGACGGCTTTCCCTCGGATTGCTATATTTCCAAAACGTTGAATACCAAGTCCCATATCATTATCGCCATCGACGGTCCTAGCGGCACCGGCAAAAGCACAACGGCAAAGCTTGTCGCCAAGGATCTCGGACTGACATACCTGGATACCGGAGCGATGTACCGGGCCATCACGTATGCCGCTCTGGAAAAGGGCATCGAACCGACCGACACGCAGGCTCTCTCCGAGCTTCTCCGCGCGACGGACATCCAGTTCGACAAGAACAACCAAATCGTCATCGACGGCATCAACCGCGAAAGGGAAATCCGCAGCAAGCGCGTTACCGAAGCGGTCAGTCCCTACAGCGCGAATTCCGAAGTGCGCAAGATTCTCACCGAGCAGCAGCGAAAGATCGCAAGCCGGACAAGCAGCATTCTCGACGGTCGGGACATCGGAACGACGGTATTTCCCAATGCGGACTTCAAGTTTTTCCTCGTCACGGATATCAAGGTTCGCGCCAAGCGCCGCTACCTCGAATGCCAGGAGAAGGGCATCCCGATGACCCTCGAGGAAATCGAAAAAAATCTGGCGGAACGCGACCGGATAGATTCCAGCCGCGCCACGGCACCGCTGAGGAAAGCCGCGGACGCCATCGAAATTGACACTACACAACTCTCAATACAACAACAGGTAAGGAAAATCGAAGACTACGTAGGTGTAGTGGCGTAACCTCGATTTCCTTTCCGCAACCAAACAAAGACAAAATGTCCCAACTCAAATACGGAACAGACGCGGATCTCCAGGAGATTCTCGAAGCAGAAAAGGAACTTGGCTCCATCGGCACGAACCAGGCGGCCGAAGCCTACGCCGGCATGGAAGGCCTCGAAGCCGGCAAGGTCGTCACCGGCAAGATTAGCCAGGTGAACGATCAGGAAGTGCTGGTCGATGTAAACTTCAAGTCCGAAGGCGTCATCTCCCGCAACGAATTTAAAGATGACGAAGTCCCCGAAGTCGGTTCCGAAATCGAAGTCTATATCGAAAAGCTCGAAGACGATGACGGACGTCTCGTCCTCTCCAAGCAGAAAGCGGACTTCGTCCGCGTGTGGGAACGCATCCGCCAGGCTTACGAAAACAACGAAATCGTCCGCGGAACGCTCACGAAGCGCATCAAGGGCGGCGTGGTCGTCGATCTCTTTGGCATCGACGCGTTCCTCCCGGGATCCCAGATCGATCTTCGCCAGATTCCCGACATCAACGCCCTCATCGGCCAGGAATTCGACCTCAAGGTCATCAAGGTCAACAAGGCCCGCCGCAACATCGTCGTGTCCCGCCGCGTCGTTCTCGAAGAACAGCGCAACAGCCAGCGCGACAAGGTCCTCGAAAATCTCGAAAAGAGCCAGGTTCGCAAGGGCATCGTCAAGAACATCACCGATTTCGGCGCGTTCATCGACCTTGGCGGCGTAGATGGACTTCTCCACATCACCGACATGAGCTACAAGCGCATCAACCACCCGTCCGAAGTGGTCAAGCTCGGCGACGAAGTGGAAGTGATGGTTCTCGACTTCAACGACAAGAAGGAACGCATCTCGCTCGGCATGAAGCAGCTGAAACCGCATCCCTGGAAGGATGTCGCCGCCCGCTATCCGGAAGGCATGGTCGTCAAGGGCAAGGTTGTCTCCATTACGGATTACGGCGCATTCGTCGAACTGGAAGACGGCATCGAAGGCCTCATCCACGTTTCCGAAATGTCCTGGACGCAGCACGTCAAGCATCCGTCCAAGATCCTCGCCGTCGGACAGGAAGTGGAAGCCGTCGTTCTCAAGGTCGAAGAAGAACAGGAACGCATCTCGCTCGGTCTCAAGCAGCTTGAAGAAGATCCGTGGGAACACATCGACGAAGAACTGCCTCCGGGCGCACGTGTCGTCGGCGAAATCCGCAACCTCGCTTCTTTCGGCGCGTTCGTCGAAATCAAGGACGGCGTTGACGGTCTCATCCACGTTTCCGACATGTCCTGGACAAAGAAAATCAACCACCCGTCCGAAATGGTCAAGAAGGGCGACAAGGTGGAATGCGTCGTGCTCGCCGTCGATAAGGAAAAGCGTCGCATCTCGCTCTCCATGAAGCACCTCACCGAAGATCCGTGGGACACCATCGAAACGACCTATCCGATCGATTCCGAAGTCAAGGGCAAGATCATCCGGCTTCTCGACCGCGGCGTGGTCGCCGAACTCCCGAACGGCATCGAAGGATTCATCCCGGTTTCGAAGCTCACCGCCGAATACATCAAGGTTCCGGCGGATGCCTTCAAGGTCGGCGATGAAGTTCCGGCAGTTGTTACGGAAATCGACCAGAACAATCGCAAGATCACCCTCTCGGTCGTCGATTACTTCAAGAGCCGCGAATCCGCGGAACTCAAAGCCTGGATGGACTCCCACAAGCCGGGCGAAAACGGAACGACCATCGGCGAAGCGGTAGCTCCGGCGAAGAAGAAAGCCGCGAAGAAGGCCAAGAAGGCCGACGAAACGGAAGCCGAAGAATCCAAGGAAGAAGCGAAGTAATTCGATTCTAGCCTAGAGAATTCAAAATCCCGAATCCGTTTGGATTCGGGATTTTTTTTACGAATTAAATTATTTTATGCGCAAGATGTCCCACTATGTCTATATGCTCGAATGCAAGGGCGGTCGAATCTATACAGGCTACGCGACCGATGTCGAGAAGCGTTTCGAAGCCCACCGGCAAGGCAAGGGAGCGCGCTTTACCAAGGCGTTTCCGCCAAAAAAAATTCTGAAAGTCTTTACCTTAAAATCCAAGCACGATGCGCTGCGACTCGAAGCCTTGATCAAGCGGCAAAGTTCCACCGCCAAGCGGCACTGCATCCTGCTCGCCGATGGAATCCTCCCGGACTTTTTTTACAAGCAATCAAGAAGTCCTGGCAAAAAAACATCCGAGTAACCGATCCGACAATTCGAATTTATTTTTGGTTAACAAAATCAAGAAGGCATTATGGACTTTTCAAAAATTCCCCATCCTGTCAATTTCAAGTTTCGTGATTCCATACCAAGTAAAGCGTTCACCCACCTCGGAAACGGATTTTTCCGCCTGCAGATTTCTTTCGGCTGCGAAAATCCAAGACCGTTTGAATGGAACGAAGAAGCGTTCCGCACAAATGAAGATCCAAAAAAATTTTTGAACCGAGTCCAGTTTTCAAAAGGAAAACTGCAGATCTTTTCCTCATCTGAAGAAATCCTTTTGGAAAGCTCTCGCGAAGGATTTTTCGGAACCTGCCAAAACCGCTGGCTGATGCGGTTTGAAGCAAGCGAAGACTTTCACTTTTACGGGTTGGGAGAACGCGCCGGAAAGCTCGACCGCAAAGGGACACGCGCACAAATGTGGAACGTAGATGCCTGGGGCGCACACGGAACCGTCAAATGCCGCGACGACGAACCCGAACCGCTCTACGCAAACATCCCTTTCTTGCTCATTCGAAAAGGCGAAAATGCCGTCGGGATTCTCGTAAACGATGCGGGGCGCGTCTTCTTTTCGCTCTCGCCAGATATGCGACTTCACCCGAGCCAGGAACCGGTTCAAGGCTCGTCCCTTTATTTCGGCAGCACAAGCAGTCCCGCCGATGTTCTCTTTATCGTCGGAAGCGATGCCGCAGACGTCATCTCCAAACTGGGAAAACTCGCCGGACCGCTCCACGTTCCACCGGAATGGGCACTAGGCTATCACCAAAGCCGCTGGGGATACGCAGGAACAAAAGATTTGACCTATCTGGATAAAGAAATGTCCGAACGAAAAATTCCGTGCGACGGATTGTTTCTCGACATCGACTACATGGACCGCTACAAGGTATTCACGACAAATGAAAAAACATTCCGAAATCCTGAACAGATTACGAAAGCGCTTTTGAAAAAAGGACGGCATGTCATCCCGATTCTCGACCCGGGCGTCCGCGATGAAAATTACTTTGTACGAAACGACGGAATCAGAAAGAAAATTTTTTGCAAGAATCCGAACGGGGGTTTTTACCGCGGATTCGTATGGCCCGGAGCAACGCTTTTCCCGGATTTTTCCACTGAAGACGGCAGGTCGTGGTGGGCAAAGCGCGTTGAAAAATTTTCAAAGAAAGGCTTTTACGGCTACTGGATAGACATGAACGATCCGAGCACGGGTTCCGTTTCCGACGACGAAATGCTCTTCTTCCACGGAAAAAAGGATCACGAAAGTTTTCACAATCTCTATGCAAGCGGCATGGCGAAAGCAACTTTTGAAGGATTAAAGAAAGCGCACCCGAAAGAAAGTCCGTTCATCCTTTCCCGCAGCGCAAGCTTCGGAACGGGACGCTACGCGGGCATCTGGCTCGGCGACAACTTCAGCACATGGAAATCCTTGAAAGAATCCATCCCGATGGCGCTGAACGTTTCCCTTTCAGGAATCCCCTTAGTCGGCGCGGACGTCGGAGGCTTCGGCGAAGATTCCTCGGCGGAACTGCTCGCCCGCTGGGCGGAAGCCGCCGTGCTCTTTCCCTTTTTCCGCATCCACTCTTCCAAAAACTGCAAGAGACAGGAACCGTGGGCTTTCGGGAAGTCTTGCGAAGAACGCGTCAGGAACGCAATTCTCTTTCGGGAGAGAATGCGACCGATTCTGTACAAATTATTTAAAGAAGCGAGGGAGACGGGAGCACCCGTGATGCGTCCGCTCTTTTACCTGGGAAAGGCCGCCGCGAAAATTTCCGACGCCCGGATGGAAGACGAATATCTCGTCGGGAATTCCCTGCTGGTCGCTCCAATTCTTGAAGAAGGCGCAAAGAGCCGCCCGGTCGAGCTTCCCCGGGGCAAATGGCAAAACCTTTCGACCGGAAAAATCTTTTCGGGAAAGTTTACCTACTTGCCGTCAAGGCTCGAACTCGCCGTTTTCGGGAAAGTGTGAGTTCCGATGGAGCGCACAAAAAAAACGTAGGCATCGAAAGAAGCCTACGTCTGCAAATATCTTTTACTACCTCACAACCTTCCGATCTTCCTCGGTCATCTTGAGGAAGTCCGCAACGGTCATCTGGCCCTTGTCGCCTTCCTTGCGCTTGCGGACGGATATGACATTTTCTGTCACTTCCTTTTCGCCTACGATGAGCAGGTACGGTACCTTCTGGAGTTCGCACTGGCGAATCTTGTAGCCGAGCTTCTCGTTCGATTCATCGACTTCCACGCGGACGCCGGACGCTTCGAGTTCGCGCTTCACCCGGTTTGCGTAATCGACGAACTTTTCGGAAATCGGAAGGACGCGCGCCTGCACAGGCGCAAGCCACAGCGGGAAATCTCCCATATATTCCTCGATGAGGATGCCGAGGAATCGCTCGATGGAGCCGACCGCTGCGCGGTGGAGCATCACCGGGATATGCTTCTGGTTGTCTTTGCCGACATATTCCGCACCGAGACGCTGCGGCAGGTTGAAATCCACCTGGATCGTTCCGCACTGCCAATCGCGTCCGAGGGAATCTTTCAGCGTGAATTCGAGCTTCGGACCGTAAAATGCGCCTTCGCCCGGATTCAGCACATAATCGAGCCCGGCGAGCTTTGTCGCTTCGGCGAGAGCCGCTTCGGCCTTGTCCCAGATTTCATCGCTTCCCACGCGCTTTGCCGGACGGGTCGAGAACTTCACCTTCACATCGTCGAATCCGAAATCGTGATAGATTTCCTTTACAAGGTGGCAGAAATTTGCGACCTCGCTCGCGATCTGGTCTTCGGTACAAAAGATGTGTGCATCGTCCTGCACAAATCCGCGGACGCGCATCAGCCCGTGCATCGTTCCCGCAGGCTCGTAGCGGTGGCACTTGCCGAACTCGGCGAGACGCATCGGAAGGTCGCGCCAACTCCGCAGCTGGGAATTGAAAATCAAGATGTGGCACGGGCAGTTCATCGGCTTCACGGCCATTTCCACGTCGCCGGCGAGCGTCTTGAACATGTTCTCGTTGTACTTGTCCGCATGGCCGGACTTTATCCACAGAACCTTGTTCACGATTTCCGGCGTGATGACTTCCTGGTAGCCCCGATGGTCGATTTTCCCGCGAATGTAATCCTTGAGCGCGTTCACCATCTTCGTTCCCTTCGGATGCCAGAACACCATGCCGGGCGAATGGTCCTCGATGTGGTAGAGGTCCATTTCCTTGCCTATCTTCCGGTGGTCGCGCTTGGCGGCTTCTTCCAAAAATTTCAAGTATGTCGCGAGGCCGTCCTTGTCCGCAAAGCAGGTGCCATAGATACGCGTCAGCTGGTCGGACTTCTGATCCCCGTGCCAATAGGCGCCCGCAAGCGAGAGAATCTTGAAGCACTTGAGCTTTCCCGTGCTGGGAACATGGGGACCCGCGCAGAGATCTTCCCAGTTCTTTCCCGGTTCGCCTGTCGCATAGAAACTGATCTTACAGTCCTTGCCTTCGCGTTCAATCGCGCGCTCGGCGTTGTCGTGCTTGTACTTGTCGCCTTCGGTACGCCTAAGGCCCTCTTCGGCAGAAACTTCGATACGGGTAAACGGACGGTCTTCCTGGATGATTTCCTTCATCCGCTTTTCGATTTTCGGGAAGTCCTCTTCCTTGAGCGGTGTCGGCGTCATCAAATCGTAATAGAAACCTTTCTCGATTGCCGGGCCGTAAGCGAGCTTCGTCCCCGGGAACAGATCGCAAATCGCTTCCGCGAGGACATGGCTGCAGGAATGGCGCAAAAGCATGAGCGCATCGGGATCGTCATTCGAAGGCGTGATTATCCGGATGTTCCCGCTCTCGGTAAGCGGACGGGAAAGGTCTAGAACCTTGTCGCCAAGCTTTACGCCCAGAGCCTTGCGCGCGAGCCCCTGGGAAATTCCTTCCGCAATTTCCTTGCCGGTAATGCCCGATGCTACGGAACGTACGGAGCCATCGGGAAAGGTGAGTTCGATTTGAGACATGATAAATCCTTTTGTGGGCGGTTCTCGCCCGGTTCCCCAGAAATACGACATCTGGCGGTGCGGAGAATCTAGAAAGATTTTTCGATATACGAATCCCAGTCGTGCGGCCCGGCAAGACTTTTTACCCTCGCGGGAACATTTTGTACCGCATCCGTTTCATAGTTATAGGGAACCGAATCTAGAGTCACCGGATCTTTTAGAAGCGTGTAAGGCTCTGTGGTGATATAGCGTTCCCCCAAAATGCCTCCCGACGAAGTTCCGTCGCGCGTGCCCGTTGTATTGTCGAACTGGTTTCCTCTCTGCAAGATATAGGCATAGACATTGTACATAAAGTGAATCGGATTGTTCACGTTCTTGAAATAGTTGTTTTCTATCAAGGCGGAACCATAAGACCCGACACCGATGCAGTATAGATTTCCCGCGGCATCGTAATAATTGTTGTAGATATGGGCGTTGCCATACATGACGCGCGGCATTCTTTCGTTGACAAGCGTACCGAACCAGCAATGATGATAAGTCACCTTGAGATAGCCGAAATCTTCCGGGTGGTCGGAAGCCCCGCTGCCGATTAGCGAATTCAATCTGTGCGGATGAGACGCCAGAGTGTACCAGAACTTGACATAGGATACGGTAACATAGTTTGCCTGCCCCGTAATGTCCAGGTTTCCATCTTCGGCGTCCCAGATGTTCAAATGGGAAAGAAACACGTTCGTCGATTTTCCGCTTACCGCAATGCCGTCGCTCGGACCGGGATTCGGGTATGTTCCCCGAATGTTCAAGTTGTACACGATGACGTTCCTGACGCCGCTTATCGAAAGTCCTCCGTAGATCGTGGAGCTGGAATCCACGCCCATGATCGTCTTGTCGCTTGCGACTTTCAATCCATAGCCGTCGCCATCGGTAGTTCGAATCGTCCCTTCGACCAATACGATTTTCGCTTCTTTCGCCTGGACCGCGGCCTTGAAATCCGCATATGTGGAAACCCGCACCGTATCACCGCCCAGACCGCCCGTAGTTCCCCCGTTCAGGCTCGCGTAGCCATCTGCCTCGATTTCCCATAGCGGCTTCTTTTCGGGTTCGACAATGACGAATTGCCCGCTTTTCACGGCTTCGCCATAGCCGCCAACCGTCGTCACGCGAAAATCATAGACGCCTTCGTCTCCAGTAGCCGTTCCCGAAAACTCTACGATTTTTTTGTCAACGACAGTTCTTGCCACGATTCCCTGCGGAAGCCCCTCGACCCGGACAGAATCGCAATTTTCGAAGGCATAGGAAAATGCGACAATCTCGCTTCCTCGAGAAACCGTCTGGCGCGAGCTTCCGGCGCCACGTTTCGCGAGACTTGCGACCGGAATCGTATCCAGTTCAATCGTCAAGCCTTTTTCTTCCAAACCGACAACAAGCCTTTTTTCAACAAATCCTTCCTTTTTCACGACAAGCGTATCTACCATCTTCTCGGAGGACTTTGCGAGCATGACCGCGCTACGGCCCTTATGCCTGATCTGCACCAGGTATCGGGATTGGCTTTTTTCCAGGCGATTCAAATCGACGAAATGCGTTCCCGCGGCAAACCTTCGCGAGTCCGAAAGCAAGAGCTTTCCATTGAAATCGAAGACATGGATCTGCAGATTTTCCACTCCCGCGGAGACCTCTACCTGCAAGATTCCCTTTCGAATCGAATAGTTCAGATTTCCATTTCCGCGTTTTGCCATTCCGGAAGTTTCTTCGCCGCTTTCCAGGGAAAAGCCTCCCGAGGCGTCAGAAAAGGAGGATATGCCGGATAAAGCCAGCGAAACCTGCGCGCTGTCAACCGGAAATCCTCCGCTTTTGACCACCCCCTGCACGGAAACAGAAGCAACCACCGGGAACGAAGCGATCGATCCCAAGAGGAAAAGTCTTTCAAGAAAACCCATAGACACTCCGTCAAAGAATTCCCCTTCAATTTATCCGCTTTTCCCCGAGACGGATTGATGTTCCGCGCAAAAGCGTTGTCAGTGGACAACCTGGAATTGCTATCTTTGGCGTCGCCATGCGACTTCTACTTCAGTTAGCCCTGATTCTCTCCGTCTGCTTTATCGGAGACTTTTTCCATCGGGTCTGCGGTTTTCCTCTACCGAGCAACATCACCGCCATGCTAATCCTCTTTCTGTTACTTTGTACGAAAATCGTCAAGGTCGATCAGATCGCGGAAATGTCCAACTTTTTTCTCAAGCGTCTCCCATTCTTCTTCTTGCCGCCATGCATCGGGATTCTCGCCATCTACGGACAGCTCAAGGGAAACATCCTGATTCTCGTCGCCCTGTGCGTCTTCGCTACGATTCTCACGATGGCGGTCACCGGAAAAGTCACCGAGATTCTGGTCAAGCTTTTCGAAAAGAGGAAACATCATGAATGAAGTCCTGAACACACCGTTTTTCGGAATCGTCCTCACGATAGTCGCTTACGAAACGGGCGTCTTTCTCAGCCGAAAGTTCAAGCTCGCCATCTGCAACCCGATGCTTGTCGCAAGCATTCTCCTCATCGGATTCTTGCTCCTCACCGGAATCGACCTGGAAACTTACGACATTGGCGGCGACTACATCGCCATCTTCCTTGCCCCGGTAACCGCCGTGCTGGCCGTTCCCCTTTACAGGCAACTCGAAAACCTCAAGAAACATTTCTTTCCCATTGTCGTCGGAATCCTCTCCGGATGCCTCACCTCGTTCTCCCTGGTGACGTTCCTCGCCAGGCTTCTCGAAATTTCGCCGACGCTGAAAATCTCCCTCCTTCCGAAATCCATCACCATCCCGATGGGAATCGAACTTTCGAACGAAATCGGAGCGGTTCCCGCCATCACCATCGCGGCCATCGTCATCACGGGAATCACCGGCGGCGTTGTCGCCCCGTTCGTCTGCAAGATTTTCCGGATCAAGCATCCCGTCGCCCAGGGAATCGCCATCGGGACATCGTCTCACGCCATCGGGACCGCGAAAGCGCTCGAAATGGGAGAAGTCCAGGGCGCGATGAGTTCGCTAGCCATCGGAGTTGCCGGGATTCTCACATCGATATTGGTCCCGGTCCTGCTGCATTTTTTGAACGCCTAGTTTCCGCCTCGAAGCGTTCCAGAAAGGAATGCCTTTTCCCTTCTGCCTTGTAACCGGGAAACGTTTCGATGCAAACGGAATGCAGGCTGTTGAAAATGCTCTTTTCGATGTTCGGATTTTCCTTTTTCAGACGGCAAATCAGTTCCTTGACCTCTTGCCGCTTGCTCTCGCAAGCTCCGGATTCGACATTTTCCGTAAAGCGACAGGCGCAGCGGATAAACTCCAGGCCGTTCGCTTTCGTCCATGCGACGATATCGTCTTCGTGGACAAGGTAAAGGGGACGGATCAGCGTCATGCCTTCAAAATTCTGGCTGTGAAGTTTCGGAAGCATCGCCTGCAATTGCGAAGCGTAAAACATGCTCATCACGGTCGTTTCGATGACATCGGAAAAATGGTGTCCCAAGGCTATCTTGTTGCAGCCCAGTTCTTTCGCCTGGTGATAGAGATGACCGCGACGCATTCGGGCGCAGATGTAGCACGGAGAATGTTCGAACGTATTTGCCACGTCGAAGATATCCGTCTTGAAAATCGTGACGGGAATTTTCAAAAGCGCCGCGTTCTTCCTGATTTTTGCCAGGTTCGCTTCGTTGTAGCCGGGGTCCATTACGAGATACCGAACTTCGAACGGAACTTCCGTATAGCGGTGGAGCATTTGCATAAGCTTTGCGAGCAGCATGGAATCCTTTCCGCCCGAAATGCAGACCGCAATCCTATCGCCGGATTCAATCAGCCGATAGCGCTTGATCGCCGAGACAAAGGGGCTCCACAGGCGACCGCGAAATTTCCTCGAAACGCCTTGTTCCACCTTTTGCGCAAAGGAAAGAGGCGCTTTCTTCGAACTTTCCGAATTTTTCTGTTCCCGTTCGACAGGCATTTCAGACTCCGTAAAGCGATCCGTATTTTTTCTCGATGTATTCCAGGAAGTCGCTTGCCGTAAACTCCCTGCCGGTGATCTTCCTTATCCAGGTTTTCGCATCGAGGCAATTCGCCTCTTTCCAGACATGCTCTTTCATCCAGCCGTTAATTTGTCCAAAATCTCCATGCAGAGCGGCGCTTTCCACGTCGAATTCTTCGCGCATCCGATTGTAATACATCGCACCGTAAAAGTTTCCGAGCGCATAGGTTGGGAAATAGCCAAAACCGGAAGCCCAATGGACATCCTGCAAGACGCCTTCCCTGTCGTTTGATGGGCGAATGCCCAGATATTCCTCGTATTTGTCGTTCCAGACTTTTGGCAAGTCCTTGACATCGATTTTTCCATTCACGAGCATCTGCTCGATTTCATAGCGGATGACGATATGGAACGTGTAGGTAAATTCATCCGCCTCCGTACGGACAAGGCTCGGCGAAACGACGTTCATCGCTTCGTAGAACTGCCTTTCCGAAACCCCGGCTAGCGCGCTTGGAAAAAGTTCTTTCGCCTTTCCGAAAATCAACCGGATAAACGCCTGGGAGCGACCAATCCGATTTTCGTAAAACCGCGAGACGGATTCATGCTGTCCAAGAGTCTTGTAGCCCGTGATGTGAAATGCGAAGTCTTCCGCCGGCTGGTTCTGCTCGAACAGGGCATGGCCGCCTTCATGAATAATCGAGAACATATTCGAGCAGAACATGTCCGCGTAATAATGCGTCGTTACGCGAGCGTCATCTCTTGCCAGTCCATCCGTAAAGGGATGTTCGCTTGTCGTAAAGGCTCCCCGCGAAAAGTCAAACCCGATGACGTCCAGCAGATATTTCGCCATTTTCCGTTGCGATTCCTCCGAAACGGGCCTAGAAAGAAAGTCCGTCCGAATCTTCTTTTTGCTCTTCTGGATTTTTCTTAAAAGCGGGATCAGGCATTCCTTGCAGGCGTCAAAGCACCTGTCCAAATCCCTTGACGTCATTCCGCGTTCGTAAAGTCCGAGCAAGTTGTCGTAGAGTACAGGCTTTGCGTTTTCCGACAGGGCGACCTGTTTCAGGTTCACCCGGCGAACCTTTTCGAGAGACTCCGCAAACAGGGAAAAGTCCGCATTCTTCTTCGCCTCCAGCCAATCGACAAAGGCCTTGTTGAAGACCAGCGAAAACTTTCTGTCCATCGCAGAAGAAATGTTCTTCTTTCGCAGATAGTCGCGATGCAGCCCTTCGGCAAGAATGCGTTCCTTTTTTTTCAAGCTCTTGCGGTTTTCGTAAAGAGTTTCCGCGGCATCGACGAATTTTCGGGATTTCGCCAATCGAAAAGCCCGGTTGGAAAGAAACGCCATCGTTTCGCCTTGCGCTTCCATCGCCTTTTCGGGGCATATCGTCTGCTGATCGTATCCTAGGACACGGCAGGCATGATCGTAGCGCTCCGCGGTTTCGAGCGTCGAATGGACAATCTCCAGGCTTTTTTTCAGATTCGCCTTCACGAAAGACCTCCCGTCAGATTTTATACAAGTTAAACATGATGATAGGGATGACCGGCGATGATCATCAGACACCTGTAAAGCTGTTCCGTCAAGAGAACCCTTGCATGATCGTGCGTAAAAGTCAGAGGCGAAAGGGACAGCAAAAGATTCGCCTGTTTCTTGATTTCCGGAGCGATGCCGTAAGCGGAGCCGATCAAAAAGACGCAATTTGACGCGAGACGCGGTTTGATCCAGCTAGAAAGCCCGAACGTATTCATCAGCTTGCCCTCTTCCGCAAGGACAATCCACTGGAAGTCTTCCTTGGGAAACCGCTTCGAAAATTCCACAGCTTCTTCGGCAAGGCTTTTCGCCCTGTCCTCCCGCTTGCTAGAGCGCAATTCCACGACTTCGATTTGCACGTTCGAAAAGCGAAGCCTTTTGGAATACTTTTCCACTTCGTCCTTCACGAAAGGCGAACCGGGCTTTCCAAAGACCGCGATGACTAGCTTCATCGTCCGAGTTCCAGACGCTCGACGAGAAAGTCCGGCAGTCCCGCTTCGCGCATCGCCTTCTGCGTTCGGGCAATATCGTATTTCAGGCGGACAAGCTTCACCGTCTGGGCATCGCTGTCGTACAGGCAATAGCTCGCCCGGGAATCCCTGTCGCGCGGCTGACCGACGCTTCCGACATTTACGAGAAGGCGTTCGCCGTCTTCGAGCCGGTAGAATCCCGTCTCGATCACCTTCGGAATTTCCCCATCCCGCATCGCGACGATGACCGGACTGTGCGTATGCCCGACAAAGCAGTGCCGTTCCGAAAAATGGTCAAACGCATCCAGGGCGTCTTCCAGATCCGTCACGTAGATCCAGTCGGCCGGAGACATTGGCGACGCATGGACAAAGCAAATGTCGTTTTCCTCGTCCATATACGGCAGGGACCGCAGATATTCCCTTGATTCCTCGTTCAAGTTCGCCTGGGTCCATTCAATCGCCTTTTTCGCATACGGATTGAATCCCACGTCCGAATCCCACTTGATAGCCACGCTGTCGTGATTTCCCAGGATGCAGACATCGGCAGCCTGTCTTGTCAATGCGACACATTCGTTCGGACTCGCTCCGTATCCCACAATATCACCCAGACAGACACGGCGCTCCACGCCGCTCGCCTTCATGGAATCCAAGACGGCTTCCAGAGCGGGCAGGTTTGCATGAATGTCGGAAAAAATCCCGTATAGCATGGAAAGCAATATAGCTTTTCTATATTTATGTCAATGGAAAAAGTCGAGAGAAACAAGAAAGTTAGCATAGGCTATTCCCTAAAGGACGAAAGCGGTACAATCGTCGAGGAAGTCCCGACGAATTTTCCGTTCGTCTATATGCACGGCTGCGACAGCGTCATCGAGGGGCTAGAAGAAGCGCTCGAAGGGCATCATGTCGGAGAAAGGGTCGTGGCCCACGTTCCCTTTGACAAAGGCTATGGTCCCTACCGCAAGGACCTGATCATCAAGGTTTCCAAGAAGGAACTTCAAAACATCGGGGAGCTGTGGCTTGGCATGGAACTGGAAATGGTCCAGGATTCCGACAACACCGAGTTTTCCATTCCCGAAGATCCCCGCGACATCTATTCGCAGACAAGCGAAGACGAATCGGGCATCTACATCATCCGGGAAATCCAGAAAGATACGGTAACCCTTGACGGCAACCACCCCTTCGCCGGCAAGGATCTGACATTCGAAGTGACGATAGTCGATATAGCCGAAGCGTCTGCGACAGAACTCGAAACGGGATATCCCGACGAGGAGTTTGACGACGAAGACGACGATTTCGACGGCGAGGAAGATTTTCCAGAAGGCGAAGAAGACAATTTCGGGAGGCACTGGCGATAATGACCGATTTGAACGAACTGAAAAAAGCGGCGGGAATCCGCGCAGCGAACCTCATTGAATCCGGCATGACAGTCGGGCTTGGAACCGGCAGCACGGCGGCATTCATGGTCGAGCGCATCGGCGAACGCATCCGCACCGAAGACTTCAAGATTACGGCGGTCAGCACAAGCTGGAGCACGACTCTCCAATGTCGAAAGCTGGGCATTCCTCTCGTCGATCTAGGCGAAGCAAGTCATCTCGACATAGCCATCGATGGCGCCGACGAAATCGACCCGAAAAGAAATCTCGTCAAGGGACGCGGCGCGGCGCATCTCCTCGAAAAGATCGTCGCTTCCATGGCGGACAATTACGTCATTATCGCGGACTCCGGAAAAAAAGTCCGAACACTCGGAGAAAAGTTCGCGGTACCGCTCGAAATCTTGCCGGAAGCGATCGGTTCGGTTACACACAAAGTAACGGAACTCGGAGCGACGCTCTCCGTCCGGATGGGCGCACCGGGAAAGGACGGCCCCGTCATCAGCGATTCCGGAAACCTCATCGCCGACGCCAAGTTCGGTCCGATAGCCGACCCGGAAAGACTCGACTTCGAACTGAACAGGATTCCGGGACTTCTCGGACACGGTCTCTTCGTCGGCATGGCAAGCAAGGCGATTCTCGCCGCTCCCGACGGACTCGAAGAGTTCTAAGACGAAAAAAGCCCGCATTCGCGGGCTTTTTTTCGTCAAGAAACCAAACCTAGAGAAGAGCCGACTTGACCAGATCGCTCAGGCGACGGCTGTCAAAGCGGCCTTTCGTCTTCGGGGAAAGTTCCTTCATCACCTTTCCCATATCCTTTGGACCTTCCGCTCCGACCTGGAGCTTGATTTCCGCAACCAGCGCCTGGACTTCTTCCTCGGTAAGCTGCGTCGGCAAGTATTTTCGATAGACAGAGAGGGTTGCCTCTTCTTCCTTTGCGTTTTCCTCGCGCCCGCCCTTGCGAAGCATCTCGATAGATTCGTTGCGCTGCTTGATGCTCTTCGAAAGGACATCGAGAACGACATCGTCCGTGATGTCCTTCCGCGCGTTGATAGCGACATTCTTGATGTCGGAGTGGAGCGTGCGCAACACTTCGAGAGTGGACGCATCGTGAGATTTCATCGCCGCCTTGATGTCCGCGAGAATTCGATTGAGAAGTTCGCTATCCGCTTTCGCTAAAGAATCAGCCATATTCGTCCTTTCCCGACTTGGGGGTTAAGTCTTTTCAAAGATACAAACACCAAAAGGGAAAGTTCTAGCACTTTCCCTTGGCATTCCGAAAGAAAACCAAACTAGTAAAGACGCTTGCGGTTCGCGTCGGCGATTTCCTTGAGACGCTTGCGACGGGCAGCCGTTTCAATGCGCTTCTTTTCCTCGGAAGGCTTTTCATAGCGCTGGCGTTTCTTCACGTCGGAAATGATTCCGTTCTTTTCGCAAGACTTGGTAAAGCGCTTGAGCGCGCGTTCAAAAGGTTCATTGGGTTTTACTACGACTCCGATCATTCGAATTCCTCGGGTTGAAAATTTTGGAATGCGCCCCAAATATACCTTATCGCCCCTGATTCGTCAAGGGATTTCCACATTCCGAGCCAGGCCTGGCATTTCCTTTCCTTTTTTTGAAACTTTTTGACATTTCATAACTTGCGACCATCCAAAGACTTATATATATTTTTTGAAAGCCTTTTCCGCTCGTTTCATAGGAGAGAAAATGAACATTGTAAAATTTTCTATCGCCTTTTCCATTTTTGCCGTCGCCCTTACCGGCTGCAACAGCGAAGACGATGTCGTCCCGGAAATCACTCCGACAAAAAAAGCCGAAGAGGTCAAGGCTCCCGAAAATTCCCCGGCCAAGGCCGACTCCATGCCGGAACTCAAGCCCATCCAGTCGCTTTCCGCCAATTCCTCGACATCGGTAGAGACCTTTACAACGGGCGCCAAGGATATCGTCGAACCGGGAACAGAAGGAACGGTGACCATCCAGGTGAGCATCCAGCCATCGAAGCGAAGCGCAAGCGCGATTCTCGGGAAACTCGCGGAAAAGGGGATCAAGGGCTATCTCGCACAGGTCGAGAACCCGGGCGAACTCGAAGGTTCCTATTACCGGGTTCGCGTCGGATATTTCAAGAAGATCGAAGAAGCCAAGGCTTTCGGCAAGAACAGGCTCGAACCACTCGGATTCGCCTGGTGGATAGACAACAAGGCAAACGATGCGGTCGGGTCCCCGGAAACCAGCGAACCTTCTAGCGCTTACAGCGACACTCCCGTTTCCTATACCGAAGCGCAAGCCGCGGAAAGCATTCCTACGGACTCCGAAATTTCCGAGGAACCCGCCATCTCATCGTCTTCCGAAGCCCAAAGTTCCTCGAGCGAAGCCGTCGCCGAGGTTCCTGCACCCGAGCAGCAGCCTTTGGAGGAATCCGTCCAACCGGTGGAAACTCAAGCAGGGACATTGCCGCAAGCACAACCCGCAAGCCAAGCGCCGGCGACCACTGCCGAAGAAGTCTATGACGACTGGGAATAACCCTTGAAAAGGCTCTCCATTTTCGCTGCGCAGCTAGGATGCGCCAAAAACCAGGTCGATGCCGAACATCTCCTCGCCGAACTGTATTCCGCGGGTTTCCGGTCCGTCCCATCCGTGGACAAGGCGGATTACATCCTGGTCAACACCTGCGGATTCATCGAAGCGGCAAAAGAAGAATCCATCAACACGATCCTGTCCTTTGTCGAAGCGAAGAAACCAAACCAAAAGCTCGTTGTATCTGGTTGCCTTTCCGGACGTTACATCCGGGAACTCCCGAAGGAAATGCCCGAAGTCGATTATTGGCTAGGCACATACGAGCCGGGAAAAATTCTGCAAGTCCTCGGGCTAGGAGAAAAGTCAAGCGGAACGGAAAACATCAAGCGTCTAAACCTTGGCGATTTTTCGCACCACGCCTATCTGAAAATAGCCGAAGGCTGCGATCGCCGATGTGCGTTCTGCGCCATCCCGAATATCCGCGGAAAGCAAGTTTCCTTTTCCATTGAAAGCATTGTCCGCGAAGCGAAAGAACTCGAACGGCAGGGAGTCAAGGAACTGACGCTCATCGCCCAGGATACGACTTTTTACGGTCACGAACAGGGAAAAAGCGGACCGACTCTCGCCAGGCTTCTAAAAGCCATCCTCCGCGAAACGGGCATCCCCTGGATTCGCACGCTCTACTGGTATCCGCAATTCATCGATGACGAACTTCTCGATCTGATGGCAAGCGAACCCCGCCTCTGCAAATACATCGACATGCCCATCCAGCACGCAAGCGACCGGATTCTCAAGCTGATGCGCCGCCACTACACGCAAGAAAGTCTGCGCAAGATGCTTCAAGCGATGCGGGAAAAAATTCCCGGCGTCACGCTCCGCACGACGGTCCTCGTCGGCTTTCCCGGAGAAACGGATGCGGATTTTAACGAACTGATGAAACTCATCCAGGAGGTTCGGTTCGAACACCTGGGAGGCTTCGTCTTTAGTCCCGAAGAAGGAACGCCTGCCATGAAGCTCGAAGAATCGAGCATACCGGAAGACCTCGCCCGAGCGCGCCTGGACGCCATCAACGATGTTCAGGAAGAAATTTCCACCGAAGCGAACGAAGCGCTCATCGGCAAGGAACTCAAGGTTCTCATCGACGAAGTCGCCGAAGAAAGCGATTATCACTTTATCGGACGCACGGAAGGAAACTCTCTCGACGCAGACGACATCGTAAAGATTGTCGAAGGGGACGCCGTCCCAGGCGAATTCTACATGGTCAAGATCGTCGACGCCGAGCCTCACGAACTAACCGGAAAAATTCTCCACAAAGCCTAGACACAGAAAACGCACCGAGGAACGGTGCGTTTTTCAGTGCCCACGACGAGAGTCGAACTCGTGACCTTCAGTTTCGGAAACTGACACTCTATCCAATTGAGCTACGCGGACAAGTCGCCCAAGAATATAGTCTATTTTTCGGTTTTTGTCTCTTGATTTTTGACTGTTTGGAAATTTTTCGACAAAGAAACCGCTAGAGTTTCGCAAACTCTTCTTCCGAAAGCCCCGAACATTTCAAGATGATTTCCCTGGAAAGTCCGTTCGCCTTCATCGCCTTCGCGATTTCGGTCGCTTTTGCAGAAAGTCCTTCCAATCGACCTCGCTCGAGTCCCTGTTGGATTCCTTGTTGGATTCCTTGTTGGATTCCTTGTTGAAGTCCCTGTTGAAGTCCCTGTTGAAGACCTTCTTGATGGCCTCGTTCCAGCCCATATCTAAGCTGCGATTCGTTGTACTCGCGAATGGCATTTTCATCCCACTTCGCTTTTTGTGCGGCATCGATCATTTTTTGTTCCTCTTTTGTCAATCTAGCTAATTTCGCCGTCTGAAACAACAGTTCAAAGGAGGATCCTTCATAACCGGCTGGCATCTTTCTCAATTTCTTGATATTCTTAAGCGCATAGAGGCCCTTGTCCAGTGTCGTTTCAAGCATTTCCGCCTCCTTGTTGAACTTGGGAATTTCGACAAGCACAAGACAGACGGTATCGCTTAGCGCCCGACCATCCTTGCCACGCAACTTCGCCTGGTGAATGCATTCGCCATCCTTGAAAATTTCAAAATCCATCAAGACAATGGTTATCACAGGATCGAGTTCATAATGATAGCCGTTTCCGCGTTCTCCCTGCGCGACAATCATCTGCGATGTGTAGAATATTGCCCGATTTACGATGTTTGTCAACTTGGCAAGCTGTACCTCGACGATAAAATGCCTTCCAAGCGCATCGACGCAATGCAAATCGAAAATGGAGAATCGGTTCTCGTTCGATCCCCACCTGCATTCCTTGTCTCGGGAATGGATATCCGTAATTGGATTTTCTAGCTCGCCTTCCAGCAAGGCGTTTAAAAGTTCGATAAGACATGCCTTGTTTCGGGTATCGGGATTGAAAGCCTTTTTGAACGTAGGGTCAAGCATCAAGTCGGCATAGACCCCTGCGCCCTTGAATTCTTCGAATGTTTCCACATGTTCCCTAGCATCGTTTCGTATTTTCATGAAATTTCCTTGTCGCGAATACGCCTCGCCTTGGCAAAACAGGGAACCATTCCCTATCCACTTCTATAACGCCTGAATCCGAAAAATAGATATGGAAACTTGAGTAAAAAATCGAAAACATTTCGACGATACGCAAAATCCCCACCGTTTTTCACGGCGGGGATTTTTGCCAAATTCATTTTTTTTTCGGCTAATCGTCGTATTTCTTTTCGCGTTCGCGACGGCGGATTTCTGTCGCATCCGGGAAGAATTCCGGCAAGGCGAACCCTATCGTAATGCCAAAGACGAGCCCAAATTTCGAAATGCCGTCCTTGTCTATCACGCGGGAGACCTCTTCGTTTCTCACGTTCTTTTGATGAGAATCGTCATAGGCGTTCGGCGCATAGTACATGCCGATGGCAAACTGGAGATAGTACCATTCGTTTGTCAGATAGGTGATGAGGACATCGAACTGGAATCCCATTGTCGTGAGAAGCTTGCGCGTGAAGTCGTTTGTGGAATCCGCAACAACGTCATGATCGTAATAGACCGTTCCATAGGAGGCGGAAAATCCCAGGTGCAACGGATTCTTCGGGAAAAGGTAGTAGTTTAGACCGACCTTCCAGCCCGTACCGCCTTCCAGGGAAAAGTTCGAAAAGTCCGGATCGTCGCCGCTCGGGATGAAACCGAACGAGCCATAGAGACCCAGATGCCAGCGCGTGATGTATTCCGCACCGAAGCCAAATCCCATGCCTAGCCCCGTTTCTCCCATGACCGGTTGCCGAGAACCCATGCCTAGCTGGAATACCAGGCGATCTTTCAGCCAGTCGCGACGGCGAATATTGTTCGCGAATTCATCGAGCCGCTGATCTTTTTCGAATTCGCGACGCTTGGCGCGGTCAATGGCCCGCGAATCGGATTCCTCGACATAGGCGTTTCCGTCCGAAGCGTTTGCCTCGTAAGAGTCTTCATCGTTCTGGGCAAAGCTGGCGACGGCCAACGCAAACAACAGGACACTTATCTTTTTAAACATCGCTAAAGAGCCTCTATTTATAGATAGAACAGTTCCGTTTCTCAATATAGTTTATTCTAAAGGATATAAGCAAAATATTTCTGTAAAAGAAAATTGAAAAAGTCGCAGAATGTCATTCCTCGCTACCCTGGTTGAATTTTACCAGTTCACCCTTGATGGAACCAATGGGAATCTTCACGCGCATCAGCACGGGTAACCGCCTGCTGTCGTCCGAAATCCAGATAAAGAGCCGTCCCGAAGCCTTGAACGCCCCGTCGTCGCCTAAAACGGGTTCTACCTTGATGCACTTGAACTTGCCGAGTTTCGTCTCGACAGTCTCTCTCCCGTGGATGATCACCCGAAGAACGTAGCGTTTCTTTCCGCTGACAGCCGCAAAACTGGTTTCCCTCTTTCCGCTCAGATCCATGCTGCGGACCCGGTAAAACGCCGAAATGATGCAATGTTCGTCACCGTCAAGGGAAAGGACCGTGTCCACAATCGACTTGAAGGCGTTCCGCCGCGAATTCGCAAAGACGGTATCCGAAAGGACCGCCTTTTGGGAGTTCCGGTCAAAGAGAATCCGGGACGTGCTGAAATAGGATCCTTCGTTCAGGATTTTCGAAAACGCATCGGGCAGAAGAGTCGTCGCGGAAGCGATCGTCCGAATCGTATCGGCGACCGGATAGATCGATTTAAATGCGCCATTGTTCCGCGCAATGCTTTCGAATTCCACTTTTCCGTCATCGCGCGAATGGACTTTCATGTCCGCGGAACCCGCCGTGACAAAGCCCCAGCTCAGCCGAAAGAAAAGCTGTTCCCCCTTCGCCCAGGGAACGCCTGCCGCATCCAGAGAGAACGCGGCGACAGCGGACAAGAGGATCAGGGAAAACGCCCGAAGCACTTAGATGTCGCCCAGGGACTTGCGGTAACCGGCAAGCTTTTCGCGAATATCCGCGTGGGAAAGCGCGAGAATCGCTATGGCGAGATAGGCCGCATTCTTGCCGTTTCCGATTCCGACTGTCGCCACGGGAATCCCGGACGGCATCTGCACGATGGAATGCAGGGCGTCGACTCCCGAAAGAGGACCGCCGTCCCCCGGAACGCCGATGACCGGAAGAATCGTGTTTGCCGCAAGCGTCCCCGGAAGAGCGGCGGCAAGACCCGCTATCCCAATCAGGACCTGCACGCCGCGACCGGCGGCTTCCTGCGCATACCTTGCCGTCTTGTTCGGCGTACGGTGAGCGGAAAGAACATTGTATTCCCACGCGACCCCGAATTCGTCGAGGATTCCCGTTACCTTATCGACAATCGCCTTGTCCGAAGCGCTGCCCGTGACGATTCCCACCAGAGGATTTTTTACTTCTTGCATTTTGCGAGTCCTTTTTGTCCAATGTCCTTGCGATAGAAGGCGCCTTCAAAATGAATCTTTTCGCATCCTTCATACGCCTTGTCGAGAGCCGACTTCAAATCCGCTCCCGTTCCGACGACACCCAGAACGCGACCGCCCGAGGTCACAAGCGAACCGTTTTCCATCTTGGTCCCGGCATGAACGACCATCGCGCCAACGCTTTCAGCCGCATCGATGCCCGTAATCTTTTTACCCTTGGCATAGCTCCCGGGATATCCTTCGCTCGCCATGACGACAATTGCCGCGGAACCTTTCGGCTCGGCCGGAGCGTCAAAATTCTTCAAATTTCCCTTTTCCGCCGCATCGAAAAGCGCAAGGACATCGCCGTCATAGACCGGGAGAACGACCTGGCATTCGGGATCGCCCAGGCGGCAATTGTACTCCACCACCTTGGGACCGTTCTTTGTCACCATGATTCCCACATAGAGGACCCCCGTATAGGGAGAGCCTTCCTGCGCCATGCCGCGAAGGGTCGGTTCGATGATTTCCTTTTTCACCTGGGAAAGAATTTCCGGCGTGACAACCGGAGCAGGCGTATAGGCGCCCATTCCGCCCGTATTCGGTCCCTTGTCCCCGTCAAAGACCCGCTTGTGGTCCTGGGCGGACGAAAGCAAAACGTAATCCTTGCCGTCGCAGACCGCAAAGAGGGATGCCTCTTCGCCTTCCATGAACTCCTCGATGACGACCGTCTTGCCCGATTCGCCGAACACGGCCTTGTCGCCGAGCATTTCCTCGACCGCTTCACGCGCTTCCGCATCGGTCTGGCAGACGACCGCGCCTTTCCCAGCGGCAAGCCCCGACGCCTTGACGACAATCGGAGCGGGATGTTCCTTCAAAAATTCGAGAGCGGGATTCAGCTCGGTAAAAGTCTCGTATGCCGCGGTCGGGATTCCGTACTTCTTCATGAAGTTCTTCGAAAACGCCTTGCTGCCTTCGAGAGCCGCCGCGCCTTTTACCGGACCGAACGCCCGAAGCCCGCGGAGGCGGAATTCATCGACCACGCCATTTACCAGCGGGACTTCCGGACCGACAATCGTCAAGTCGATCTTTTCGCGCTCCGCCAGATCCGCAATCGCGATGGGATCCTTGACATCGACGGGAACGCACTTTCCAAGACGCTCCATTCCCGGATTGCCGGGTGCGGAAACCAGGTTTGAACAGAGTGGCGACTTCTTGACGGCAAGCGCAATCGCGTTTTCTCGACCGCCGCTACCGATGACTAGGATATTCATGGACAATTCCTTTTTTCGTTTAAGGAAAATCTAGAAAAATCGAAGAAAAATTTTCTTTGCGAAAAGCCGAAAGCAGGACGATTTGCGACATCCGAACAAGCTAGACGATTTTCTCCTTATACCAGCATTTTGGAAAGGCGGAACATCCCCAGAACTGCTTGCCCACACTCTCTCCTTTCCTTGAAGTTCGTAGGATAAGCGAAGCTCCGCAGCGTGGACACTTGCGCTCAGCGACCGCAAGTTTCGCAGGATTTTCGATGGCCGTTTCCGCGGCACCAATTTTTGTTTTGTTTAAACGCTCGCCTCGCTGTTCTTCGGCGACCAAGGCTTCAAATTTTTTGGCGTAATCGAACCTGCCCGACTTGCGGCACTTGAGAAAGGAACCCATCAGTTCATGCATTTCATCTCTAGAGCACAAGTATAAATCCTTGTCGGATTCTTCGATGCGCTTGATGTATGAAACCAGCTGGTCCAAACGAATTACAATTTTTCGAATTTCTTCGGGAGCGTTGCTGTCGTTCAAAATGGTTTTCGGATTCGCAAGTACAATGACAGAACGGTATATTTTCGGAAAAGCCTTTTCGTAAAGCGACTGCGTCAGGAAATTGGTTTTGTATTCCCGGCGAATTTCCTTCAGGACGTTGAGATGTCGCGCATTTTGCGATACGGGAGAAGTGAAACCTTCGCGGCGATAGAGTTTCCCGTTTCCGATGTGACGAATGAAATTACCTTTGTCGTCTATCTCGATATTGCCGTAAAGATTCTTGCATTCGATGACAAATACATGTCGCCTTGTCACCACCAAAAAATCAATTTGCGCAGACAGATCGTTTTTCTCCAGACTCAGATCATGGGCAACAATCATATCCATGCCGCTATTTTTTAATTCGTATGCAATCTGGCGTTCACCGTAAAGCCCCGCTTCGGCAGCACTTATCTGGTCTTCTATTTTATCTTTTAATTTATCGGAAGCCCGAGCGGAAAGGGATTTCATTTTTTCGACAAACTCTTCCGCATCGCTGTTTTCCTTGATAAATACAGGTCCAAAATACTTGTTAAAAATTGCATCGAAAATACCCATAAGAACCTCTTGATTTTACAAAGGCATTATAGATTATTTTTAGCCAAGTTGGAGAAATCCAGAAAACATTTTTCCTTCTTAACCAAAAACAAATCGGTATTTTTCGTTCGATTTTCAATTCAAAAGGCAATAGACCATTCTATGCGCAATACGGATTTTCCTTTGCCTCGGCGGCATTTTTACGTTCTTCCTGCAAAACTTTGTACTGAATATCCAGCGAACTTTCTTGCAAATTTTCCGGAGCCTCGTCAAACCATCTGGCATCTTTATCATCCACAAAGCGAAAGTCCACGCCGATTGCCGTAAAATGTTTATATCCGCAGATGATTTTTCGCGCTTCGTTTGTATGCGGCAAGGCATTGATGTCCTCGGTGCCCTTCGTCTCACGAACAATTTCAACTTTTTGGTTTTTGTCGTTTACACGGAGGATTGCCCAGTCGGGATTGTAATTGCCGATGATTTTCGGAAGATTCACCTTGTATTTCGCAGGAAACTTGAAATACAATTGGACGTTGCCCGGAGCGCCCACTTCGTTCAATCGCTGCACGAAATGTCGTTCCACATTGGAATCCACCTGGATTTTATCGTAGATGGACTGTTTCTCGTTGGCGTTTTCGAGTTCTGAAGCAATGAACTTCTTACTGACCGGAAAAAGTTCTCCGTCATTTTCATCTACCGAAGACGAAGACGGTGAATACTCGATGTGCTCCGCGATGTGGTTTTTGAGAATTTCGCTCAAAATTTGCACAAACTGGGCGATAAAAGCTTCTGGATTTTTCAGGAATTCCATCTGGTGCGTCCGCTTGATTCTCTTGAAAATGGCAAGAATCGTGGAACGAGTCAGAGGGATTTCGCTAGCAACTCGGGCAAGAAGATTCGGTTTGGGAACATCCGGATAATCGGCATCCTTGCTTTGCACCGAAACCGATTTTCCCGACTGGAATTCGAATTCCCGGGGAACGCTCTTTTCTAGCGGTTCTTTGAACACCGAAAGAGAGACCGTTTCGTCTGCGGCGCAAATGGATTGTACCCGGATTTTTGCGAGAATTTCATCGGACTTGTCAATCGGCTTTCCAATGGAAACGATTTTTTCGTTGCGGTTGTTTGCGAATTTGCGCCCATTGGAATCGCTTACTTCGACAAGCAGAACCGCGGTTCCCATTTTTGAAATTTCCTTGAGCGTGACGCGGTATCTGGTAGTCACATACAGTCCCTTGGTCGTCACGATTTGAGCCGGTTTGAATTCCATTCGATTGATTTTTTCAATCGCCTCGGAGATAAATTCTTCCGTATCAATGCGAATATTATAAGATGTTTTCCGTTTCATCTTGGACCAAAGCGCTATAAAATCGGGACTGTCATATTTTTCCGTACGCTTAACAGTTTCGTTTTTACGGTAATTGCCCAACTGCCCGGTAATATCGCTTCCGCTTTCGCGGTATTCGTCGTAGAGCGATTTTGCATAGTTTTCAAAGCTCTCGCTCGCAATGATCGTGAGTTTGTTCTGTTCCGGATCGGTGAGGCGGGTTCCCGACAGCTCGGGATGTTTTTCCGTTCCCTCTTGCACGGGTAAACGCAATCCCCTGCCAATTGACTGGCGACGGCTCTTTTCACTTCTGATTTCTCGCAGGGAGCAGATTTGAAACACGTTCGGATTATCCCAGCCTTCGCGCAAAGCGGAATGCGCAAAGATGAAATGAACTGGTTCGCGCATATCCAGCAATTTTTCCTTGTCCTTCATGATCAACTGGTAGGCGGCTTTCTCCGCTTCCTTTTCATCGGCGACAATCTTTCCGCTTTCACCGATATCCACCTCGATTTCAACTCCCGTTTTTTTATCCTTCTTCTTGGCAAAATAGGCGGCACGCACATCGAAAGCTTTCATGTTTTTAAAATGGTCCGAAGAATGCTTTAACGTTTCAAATTCTTCGTCAAAAATGCGCTTGACAATCGGATCATCGCCATTGTAACTCGATACGCGATCGACAAAGAAAAGGCTCAGAACCTTGGCCCTGTATCCGGCGTTTTTCAACAAGCCTTCGCGTTCAATATGAGCCTTGATCGTATTGTGAATCATTTGACGAAAAATCGATTCCCGACTGAGCGAGGCGCAGCTGGACTCGTCGGGTCCATAGCGGAACCCGTTGGAAAATTCCACGTAGGAATTATCCTCCTTGGCGCTGATATTCGTGATTTTCAAATCACCGTAGGCGTCATTCTTTGTCTTGGTCCTAAGTAAGAACCTGTTTTCATAGCGAAAAATTAGTATCGTATAGGCATGAAAGAAGCAA
>CAVGIM010000036.1:0-30382 GCA_963629575.1 Candidatus Methanomethylophilaceae archaeon
CGTTTAGGTTCAAATGTAAAGCGGATCGCTCTGCGTCTCTAAGCTCCAAGTTCTCTGGACTAAGCTCTGACACCGCGTGGCCTAGGGGGTGGATGCAAGGAAGGGAAATCAGAACTTAGAACTGAGATTTTAGAACTGAGATTTTCAGACATCTATGTTCTGCATACAAGAAGCTTAAACGTTCACTGTTCTAAGATCTAAGTTCTCCCGACTAAACTCTGGCACGCCCCTCGCCGGGTAGGCCTGTCTGCCGACAGGCAGGCGCTCACTCCGCCGGCAGGCGAGAACAGGTCGCTTGGCGACAAAAGCCTTTCGGCAGAAAGTAACAGCCCGCTCTGCTTTTCTAAGCCCTACGTTCTCTCAACTAATCTCTGACCAGGACCTTCTGTATTTCCAGTATGTAGAGCGTGTGAAAATCGCCTGCCGCATAGTTTTCGGAAATCAGGCTCTTTTCGACGAAGCTTTCGGGCGTGTAGGCTTCGGCAAGGAGCTTCTTGCAGATTAGCGCCATCCGGGATTCTTCGAAATAGGGCGCGTTTGCCGTGTGCGCAACGTGAAATCCCGTGTGGGCCACCTTGTCCTCGTCCCTTCCGCTTGCCTTGCCGGAATAAGCGAGTTCCTTTCGATATTTTTTGTCGAAAAAACAGAGAGAGAGGCTTTCCGAAGAGTCGATAAGCGTTTTCGTGAATCGCTGCGGACGGACGGCGATATAGGCGACAGGCCTGTTCCACATCACGCCGAGACCTCCCCAGGAGGCGGTCATCATGCTAGTCTTCTTTGCGCTTTCCGCCGTGACGAGCATCCAGTCGTCTCCGATGAGCCTAAAGGGATTGTCCGCAATGTCCTTGGGCGATATTTCTCGAAAGTTTGCCATGTATTGTTCTCCTAGGAAAGATGTTCTGCCAAGATCTTGAAGCCAATAGCGATAAGGACGATTCCGCCTAGAATTTCCGCCCACTTGGAGGAAATCTGCTTGCCGACCGATTTTCCGAGGTTTGTCCCGAGTTCCGTTGCGAAAAGGGCAACCGCACCGATAAGCAGGGACGACCAGACGATTTCGTGTCCGACAAGTCCAAAGGAAAGTCCGATGGCCAGAGCGTCAAGGCTTGTTGCGACGGCAAGTGCGGCAAGAGTCTTGATTTCCAGCCTTTTCGCAAAGGTTCTGGATTCCTCGCCCCTTGCCGCTTCCCGGATCATGCGGACTCCGACAAGGCCGAGCAGGGCGAACGCAATCCAATGATCGACGGCACCGATGTAAGAGGCGAGGAAAGTCCCGCAAAAGAAACCGGCCAGCGTCATGCCTGTCTGGAAAACGCCGAAAAAGATTCCCATCCGGAAAATATCCGCCTGGGAGGTCTCCCGCCGGCAGAGTCCCACCGAAACGGATACAGCGAAGCAGTCAATCGCGAGGGCGCAAGCGACTAGAAAAACGCCGATAAAATCCATAAGTTGCGAAATCCACGAAAAAAAGTTAATTTGAAAAAGTCCTTGGGTAGGGCACAATATAGAAAAGGCTGTCCATGAAACGTTTTCGGATAATTCTTCTGACGGGCGCAAGCTCTGGAATCGGCAAGGAAATCGCGTATGCGCTCGCTCCCCAGTCGGAGCGTATCGTCCTTGTCGCCCGGAGAACCGAAAAAATCGAAGAAATCGCGCGGGATCTTTCCGTTCGGTTTGGCGTTTCCGCCTTTGCGCTTTCGGCGGATCTTTCCATCCCTGGCGAAGCCTCTCGGGTTTTCGAAAAGACGGTGGAACTCGCCGGAGACGCTCCCGACGTTCTCGTGAACGATGCCGGAGTGGGGTTCCAGGGGAAGGCCACGGAAATTCCGGTCGATGCGGAATGCAAGATGCTTCGGGTAAATGTCGAAAGCCTGATGGTTCTTTCGAAGCTTTCGCTCCAGGCGATGGAAAAGAAGAGACGCGGAGTCATTCTGAACGTTTCGAGCATGGCGGGATTCCAACCGGGACCTTACATGGCAGCCTACTATGCGACAAAGGCCTTTGTACTCTCTTACAGCGAAGCTCTCGCCGAAGAGGCCCGGAACGCTCGAGTCCGGATCCTTGCGCTTTGCCCCGGATTTGTCGATACGGAATTTCATCTTCGTTCCGGTTCCCGAAAGGGCTTTCTCCGCTGCCTTTTCCGCTCGTCTGCGCGAACGGTCGCCTGGGAAGCCGTTCGGGCCGTTCTCGGCGGCGCATCCGGAATCGTCGTCCCCGGAAAATTCAACCGTTTGCTTTTGCTTGCGGAGAGATTCCTTCCGCGGCGTCTGGTCGCAAAGGCGATGGCCCGCATCCTGCATCGAGGTAAATAGATGACGAACCGTCTAAAAGTCGCCTGCCTGTCCGGGGTGCTTGTCACGGTACTTTTTGCCGCGGATGCGTTTCGAATGCCGGAACTCACCGCCGAGGCGCGGGCTTCTGCCGCGGACCTCTACGACCGCGAGTGTTACGCCTGCCACCGCTGGAACAGGAATTTTGCCGGTCCCGACATGAAGGGCAATGTACTTCGCTACGAGGGACGTCCAAAGGCTCTCTTCGAATATCTCAAGGATCCCAGGCCGATTCATCCCGACAAGTATCTTCCGATGGAAATCGGAAAGCTGTCCGACGCGGAGGCCTCCCTGATGGTCGCCTGGCTCTTTTCGCTTGTTTCCGACAGCGCGGCGGCGGATCGTCCCCGCTAAGACAAATCATCTCCAAAGAGCGCATTTTGTCTCCCAAAGACGCAAATTTGTCGAAAGTTTTTCTTTTTTAACAGAAAAATCCCGTTTTTTTGAAAATTTTTCATGTATATTACAAATGGCGCTGAAAAAACGCGCCTTGAAATTCGGAGATTTTATGGCTGAAGATTTACAGAACCTGATTGAACGTATCCAGAAAGAAGCGGTAAACAAGGCCGACGAAAAATCCGCGGCGATTATCGCCAAGGCGAACGAAGAAGCGTCCCGCATTCTGGAAAGCGCCAAGGCGGAAGCCGCTGCCGTACTCGAAAAGGCGGACAAGGATTCCGCAGCTTACGCGGAACGCAGCGAACGCGCCATCCAGCAGGCTGCCCGCGATGTCTTGATTTCTGTCGGTCGCCGTATCGAAAAGATGATTAGCGAAATTCTCTCTCGCGAAGTGGAGAAGAATCTTTCGGAAAATACGATCAAGGACATGCTCCTTCTCCTCGCCAAAAATTATTCGACGGATACGGAACTGGTCTTCTCCGAGGCGGACAAGGAGAAACTGTCGTCCTTCGCTGTCGGGGAATTTTCCAAGGCGCTCGGCAAGGGTGTCAAGGTGGAGAGCGATTCGGGAATCAAGTTCGGCTTTCGCGTGAAGGTCGATAACGGCAAGGTTTCCCACGAATTCACGTCCGACGAAATCGCCGCGTCGCTCGCTTCCGTTGTTCGTCCGGAACTCGCCAAGATAGTTTCGGAAGCCGCGCAGGGAAAATAGCGGATGAATAACGCTATCTATATTTCCGCATCCCTTCCCTTTTTACGCTTTGGAGATACTCCGCCGTTCTCCCTGTCGGAACTCCGAAGCCGCTGCGAAAGCGTCATGAGCGAAGAGGAACTCGCCGCGTTCGATGCCCTGCTAAGCGGGGAACCTAGCGACGATCCGTTCATTTCCGCCTATCGGGACCATGAAACCCAGCTGAAGAATATCCTGGGGCATGCGCGTGCCGCCGCCTGGGGACAGGACGTGCGTTTTACGGAACGCCCGTTTCGCGGCTACGATGTTACGTTTGCGAAAATGGTGGCGGATGCCTGCGCAAAGACGAATCCGCTCGAACGCGAAGAGGAGCTGGATAGGGTACGTTTCTGGCTTGTCGAAGAGCTGGCTTCCGAAGAAGGGAGCATGGCGTGCCTTTATGCGTTTGCCGTCAAGCTCGGAATTTGCGAACGGTGGGCGAAAATTTCGCCCGAGGCGGGAAATGCCGCAGTTCTTAAAGTGATTAACGATAACGATCCTGCGGCAAGGCAGGAATGACCGGAGGTCTTTTTTCAATGGCTAGTATCGGTAAAATTATCGGTGTGAACGGAAACTTGATCCGTGTCGCATTCGAGGGCGCTGTCGCGCAAAACGAAGTCGGTTTTGCAAGGCTTTCGTCCGGCGTGGAACTGAAATGCGAAGTCATCCGCATTCGCGGCGACTATGCGGAACTCCAGGTCTTTGAAGACACTTCGGGACTCAAGGCCGGCGACGCGGTTCGCTTTACGGGCGAGTTGCTTTCCGTAGAGCTCGGACCGGGACTCTTGACGCAGGTCTTTGACGGCCTGCAGAATCCGCTTCCCGAACTGGCGGAAGAATGCGGCTTCTTCTTGCAGCGCGGCAGGTATCTTCCGGCGCTTCCCCGTGACGCCAAGTGGGCATTTTCCCCGGTGGCGAAAGTCGGAGACAAGGTCTCTGGCGGCGATACGCTCGGAACAGTTCCCGAAGGCATTTTCAAGCACCGCATCATGGTGCCTTTCAAGATTCGCTCCCAGGTGACCGTGGAATCGATTGTTCCTGCCGGCGAACACGTTGTCGAAGATGTCGTTGCGACGCTAAAGGACGAAAACGGCAAGACTTTCGAAGTCAAGATGTACCAGACGTGGCCAGTCAAGGTCCCCATCAAGAATTACGTCGAACGCCTTCGTCCGTCAAAACCGCTTTCGATGCAGCAGCGCATTATCGATACATTCTTCCCGGTGATGCAGGGCGGAACGTTCTGTACGCCGGGGCCGTTCGGCGCGGGAAAGACGGTCTTGCAGCAGCTGATGAGCCGCTACGCGGATGTCGATATCGTGATTCTCGCCGCTTGCGGTGAACGTGCCGGCGAAGTGGTGGAAACCCTTCGGGAATTTCCCGAGCTTATCGATCCGCGCACGGGCAAGAGCCTGATGGAGCGGACGCTCATCATTTGCAACACTTCCTCGATGCCGGTCGCCGCGCGAGAGGCCTCCGTCTATACAGGCGTGACGATTGCGGAATATTACCGCCAGATGGGACTGAACGTCCTTTTGCTTGCGGACTCGACTTCTCGCTGGGCGCAGGCTCTCCGCGAAATGAGCGGACGCCTGGAAGAAATCCCGGGCGAAGAGGCGTTCCCGGCCTATCTCGAATCGACGATCGCGTCTTTCTATGAGCGCGGTGGCGTGGTCAGGCTTCGCGACGGTTCCTCGGGTTCCGTGACGATTGGCGGTTCGGTTTCTCCCGCCGGCGGTAACTTTGAAGAACCGGTGACGCAGGCGACGCTGAAAGTCGTCGGCGCGTTCCTCGGGCTTTCCCGCGAGCGTTCCGACCAGAGGCGCTTCCCGGCGATTCATCCGCTGGAATCTTGGTCCAAGTACGAAGGCGTCATCGATTCCGGAAAGGTCGCCGAGGCGAGGCGGATTCTCGTTTCCGGCAATGACGTGAACCAGATGATGAAGGTGGTTGGCGAAGAGGGAACCTCGATGGACGACTTTGTCGTCTATCTGAAATCCGAATACCTGGATTCCGTCTATCTGCAACAGGACGCCTACCATGAAGTCGATGCGGCCTGCTCCGCGGAACGCCAAAAGTATGTCTTTGACCGCGTTTACGCGATTCTCGAGACGCCTTTCGACTTTAGTGACAAGGACTCCGCTCGCGGATTCTTCCTGAAGTTGACCCAGGCGACGAAGGACTGGAACCGCGTCGCCTTCGATTCCGAAGAATTCAAGAATCTCGAAAGCCAGATTTTTAGCTCCGTAAAGGAGGTTTCCAAGAATGTCTAAGGTTTATCACCGTATCGAAAGCATTGCGGGTAGCGTTATCACGATCAAGGCCGATGGCGTTGCCAACCAGGAACTCGCGCGCGTCACGAGCGCTCAGGGAGAGTCGCTAGCCCGCGTGATCCGAATAGACGGCGAAAAGGTCGATTTGCAGGTCTTTGCCGGTGCGCGAGGCATTTCGACGGATTCCCAGGTACGTTTCTTTGGGCATCCGATGGAGGTTCCGTTCAGCGATGCGCTCCTGGGCCGAGTCTTTGACGGTGCCGGAAATCCGCGTGACAACGGTCCGGTCATCGAGGAAAATCCCGTGCCTATCGGAGGTCCTTCGGTGAACCCGGCGAAGCGTATCATTCCGAAAAAGATGGTTCGCACCGGTATTCCGATGATTGACGTTTTCAACACGCTGGTCGTTTCCCAGAAGCTTCCCATCTTTTCCGTTGCGGGAGAGCCTTACAACCAGCTGCTTGCCCGTATCGCGCTCCAGGCCGAAGTCGATGTGATCGTGCTTGGCGGAATGGGTCTGAAATACGACGACTATCTCTATCTGCGGGATTACCTGGACAGGAACGGCGCGCTTTCCCGCACGGTGATGTATGTCCATACCGCTTCGGACCCGATTGTGGAATGTCTGCTGGTTCCCGACGAGGCGCTGGCTGTCGCGGAACAGTTTGCGACGCGCGGCAAGAACGTACTAGTCCTTTTGACCGACATGACGAACTTTGCGGACGCCCTGAAGGAAATTTCGATTACGATGGAACAGATTCCGTCGAACCGCGGCTACCCGGGCGATCTGTATTCCCAGCTTGCCAGCCGCTACGAAAAGGCGGTCGATTTCGAAGGTTCCGGTTCGATTACGATTCTCGCCGTGACGACGATGCCCGGTGACGACGTGACGCACCCGGTCCCGGACAATACAGGCTACATCACGGAAGGCCAGTTCTACCTGAAGCACGGTCGAATCGAACCGTTCGGCTCGCTTTCCCGCTTGAAGCAGCAGGTGAACGGCAAGACCCGCAGCGACCACCGGACGATCATGAACACGATGATCCAGCTTTACGCGAGTTACAAGGAGACTCTCGAAAAGCAGTCGATGGGATTCCGGATGAGCAACTGGGACAACAAGCTTTTGAAATATGGCGAACGCTTCGAAAAGGAGATGATGGACCTGTCGGTGAATATTCCGCTCGAGAATGCGCTCGATCTCGGGTGGGAAATTCTCGCCGACTGCTTTACTCCCGAAGAAACCGGCATTCCTTCGAAAATGGTAAACGAGTATTGGCCGAAGAAGAAGGGGTGATATGGCGAAAGTCAAGCTCACAAAAAACGCCTTGAAGGCGGAACGCGATGCGCTCAAGCGATACGAGCGCTATCTACCTACGCTTTTGTTGAAAAAGCAACAGCTCCAGGTGGAAATGCGCTCCCTGCAGGCCAAGGTGATGGCTAAGCGCGAAGAAGAGGATACGCTTCGCAAGTCCATTTCGGGCTGGATAGGGCTTTACGCGGAACCTGTCGATTGGAAAAAGTATATTTCCGTCAAGGAAGTTCGAGAGGGCGAAGGAAACATCGCCGGCGTGGAAATCCCGCTTTTTGACGGTGTCGATTTCGATGTGACCGTCCCGGACTTTTTTACGACGGATGCGTGGCTTGATGAAGGTATCCGTTCCCTGCAAGGGCTTATTTCCCTCCGTCTAGAAAGACGCGTCCTGGAAAAGCAGTATGAACTTTTGTCGGGCGAACTGCGCTCCACGAGCCAGAGGGTGAATCTCTTCGAAAAGGTGAAGATTCCCGAGGCGAAGGAAAATATCCGCACGATCAACATTTTCCTTTCCGACCAGCAGATTTCGGGCGTCGCGCGCTCCAAGCTTGCCAAGGGAAAGTCAAATGCAAGGCTTCTCGCCGAAGAAGGAGCTGCCGCATGATTACTCCGATGAAAAAGGTGACGATACTCTGCCTGGATTCCGACAGGCAGAAGTCGCTCGAAACGCTTCGCGACCTAGGCATTTTGCACGTGACTCCGTTGAAGAACCCGACGGGAAACGGGGTGAATGCCGCAAAGAACGAACTGCTTCGCGTCCAGAAGGCGCTTGACGCGATTCCGGAAGCGAGGAAAGACGCCGAATCCCGGGAATCCGTTTCGGGAGAAAGCGTCATCGCGGAAGTCCAGAAGCTTCTCGAAATGCGCAAGGCCGCGGAAGACAGGCTCTCCGATGCGGAAACGGCGATTTCCCGCTATGGCGTATTTGGCAATATCGATCCGGAAAGCGTCAAGTCGCTAGAAGAGCGGGGAATTTTCGCAAGGCTCTACGTGGCGGCTCACGGTTCTCCGCTTGAAGCCGAAGGCGACACTTTGGTATTTCCCTTTGCGGAAAACGCGGAAGGCAAGTGCTACGCGGTCTTGAACTTCGGGAAAGAACCCGCCAAGATAGTGACTCCGGCGACCTCGCTCGCTCTTCCCGCTCGCTCCCTTGAGTCTTACCGCAGGGAAGCATCCGCGGCGAAAGCGGACTTAGATGCGGTGGAAAGGCGCTTTTCGGAACTTTCCCGTGATCGAGGAAAGGTCAAGGAACGCCTTCTCGAAGCGACTGACGCCTATGCGTTCGAGGAAACTTCCGCAGGGATGCTTTCTTCGAAACTTTTGGCGGCTATCCAGGGATTTTGCCCGGCGTCTCGCGTCGAAGAACTTTCGAAGGCGGCCAAGTCGGAAGGCTGGGGGCTTCGCGTCGAGGATCCGGCGGAAGACGACGAGGTTCCGACGTTGCTCTCTTACAGCAAGCTTTCCCGCCCGATGCAGTTCCTCTACGACATTATCGGAATTTGTCCGGGTTACCGCGAAGTGGACGTCTCGAGCGTATTCCTGTGCTTTTTCAGCATTTTCTTCGCGATGATCGTCGGGGACACGGCTTACGGTCTCTTGTTTCTCGCCATCACCGTCTTCATGCGCAAAAAGATGCCGAAGGCGAATCCTTCCGGGTTCCATTTCATGTACCTGATGAGCGGGATGACTATCTTCTGGGGGCTTATCAATGCGAGTTTCCTTGGACTTTCGCCGGAAATGGCTCATTGGAGCTATTACCTGGACGTGACGAACTATGGCTTCTTGCCGGAACCGGTTCGAAACGCGATGCTCTGGATTCGCACATCCGCGCCGGCAGATCCCGCAAAGTTTGCCGCTTACCATGAATGGCTTTCCGGACTTTCGTGCTTTCCTTCGTCGTTCGTTCCGTTCGAAGCGGGCGAATCCCAGATGCAGCATATTCAGCTCTTCTGCTTCTGCATCGCGGTCGTGCACCTCTCGATTGCCCATGTCTGGAATATCGTCGTTCGCTTGAGGCGCAAGGATTCCACGTTCCTGGCGCAGGTCGGTTGGCTGCTCTGCTGCTGGTGCATGTTCGCGCTCGCGAACAACATGGTCCTCGGCATGGAAATGCCCGGGTTCGTGGTGCCGATGTTCATCACGGCCGCGGTCTTGCTAGTCTTGTTCTCGGTGCCGCCTAGCCGCCTGAAGCAGGAATGGATTTCGATTCCGATGCTCGTGCTGAATATCGTGAACAGCTTTACCGATGTCATCAGCTATATCCGTCTGTTCGCTGTCGGAATGAGCGGTGCGGCGATTGCGGATGCGTTCAACAGCATGCTTTCGCCGCTGTTCGGTTCGGCGGTAGGCATTGCCGGGGCCGCCCTGATACTTTTGTTTGTGCACGGATTGAACATTGCGCTTGCCGTCATGGGCGTTGCGGTTCATGCGGTGCGTCTCAATACGCTGGAATTTTCAAATGGCTTGGACCTGCAGTGGAGCGGTTTCGCTTTCGCTCCTTTCTCCAAGAGCAAAAATTAACCAAGGGATACTTCCCGTTACCATAAGAGGATAACAAAATGGATCAACAAACGATAGTGACTCTCGCGAAGATGGGTGCTGCGGCCGCTCTGGGCATCAGCGCCATGGGTTCCGCCCTTGGTTGCGGAACGTCCGGCATGGCGGCGATTTCTGTCTGGAAAAAGGCCTATGCCCAGGGCAAGGGTGCCCTTTTCACCTTGCTAGTCTTTGTGGGCGCTCCGATTTCCCAGACGATTTACGGGATGCTTCTGATGAATTTCATTCTGAACGCGGCCAAGGCGGCCGATTTTACCAACTGGGGCGGATGTCTCGGGGCGGGAATCTTTGGCGGTCTCGGTCTGATGGCGAGCGCCTGGTACCAGGGCAAGGACGCCGCGGTGGCCTGTGACGCCTTGGGAGAAACCGGCAAGGGCATGGTCAATTACCTGATGGTGCTTGGCATTGTCGAAACGGTCGCTCTGTTTGTTCTCGTGTTCTCCATGATGGCTCTTTAGTCCGTAAGGAGCAGGACCTATGGATCAGAATACGATGATAACGCTTGCGAAGCTCGGTGCGGTGGCCGCGCTAGGGCTTTCCGCAGTGGGATCGGCGCTTGGTTGCGGCACCGCGGGCATGGCGGCGATCGGGGCCTGGAAAAAGGCTTACCTGAAAGGCAAGGGCGCGCTTTTCACCCTGCTGATTTTCGTAGGCGCACCGATTGCGCAGACAATTTACGGAATGCTCTTGATGCTTTACATTTTGGGCAAGATAAGTCCGGAAGGCGGTACGGATCCCTCGGCCGCGATGTGGGCGGCTTACCTGGGTGTCGGCATTTTCGGCGGCATCGGCATTGCGGCTAGCGCCTGGTATGTGGGCAAGTCGGCGGCGAACGCCTGCAGTGCGCTAGGCGAAACGGGCAAGGGACTTGTGAACTACCTGATGGTTCTTGGTGTCGGGGAAACCGTCGCGCTGTTCGTGATGGTGTTTTCGATGATGCTCGTGAGCTAGCTCTGCCGAAAAGTTCTCCAAAAGGCGACTCGAACGGGTCGCCTTTTGTGTATTGAAGCAACTTTTTCGGTTTTCGGAAAATCGGGATTGCCATTTTGCCTTTGGTTTTATATATTCGTGTCATGCAAAATATGACAAACCTTCTACTTCGACTTTGGAAAGATCGCTGAAGCGAGGTTTTGCCGTATTGAATTCAAGACAGCCCGCTTCATCTTGTTGCGGGCTTTGTTATTTTTGGACGCGAATACAAGAATGGCTTGCCGCACAAGAATCGGGCAAGGAGAAAACATGAGCGAAGAGAAAGAAAACACGAGAAAACCGTTCATCTACGACGTGACATTGCGCGACGGCAACCAGGCCTTGCCCCGTCCGTGGAACAATGCGCAAAAGAAGGATGTCTATCTCCAGCTTTTGAAGCTCGGCGTACAGGGAGCGGAAGTCGGATTCCCGGCGTCGTCCGAGATGGATTTTGAATCGTGCAAGGAGCTTGCCCAGCTGACAGCCCAGATGGCTGCGGAAGGAAACGAGGAAGCGAAGCGAATCGTCGTCTCGGGGCTTGCCCGCTGTGTACCTAGCGACATCCAGCGTTGCTGGGAGGCGGTCCAGTATGCGCCGCATCCGAGAATCCACACGTTCCTTGCCGGAAGCCCGCTGTCGATGGAACATGTTCTCCACATGACGCCGGAACAGGTAAAGGAAAAGGCGGTTTCTTGCGTAAAGCTCGCGAAGTCCCTGGTCGGCGACAAGGGCGACGTGGAATTCAGCGTGGAGCATTTTGGCGATTGTCTCGAAAACATGGATTTTGTCATTGACGAACTGAAAGCGGTCGTCGAAGCCGGTGCGACCACGATCAATTTGCCGAATACGGTCGAGCGCTACCGCCCGGCGCTCTACGTGAACCAGATAAGGCAGGTCTATGAAGCGTTGCCGAAGAACGTCACGATTTCGGTCCATTGCCATAACGATCTGGGAATGGCGACCGCGGCGACGGTCGAAAGTTTCTTTGTCGGGGCGACCCAGCTGGAAGTTGCGCTGAACGGGCTTGGCGAACGCTGTGGAAACACGAATTTCTATGAAGTCGCCGTAGCGCTTTTCAATTCCGGAGTCCCTGTCGATATCCATCTGGAGCGTATCTACGAAACGGCTATTCTGGTTTCGCAGTGGTCGGGCGTAAACATTTACAGCCGCGCTCCGCTGATTGGAGCCGAAGCGGTCGTGCATCGCAGCGGCATTCACCAGGACGGAGCGAGCAAGACAAAGAACCTGAAGAAAGGCGCCTACCGTCCCATCGACTATTCGATTATCGGACGTCACCAGAACGATTCGCTGGGGTTTACGAGCCAGAGCGGCCGGACGGCGGTCTATGAAATCATCACCAAGTTCGGCTACAAGCTTTCTCTTGCCGAAGCTTCGGAACTGCAGCCGATTCTCAAGGCGGTGAGCGAAAGGGAAGGCGAACTTTCGGGAGACCGGGTGCTGGATGTCTTTCGCGAACACTTTATCAACGTGAACGGTCGCCTGATTTTCAACAACATCGAAGTGATTCCGGACGAGAGCCGTTTCATTTTTCACTTCAAGAAAGATGGCGAATCCGTGGTGAAGTCCATCACGGCGGAAGGCCCGGTCGAGGCTTCCATCGTTCTCATGCGGGAAATCGGAATGCCGGTCGAGCTTGTCAAGTATCGCCAGGTGGTCGTGCCGGAAACGGACAAGCTTTGGGCGGGGCGCGGTCTTAGCCGTATCGTGCTTTCGGCTGGCGGACGGGAAGTCGAAGGACGCGGCGTTTCGAGCGATACGCTCAAGGCGAACATGCGCGCGGTTTTCTGCGGGGTGAACCTGCTCTATCGCTAACCTTTTTGTGGTTCGCTTTCTGTCGGAAGGCGAACCTTTTTTGGATGGATATGCAAAAACTGGAAACCTTGATTTCTGAAGAACGCCTGAGAGTCCGCATTGCGGAACTTGCGAAGGAAATATCCGAAAAGGAACGGATCGATGTCGTGGTCGGTGCCTTGACGGGCGCATTTGTCTTTGTCGCCGATCTCGTTCGCGCGATGGGTTCCGAAAAGCTCGATGTGCAGTTTGTGCGGGCGAGCAGTTACGGAAATGGAACGGAACGTTCGACTTTCACCGTAAAGGGAATCGAAAGGCTTGATGTGGCGGGAAAGAACGTCTTGCTCGTCGATGACATCTTTGACACGGGGCATACGCTCATGAACCTTTCCCGGGCGATTCGCGATTGCGGCGCGGCGACGGTAAAGACCTGCGCCCTGCTTGACAAGCCCAGTCGTCGCGAAGTCGATTTTGCCGCGGACTACATCGGTTTTCAGGTCGAGAACCTCTTTGTCGTCGGTTACGGGCTAGACTATGCGGAAAGATTTCGCGCGCTACCGGAAATCTGCCGCTTTTCGGAGTAGAAAAAAACGAGAGGCGCAAATTGCCAAAAGAGATACATGCGCCAATGGAAAAATTGCAGGCATCGCCCATACACATGGAGCGGATATCGCAGGGTACGATAGCGAGGATTTTTCGGAGAGCCATTTATGGATTGCGATTGTCCGAGGAACGCTTTGAAATACCGATTTCAAAATCGGTTCGCCCGAATCCCTAGAAAGTTAATTTATGCGAAATTAATTTAAAAATGTTTTTCGCCGAAATCTTTTCGACGAAAAATTTGTATCTTGAGGAAAAAAGGAGTCTGTCATGAAAAATCGAATCCTGGAATCGCTGATTCTCGCTATCGCTGTCGTTGCTTTTGGTGGATTGATCCATAGCGGACTTTCGGAGCTAGGAAATCGCGGGCGCACGGTAAGCGTTCGCGGACTTGCCGAAAAGGAAGTATCGGCGGACAAGGTTTTCTGGTCCATGAACTTTACGGAGGTGGGAAACGATCTCTCGGCGCTGTCGCGCAGCCTGGCGGAGAAGGATTCCATCGTGCTGAACTTTTTTTTGAAACACGGGCTTGCACGGGAAGACTTGACCATCAAGGCACCCGAAATCTATGACGGGCATACCAATCCCTACATGGACAAGCTGCCGAAAAACCGCTACACCATGACATCGGCTTTTACCGTGGCGACGTCGAAGGTCGATACGGTTCGAAAGCTTCAGCTTGAAATTTCGGAACTCGCCGTCCAGGGAATCGCGCTGTCTCTGGGCGAGGCGCAATACGAATTTACGGGATTGAACGAAATCAAGCCGCAGATGATAGAAGAGGCGACGCGCAACGCCCGGGAAGCTGCCGAAAAGTTCGCCAAGGATTCCGACAGCAAGCTGGGAAAGATCCAGAACGCGAAGCAGGGGCTTTTCTCTATCGATAGCAGGGACGAAAATACCCCCTACATCAAGAACGTGCGCGTGGTGACTTTTGTCGATTTTGCCTTGGAAGACTAGAAATCCCTTTCGGAGTTTCTTCCATTCCGGCGCTTCGAGGGCGACATCTGAATTGACGCTTTATCCGAGAGTGGGTTCGTCATATTGGAAGAGAACGTTGTTGATTTCCCAGATGTCGTATTTTTTTCGATGGATGAAATATTGGATAATTTGATCGGTTCTGTCGGCGGAAGAAAGGGCAAAGCCCGCGTGGGCGAGGAATGACTTGGTTTCGGCGAGGTCGAGATGCATGGCGATGGCGAGCGCGAGGACGGTCTTCTTTTTTGGCTTGTACTGGACGTTGCTGCGAATTTTTGAAAAATGCTGGCGAGTGAGATTCGCGTTCTTGTAGGTGACCGTATCGTCTAGATTTTTTTTCCGGAGGATTCGAAAGAGGTTTTGCTGGAATGTCTCGGCGGGTTTCGCGAGAAATTCGTCCAGGGTCGATTCCTGTTTTTGGGGATAGATAAATTTTTCCCGGAACTCTTGCAGGGTATGTTCTTTTTTCTGTACGTAATTTTCGTCGATAAAGGCCTTGATGTCTCTGTCGAGTTTCGCGGAAATTTCGAACGACTTCCTGTCGAATACGACGAGCGTTACGTCCATTTCGCTTGTCTGCAAGAAGTTTCCGATCGCTTCCGTGGCGGTTTTCAAGGCGAGATCTTTGGGAAAACGGTAGGAACCGCTGGAAATGAGGGAAAACGCTATCGATGCGCACCCGAGTTCCCTTGCCTTTTCGAGTGCTCCCAGGTAGCAATTCCGGAGCGCGAAAAGTTCGCCGGACCTTCCTTCGTTCCAGCGCGGGCCTACGGTGTGGATGATGTATTTGGCGTTTAGGGCGAATGCGGGCGTGACGGCGATTTCCGCAATATCGAGCGCTCCGATTTTTTCACGGGCCTTTTCGAGCGCGCTTCGGCCTGCCGCTTCGTAGATGTGAAAATCCGCGCCGCCATGTCCGCTGCGGGAGGGAATCGGGTTCGTGGAATTGACGATGGCGTCGGCGGAAACCTTTGCAATGTCGGAACGGATAATCTGTAGTGGCATCGCTGGAAATATAGCGTTTTCAGCGGTCTCGATTCAGGTAGAAGTCCCGGATGATGATGCCAAACTGAACATATTCTAGAGCTCCGCAACCGGAAGTTGTCAAGGCGGCGCATTTGACGGGATTTGCCCCGAGAAATGTTCCCGCCATGTAAACGTGGTAGGCGTCGTTTCCCGTGGAAAACCTTTCGTTGTAGATTTTTTCGATGAGAAGCGAACCATTGCTTTCGACGATAAGGTTTCCTTCTTCGCCGATTGCTTCTCCGAAATAATCCATATCGGAAAGCGCGCTTTTGATGATGGCGCAGTTTTTCTCGGTGAGCGTGACGGATTTTTCCGGTGAGGACATTCGTGTCATGAAGTAGCAGCGTTCCGTGGCGAACGAGGCGGCGGCCAAGGCGAGCAGAATGAATAGAAGGCGGGGCATGGATTTTTCCTTTGGAAAAAGGTTAATAATTGAGGGTCACCTCTAAAAATTCAATTTTCAAAAATTTGGTTGCGACGCTTCGCGCTGGTTCGTCATTCAAAGTGGCAAATACCGAGAGTATTCGCCACTTTTCATTCCTGCCTTCGCTTGGTCTCACTCAAATTTTCTTAACCAAAGCAATTTTTAGAGGTTACCTAAGATATTCGACTCCTATGTAATCTTCGTCGATTAGGTTGTTGTCCGAATCGAAATATTCGCATTTTAATTGATAATTACCCATATAACGGCATTCTTCGCCTCTTCCTCCTATACTCAATCTTGTTTTCCCGATTAGCATTCCTTGAGGATCGTAACGGCGTTCGTAAAATCCTTTAGGAAAGTGTATTGTATATTCAGAAACGGCTCCGTTTGGGTGAAAGTTGTAAAGGAAGCAACTTTTCATATAATAGCACGGCTTTGTTTGGGCGGAGGTCAATCTTCCTTGAGAAGAGTAAAAGCAATTGACTTGGGAACCATCGGTAAGTGTTACAATCTCGTTCTCTTCGTAGCTTGTTTTAGGGCACGCCATGAAGAAAGGGGCTGCGTAAATCGAAGGCAGACTAAACCAAAAGATCAAGGCGAAAATGACTTTTGACGATTGATTTTGGAAAATTGGTTTCATATTTGAAAATTTCATGCGAATCGTCCCTGTTTGGATGTGGATTTGTTAGTAGCGACGGTTTTCGTCTAGCGATATGATGGCGTATGTGCTGTCTATCGGATGGCGCTTTCCCGTATTGGGGATGCACAGGGAATCGAGAACCGCTCCCAGAAGGCAGCTTTTGAGTGCCGAGCCTACGTTTGGACGGTTTGGCGGGATGACCGTAGCGATTCCGACGACCTTGCCGTCCTTAACGATCGGGCCACCGGAATTTCCATTCTGGAGAGCCATGTCGAGTTGATAGTTTTTCGGTTCGCCTTCGAAGCCCTTTCGGGACGAAATGATTCCCTTGGCAGCCTTTACGCTGCGTTCCTTGGGATCCGGAAATCCGTAGGCGAAGATTTCTTCGCCGATTTCCAGGACGTTTCGGTCGATGGCGCATGCCTTGAGGTTTTGCCTGCATTTCAGGATGGCAATGCCCAGATTGTAGTCGATATGGATTGGCTCTAGTCTCGTGAGGCTAAAATCGTCTCTGGATGCGTAAAGGAAACGGTTGCCGTTTATAATCTGCGTACTCGTGACAATCGTGTTCGGGTTGATGGCGAATCCGCTTCCTATCCTTGTCCTGTCGATTGCGTAGAGTCCGTTAAAGTCGAGGAAAAGCTTGATGTTGAATTCCTTGATGAGGATTGCGTAGTTTTTGCAGATTTGGAAAATGAATCTCTGGGGGTATTCGACTTCCCAGATTCCGATGTAGGATTTTACTTGGTTGTTTTCTGCGTCTCTATAGCTCCATGAATCCGTCAAGCGGAGTGGGGGAATCTCGTCCGGTTTTTCTTCTTTATCGTATCGAACTTCTAGCTTGAGCGTATTGTTTGAAATGAAAACGACCAGTTTTCCCGTCATATTGTAAAATTCTTGATCCGTATAAATACTTTCCCTTCCAGAATAATAGGATTGGAAAGAATCGCTGAAGTAATAGGTTTGTTCCCCTTCCGTCGGGAAAGAGAATTCTTGCGACATGTTTTCTTCGTTTTCCATTTTGGGATCCTTTGCGATTGGCGCTAAATTTCGTATCGATTTTAAAATAGCGAAGCCTGAAATCGAAATGGTCGCCTGCCGGGCGACATTTTGAACTTTGGATTGCGGGAAGGTACGGGCTGGTCGCGATAACGGACGATTTTTCGTTTTGATTCCCGGATTTCGGACGGCTAAATTCTAAATTGAAGGCGATGGATAACGAACGGGAAAGTGGCGAACAGGAAGAACGTTTCGCTCGGCAGTTCCGGCGCGATGCCCGGGCTCGGCGCGTAAACACGATGGAAATGTGGAAGCGCGGAACCCTGGACGATCGCCCGGTCAGGGAACGCTGGAGTCGGGAATTCAAGAAGCCGAAGGTCAAGAAGATAAAGGATCCTTCCGAAAAGTTCGACGCGGGCGATTCCGTGGAAGGAACCGTGCTCGGCGTTCACCGCAGAACGTGCGTCGTGCAAGTCTCTTCGGGAAAGATCGTCGATGCGACTTACCGGGCCGCGGTCGTCTGCGAGCTCAAGGAATTTCCCGTCGTCGGGGATTCCGTCATTGTCGCTCGCGCAAAGGATGCGGAAGAAAGTGCGCCGTATTCGCTTTTAAAGGTTCTTCCGCGAAGATCGGCGCTTGTACGTCCGGGGCCAAAGGACAAGTCGAGACGCGAGCTCGTGCTGGCGGCAAATATCGACCAGGTCGTCGTCGTGTCGAGCGTGGCGGAGCCTCCCTTCAACTACGGGTTTGCGGACCGCTTTCTGCTGGCGGCGGATCTTTGCCATTTGCCGCTCGTGATGGTGCTGAACAAGACGGATCTTTCGCCTTCGATTCCGGAACGGGTCATGGATTTCGCTTCGCTTGTGGATAAGTTAATCTGCGTCAGCTGCAAGTCCGGCGAAGGTCTCGGCGAACTCCGCGAAGTTCTGAAGGACAAGACTTCGGTGCTTTCGGGAAAAAGCGGAGTCGGAAAGTCGAGCCTTGTCAATGCGCTGGTTCCGGAGGCGGAACTCGCTGTCGGAAACGTCCGCGAACTCGACGGAAAGGGACGACACACGACGACGTCTTCGAGCCTGTTTACGCTTCCGTTCGGCGGGAGGATTATCGACACGCCGGGTATTCGTGAATTGGGGATTCTGGATATTGAACCGCACGAACTGGCGAGGAATTTTCCGGGCTTCTTTGCGGACGATCTTTTCACGTGCAAGTACAACGACTGCATGCACATAAACGAACCGGGCTGCGACGTGATTTCCCGGGTCGATTCCGGCGAGATTCCGCGGGCGAGATACGAAAGCTACCTGCGAATTTTAAATTCCGGGAAGTAGGCAGAACGAAAAGTTTCCCCACTGGCGGGAAATTCCCAACTGGATCTTGGATGCTCGCAAGTGGGCGCCGCTCGAAGGGAAATCGATCGTGTCGAAAACCGGGAGTTCAAACCGGACGTTAGACGCGAACCGGCATGGCAATCGGATTCCCGCTTCGAGAACGATTTCCGCGTTGAATTTTTGCATTCCGGAAATATCGCTCCAGCCTTCAAAAACTTTTTTTCGCTTGGATAGAATGTTGAAACTCGGGGCGATACCGCCACTTGCGAAGAATCTCTTGCCGAATTTTGCCCGAATCAGGACGGGAATATTTAGGTCTAGGATGGCAGCGACATCGCTCTTTTCGAAGGATTCGTTGCCCGATGTCATTTTGATCTTGGAACGAAAATCCAGATAATCCAAATTCAGTCCGGCAAGAAGTGAAAACCTTTCCGATACGGGAATGTCCAGGCTCGCGCCTGCGGAAACGTTCCATCCGAAGTTCGATGGCAAAGCCATTTCCGGATTTTTCCCGACGACGATTCCGCTTCCCGCTCCGATGGCTGTTTCTATGCTGGCTGGTCCATTTGCGTTAAGGATGCCGACAAGAACGATGCCGATAAAAAGCTCTTTGCTGTAAAAACGCATTTTAACGATTTCCTTGGACTAGAACCTGTTTCCCGTTAAAGTTTTGGAAGTTTCTTTTAATCTAGTTTTTTTGAATCAAATATTTTTTTTGCAAAGTTGAACATTTTCCTCTGTAAACAAAAAAACTGTCGAAAAATCCCTTGAAAATCGGGGAAAATTTTTCCTAAATTGACCGCCGTAACGCGCAGTGTAACATCGTAAGACCAGTTGCAGAGCGCGTTTTTTGTTTTAAAGAGGTAAAGAATGAACAGACATCTTTTTTTGCTGCTTCTCATCGGGTTCCTGTCGGCGTTTCCGCCGTTCGTGACGGACCTTTACTTGCCGGCGTTGCCGTCGCTTGCGGATTTCTTTAAGACGACGCCGTCGCTTGTGCAGATGAGCCTTACGATGAGTATGCTAGGTCTTGCGCTCGGGCAGCTCCTTGTCGGGCCGCTGAGCGACAAGTATGGGCGGAAGCGGCTTTTGCTCCTTTCCCTTGTCGCGTTTGTCGCTTCGACCGTCCTCTGCGTTCTTTCTCCGAATATTCTTCTGTTCGACGCGTTCCGCCTGTTGCAGGGAATGGCCGCTTCGGGGGGAATCGTCATTGCCCGGGCGATGGCGACGGACAAGTGTCGCGGAAAGGTCTTGACGAAATTTCTCGCCGTCGTGAGCGCTATCAACGGAATTGCCCCGGTAACGGCTCCCGTCATTGGCGGCATTATCCTGAGCTTTGTGGATTGGCGGGGAACTTTCGCCGTGCTTCTCGTTTACGGGTTCGCTCTGCTGTTCGGTTCGGCGCGGGTCTCGGAAACGCTTCCCGAAAGCCGTCGCAGCCAAGCTTCGCTGCTTTTCACGTTCAGGATGTATGGAAGTGTACTGAAGAATCCTTCGTATCGGCTGTATCTCTTGCTGTATGCGGTTTCCTCGTGGGTCCTTTTTGCCTATATATCGGCTTCGCCTTTTGTCTTGCAGCAGGGGTACGGGCTTTCCCCGATGGCGTTCAGCTTTTGCTTTGCCGTGAACGCGATTGCGATTGGGCTTGGGTGCGCTCTTGCCGGAAAGGGTAGCGAACGGAAGATGATTCTTGTCGGCGGAATTTCGCTACTTGCCTTTGCGCTATTGACCGCTTCGGCGCTTCATTTCCATGCTCCGCTTTTTGCTGTCGAGTCTTGCTTTGTCTGTCTTATGTTCTCGTTCGGGCTCTTGCAACCGCCATCTACATCCCTCGCGTTAAATTCCGAACGAAAGAATGCGGGAACCGCATCCGCGCTTCTCGGGGCTTCGGGATTTTTGATGGGCGGAATCGTCACGCCTCTCGTGGGAATCGGGGACATTTTCCGTTCGCTCGGGCTTGCGCTTTTGGCGGGAGGGGGCCTTTCGGTCTTGATTAGCTTGCTTGTATATCGGCATCTCGCGCGCAAATAAAGAAAACGCCTGCCCGGAGGCAGGCGTCTTTCGGAATTTCCTGGTTAGCGGTCGTCGATCGGAAGCCACGGGCGCGCTTCGTAACCCGTATAGATTTGCCGCGGACGGTTGATCTTTGACAGCGGATCGTCGTGCATCTCTTTCCAGTGGGCAATCCATCCGGGGAGGCGTCCGATGGCGAACATGACGGTGAGCATGTTCGTGGGAATTCCCATCGCGTGATAGAGGATGCCCGAGTAGAAATCGACGTTCGGGTAAAGTTTCCGTTCGATGAAGTATTCGTCCTTGAGCGCCGCTTCTTCGAGTTCGGAGGCGATGTCGAGGAGAGGGTCCGCGATATGTTCCCTGTCGAAAATCGTATGGACGAGTCCTTTCAGCACCTTGGCTCTCGGGTCGTAATTCTTATAGACGCGGTGCCCGAATCCGTAGAGCTTGAACGGATCCTGCTTGTCCTTTGCGCGTTCGATGACCTGCTTGACGGTGAGACCGCTCTGGTGAATTTTCATGAGCGTTTCGAGTGCCGCCTGGTTCGCTCCGCCGTGAAGCGGTCCCCACAGGGCGCAGATGCCCGCGCAAACGCTTGCGTAAAGGCTTGCCTGGGAGCTTCCGACCATCCGGACGGTCGATGTGGAACAGTTCTGCTCGTGATCCGCATGGACAATCAGAAGGACGTTCAGCGCATGGACGAACAGAGGATCGACGTTGTAGGGTTTCGCCTTGCTCGAGAACATCATGTTGAGGAAGTTCGAGCAGTAGCTTTTTTCCGCATCGGGATAGACGAACGGTTCGCCGATGCTTGCCTTGTAGGAGAATGCGGCGATGGTGCGCACCTTGGAAATGAGGCTCGCGACGGTGAGGTTGAACGCGTCCTGCTTGCTTTCGTCGTCGTAGAAGCGCGGAGTGAAAAGTCCGAGCGCATTGACGACCGCGCCGAGAATCCCCATCGGATGAGCGGACGGAGGCATTTCCCGGAAGAAGTTGAGCAGGTTTTCGTGGATGAGCGCGTTTTCGGTAAGGAGCCTGCGGAACGTGCCGAGTTGCTCGCGGGTGGGAAGTTCTCCGTAGATGAGAAGCCACGCCGTTTCCGGGAATGTCGTGTAGGCCGCCAGGTCCTCGATGTCGTATCCGCGATACCGGAGGATTCCCTTTTCCCCGTTGACGAAGGTAATCTGGCTTTTCGTGCTGCCCGTGTTGGTGTAGCCGTAGTCGAGCGTGACAAGCCCGGATTCCTTTCGGAGCTTGGAGATGTCTATCGCTTTTTCGTTTTCCGTTCCGGTCACAACGGAAAGCGGGTAGGACTTTCCTTCGTAATTCAAGGTAGCGAGGTCGGCCATTGAAATCTCCTATGGTTGTTGGGGTGTGAGGGCGAGAATCGCCCGGTAAACGTTTTCAAAGAGTTGCGGAAGCTTGTCTGTCGGGACGGCGGAGAAGGCGAGTCGAAGAAGGCCTTTCAGCATGATGGTTCCCGTGCTGTAGTTCTTGAGCAGCTCCATGCGGACCGATTCCGCATCGACGCCTTTCGGCCGGACGCACATGAAGTAGCCGCTGTTGAACGGCATGGGCTCGAAAGCCTCCTTGTATTCGGGATGTTCGGCGAGCGTCTGCCTGATCACATCGTAGCGTTTCTTGAGCACGGTGTATTTCTGTTCCTTTTCCGAAACATATTCCGGGCTCTTGTAGGCTTCGAGAAGGATTTTCTGGGAAATGCTCGGGGCGTTCGAAATGTTGCCGCGGATGGCGCCTGCGGCCTTGCTTTCGAGGGCCTTGAGCTGTTCCGGCGTCGCGCCCTTGAAACCGAACGTGATGAACCCTACGCGGAAACCCCAGACGTAATCTTCCTTTGTCGGACCGTCGAGCTTGACGGCGAGGATGTCTTTGTGCGCATCGACTAGTTTCGCAAAGAGCGATTCCCTGGCGACGCCCTCTTCATAGACTAGTCCAAAGTAGGCGTCGTCGAGCAGGGCCACGATCTTGTTGCCCTTGTCCGCCGAACGGACGAGCGTATCGGCGATCTGCGCCGCTTCCTTTTCGGTCGCCGTGTATCCTGTCGGGTTGTTCGGGAAGTTGAGAAGAACGACTTTCTTTCCTATGCCGTCCCTTTCGAGCGCCTTTTCGAGCGCCTTGACGTTAAAGCCTCCGTTTTCGAAAGTTTCGAACGTATCGATCCTTGCCCCGTAGGCGTTTTCGAGAGCGAGCTCGTAATTGTCCCAGTAGAGATCCGGCATGAGGACCTTGTCTCCCTCGTCGAGAAAGAGATAGCCTGCGATGGAAATCGCATGGGTGAGTGCGGCGGAAACGACCGGTCGAGAAAACGACTTGCCTTCGAGGCTTGGGTTCTTGCGGAGAATCTGGGATTTCCAGGCGTCGCGCAGTTCGGGATTTCCAAAGCTCGGCGCATAGAGAAACGCGTTCTTGGGAAGGTTCAAGGACTTCTGGACGCTAGGGAGAACCAGCGGGGAACCGTCGTCTTCGAGTGCAGTTCCAATGGTCGCGTTGATTTCCTTTCCCTTGGCTTCGCCTCCCTGGCCGAGGATTCCCTTGCTCGGGAAAAAGATGGACTTGCCCTTCCGGGAAAGCATTTGAAAGATGGATGCGCCGTTTGCGGAAAGTTCGCTGTTGAGTGATTCGGCGAGAGGATTCAAAGTCATAGTATGTCCTTGTGGAAATATTCCAACCTGCAATATAGTTAATTATGGCGCCGGGCTGTTGGCAGGACTTGGTTGAACTCTCGACTAGGCACGGAATACCGCTAGGCTTCGCGCAGGATCTTTCGCAACTGGTTTGCTGCCTTTTCCAGGTTGTCGTTTACAATCGTGTATTCGTACTTTCCGCGTTCCTCGGCGAAGCGGATTTCCTTTTTCGCGTTTTCGAGCCGGAGTTCGATGACCGATTCGGAATCCGTCGCGCGATGCCGCAGTCGTTCTTCGAGAACTTCGAGGGAGGGCGGAAGTATCAGAATGCCGATAGCCTCCGGATAGACCTTGTCGAAATTGACCTTTCCGAAGACATCCAGATCGAAAAGAACGCGCTTCCCGTCGGAGAGCGTCTTTTCCACGAAGCTTTTGGGCGTGCCGTAAAAGTTTCCGTGGACCTCGTTCCACTCCACCATTTCGCCGTCCGAAATCATCTTTCGGAATTCTTCCCGGGTCTTGAAAAAGTAGTGGACCCCATCGATCTCGCCTTCGCGGGGGGGACGTGTCGTTGCGGAAATGGAATAGACCAGGTCGGGAAATTCCGGGATGACCATGTCCTTGAGCGTTGTCTTGCCGGCTCCCGAAGGGGCGCTCATCACAAATAGACTATGTTTCATTCTTGTCCTCGATATAAAGCGGACGTTGCTTGACCTCTTCGTAGATCCGTCCGATGTATTCGCCCAGGATGCCGATGCTCATCAGCTGGATGCCTCCGAAGAAAACGATTGCCGTCATGAGGGAGGCCCAGCCGGGAACAGTCGTCACCGGGTTCAAAAATTTTTCGAGTACGCTCCAGACGAAAAGCCCGAAGGCGACCGTCGTAGCGACTGTTCCGGTGAGAAAGCTTATCTTGAGCGGAGTCGTGCTGAAGCTCGTGATGCCGTCCATCGCCAGTCGGAACATTTTCCGCAAGGGATACTTGGACTTTCCCGCGACGCGTTCCTTGCGCTCGTAGAGAATTCCCGTTCTCTTGAAACCCACCCAGCAGACAAGTCCGCGGAGAAAACGGTTTCGCTCGGGAAGGGCGTTCAGCTGATCGACGACCGCGCGGTCCATCAGCCGGAAGTCGCCCGTGTCCATGGGAATGTCGATGCTCGTGAGCGCGTGGAGAATCTTGTAGAATGCGTGCGCCGAGGCTTTCTTGAAGAAGGTTTCGCCCTTGCGTTTTTTCCGTTGCGCATAGACGACCTGGTAGCCTTCTTCCCATTTTTTCAGCATGTCGCGGATGAGCGCTGGCGGATCCTGCAGGTCTCCGTCGATGATGACGACGGCTCTTCCCCGAGCGTGCCTGAGGCCCGCGCTGAAGGCCGCCTGGTGTCCGAAGTTCCGGCTGAAGCTTACCAGCCTGTTCTGCGGAGTCTGCGGCAAGAGGCTTTCCAGGATTTCGCGCGTTCTGTCCGTGGACCCGTCATTTACGAAAATCAGTTCGTGCTCGATGCCGGCGAGTTCCTGTTCGAGAACGGCGAACGTTTTCGCGACGATTTCTTCTTCATTGTAGAGAGGGACGATGACGGATAGGAGCATTACGGAGATTTCGGGTTGAGTTTGGCTTCGGGATAGAGGGTCGGAAAGACGATATCGACGTGATCGCAGTCCTTGCTTGCAAGCGAATCGGTGACGATCTCGAGATGTCGGATGCCGCGGACAGAAATATCGAGCGAATCGAGCTTTCCGGGCAAAAGGCGCATGTTCAGGCGGAGAATCTTTCCGTCGCCAAGAACCCTGTATGAAACGCCGTCGCTGCAGAGACTTTCCTCGTCTAGCCCGATCAGCGCCTTGAAACGCTTGAATTCCCCGCGGATGTCAAAAACGGTCCGGCTCGGCGCGTGCGTTCCGAATCCTTCGGAAAACTTCTTGCCGGAAAGAGTGAACGCGTTTCCATCGACCGTCGAATTGACGCGAAGACTTCCCCAGCCCTGGACGCTTTCGAAAGGCTGCATCAGGGACATCTGGAGCGCGCCTTCGAAGCGGAAAAAGCGGTAGTCTTCGATGCTTGCGATTCTTTCGCCCGATGTCGAATCGTAGATGTTGGCAGAAATCCTGTTGTATCCGGGGAGCAGCTCGGGACCGGTCAGCGTGTCGCTGAAGTTTCCCTGGCGATAGGGTCTGTCGAAAATGGAATCCCCGTTGAGCGATATGCGGACTTTCCACGGTTCCGCGGTCTCCAGGTAAGCCGCCGAATTGAAAATCAAGGTCCTTGTTTCGGGATTTCCCTGCCAGAATCCGAAGGCAAACAGCTTTGCCGGGTCGTAGCTTTTGCGGGCGTGGAGCTTCGCTATGCGGACCCAGTAGTTGCCCGTAATCAGAACCCGATAGACGTCTTCGAGCTTCGCTTCGCGCTCGAAGATGTCGCATGTCGTCGGAATGCGTTTCTCGACCGCCTTGGCGTGATAGGTCTTGGAATCCCAGCAGTCCAGTCCGCGGATGTAGTAAACTTCGCCGTCGTATTTTTTGACTAGCCGTTCGAGGGAATCCGGCGAAATTTTTCTCGCGCGGTCGTAGTGAATCGCCGATTTCCCGTAGGCGATAAAGTGCCACGGTCTGCCATAGACGAAAAGACGCGGCTTGTCGGGGAGGTCGGAGAGCCATTTCCAGATTTCCGCTTCTTCCGTTGTCAGGTGGTTGCGGTTATACATGATGTTCCGGTTGAAGCTTTCGCGGTAATGGAGCGTGTTTCCGAAAGTGGCCGCGGCGAGGAGGAGCGTCACGGCAAGCCTTGCGCGGAAGCCCGTTTCGAGGCGTTGCGCTCCGAAAAGAAAGCAGACGATGGCAAAAAGGTGCTTCCAGGCGTATGCGGCGAGAAAGGCCATTGTGGGCATCATCACCAGGGCGTAACGCTGGTTGATTTCAATCGTAAAGTCTCCCGAGACGTTTTCGAGAATCATGTATGTCTGGATATGATAGAGAAGCAGGAATCCCGCTATTCTTGTGTTTGGGCCGAAGTTTTTCGCAAGGAGTTCGCGCAGAGCCTGGATGCAGAGGAAGATAAGTCCGGCGAGGAAGAGGTAATTGAAGCTCGAAAGGAAGGGATTGGCGAGAAGACCGTTTTCGGAAAGCGGTCTTGTCATGACGGACCAGTTCCCGAGGAGGTTCTCCAGAAAATGACCGTGGGCGGTGTATGCGCCTCCCTGAAAGCCGTATCCCTGGAAATAGCTGATCGTGAGGAGGACCGGAATGGAAAAAATCGAAAGCGTCGCGAAAAAGGCCGGAGCCTTGGAATCTTTCTTGTCGAGAATTTTCGGAAAGGCGATGGCAAGGAACGCGGCGAGGCAGAAGACGGTTTCCTGGCGGGTCTGGGCGAAGAAGGCGAGGACTATCGCGGCGAGCATCCAGTGGCGGCACGTGTTGCGGTCGAACGCCCACTTGAAAACCCACAGCGCGAGTGCGGAAAGGAAAATGTAGAGAGGCTCGACGGACATCGAGCGGAACTGGAAAAGCACCGTCGGCTGGGAAACGAGGAGGACGCTCGAAAGGGCGGAAAGCATGTCGTCGCCCGTCCATGCCCGGATGGCGAAAAAGAGGAGTAGCGCGGCAAAGAAGAGCATCGCGAGCTCGGCGTGAAAGATCCAGTGCAGGTCCGGCCCGAAGAACGGCATTCCCAGAAGATACAGAAGGGAAAGTCCCTTTGTCTTGAAACTGTCGGAATCCCGGTAGCAGTCGAGCGTGCCGTTCTGGAACTCGCCTTCGTCGCACGTCCCCGTCGTCTGGTTGAAATACATGTTCTGGGCGATGGCCATGAAAACGCTTTCGTCGCTCTGGACGCGGTGGCGCGCCTCGATCTGCGTTCCGGCGAAAATCGTCGCGAAAAGGGCAAATGCGGAAACGAGAATCAGGTAGGAAACCGGAGGAAAATGCTCTTTTAGATAGGAGCGGAAATCCTTGAACAGGAGGGCAAAGAGCGAGAGTCCCGCGACTATCTGGGCAATAAACAGCGGGAAGGGGAGCCTCAGGTCCAGGATGCGGATGACGTCTTTTGCTCCGACATTTGGCGCCAGGTAGATGAGAAATGGAATCGCGAGGGCAAATAGCGTCCCGATGATTCCCGCTGGATGACACAGGTTGCGAAAAAGGCGATTGAAACTTTTCATCGGGGTTGAATATAGTTCTTTTGCTTTTTTGCCGTTGAGAATTTGACGAATGTAATCTAAATTTGGGTCGAAAATTTTTTACAGAGGCTTCCTGTGGACGATTCAATAATTCAAAAAGCTGCCGACAACGTTCGAATCCTTTCCGCCGCCATGGTCGAAAAGGCGAAGTCCGGGCATCCGGGCGGAGCGATGGGCGCGGCGACCGCCGTAACGCTCCTCTTTGCGGAATTTCTCAGGTTCGATCCGAAAAATCCGCACTGGGAAGCGCGTGACCGCTTTCTGATGGATCCGGGCCACATGTCGCCTTTGCTCTACTCGGAACTCCTACTCTCCGGTCGCCTTTCGATGGAAGATCTCGAGAATTTCCGCCAGTTCGGAAGCATCACGTCCGGCCATCCGGAACTCTCCGTCGAGCATGGCATCGAAAACTCGTCGGGACCTCTTGGCTTAGGACAGGGAATGGCCGTAGGCGTCGCCATCGCGGAACGCTACAAGGTTGCCCAGTTCGGCGACATTCTCGAACACAAGACCGTTCTTTTGGTCTCGGACGGCGGCATCCAGGAAGAAATCGCCTACGGAGTCGGGCGCGTTGCCGGTCATCTCAAGCTTTCGAATCTCGTCTTCTTCTACGATGCGAACGGCGTGCAGCTCTCTTGCAAGACGGAAGACGTCATGGACCAGGATTTCAGGAAGCAGTATGAATCCTGGGGCTGGAACGTTCTCGAAGCCGATGGAGAAAACATTCCGGAACTTCGGGCCGCGTTCCAGAAAGCGTTTGCCGAAAAGGAACGGCCGACGATTGTCATCGGTCACACGACGATGGCGAAAGGCGCGGTCGGCGCATCGGGAGAATCTTTCGAGGGAAAGGTTTCCACGCACGGACAGCCTCTTTCCGGAGCGGGTGCTTCGACGGAGGAAACGGTCCGTCGTCTCGGCGGCTGTGCCGAAAATCCGTTCCGGGTCTTTCCGGAAGTGAAAGATGCCTTTGCCCGCCGCCTCGAGGAACTCGAAAAGGAAGCTCTTGCCTGGAAAGCGAAGAAGGACGCCTGGGACAGGGAAAATCCCGACAAGGCGGAAACGCTTCGCAAGTGGCTATCGGGGCAGGGTATCCGGCTTGACCTCAAGAACCTGGAACAGAAGGAAGGGGTCGCGACCCGCAACAGTTCGGGAACGGTCCTCGCCTATCTCGGAAAGAACTATCGCAACATCATCTGCTCGTCGGCGGATCTTTCGAACAGCGACCAGACGCAGAAGTTCCTGAACGAAACGCGCATCATGAAGCCGGGCGATTTTGGAGGAGCCTTTGTCCAGGTCGGTGTCGCGGAACTCACGATGGGAGCCATCGCCTGCGGAATCGCGCTTCATGGCGGCCTCTATCCGATTTGCGCGACGTTCTTTGTCTTTAGCGATTTCATGAAGCCCGTCATTCGCATGGCCGCGCTGCAGGGGCTTCCGGTCAAGTATGTCTTTACGCATGACAGCTTCCGCGTGGGCGAGGACGGTCCAACGCACCAGCCTATCGAACACGAAACGCAGATTCGCTTGCTAGAAGACTTGAACAAGGCGGATGGACGTCCGCAAATGCTCGTTCTCCGTCCGGCGGATCCCGCCGAAACGACGGTCGCCTGGGAAATGGCCTTCGAAAACGCGGACAGCCCGACGGCGCTGATCCTTTCCCGGCAGAAGGTCGGGACGCTTCCTTGCCCGAACGGGAGTTCCCGGTATGCGGAAGCTTCCAAGTGCCGAAAGGGAGCCTATGTCGTCAGCGACAACACGCCTGCCGGCAAGAATCCCGAACTCACCGTTGTCGCGAACGGTTCCGATGTACTTCTCGGGCACGACGCCGCGGAAATCCTTCGAAAGGAAGGACGCGCTGTCCGTGTTGTATCGATGATTAGCCCGAAACTCTTCCTTTTCCAGTCCAAGGAATATCGCGATTCCGTCATTGTTCCGTGGACGCCCGTCTTCGCTCTTTCGAGCGGGCTTCCGATTCTCTTCAAGGATATCGTCGGAGGCTTTGGCAAGGTCGTCGGGCTAGAGCGCTTTGGCGCATCGGCTCCGGCTTCCGTTCTGGAAAGAAAGTTCGGCTACGAACCGGAAACGGTCGCGCGCGAACTTCGGGAATACCTTGCGGAATTTACAAGGAACGTGGCCGATTTCAAGGCGGTGAACGGATAGCTTTGGCTGTCGGAAAATATTTCCTGGAAAACAAATGAAACGCTTGCTTTTTATTGTCTCTGCCTTTGCCGCCTTTTCCGTGGCGAAGGATCTGGCTCCGAACAAGACCCACGCCGTGTTGAACGTTTCCTACACGAATTTCGACGATGTTCCCCAAAAGAACAAGACGCTCACCTTTGTCGGCGAGAAAAATCCGAAGAACCGGATTGTCGTAAAGACGAATGCGTATGGCGAAGCGTCGTTTCTCATTCCGCGAGAAGATTCTTACCGGATTCTTTGCGAAAGCCTGACCGGCCCCTTTGGATGCGGCGAGACTCCCTACGTTTCTCCCCGGGCGAGTTACGGTTCGGTGAATGTCGCCTTTGACGATACCAGGGCGGAGCTTTCGGGAATTTCGTTCCGGGCGGGAAGTGCGGAACTTGTGCCGTCGTCCCTCGCGACGCTGGACCGTACGATCGAAGGGCTCAAGAAGAACGCGAAAGCGAAAGTGGAAATCGAAGGGCACACGAGTTCCGAGGGCGGCGAGGAGTTCAACCAGAAGCTTTCCGAGGAGCGGGCGAAGAGCGTCCGCGACTACATGGTCCGCAAGGGAATTTCGAAAGATCGCGTTACGGCGGTTGGGTACGGATATTCCCGCCCGAAGGCGTCGAACGATACGGAAGAAGGCCGCAGACAGAATCGCCGAATCGAAGTTCGCGTTACCAATCCGGACGAAGTGGAAGTGGAGTAGCGGCAGGACCAGGGGGGGAGGTCAGAGCTTAGAACTGAGAGCTTAGATCTGAGTTTCGCAAATGTCCAGGTTCAAACGTAAAGCGGATCGCTCTGCGACTCTAAGCTCTAAGTTCTCTCAACTAAGCTCTGACACCGCGTGGCCCTGGGGGTGGATATCAGAGCTTAGAACTGAGAGCTTAGATCTGAGTTTCGCAAATGTCCAGGTTCAAACGTAAAGCGGATCGCTCTGCGACTCTAAGCTCTAAGTTCTCTCAACTAAGCTCTGTCTAAGCCCTGACATTGACAAT
>CAVGIM010000037.1:0-30216 GCA_963629575.1 Candidatus Methanomethylophilaceae archaeon
CAATATCGCAAACAATTTCCGAACCGCGGGATGCGGAACTGTTTTCATTTGCAGGACCGCTAGAACTTTCGTCTGCGCAAGACAGCAATAAAAACATCGCAAAGAAAAGAATAAAGAATCGGGTTTGCATTAGTCCGTACCTCCTTGTGACCGGATTTTTCCCATACGGGCGGTATAACTGATATGAACAATCACATCTTCAATATCTCCAGGGCCCAAAATTTGGCCTGTTTTATTTTCACCAGCTCCAGTAATTTTATAGCCATTAATCGTCAAAGACCACTTGGAATCCACGGCTCCAGCACCTTCAAAAGGTAGGAATTTGTCAGAGCCAAAGCGGAAATCAAATTTCCCAGCTTCTTTATGTGCTGTACTTGTAGCCATCGTTTGGGTTCCTATTCGGTTTCCAATTTTAGGTTCGTCTCCCTTCAAGTCTAGCCAGTTTTCTGTCAAAGATAATTGCGCATTTAAATAGTGACCAGTATAGTTTGACGCAACAACCTCAACTCGAATATCCCGAATTCGCCTGAAGTATTGATCAGGAAAATCAGACGAGAATAGTCCTTCGGGGATAGTAAATTCACAATACCCGTTACTGTTTAGGGTTTTTAATGATTCCTGACTTTGTGCACCGACAAATACTCTATTTTCCAATTCCCACAGGCTCACCGGTCGCGTTATCTCCAGCTCGTTCCTGTCGTTTTCCAGATAGGCGACTTCCATCACGTGCAAGTCGGCGAGCAGCTTTTCTCCCGCAAGCAGTCCGCTGTGCAGGCCGTCCCAGTACGAGCCGCAGCCCTTGACGAACGTCTTTGACGACTTGGCGTCGATATCGGTATCGCCTATCTCGAAGTGATAGCATTTCTCCGCCTTGCGGGCTACCTTCACAGCCAGCTGGAAAAGGGACTTATAGACGGAGCCCGCTTCCTTCTTCAGCCAGCCGTAGAGTTCGGCGTTCGTGTACTTCTCGGACAAATGTTCGTACATTTCGTCCTTGAGCTCAACCTCTCTTTCGGCCTTATCAACCTGCTTTTTGGCATAATCTATCTTGATTTCGGCGACGACCTTCTTTTTTTCGAGAGTCTTGGCACGGTTCGCCTTTTCGGTCTTCGCCATCGTCCAGTCCTGCAGCCGGCGTTCTGCCTCGGCCTGCAGCTTCATCTTGGCGGCGGAGACCTGACGCTGGACAAAACGGGAGGCGTAGCTCTCGGCCTCGTTCACCAGGTTCTCGGCCATCTTCGTACCGCCGGCGGAGAGAGCGCTGAACGACGGGCCGCCCAGGCCGTTCGCGATGGCGCCGATGTCCAGGTCGGGGATCTTGCAAGCGACTGAGGCCGCCTTCTTGACGTTCTCCACCGTTTCCTGCACCTTCCGGACTTTTTCCATGAACCTGGCGTACTGTTCTTCCAGCTTCAGCGGTTTGTAATATTCCTCCTGTTCAGCCTGTTCCGCCGAGGCGTTTTCCTGTTCCGTCTCGACGGATTCGAGTTCCTTTTCGAGTTCCGCCACGTCCATGTCCGTGACGGTCTTCTGCAGCGCGAGCATCGTCCTTTCGTGCGACGCCCGGAGAACGGCCAAGGATTCGGCGTCGTACTTTTCGAGGATGTCCAGCAGGTCGCGGCCCATCCGCATCACGTCACGAACAATCTCTATCGCCTTCGCGACCATCACTTTAAAGCGATAGTACGGCAACGCAGACGAAGCGTCGGCGAGCGCCTCGCTGATGGAAACCCCGTTCGCCTTCGCCTTCACGAGCAGGGCCGGGTCGATGGGCGGCGCAAACAGCGCAAGGGTTCTCTTTACGCCTTCGATATTGAGGCTGTTGCGAATCTTGTAGAGCCTGTCCGCCACGGTGTCCCAATACGCAGCCAATGTTTCGTTGCGGGGCACGTTGAAATAGAACATCATCCCCGTCGTATGCGCGAGCTGCATGGTTTTGCCCGGAAGCAGCCGCTGCGGCGTCGCCTTTTCGCGGCTCTTGCCGGTGAGCATCGTGTCCTCGTAGGTGACGAACGCGTTGTTCATCACATTCATGCCATTCGACATCAGCTCCTGCACGCTGAACGCCGTGGCGTTCCTCGGGTCGGGAACCTCGGCGCTCTTCGGTCCGAGAATCTCCGCCGCAAGAATGTACATCTGCACCGCCAGGTTGACCGATTCCGTCGTATCCTGCGAGAACAGCCGGTCTCCCCAGCCGATCAGGGCGTCGAGATACTTCATCACCACATATTTCTGGTAGGCGACCGGGCGGTAGCGCGCAATCATCTGCGGGTTGAACGGATCGTTCTTCCAGCGGTCTATCAGCAACTGGATGGCCTTCCTGTCGGGCAAGGCATCGTGAGGCGTCGGAAACGACAGTTCGGAAAGAATCGACCTGTCGGCATCCGGGTTCGCAAAGAACGGCAGGAACTTCCAATACCTGGCTCCTTTCGAAAGCTCCCGGACAAAGCGCTTTGTCCGTTCGTAGGGAGTGAGGTCTATCCGCGGGTCGAACACCAGCTGGATCCAGTTCAGCGCCGCTTCGCAATTCTGCTCGGCAAGCATCCTGTCCGCCAAAAGCATCGGGACAAAGAAGAACAGTTCCCAGTTGTAAATCGAAGTCGCCGATCCCCAGCAGAAATCGACCGTCGAAGACGGATAGGGTTCCGCAACGACGCTGCCCGGCAAGTAACCGTGTTCGAACAGCGTCTGCGACAAATCCCAGGCCTGCCAGTCGCCCGCCGTGTAGTAGCCGAGATAGACGCTGAAATAGTAGTTGTAGTAAGAATAGGAATAATAGTAGCTGTCCGAGACGGGCAAGGCCTCTGTCTCGCGGCTGTAAAGCCATTTAGGGCCGCCCTGCAGAAAACGCCGGCGGAACTCGCCCGCCTGAGGGTTGGAAACCGTTTCCACGTGGTAGTTCGGGACGCTGTTCGCCCCCGACCCGCCGTCGCCGGAAACGGTGCGGACAAGGAAGACTCCCTTGGAATCCATGTAAAAGAACGGCCTGTCCTCGTGGCAAATAAATCCCATGTTCACGGACAGCAGCCTGAACGGGCCTCGCGTATTGCCAAAGATTTTGGTTCCGTCCTGCAAGACCAGAGAACCGCCCGCGTTATGGAACAGGTTCCCTACAAGGCGGCATCCCGACGGAGAATGGTTCTTCACAAATTCACCATAAGTGAAAGCGATCGGATTCCCGGTATTCGGTTCGACCTGGTTTGACGCCGTATCGGAACCGTCTTGCGCAAGCGAAAAGTTTCCGACATGGTTTATCCGCTGGTCCGCCCTGTATTCGCGCGAAACTTCCGTTTTTAGGATATAGGTCGTCGCCGGAGCATTGTCCAGGCCTTCCACGTCGCCAGCCATCGGCGCAGAATTCGCCACGGGAACAGCGACCACATGTGGCGTATCGACAAAATCGGGGAACGTGCGCCAAACCTGCAGATTCAATGCATCGGAATTATCGGAGACATCGATGGCAAAATAGCGTTCGGCGAGGCTTTCGTTTTCACCCAATATGAAATCAAGCTGGTTTTCGGATACATCATAGACGGCCTGCTTCCCGACCTTTACGCCGGTCCACTTTGTCCCCGTGAAAGCCGTCCACTTCAGCCGCAGCTCGGCGTAATACTCCACGGAAACCGCGGCCTGCTTTCCGCCCGACTCTCCCGTCTTTTTCTGCTTCTGGCCCTGCACGACCTGCAACCAGGTAATGTACAAATGCCCGCCGAGAATCACTGGCTGGATGGCCGCCCCGTCGATTTCGACAGGCACTTCTTCCCACGGAGTCCAATTTCCGCCGTATAGCGCGGTTGCCTCGTATTTGCGATAATAGTAGGCGTGGGGTTCGCCCCGCGTACGGCCCACGATGTGCAGGGTATAGAGCACGCCCGCGGCACTTCCGCCATCTTGCTTGCAGGCTCCGACGATATCGATTTCGGACGTGTCGCAAACCTTTTTCAGGTATTCGCCGAGAGCCTCGGTCATCGCTTCCTGGTCATTACCGACTTCGGCCAGGCGATCTTCCAGTTCGACAAAGAAGGGCGTCTTGTCGCTTCGCAGGTCTCCGTCTATCCAGTTTTCGGGATACAGGAACACTTTGCGGTTCGAAACCCAGACCTGGAAATTCTTCATCCATTCCCACTGTTCCCTTTGCGTGTCGTTCAGCGTGTAGCCGCCTTCGAGTCCCATCAGCGCGCGCTGCACGTAAAGCTGGATGCACGATACCGCCTGGACCGTTCGCGAAATCGCCATGTCCGGTTCCATCTTCACGTCGAGAAGGTAGTAGGAATAGATATCGCTTTCATCGACAAAGACCGCGGGATAGTTTCCCGCTGTTGCCGGAATCTGCGACTCGTTGCAGACCACAGCCGCCAAGGCATCGCGTTTCTGTTGCCGAATCTTGTCGTTTACGCCCTGGATAAAACGGTTCCATTCCGAATCGGTGCGGGAAAGTTTTAGATTCTCCTCAAACGTCTTGGCATATTCGGAATACGAAGCGTCGTCTGCATCCAGCAAGTTTTTCAAATCCGCGGGGAGCGTATTCGTCTTCCGGTATAGGGAGAGCATTTCCGCAAAACGGCACCATGCAAAAGGCGAATTCATTTCTAATGACGTTATCGCACGGCTGTTTTCATCTCGTTCAAAATCGATTCCGGAAGCCGTCAGTATCGCGTCAAAGGCTTCGTTCGAAATCCGAATTTTTTCATCCGAGGCGTCAAGATTTTCTAACTCGCCATAATTGTAAACTTCGCCCAAAATTCGGGAAGATGCGACGAACGCACAAAGTACTTCTTCAAACAATCCATACGGAGTCCTTCCCGCAGGAGAAAGCAAATTTTTCCAATCCCATTCAAAGCCAAGCTCCAACGACTGCGTAAATCGGTAAAGCGCGGAACAACGGACGATCCGATTGCAGAGAATTTCTATCAGAGCGACATCGTTTTCGCTCCAATCATCTGCCGACGTTATATTTTCCCTCATTGCGAAATTTTTCCATTCCGCCAGATCATCCAAAGCATCGTCTTTCAGTTTTTCAAAAAGCTCCGCAACCGCATCCGATGTCATCGAAAATTTTTCGGCAATGAGGGCAAGGGTTCTTTCAAAGGCTAGTTCAGCACGGAGTGCGTTGTAGAATGCAGTCCCGCTTTCATCCGCGGCAAGAACATCTTTCCACGAAGGGGATGGCTCCGAAACATATCGAAGCATGTCTTTTAGACAGTCATTCCACTTTCCGCCGGCATCCGGTTCAAAGTCATTTTTCCACGCGTCGAAAATTTCCTCGGCATTTTCCTTGCCCAATGTTTTCAACAGCCCGTGAATCGCGGTTTCGTAATCGACTTCATCGAATTCATCCAAAGACTTCCGTACATTCGCATTGAATTCCACGGCAAAGAAAGAAGATTCTGTCAGCGGGATCAATTGCGGTTCGAGAATTGATTTTAAATCGCTTATTGAAAGCGAGGAAGAACGCAAAAGATCCAGCTCGTCGAGGGTTGCATGGCAATTTTTCCTGTCGCCCAATCCAACGGGAAAACCGACGCGTTTTAAAAAGAGATAATCCTCTACGGAAAGCGCGTTCCCAGCAATCCAAAGATTGTATTTGTACAAAATTTTTAGGCCATCTTCAAAAGCCGAGACCAGAGACCGCTCTTCGATCGGTTTCCAGAATTCCTGCAAGAGAAGCACGGCGTCCCGGGAATCCATTCCCAGACAGACATTCGCCGCCACCGAAAGAGAGTACAGAAGCTTGTCGCATTCCTTCGCAAAATCAAGCGCGGAAACATTCGCAAAAACCTCTTCGGCATAAGCATCGAAAAGCGAATCGATCGGAAAGATCTTTTTTAGCGCATCCCTTGTCAAGGAACATTTTCCCAAAAGTACAGCGGCTTCCTGGACAGACAATCCCATTCGAGTTTTCAGTTCCTGGATTTCCGCTAGTTCATCAACTCGGCAGTTCCATGTATTCGCTACATCTTCAATCTTCCATCCAAACGCCATCCGCCGACGGATAAAGACGGAGAGCTTGAAGAAAAAGTCTTCTTCGTCCGCATTTGCCGCAAAGAGAATCCTGTAACCGCTTACATCCGAAAGTTGGAACGATTCGGAATCCGCATGGACGGTCACTCCGGAATCCTCGAACACAGGCGACGTCAATATCTCCGCAAATTCCTCGTAAGTCAATTTGGCGCGGTCAAGGACAAATGCCAAATAACTTAAAACCCGATGCCACTTGCAATCCTCGCTTTCTATCTGTCTGGACTTATCTGGGAAAAAGAGTCCTTCATTGTCATTTTCTGTCAGCCCCCAAAGTTCCCATGTCGGATGCGAATTTTCGTTCCGATCGGAGGACAAAAGTTTTGAATCGCAGCCATTCGAGAATAATGTCGCATTCCAGGCATCCTCGCGGGCATTTTCCGTTTCCACTTTGCACAGTTTTCTTGCAACGGACGCATTGTCCAACGAAAGATTGGCGAAGATTTCCGATACCCGCATCCGGTCAAAATTCTTCGGGAGCGACATCGGATAGATTTTCTCGCCAAGAGACTTCATCGCGTTCGTTTCAACATCCATTCCCGAAACTTCCGCTGTCCAAGGACATGGATTCGCCCTTAAATTTTCCACCGTCGCCTTTTCCGGCGTCTGGTTGCAAAACGGGATCGCCTTTTGGTTTGCCGAACTCCTAGCGACGAGACTTTCCAAAAGTTCTATCGCCAGATCGATGGTCGGAAGCGAAATTTCGGCGTTCGCCTTGGTCATTTTTAAACCCAGAATATCGGGACGACGGCTGATGAACTTGGTATAGGCTTGCCCCTGCTTCAAAAATTCAAGCAAATCCAGCAAATACGCCGAAGGGCTTAGGATGGATTGGTTCTGGGTTCCCGAATTGCGGTTGATGCTCCCGAATAAAGTTTTCCAGTTGGCGAAACTCTTGCTCTGCAAACGCTGCCTTGCGACATTGCTCGTCCGGGAATTTGCCGATTTTAATTTTGTTTTCCCGCTTTGGGAAGCCATAGCGTTCGCACTTTGCAATCCGCGCGGTAGCGACAGGATCGTGTTATCGGATTCATTCAGATTGCCGTGGTAGCGTTCGATATCGAGAGTCGCATTTGCAACAAAGTTCTTTGCGAGACGGTGGATATCTGTCGCCAGTTCCTTGTCTCCCATGCCTAGGCCATGCTTTGCGACAAAACTCTCTTCGTCCGAGAGGGCAATTTTCGACGCGGAATCAAAACCGTTGCGGACCAGGTAGGCAATCGCTTGCGGATCGTTCGTCAAACGGAAAAGACGCTGTAAAATCTTGATTTTTTCCTTTTCGTCATCGCTTGCCGTCGCTTCGGGAATTCCATCATCCTGCGCGTGAGCCGCCGAGGATTTTTTTAGAAATACTTCTAAGTCGGAAGCGTTCAGGTCAAAATCAGTCCACGGTTCCGATTGCAGTTTCCAAACCAAGTCTTTCCACGGCTTTTCGGAATCATCCGCCGAAAAAGCTTCCGAAAGCTTTAATTTCAACTCCGTCTGCGGAAACTTTGCCCGAAGCCTTTCTTTTAATGTACGGATGGCGATTTGCTTCTGTTCGTTTGCCGTCGTACCGGGAAACAGATCCAGGGGAAGAGCCAGCGCGACTTCCCGGCACCAGCAAGCGTAACGCTCGGCGGTCTTTTCAATCGCCTCACCCCAAAAATTCGGCTCGTTTCCCGACACATCCCCATACTTCAGCAGATACTCCAGCTTCCACGCGCCGAGCGAATCCTCTTCCGATACTTGAGAATCCGGCTTTGCGCACGGCTTATACGGAGAATTTTCCTTGTGCAGCAATGTATAGGCGCTCACGACCAGGTCGGGATACCAGTTGCAGAAATCGCCCAATTCGATCAGGAATTTCAAATCCTCGACTTCCGCAGAGGAGAACATCGACGAATCTTCCTTGAGAGAGGCGATTAAATCCTGGTAGCTAGAGCCGCAATCCGAAAACAGATCGAGAAGTTTGTTTAGACGCTCCTGGTGTTCTCCCAAACGGGTCAGCTTGGGACGTCCCCCCTTTCCGTTTTTCTTGATGGAACCGGCATTTGCATATTCATTCGATTCCAGTTCCAATTCCTTGGCCAGAAAAAGGTAAAAGACAAAGAACGCCGAAAAAGTATTTTCCTGCTCCGTCGCGACATTTTTGGACTTTTGCAGGTAGTTCCAGATTTTTAGCCTGAACTCGTCCGCCGAAAGCTTCGAACTGATAAGGTTCGCCGAGATAGCCTCTTGAATCACTTTCTTGCATTCATCGAGTCCTGTCGCCAAAAGCGTCGAAACATCGATGACCTTGGCATTCCGTATCAAAGGGTAAAGATAGGCGGCACAAACAGAAACGCTTTCCTGCACCGGAGCGGTTCCCGAAACGAGCGCTCCCCGGAGCCCCTCGACAGAATCAACCAGTTCATGCGCGATCTGGAAAGATTTAAAATAGTCCCGGGCCTTTGCTTCATCCACATCTTCACGCCCGATTACCAAGGGAAACCGGGTAACACTATCCAGAAATTCAGAAATTCTATCTTGGAGAGAAGCCTTGATCGTTTCGTTGTACGAGACAACCGTCTGGTAATAGATTTTCAGAATGCTGTCGAGGCGTTCAAACTCCGATTCAATCGGCTTGTCGGTTTCTAGGTCGAGTACAAAGTTGATTTCCTGGGCGGACTTTCCATTGAAAACCAGCGGAGCCGAATAAAAACTTCTAGGACAGTCGCTGTCGTTACCATCACCGCCTTTTTTATAATGGACCTCGGCGAAAAGGGACGCCTTGTCCTTTCCTTTGGCAATTTTACTGTCGAGTCTTAACCCCTGCGGAATGGACGATGCGTTATAGACAATCTCGTAATGGCCGAAAGTGTCGGGAATTACCGGATTTCCCAGCATCGCTTTTTCGAAAGTGCCGATTTTCGCCCCCGCACTATCGACGGATTCCCGATAATACAGACAGAAAGCCGCTACTTCGATATCGTCTTGCAAGGGATAGCCGAGAGGATTCTTGATATTTCCAAAGACCCGGCAATCGTCACTTGTCAAGCTCCCAGGAACCGCATCCAACCGAATCCTGACAACCTGGTGAACCGATACGGGAGACGGGACGTCGTAAGTGGCGAGACTCTGTCCCTGCAAATCGCGTACGACAATTTGAAGGCCAGGAGCGGTTCTCGTAGCGCCCTGCTTTTGGAAAGCCGATTTTAAATAGGAACAGGAAAAATAGCCTTTGGCATTCAAGGATGCCTGCGAGAGGAGGGTCGAACATCCATTCCAAAGATCGTAAACAAAGACCGTTCCGGCGCCTAGAGGCGTCACCGAGTTGTAAAAAACAAATCCCTCGACGCTCCAGACATCATCCGCAGAGGCCCTAGAAATATCGATTTTTCCCAACTCAAAAGGTGTTTCCGTCGCAGCGTAAGCATCCGACTCCCACAGCAAATTCCCGGCAAAATCAAAAAGGCGGACAACCAAATCGGGATGGCAGATGGAAGTATTCCCCTTCTGGAACATGTAGGAGGAAAATTCAAGCGAAAAAGAGCCGTCTTCGCCAATGCCGCACTCCGCCACCCAGTCCAAAGTCCCATCGGCAAGCCTGTGATAGGCTTCGATTTTCCCTGATGTAAACGGAACGCCGTTATTCGACAGAATACCGGAAACATTCCAGGTTTCAGGAACGGGATAGGGCAAACAGCAACTCCTTCTCAGCGATTTTGAAACAAACTCTACAAAAGAAATATAACCACGTTTCACAGCAAGTGCAAGTTTTTTTCAAAAAAAATCACCGATACCGTGTAAGAATTTGCATCGGTTATTATTTTTCCCCTCGAAAAAGACTTTTCTCCGTGAAAACCGGAGTCTTAGCCCTCAAACCAAAGATTTTCCAATCCTTCGTAAGTGAAAAAATCAATACCGCGGAAAGGTGTAAAGCCCGCCGGATTTTTATACCCGGCGGTTTCAAGTTGTCAAAGCAACACAGCCGTGATTCGACAGACCCGCAAAAACAATAGAATCGCCCCGACAATTGTATCGAGGCATTTTCTCTTTACTTCAACCGGTCAAATTTTTTCATTTCCTTGTCGAGCAGGGTATCGACGTATTTCGCATAAATTAAAGTCGTCTCAATGCTGCGGTGTCCCAGGAGCTTGCTTGTGACGGGTAATGGAATCCCGAGGGTGATGCATGTCGTGGCGAATGTATGCCGTGCCATGTGGCAGTGCAGGTATCTGTGGCATCCCAGCTTTTTCGCTCCGCTACGGAGTCTCTTGTTAAAGTGTGCGTTGTCCGCCACGTGAAAGACGGGACCCTTTGCGATGTTCGGAAGCAAGAGCCTTGCTTGGACAGGAATGGGAATATACACCGCTTCGCCGGTCTTGTGCGTCTGCTTGTGGATTTTCCAATCGGCGATTTCTCTTGCGTCTAGTGTCTTTAAATCGCTGAAGCGAAGGCCAGTAAAACAGGAAAACAAAAAGACACGCAGAGAGTCCCGTTCGCTTTCTAGAAGCCTAGTCGAATGTTCCAGAAAGTTCAGGTAAAGGCTTTTTAGCTCTCGAAGGCTTAAAAATCCTCGCTTGGACGCTATGCGATGAATCTTGATGCGATCAAAGGGGTTTCTTGAAATCAGGTCATCGAGAATTAACTTGTTTGTAAAATTTCGAAAGACGGAAAGCGCCTTGCTGATGGTGGATTCCCTGTTCCCGATTTCTTTTAGGTGTAAACGGTATCGTCTGACAAAATCTGTCGTAATCTCTTCAATGGCAAGATTCGGCGCAAAATCGTGAATCTTGTTCAACTCCCAGCGATAGGTCCGGATGGTGAGTTCCGCCAGGTTTTCGGAATCTTCGACGAGATATTTTTTGGCGATATCGATAAAAAGCATAAAAGCCTCCAGGGAAAAGATTGGAGGCCAAAATAGGATGTAGTATTTTAATTTGTAGCGAACCTTTATTTTTCGCACAGATCCTGATGGATTCTTGCCGCGATTTCCCGCCCGGTGCGAAGAGCGAGAACGACCGTCTTGGGACCGTAAAGCGCGTCTCCGCCGACATAGACTTTCTTCTTCGCTTCGTCCCCGATGACAGAGTCGAGAATTTCCGAAGAAACCCTGTTTCCGACGGCAAAAATCACCGTGTCGCAGTCGATGGTTTCGGATGCGCCTTCGACCTTGACAGGGATAGGGCGACCGTTTTCGTCGGGTTCTCCCAGCGTAAAAACGTTGAGCCTCGCCTGCTTGACGTTGCCGTTTTCGTCGGCGATAAATTCCGCGGGACTTCTGAGCTCGAGAACCTGTACGCCTTCCGCAGTCGCTTCGTGAATCTCCGTCCAGCAGGCGGGCATTTCGTTTATCGTCCGGCGATAGACCAGTCGCACCGTTTCCGCGCCTTCGCGAAAAGCCATTCGGGCGGCATCCATGGCGACGTTTCCGCCTCCAATGACGACGACATTCTTTCTGGAATCCAGGCGTTCGCCGCGATTTGCCTTTCGCAGGTAATCCTTTGCCGTGAAAATTTTTCCGAGATCTTTCCCTGGAATGTCGGGAACAACCGGTTCGTTTGCCCCGTTGCCGATGAATATGGCGTCGAATCCTTGGTCAAGCAGGTCGTTTACGGAAAACTCCTTGCCGATATGGACTTTGGAATGGGTTTCGATTCCCATTTCGGGCAAGATGGAAAGTTCGTAATCCAGAATCTTTTTCGGAAGACGGAATTCGGGAATGCCGTAGCGGAGAACGCCCCCTAGCTGGTCGTATTCGTCAAAGACGACAACCTTGTGCCCGCGCGTTCGCAAGTCGATGGCCGCCCCGAGACCCGCCGGACCCGCTCCGATGACGGCTATCTTTTTCCCTGTATCCGAAGCGACAGGCAGCGCCTTCTTTCCGCCTAGATTTTCCCGTTCGTAATCTGCGCAGAATCGTTCCATGTTTCCCATGTGGATTCCCTTGTCCGGGTCCTTGAGCAGCTTGCCGAGCGCGCAATTGGATTGGCATTGCCGTTCGTGGGGGCAGACCCGACTGCAAATGGAGGGAATGAGCGATGTCTCTCGGATAAGGTCGATTGCCGCTTGAAAGTTGCCGCTGACGACGTATTCGAGGTATTCCGGAATCGGCATCCCGATAGGGCAGGCCGCCGTGCAGGCAGGCTTCTTGCACTTCATGCAACGGTTCGCTTCGACGCGGGCTTGCGCCTCGGTGAATCCCAGGTTCGCTTCTTCCATGGTGGCGCGCCTGGAAAGCGGGTCCAGTTCGGCAGCGTATTGCGGAGGGATGAGCCTTTTTTCCTTTAAAGAAACTTCGGGGAGCTCGGCGATACGGGCGAGTTCTTTCTTTGCGGCGAAATCGAGAGCTTCGACATTTTGCATAAAGTTTTTACCCTGTGCGGCACAAATTTGTCGTTTGGACAATTTACACTGTCCGTCTTGAGATGGTAATATAGTTTTTTGAACAATCCTGTTACAAAAAATCTTGCGGTTTGTTTTTTTTTCGAACAGCCTGCGAAAAAAATGCCGGGGAAAATTCTGGAATTGCTGAATGGTGCTTTAACTAGAAGAGCAAAATGCAAAAAAAAGCCGCTCGAAGCGTTCGGGCGGCTAACATTGCGGACGAAGAAATCCTATTCGTGGGCGCAGAAAATATCGGTCTTGACGCTTTTGAGCGTCGATCCGTCTCTGGCCGAAATCTTCCGGAGTTCCGCTGTTCCGTAAAGGGCTACCCAGAGATTTCCGTCCGAAGCGAGTACGAGGTCATAGGGATTGCTTGCCGCGTCGAGCGAAACTTGCCACGATGATGAAGGCTTGCCGCTTGCCAGGTCGATTTTGGAAACGCTGGGCGCCGTGGAACGTTCTATCAGGTAGAGCGAATTGCCCGCGACCGCGAGTTTCGAATCCTGGTAATATGGTACTCCGTCTTTTTCGTCGTCGGCATAATCGATATAAAGTTTACCCGAATTGTAATCCGAGACAAAGACATAGGGTTGACCGTTTACAACCTTGATGCTGTACGGTAGGCGACCTTCGGATTCCGGATCGGTGAGGGAATCCAGCTTTGCTCCATCATAGGTGAACACGCCGATGTGCATTTCATTAGTATCATAATCCATGAAGCGATCTCCGATATAGAGAAGGTTGTTTTCGTTGTCGTATTCGATTGAACCGGATGCATCCTTGATCCCGTTGATTTCCTTGACGGAACCGGTCGAGAGGTCTATCTCGACGACAATCGTGTTGCCGTAGTTCTTGTAAACCGCCGCATAGCCCTTCGTTCCGCTAGCGTTGATGATAAAGTCGCTTGAGCCGCTTACGCCGCCTCCGAGAGCTTTTCCACTTATGAAGAGCTTCGAGGTCTTCTTTTGCAAATCGATCTTTTCGACGCCGCGATTTGCGTCGGCAGGCAGGCTCCAGGTTGCGTCGTATTCGCCGGCCGTGGCGACATAGACGTTTCCGCCGCGGACCTGGACCGCGGAAGGGTTCTTGGTGACAAGGCGGATGGTATCGAGAAGATCGCCGCTATTGGCATCATAGAGGGCGAGCAGACCGACTTCGGGAATCGTGTAGTCGGCAGACTGTCTCTGGAAAATGGCGAACAGGGTGTCTCCGGAAACTTCGAGATCCGCGAGGTTCGGCGTCGTGTTCAGATAGGTGATTTCTACGCTGGACGAGGATTCGGGAGCTTCGCTCGAAGACGATTCGGCTTTTTCGCTGGAGCTGGATTCCGCCTTGGCGGAAGAACTGGAAAGTGCAACGCTCGAACTGGATTTTTCTTCCTTCGCGCTGCTGGAACTTTCCTTTTGCTTCGAACTGGAAGACGTGTTCTCGGTCTTGATGCTGCTAGAGGAGTTCTCTTTTTCGGAAACGCTCGAAGAGCTTTCCTCGAAGCAGTCGCCTTCGTTGCATTCAATGCCCGAAACGCTGTTTCCGTCGCTTCCGCACGCATTGAACAGCAGCGCGAAGCCTGTGGCAAATATGAGGGGGAGTATCTTTTTACTCATGTCTTTTCCTTGGTTTGAGGTGACATCCCGGTTTGAACGGGAATTCTTGTGGGTTAGAATTTTTGTATCAGGGTCATCCTGTATTCCCTGCCGGGAACGGGGTTTGGCGTGTAAAAGTTTGTGTAAGTCTCGTCCGAGATGTTCGTTACGCCGAATACCAGGCGGGTGCTTTCCCATGGGGAATAGCCGAGGCTCGCGTTGTAGCGGGCCGTTGCCGGCTGTCGCGTCTGGTTGATTCGGTCGCTGAAAATCCGGGTGCGGTAGCTTGCGTCGAACGTCAGGTCCAGATGGAAAGGCAAAAAGAACTTCCCTTCGACAAAGTAGCTGTGAACGGGTTCTCCCGGAAGGAGCTTTCCGTTATACATTTTGACGAATCCCTTGTCTCGCGGGTCCTGGATTGTGCCGCGCAAGGTTGTTTCGAAAAAGGGAACGGGGGAACTTTTTGCTTCCAGTTCGATTCCGTGGATGCGCGCCTTGCTCGCGTTGAACGCCTTGATCGCGTTGTTGCTCGCTATCCAGTAAATCCCGTTTTCGACGAACGAGCTGAAATAGGTGGCGCGCAACGTCGTCTTTCGGGATGGCGTCTGGACGAATCCTCCGATTTCAAACCGAGTCGCCGTTTCGTTCTTGAGTTTCGGGTTGGAAAGTACGCCGCGGTACACGCCGTAAAGTTCCATCAACTGAGGCTGTCGATAGTATCTGCCGAAAGAAGCGTTTCCGCCGACGAAGGATTTTTTCTGTCCGAGCTTGAGCTGGACCATTCCCGAAAGGTTCAAGTCTCTTTTTTCGGCGTCTTCGATTGTCGCGGTTCCCGTGGGCATCAGGAACTTTCCACCGTCGATATCGTCGAATGTCTTGAGCAGGTTTCCTTCGGCGAGAATGGCGAGCCATCGGGCCATGGCGAGTTCCGCGCTAGCGGATGCGGATGCGCTGTAGCGCGAAAGTCCAAATTCGCGAATGCTTCCGCGCGCTTCCCATTTTTCCGCGCTTCCTGCCGCGCGAACCGTTCCTTCGAAGCGGTCCAGCACGACTGTTCCGATGATTTCCGGATAGAGACGGTATCCCGCAAGTCCGTATTGGATATAGTCCGGGTAGCTGTATCCGACAAAGTCAAGCGGATAGTAGGATGCGGAAACGTTCTTTTCGAATTTTCCGGAGAGTCCCGCTTCGAGCAAGACCGAGTTCAGCAAAGTGGGAAATTCCAGGCGGTAGCCAAGTTGCGTACTTTGCCCGGTAAAGTTTGCCACCTTGGTCTGGGAGCTTTCCTGCCCGGGATTTCCGGATTTCGTATAAACCAAGTTTGCGGTGAACGTGGAAAAGAAGTTTTCCGGGTGCAGAATGCGATAGGCAAAGTTCCCGGAGTATTCGGTAAAGTCCGCATTTCTTCGCTTGTCGGTAAAGTCGTCATCGGGATTGTAGGCTGTGCCGTTTCGATTCGTGAATTCGTAGTCGTTATCGCTGTGCCTTGCCGAAACGCTCGCGGCAAAGTTCAGGCTGTCCTTGGGCGATACGGTCACCTGGGCGGAACCTTCCAGTGTGTTGTGACTGCCGTAGCTTGCAAGAAATCTTCCGCTCGTTTTTGGCGTTGCCCTCTTGGTGACGAAGTTTATCGCGCCTCCCAATCCCGCGCCACCGAATCTTGCGGGGACGCGGTCCTTGTAAATTTCGATTCGTTCGATGTTATTCAAGTCGATTGTTCCGAGGTCTGCCGCGCCGCCGCTCGCATCGTTCATGGGAATCCCGTCGATGCAAATCAAGACGCCTTTTGCGGCGATTCCCCGGATGCTGACCGTCTGGAAGCTTCCCATGCCGCCTTGCCTGTAGCTCTGGATTCCGGGCAGGGCGGAAAGAACTTCGGCGACGGAAAGACCGCGCCCTTCCCATGCGCTCGGCAAAATTTCTTCGTAGCTGGGAGCGATGTCCGCAGGGGTCGGAGGCGGAAGCGCAATCTCCGAAACGCCCAGATCCTGCACGTCTGCGGCAATGGCGTTCACGCCGAGAGCGAACAGCAGGCAAAGGCCTGTCATGCCGACTTTAGAACACAATGTCTTTCGCATCGTTCCTCTTGTTCCGCCGTAGCGGGACCTAAAGTTCTTGCAGTTCTTCTGGCTTGGGGATCGCTCTACTTCCGGTTCCTTCGCATGGAAATTCCACACTGGTTTTGAATTTCTCCGGTTTCGTACTCCCATACAGCGGCGGGACCGTCCCGGATTCTCACCGGGTTCTCTCTTCTGCCGGTGAATTTTTTGCATTCGCCTGGCAAAAGGCTTTTCAGGGCACAAAAACTGTGTTACACCAAATATAGGAAAAGAATTTTTCCCTGTCGCAATCTAGACTGGAGTGTGGAATGTCGAGAGTGGTTAGTGGTTAGCAATAGTTGATAGGAATCAGGAAGCAGGAGTCAGTTGTTTGAAGGGAAGATTAAGAACGAAGAGTGGAGGGTGGAATGTGGAGTGTGGAGGGTGAAGTGTTCGCGAAGCGATCTGCAAAGCCTTGCACGATAAACAGTCATCCTGGAGCGCGGTCAGAGCCTAGAGCTTGGAGCTTAGATCCGAGTTTCGCAGACGTTTAGGTTCAAATGTAAAGCGGATCGCTCTGCGTCTCTAAGCTCTGCTAACTAAGCTCTGACACCGCGTGGCCTAGGGGGTGGATGCAAGGAAGGGAAATCAGAACTTAGAACTGAGATTTTAGAACTGAGATTTTCAGACATCTATGTTCTGCATACAAGAAGCTTAAACGTTCACTGTTCTAAGATCTAAGTTCTCCCGACTAAACTCTGGCACGCCCCTCGCCGGGAAGGCCCGCCTGCTGCGGACAGGCGGAAACAGGTCGCTTCGCGAAAAAAAGCCTAGACGTGAAACGTCAAAAGCCTTTCGGCCAGAAGAGTAACAGCCCGCTCTACGTCTCTAAGCTCCAAGCTCTCTCGACTAAGCTCTGGACAAGGCTCTGAATTTCTATATTCATCTTTCGATGAAAGAAGATGGTCAATACTTGAAAAGCTTCGGTGAACCGTTTTTTGCGGGCGTTCTGGATGCGGAAACGCTTGGCGAAATTCTGCAAGATCCGCAGAGCGAACTTTCAAGAATTGCGGAGCAATGTTCCGCGCTGGAAATTCGCTACGATTTGCTTCTCGCGGCCGGGTATTCCAGAAAATCGCTCGGAGAGGTTGCCGGTCGTATTCGCGGCGCGTTTCCGGATGCGCTCCTGATTGGAACCTTTCGCCTGGAGCGGGATGGAGGAAAGTTTCCCGATGCGCGAGCGATGGATCGGGCGGAATACATCTGTGATATTTTGACGGCAGACGTGTTTCCGGATTTCCTTGACATCGAAGCCGAAGAGTTCGTAAGGCTGGAACATCGAATTTTTGAAATCTGGAACGATGAACGCGTCTGCGAAAAACGGAAAGGATTTTGGACGATGCGCAATGGCCACCGGTCCTACCAGCGAGACTTTCCGATCTTTGACGATCTCCCGAAGAAGGTTCTGATTTCGCACCATGATTTTCAAAAGGTTCCGACTTTGGACGAGTTGGATCGTTTAAGAAAATGCGCTACCGGACCGGAATGCGCAGGGCTAAAAATCGCCTGCATGAGCCGCTTGCCCGGGGATTTTGACCACGTCTATCCTTGGATAGAGTCTGTTCGCGAAGACGGTTACCGTTTTGAACTTTTCTCCTGTTTCGCCATGGGAAAATCCGGCGAGGAATCGCGCTTAAAAAGCCTCTCGTTCGGAGCGAACCTCGCCTACTGCTCGCTCGGAGCGGCTGTTGCGCCGGGGCAGATACCTGTCGAAAAGGCCCGGAAGGCGTATCGAACGCTCCTGTCGAAACACTAAAATTGTCATTTTTCCGCAAAAAACCGCCAAAAATGGCAAATTTAGCGAACAAAATTTCTTTTTCGCTCACAAGGGTTCTCTTTTCGCTTTTTTTTGCTAAACTTTTAGAAATAACAAGGAAACATCTATGCGTCTTTCTGAACGATTTGCGGACAACTGCGTAATCATCAATTCGCAAAGCACGACCAAGGAACAGATTCTGAACGAACTGGTGAATACGCTTTGCGCTTCCTACAAGCTGGAACATCGCGATGAAATTTTTGATGCGGTCTGGAAGCGCGAACAGACTCGCTCGACGGGAATCGGCTGCGGACTGGCGGTTCCCCATGCGAAAATCGATTACGTCGATCGGATGTGCATGGTGGCGGCAACCGTGGAAAAGGGAATCGATTTCGATGCGATGGACGGTGAACCAGTGCATCTCCTGATTCTGATAGTCAGCCCGGGCAATACGGTCGGACCGCACCTCAAGGCTCTTTCTTCGGTCAGCAGGATTCTCGCGAACGCCGAAGTCCGCAAGGATCTGATAGGTTCCAGAACACAGTCGGATTTTCTGGACATCCTGGGCAAGGCGGAAGACAAGTATCTGTAAAAAAGCGGAGATGCGAAAATGAGCCTTGACGCAATGCGCGGGCTTTTGTATCTTTGGATCGCTTTGGACGATTAGCTCAGTTGGTTTAGAGCGCTGCTTTCACACGGCAGAGGTCACTGGTTCAAATCCAGTATCGTCCACTTCAAGGGATTCGCTTGAAACGAATCCCTTTTTTTCGTTTATATTTAAAACATGAGCGAAGCTGTCGATGAATCCAAGATTCCGGAACCTCCGGTCGGCTCCCACCTGGTTTCTCCGCGGATGGGATTTAACCACCATGGTCTCTATATCGGGAACGGTCGCGTCATCCACTATTCAGGGATGGCTCGGACGCTCTCGTGCCGGGATATCTTGAAATTGCCGGGACTTATCCGCTACGGCGCCGTCGTCAAGACATCGCTCAAGCGTTTTTGTGACGGACATGGCTTTCGCGTGCTGGAACATCCGAACGCGAAGTTTACCGGGGTATCGGCTGTGGAGCGGGCAAAGAAAAGACTCTATGAACGCTCTTACTATCTATACGGGAACAACTGCGAGCATTTCGTGAACTGGTGCATCGACGATACGTTCAAAAGTCCCGCGGTGACGCGGCTCCTGCTTGCTTTTGCGACTGTCGGTTTCCTCTTGCATGCGCTTGGGTTTTCCAGGATCTCGAAACGGATGCCTGCCGGGATGCGCGTCCTGTTCAGCGTTTTTTCGGCGGTTGCCGGTTCGTTTGTTCTTGCGCATTTTACGCTCGACGCCATGCAGCCCGCCGAGGGAATCCGCGGGAGGGAACGTCGAAATCGCTATTTCGGGAGACTCGGTACATGGTGCGGCTTTGCGATCGCTCCGCTTTTTGCCCTGCTTGGCGTACGGAAAGGTTCCTGCGTGTCGGGAAGCCTCGTCCCGTTTTTCCTCCCCGTTGTCGGTGGGCTTGGAACGTATGGTGCGTTTCGCCTGAAGGATACCGTACAGCGGGACTCTCTTCGAAAGGAGAGACGTCGAGAAATGGCATCTCTTGTGCCGGACGAAGTCGAAGAGTCGGAGGAAATTTCGCCCGCGGAAACGCCTTAATTTTTATGCAACGCCTTTATCGGAATGAGCATCTTAATTTCGTGAAATGTCGAAACAAGATGCTTTTTTTGTGCGCGGTCCTTGCCGGATCCGCTTGGGCGCTTCCACCGCTTTCTCTTGAAGATTGCGTGAAAATGGCCAAGGAACGCAGCCTGGAAATGGAAAGCGCGAAACTTTCGGAACGCGCTTCCGAAGCCGCTCTGAATTCGTCGCGGACTTCGAAATACCCGACTCTTTCCGCGCATGTGAACCAGAGCCTCTACGACAGCCCGTTTAACGGAACGACACAGGACCATTATCGCCTGAGCATGGGAATTTCCGGTTCCTACACGCTTTGGGATGGAGGCGCGGCAGGCATCGACGTGGAAAGCAAGCAGCTCTCCCTGGAAGCGTCAAGATTTAATACGGAACTCTCTGCGCTTACCGTGCAGGAAAACGCGATGAACGCCTTCGTGAAACTCCTTGCGGCGCGAGAATCCCGCGAAGTGGCCTATTCCGCGCTGGAACTTTCCGATTCGCTGGTCCTTTATCACGAGCGTCTTTTCGAAGCGGGAACGATTACGCGCAGCGAACTTTCGCTTGCGAAAAGCGATGCGGCCAATGCAAAGGTCAAGCTGATTTCCGCAGAACAGGCGGAACGCTCGGCAAAAACCACCTTGCGCCAGATTCTGGAAATTTCCCGCTCGGATTCGCTGGAAATCCTTTCGCCCGAAACGTCTTTCGAAAATCCCTCGGACCTGGGGGATATTCCGTCGCTAGAAACAGTTCTTTCGGCGACCCGCAAAAGCTATCCCGGCCTGATTTCCGACAGTCTAAAGGTCTTGGCGGCGGAAAGGAACGTAGAGCTTGCGGGGAAAAACAGTTCGATTTCGGTGACCCTCGGCGCGGACGCTTCGACCGGGTTCCAGGCCTGGGAATCGGATCGCTACGGACGCCAGATGAAAAACGGCTATACGCACAGCGTGAGCCTCGGCATAAGCATTCCGCTGATTGACGGCGGAACGACGCGTGCAAAAATTCTGTCTGCCCAGGTGGAAAATGAACGCGCCAAGGTGACGCGTCGAGAAACGGGGAAAAATCTGGAAAACAGTCTGGAGCAGCTCTACATGCAGGCAGAGAGTGCCGATGCGAGCTGGCTTGCCGCCATCGCGAGCCTTGAAAGCGCAAAGGAATCCTTTGCCGTTGCCGCAGAGCAGAGGAATGCCGGCAGCTTGACGTTTACGGATTTTCTGGAGCAGAAGAACAATCTGCAAAATGCGCAAAGCGTCCTGATCCAGGCGAAATATACGAGCATTCTCGCCCGAAAACTGCTCGAACTCTACATGGGGAATATCGAATGAAAAAGTGGATAAAGATAGTCGGCGTCCTTTTGGTTCTGGCTGTTCTCGGATGGCTTGCGTACAAGTTCATCCTTTCTTCCGATGAAGCCGGTTCGAAGGTTTTTGTCAGCGAAAAGGTTTCCCGTCTTGCCATCCAGACGACGATATCCTCGACGGGAACACTCTCGCCGATGGACACGGTCAATGTCGGAACGCAAGTGTCGGGCGACATCAGCAAGATCTACGTCGATTTCAATTCCCGGGTAAAGAAAGGCCAGGTAATAGCGGAACTGGATCGTTCCAAGCTGCAGACCGCGCTATACCAGACAAAGATCGCGGCCTCTAGCGCCAAGGTGGATTACGAACACAAGCTTTCGGTTTACAATCGGACAAAAAAGCTTTCCGAATCGGGAAGCGCGAGCGCTGTCGATCTGGAAACGGCGGAATACGAAATGAACGCGGCAAGGCTTGCCTGGGAAACCCGGAAAAGCGAGGTCAGCCAGGCGGAACTGAACCTGAGCTACTGCATCATCAAGAGTCCAATCGACGGCGTGGTGCTGGAACGCTCTGTCGATGTCGGGCAGACTGTCGCCGCTTCGATGAGCGCTCCGACCCTCTTTATCCTGGCGAAGGACCTTTCGAAAATGCGGGTCATGGCGAGCGTCGATGAAGCGGATATCGGGGCTGTCAAGGCGGGCCAGAAAGTGCAGTTTACGGTAGATGCCTTCCAGGACGATACGTTTGGCGGAACGGTGGAATCGGTCCGACTGAATCCGACCGTGACTTCGAATGTCGTCACCTACACGGTGGTGATTTCCGCGGAAAATCCGGACTTGAAGCTTCTCCCCGGAATGACGGCGACCTGTACGATTGTGACGGAAGAAGTGGAGAACGCGCTCAGCGTTCCTGTCACGGCGATCAAGTTTTCTCCAAACGGGAAGCCCCAGGAAAAAAAGTCGGATGACGATGACTTTGGGCCACCGCCTCCGGGCATGGGAGGAAACGTTCCGGCGATGCACAAGGCGAGTTCCTCGACGCCAAGGATCGTCGGAAGCGGCGTCTGGATGAATTTGAACGGGCGGATGACTTTCCGGCCTGTCAAGACCGGCATAAACGATGGCGTAAACGTCGAAATTCTCGAAGGCCTTTCCGACGGTGATTCGGTTATCGTCCGCGAAGAAGTTCTGACCAAAGCCCAGTCCAGAAGCGGCTCGGATGGCGACAGTCCCTTTATGCCGGGACCGAAGCGAAAGAAAAAGTAAGGGAATATCCCATTCCACGCGATATTCCAAGAGAACCTCTAAATTTAGGGATAGTCTAATGCACATTTGAGCAAAAATTTTTATTTTTGCGGAAAATGGCGTTGGATTCGACAAGGCATACCCCTTGGGGCGACAAATGGCGGAGCGCTGTCGAGCGTTCCTTTTCCCTTTATGCGAAGTCGGAAGCGCGAGCGGTCGATATCAGGATTTCGGGGAGGACGATTGACGCCCGCATTGTGGACGGCTCCTGGAGTTCGCAGCGGACCTCGGTGATGCTTTCCCGTTTTTCGGACGAAGAAGAAGCCTCCCTGATGGACGCCCTTAGGAAAAACGCTCCGCTGGCGGCCTCGCTTGCCCGCCGGCTGGAACCCAGGGAAACGCTCGATTTTGTACAAGGCGTCGGGCTAAAAATTCTGCCGGGATCCGGGATGAAGTTTTCCGCCCGGTGTTCCTGTGGAATGCGGGGCATGTGCGTTCATGCGTATGCGGCGCTCTTTGCCGTCGGAAAGAAGATCGATAGAAATCCGTTTACCGTTTTTGCGATCCGCGGCCTGGACATGGGACTTCTTGCGGAAGAATGTACGCAGACTTCGTGGGAAGGCGAACTTTCCGCGAAAAGGGGTAGGCGCTCCTTGCCGGACTTTTCGGAACGGTTCATCCATGGCGAGATCGAAAAATCCGAAAGTCCTTGCGATACCGTCGAATTTCCCCAGATTAAAGTTCCCGATGTCCGCAAGGCGGTCTTGGATGCGGTTGTTCCCGGTTCCGTTTTCGGGAATTCCGTTGTTTGCGAATATCGGGAGTTCCTTTTGGAAATCTTTTCGCGAAAATTTGAACGCTATCCGGAAAAGTCTGTCGATCTGGAAGAAGCGCGAGCGGTCCGCTACGTGGGAAAAGCGCACTGGATGTTTGGAACGGTTCCCCTGGAGTGGGCCCTGGACGCGGTTTCGGTGGAAAGTCCAACCGGCATGTCGAAGGCGGATTCTTCGGCAAGGCTTCTCCATCTGGCGAGAAAGGTCTCGCTCGAAATCCTGAACAGTGGCGCGGTCTATCCGAAACTTTTCGCCATCGACGGAAAAAACGCCAGAGTCTTTTGGCTTCCTCTCCGATCGATTCCCGAAGTGCGAAAAATTCTGGACGCCCTGCAAGAGAGAATCCCACCCAAGTTCGTCCGTTCGGAAATGGAATCGCCAAAAGTCTTCGTAAAAAATTCCGCCGAGATGCTCGTCATCGCGATTCTTTCGACCTATGTGCAAAGCGGCGTGGAAAAAAGCTTCGCGGACGATGCGCTGTATGCGTTCCTTGGCGACGCGACTTTGGACTTTTCGTCCGAGCGGGCGTTCTCGGATGTGCAGGAACTCGAAAAATGGCTATCGGGCTATGAAATTTCGGAGGCTCCGTTCTTGCCGATTGTAAACGGAGTCGATGCGGGTTTTGGAAAGATCGATATCGATCTGGATTTTGTGGATAAAGTAACGGGAGAAGTCTATCCGTTCTCGAAACTTTGGACCCGGAACTTTCCGGACGAAAAGAGAGGCGAGGTCTTGCGAGCGTCGCTTCCGATTCGAAATTACATTGACGGATATGACGCCTATGTTTCGCAAAAGGCGACGGACAACATCCATCTTTCCGGAGAAGGGACGGTCCGTTTCCTGAATACGACGGTTCCGCTTTTTCGCGTTCTTGGAATTTCTCTCGAATTGCCGAAGGGATTGGAGAGGATTGTTCGCGGCCTGGTGTGCCCCCGGATCGTTCGTTCCGCGGAAAAGGCCAAGGCCGGATTTTCGCGGCTAGAAAATCTCTTGCAGCTGGACTGGTCGGTTCTCGTCGGAGAACATGCGATAGACGGAAGCGCTTTCCTGGAACGCTATGCGGATTGCGAAGGATTGCTGTATGATGATGGCCAGTATTTCTATGTAGCGCCCGAAGATGCGGACCGTTTGAAGGAAGGCCTGAAGAATCGTTTCGGGATTTCGGCTATCAAGGTTCTCCAGATTGCGCTTTCCGGGGAATTCGAGGGAATGTCGGTGGATATCGCTCCGGAAGCTCTTGCCGAAATTCATCGCTTGAAAAAAGAGAGCGAAGCGGAAATCGAGGTCCCTCCGCAAATTCGAGCTACGCTCCGGCCGTATCAGAAACGCGGATTTTCGTGGATGCTGGGAAACGCGAAGCTCGGATTCGGAAGCATCATCGCGGACGATATGGGACTTGGCAAGACTCTGCAGGTGATAGCCCTTTTGCAGCAGATGAAAAACGACGGAGCCTTTGCCGAAAGGAAAGCGCTGGTCGTTGTCCCTTCGGGACTTTTGCAAAACTGGAAACGGGAACTAGGCAAGTTTTCTCCGAAATTGCGCGTGTCCGTTTACCATGGCGCAAGCCGTACGTTCGAAAACTCGGACGCAGACATTTTTCTTTCTACGTATGGAATCTTGCGATCGGACGGAAAAAGGCTGAAGAACGTCCCGTGGCAAGCCGTCGTCATCGACGAAGCGCAAAACATCAAGAACGCGGGAACTGCCCAAACGCGGGCGGTCAAGGCTCTTTCTGCCCACGTAAAGATCGCGATGAGCGGAACGCCTGTCGAAAATCGCCTGATGGAATTCTGGAGCATCATGGACTTTTGCAACCACGGGCTTCTCGGAAGCGCCAAGTCCTTTCGCGAGGAATTCGAGAAGCCTATCCAGGAACGCTTGAACAGGCATCGCGCGGAACTGTTCCAAAAGATTACGGCGCCCTTTTTTTTGCGCCGCCTGAAAACGGACAGGTCTATCATCGCGGACCTTCCCGAAAAGCTGGAACAAAACGAATGGGCGAGCCTGTCTCCCGAACAGTCAAGGCTTTATCGGGAAACCTACGAGCGCTGCATGGACGAAATTCAAAATCTGGACCCGACGCTTCCCGGGCAAAGGTTCGAACGCGGCGCGAAGATTCTCCAGCTGATTCTTGCGCTGAAAAAGATATGCAACCATCCGGCGCAATATCTCAAGGACGAACGGCTGGACTGCGAACTTTCGGGAAAAATGGAACTTTTTGTCGATATCTTGAAAGCGATTCTCGATGCGGACGAAAAAGTCCTGGTGTTTACCCAGTTTACGGAAATGGGCGAAATTCTCGAAAAAATCATCCGGAAGGAATTTGGCGAAAAACCGCTCTTTTATCATGGCGGACTTTCTCTTTCGGCGCGGGAAAACGTCATTTCCGAATTCGAGACGAATCCCGAGCGGAAAGTCCTGATTCTTTCCCTCAAGGCGGGCGGAACGGGACTGAACCTGACCGCCGCATCGCAGGTCATCCATTACGATTTGTGGTGGAATCCCGCCGTCGAGGCACAGGCGACCGACCGGGCCTATCGAATCGGACAGAACCGCCGCGTGGTCGTTCACCGTCTCATTACAAAGGATACGTTCGAGGAGCGCATCGACGCGATCATCGAAAGCAAGCGGAAAATTTCCGAGATGACCGTTTCGACAGGCGAGAACTGGATAGCGAAACTTTCCGACGCCGAACTCCGCGAAGTGTTTACGCTCGGCAAGAATTAATTTTTATCTTTGGCCTGGATCTTTTCGAGGAGATTTTATGGCGACGACGATAATCGTTTTCATCGTTTATCTGCTTTTGATGCTTGGAATCGGGTTTTACTTTTCCAAAAAGTCGAACAGCCTGAATTCCTACTATCTGGGAAACCGCAGCATGAACAAGTGGGTCGTGGCGATGTCCGCCCAGGCCTCCGACATGAGCGGCTGGCTTCTGATGGGGCTTCCCGGCGCTATCTATCTCTCCGGACTTTCGGAAGCCTGGATTGGCGTGGGACTTGCGATTGGAACCTACGTCAACTGGAAAATTGTCGGGCGCAGACTCCGCAAATACACCTATTTCTGCAACGATTCGATTACGCTTCCGGACTTTTTTGCGAACCGCTTTCGCGACAGGCGGGGAATCATCCGCGTGATTTCCGCCGTATTCATCCTCGCGTTCTTTCTTTTCTATACGACGTCCGGCTTTGTCAGCTGCGGCAAGCTTTTCACGACCATCTTTGGCTGGGACTATACGGTTTCGCTCGTCGTCGGCCTGGTGGTCGTTGTCGGCTACACGTTCCTCGGCGGATTCTTTGCCGTGAGCTGGACGGACTTTGTGCAGGGGATCTTGATGCTCGTCGCCGTTTTGATGGTCCCCGCGATGATCTGTGCGCTGAATGACGGCTTCGCTCCGACGATTGACGCCATGAACAAGGTGAACCCGTATCTGATGAATATCTTCACGAACGCTTCGACGGGCAAGGCGATTACGATGATTTCCTTGGTCTCCTCTCTTGCCTGGGGACTCGGGTATTTTGGAATGCCGCATATCCTTGTGCGTTTCATGTCCATCAAGAATCCGGACGAGATTACGCATTCCCGCCGAATCGCGATGACGTGGGTTGTCCTTTCGCTCGGGGCGTCCATTCTGATAGCCGTCTTTGGGCGTTACTACCTGATGCAGCAGGGAATCGTCCTGGATGATCCGGAAAAGGTCTTCATGGTGCTTGCCTCGAAGCTGTTCCCGACCGTGATTGCCGCGATTCTCATGGCAGCCGTCCTCGCCGCTATCATGAGCACGGCGGATTCGCAGCTCCTCGTTTCGGCTTCGGCTTTTAGCAATGACCTGTACAAGCGTTTGATTCACAAGAAGGCGTCTAACAGGGAACTGATGCTCGTGAGTCGCGGCATCGTGCTGGCAATCGCTCTTGTCGCGGGGCTTCTTGCCTACCAGGGACGCCCGAACGCTTCGCACGGTTTCCTGGACGTGGTGATGAGTCTCGTGAGCTTTGCCTGGGCGGGATTCGGGGCGACTTTCGGCCCGGTCGTTCTGCTCTCGCTTTTCTGGAAACGGACTAACCTCGCAGGAGCCATCAGCGGAATGCTTGTCGGCGGAATCCTCGCCTTTGTGTGGAAGTTCTACCTTTCGGGCTTTGCAAATTCCTATGCAATCTTTGGCCTGTACGAGCTTGTCCCGGGCTTTGTGTTGAGCTTTGCAACGATTGTCGTGGTGAGCCTTTGCACGAAGAAGCCTTCGGAAGAAATCGTGCGGGAATTCGAACAGGTCGATTCGAGCCGCTTGAGCGACCTGGCGTTAAAGTAGGCGAAGCAAAAAAGCCAAAAGGGAAGTCCGTCCGGGCTTCTCTTTTTTATACCGCAGATTCTCCATCAAGTAAATCCAGAACTCGTAGAAAGACCCAGATTTAACTTAGAGTTTATCCTTAAATAATCTTGAAATTTTTCCTGGCTGGCTCCATATTTTTACAGACGAAAGCGAGGTCCATCACGGCACACTCCTGGGAAGTTTCCGACGCGTTCTGGGCTCTGGTGGAACCCCTAACGCGAAAACCTAGCCAGCATCCCAAGCAAAATCATCAAGATTCCCATTTTCAGCAAGATACGCGATAGCTCTTGCCCCTATGTGGGAATCTTCGGCATTACGGAATTCCTTGCTCAATGCAGCAAGATTTGAGAGCGAAACATAATCCTGTAATATTTGGTTGATGAAGTAGAGCAAGCACTTAGGTTTGATAAATTCGATGTAGAAATAGTTGTTGATTCCGCAATCCTCTAAACGGAGGGCATTGTCCATCTGGTCCTTGCCTAAAGGCAATACCAAGAAAGGCACATTGCAATAGACGCATTCCTTGATGGTGGCAAGACCGCCGTGAATGATGGCACAGCTTCCCTTGTGTTTTTCTGTGGCAAGAGCTGTCAAAATTGTACGTTGTGGAGCCCAACCGCAAACAGTAACATTAGCGTAATTACTGTCCAATTCCTGAGCAAGCGTAGAACCAGCACAGAGAATCAAATGATAACCTTCCATATCTGAACTTTGCATTGCATCAATAATGGATTTGAAAAGAATCAAAGCCTTCTCTTTGTAATCTAAGATCTGGGACCCGGCGGTAACAAAGACAATTTTATCATAAGTATTGAGAATTCCATCCGGTCCATCCCAATCAATGCTTGCAGAAACATCATCCATCTTGCCCAATTCTTTTGTTATACAAGGCTCAACATAATGGACTTTTGGACCATGACTGTAATGGGAGTAGTCGAACATCCGCGCGCATGGAATAAACTCGTGAAAATCAGCAATTGGAGCAACGAAATCTTCCAAAGAAATATCTGGCTCATCATAGACATCTTCAGACTCATCGTCTTCAACAACATTCAATAATTTTTTTTGTTGTTCATAAGTGAATGATTGTAAATTTTGCAGGGCATGAATACCCGGATCTTCTTCTGGATGGCGGAGACATGTCGTGGAAATTGCAAAATGCAAATCGCTCCCTAAATCAAAAGCACCCTTGTCGTTTTCACAAAAATAATGCATAATCAAAAGTTCCAGAGCCGTAAAATACCCGCCAACCACAAGAACTTTTGACGCATCTTTCTTTATGGTGTCTTTCCACAACTTGTTAAAATCACACGCATCTTTATAAATGATAGAGGCTTCACCTGCTCCAGCCTTTATTCTACTCCTGTCATTGTCAAATCCTGCGTAAGCCAAAGCCCAAATGTGCTCCGGTTTCCAACGGGTTCCAGGGGTTGTCATAATCTCGTTAGTGTAACCTTTGGGGTATAAATTCGTTAAGATAGGGTGAAACCTGAATGTTGTTCCATCGTCAAGAATATAGTTTTCGACAATCTCGCGACAGTCCTCGATTCCCATATACTCTATGGCATATTTATCTCCGTAAGTTTTGTGAATATACTCCGCCCACGCAAGTGTCGGAAGCCAATGGCCCTGTTCCTTATAGACATCTGGCCAGAAGATGATTTTTATTTTATCTGCCATCGAGAATCTCTTCTACTTTAGATTCACCATTTGGCTGGATCCGTTGATGCGTACAATGTAACCGCCCGATGTTTGCAAGGTAACGCTAGTCGCAGGTCCAACAATTTGTTTTGTATTAACCAAATGTCCGAGGGCATCAAAAATGCGAATAGTCCCTTCTTGCGCATTGGTAATCGTTAAAGTCATTCCGTTTACAGCAATATTAAATGTAGGTTTTACAATATTACGGACCAAAGTTGTTGTCGAAGAAGATGATTCCGCATTAGCGGAGGAACTTCCTTCATTCGCAGAAGATGATGATACGAACGCGTTTGAACTAGAAGAAATATGGAATTCGTTGCTTGACGAAGATTCAATAATTAAATCAGAGGAACTGCTTGACATAGATTCTGAGCTAGAGGATTCTTCTGATGATGCTTCTGACGAAGACGACAATTGAGAACTGCTTGACAATCCGTATTTCGAGTAAAACTCTTCACAGGTTCCCTCGCTCACGAGAATCGGATAGTTTCCTTCGCAATATTGCCACATTCCGCTATTGTCGTCAAGGCCAGCATTCGTGTTAAGAGTCTCTACAAAAGATTCGGATTGCATGACCGCAGTGGTTTTGCCTAGAACATTATAAGACTCCGAGGATTTATTGTTTGTAACGGCATCTACTGAATTTGTATAGTTTTTCGAAGCAACATCTTTATCAAAATACACATTACTCATTGTTGTCTTTTCTGAAGTAGTATTTACAATTCCCGAAAGATTCATATAGTCTGATATATCGGTATCAGTCATTAGAAGGACATAAGAATTATTAATGGCAGAGCCGTTTTCGGATGGAGCATCTCCTCCATTGTTGAATTCTCTGGTCACAGTCGTTCTAGTTAGGCCAGCCCAATAGAGGCTCTGTCTTGTTGTGCCAAGATTTGGTGTTTTTTCCCCAATATGGAATATTCCGTGACTATCACTTATCTCAGTATTGAGGGCATGCCCAATAACGCCCCCCACATAAGATATATTTATAGGAGTTTTGGCATAGATCCAAAACCGATTTATATGCATTTCGGAATACGATTGCTTGATTTCTGCTTTAGAGTATGTTTGATTTGCACCAACTAAGCCACCGATGAAAAGAAGATAGTTTCCACCACTATATATATTCAAAGTGTCTATTGTAAATATAGAATGACATTTCTGAATCAAGCCAGCGTTTGCACCTGCTATCCCCCCAGAAAACAAAGCACCGTAACCATCAACTTTACCACCCAAACGTTTTGCATGCAGAGAGCCATAAGAACTTTCAATTGTTCCAGAATTTTTTGCAGCAATACTTGCAATAAACCTCTGTCCCTCGCTTCCATACCCTTTTA